>NZ_JARFVC010000001.1 GCF_029193815.1 Cytobacillus sp. S13-E01
TGGAGTTCCTTCTTTGGATGCTTGAACTAAACCGTTTACCATAATACCGCTTTTGAGGTATTGGCGGATAAGATGTAAAACACGCTTATCTTTTACCTTTTCCTCGATGTAGTACATGAGTTTATCGTGGTTCACTGTGTCAAAATAAGCTTTCATATCCATATCTACAACGTATCTGTACCCTTGCTCGTAGTACGACTTCGCTTGTATGATAGCCTGGTGTGCACTACGCTTCGGACGAAACCCAAAGCTATTATCGGAGAACGTAGGGTCAAATATTGGTTGTAAGACTTGATTGATTGCTTGCTGAATCATCCGGTCGATAACAGTTGGAATCCCTAATTTTCTTACACCACCGTTAGGTTTTGGAATTTCAACCCGCAACACGGGTTGTGGGCTATAAGTTCCGTCATGTAATTTCGTTAGTAACTCTTCCCTGTGCTCCTTCAAGTGCGGGAGTAACTGGTCGTAAGTCATACCGTCTACGCCTGCGGCTCCCTTATTTCTGACAACTTGGAGGTAGGCTTGATTGAGATTATTCCTTGTAAGAATTCTCTCATACAGATTTACACCATTTTGATTGTTCAGTTCACCATGGAAATTACTATGCACTCCGTTATACTCTTCATGTTCCACATTATCTCTCTGACGGTAGCCAGGTTTCCCTGTTTTCTGCGGTTGTCGCAATTTCCACACCTCCTTGTATCCTCAAAATTATTATTGTTCAGTCCTTCACGTCCTGTCAGCGAACGCTACTATGACCTCGGCTGACTTCTTACGATTCATCCTCATGTCACCATGAAGATTGCACTGGTTCGTTATCACTTAACTTGCACTGTGCCCTCGTAAGACCTCCCCTGGTAAGAGTGAATACTTTCCTCCCATGTAACTGCTAGATTTACTGTATAGGTTTCGAGCAGTATTGGACTTCAGTTTGTCTTGCAACCTTATCCGACCTAATTCAGCCTTATATCTAGTTTCTGTTCGTCAGTTCAGGAGTTTGCGTCCGACTTCCTTCAGCCACTACCTCACGATAGCCACCTTGTCTTTCGCTAACAGTTCCTACTGCCAAGCCTGTAGTGGACTTTCACCACCGAGTATTCACCCATGCAGGGCGCACAAAAAGAATACATAATCTTTTTATGTATTCTTGGGATCGTGTTTAATTCATCCGTTTTCTGATCTTACTCTTTTTTAATTTTTCAGGTGTAACATCAGCACCCGTTGAATCAACAATTTTCACATTATGAAGGGTATCAGTCATTGAACTCTTAAACGTTTGAAGATATTCTTGACGTAGTCTTTGTTGCTCATTTGTTTCTTCTGCAGATAAGCCTTCGCTTTTTGATTTTCTTGAAAGCTCATTAATTCGAGCAATTTTATCTTTTGATAGCATTATAATAGGACTCCTTTTACTTCTTAAGTCAATATAATAAAATATGTTACTAAAAAGGAGTCCATATTACAAGTTATCCGTCTTTAGTATAAATTCTTTATACCTTCTATGTACAGTCGCTTTAGAAACATTGTATCCGAGCCCTCTTAATGTGGATGCTATTTCTGAAAATGTTAAATCTTTTTCTCTTAACTTTACAATCTCTTCAACAGGAATATCAAGCTTTTCACGACCCGATCGATCATGAGGAAGATGGGGAAAATTTTTTTCCGGGCGATAGCCCCTCTTAATGGCTCTATTCATACCTCTTCGTATTTTAACATTATGGATTTTGCGTTGATATTCTTCGACGATACTTACTATATCTAGTACCATGGAGTCCGTTTCAGAAAGCTGCAATTCACCGTGGTTGCTAATTGTAAATATCTTTACATTTGTTTTATAGATACACCGTAGGATAGCAATCCTTGCATTCCCACGACCCAATCTTGTTTCATCTTGAATTAGAACAGCCTCCACCTCTTCGGATTTTAATGTAGATAATAAATCTAGTATGCCGTCTCGATCTACTTCATATCCACTTTCCTTTTCTTCAATCACCTTTATAACGTCCATCTTATAGAAATTTGCTAATTTAGTCAGCTCCTCTATTTGTCTTGCTATTGACGCTTCCTGGGTATTCTTGTTTGTACTAACTCTGGCATAGATTATAGCTTTCATTATCAGTACCCATTGCTTGCATAAGCAGGGACATTTTTAAGATCATCTGTCATTTTAATAGGAACATATAATTTATCACCAGGATTTAAACTATCATGCTGAACATTATTTTTACTTTCAACCCATGAGACAAATTCACTAAATGAAAGATTATGTTGATTCTTAAACGATTCATTAATACCCCATAACGTGTCACCATTAGTTATTGTGATTACAATGTATTTATTTTCATTCTCATAATTAACACCTGTGCTAATTGCTAAAGTCATAGTTATTAATAATATGAGAAAAAGTATGTAGTAAACGATTGATACTTGTCCTTGTTTCATGTAAAAACCCCCAATAAGAATATTTGTTCCCATTACTCACTTTTATTATAATAAGAACAAATGTTTCGTGTCAATATCTTTTTTCGAACTTATGTTTGTACAAATAGGAAAATCATGCTATAATCTAGTTAAATATTAGGAAGATTCGAGGTGCAACGAAAATGACGAAAATATCAAAAAGACAACAGGATATCTTAAATTTTATTAAAGACGAAGTGAAAGCGAAAGGTTATCCACCTTCTGTCCGTGAGATAGGGGAAGCTGTTGGACTGGCTTCCAGTTCAACTGTACATGGCCATTTATCTAGACTCGAAAGTAAAGGACTCATTCGAAGAGATCCTACTAAACCGCGTGCAATTGAAATATTAGAAATCGATTCTACTAGCCATATACCTCGCAGTGAGGTGATAAATGTACCTATTATCGGTAAAGTTACTGCTGGGCACCCCATTACTGCCATTGAAAACGTGGAGGAATACTTCCCTCTACCTGACAGGTTTGTTTCTCCAGACGACAATGTTTTCATGCTTGAAATTATGGGAGAAAGTATGATTGAAGCTGGAATACTTAATGGAGATTTAGTTATCGTAAGGCAACAACAAACAGCAAATAATGGGGATATTGTCGTGGCTATGACCGAAGATGATGAAGCAACTGTAAAACGCTTCTTTAAGGAGAAAGATTATATTCGATTACAACCAGAAAATTCAAGCATGGAACCAATTATCCTACGTAATGTTTCAATATTAGGCAAAGTTATAGGTGTTTACCGAACTGTACATTAGAATGAATTTGGGGTACTAATAAAAAAGCGCTAAACACCCGGAGCTAGACGCCATAACTAGGTATAAAATTTTATACTTTCATAAATTTCACACAGCAATTTGGGACATTTGCCCAAATTGCTTTTTTATAACCCTAAAAAACCTTACCACTGAAAAAGTGATAAGGTTTTGGCTTTTTAATACATTGACATATATTGCTCGCGTTCCCAAGGATGAACTTGTGTGCGGAACATATCCCACTCAATTTCTTTCGCTTCAACAAAGTGTTCAGCCAAGTGTTCCCCTAGAGCATTAACAATAATTTCATCTGCCTTAAATAGATCCAGTGCCTGAGCTAATGTTGCAGGTAAATCAACGATTCCAGCTTCTAGTCGTTCTGCTTTGTTCATGACGTAAATGTTACGATCTATTGGAGCTGGAGGAGTTAATTTGTTTTTAATTCCATCTAGTCCAGCCGCTAGTAGAACAGCCATTGCTAAGTAAGGATTTGCTGCAGGATCAACACTTCTAACCTCTACACGAGTACTTAGTCCACGTGAAGCAGGTATACGAATTAACGGACTTCTGTTACGCGCTGACCATGCCACATAACAAGGAGCCTCATATCCAGGAACCAAACGTTTATAAGAGTTAACTGTCGGGTTAGTAACAGCCGTAAAATTAGGCGCATGGTTAATAATTCCAGCGATAAATTGTCTCGCCACATCACTTAATTCTAGCTCGTTGTTAGTGTCGTAGAAAGCATTTTTCCCATTAGTAAATAATGATAAATTACAGTGCATACCAGATCCATTTACCCCAAATAGTGGTTTGGGCATAAAGGTTGCGTGCAGACCATGCTTACGTGCAATTGTTTTTACTACCAATTTAAACGTTTGAATATCATCACAAGCCTTTAATGCGCTCGCATACTTAAAATCAATTTCATGTTGACCTGGAGCAACTTCATGATGTGAAGCTTCTACTTCAAAGCCCATTTCTTCTAGTTCAAGTACGATATCACGACGACAGTTCTCACCTAAATCCATTGGCGCTAAGTCAAAATATCCTCCACTATCATTTAGCTCTAAAGTCGGCTCGCCTTTTTCATCTAGTTTAAATAAGAAGAATTCAGGCTCTGGCCCAAGGTTGAAATCCGTGAATCCTAATTCTTCCATCTCTTTTAAGACTCTCTTTAAATTAGTACGAGGGTCACCATCAAATGGAGTTCCATCTGAGTTATAGATATCACATATTAAACGAGCGACTTTTCCTTTTTCTGCAGTCCAAGGGAAAATTACCCATGTATCTAAGTCTGGGAAAAGATACATATCTGATTCTTCAATACGTACGAAGCCTTCAATAGAAGAACCATCAAACATCATTTTATTATCTAATGCTTTTTCTAACTGACTTACAGGTATTTCAACGTTTTTAATTGTGCCTAAAATATCAGTAAATTGTAAACGGATATACTTCACATTTTCTTCTTTCACAATACGAAAAATATCTTCTTTAGAAAACTTAGACATAAACAATGTCCTCCCCGAAATAATTTTATTTAGTGATATTACACTAATCGTGATTTTAATGAAAAAATCTTGAAATGTCCCCTTGTCTTAAGGTTGATTTATTAAATCTTCCTGCATCAATGAGCTCTGCTTTTAACAATCGTCTCAATTCATTATCTGTCAAGTCTTTTTTGACTGGAGCGGCTGGCGTTTCCTTAATAAGTTCTGCTTCTTGTTTAACCGCAAATAGTTGTTTAATTCCAGCTAAATTTACCCCTTGTTCAATCAACTTCTTAATTTCTAAAAGCCGATCGACGTCATTGAATGAAAACATCCTTCGATTACCCTCTGTTCGAGCCGGAAAAACTAATCCATTCTCTTCATAATAGCGGATTTGCCGAGCAGACAACTCTGTTAATTGCATCACTATTCCAATCGGAAACAATGGCATGGTACGTCTTATGTTGTCACTCAATGCAGCGCCTCCTTTATTTACTAACTTATAAAACTACTATAACTCATGTTAGTTTACCTGTCAATATTACGTGAGGAAATATAACATTAAAATTTTAAAAATAAACAAGGATAACTAAATGTTATCCTTGTTTTCCTACTTTTATTAGATTCTTTGTAATTAATTGGTCTAATGCTATACATATTGATATTTTCACGTGTGAATAGGTTAATCCACCTTGTACATAAGCCACATACGGTGGTCTTAACGGTCCGTCTGCTGTCAATTCAATACTAGCACCTTGGATGAAAGTCCCAGCAGCCATAATAACATCGTCTTCATATCCTGGCATATAGGCAGGGTATGGTGTTACATGTGAATTAATTGGGGAAGTGTATTGAATTGATTGACAAAAGGCAATCATCAGGTCTTTATCATCAAATTGAACTGATTGGATTAAATCAGTACGTGGACCATTCCACTTTGGATTTGTGTTTAAACCCATCTCCTCGAGTATTGCAGATGTAAATACAGCACCTTTAAGGGCTTGTCCAACAATATGGGGAGCCAGGAAAAATCCTTGGTACATTTCTTGTAGGCTATACAAAGAAGCTCCCGCTTCTGCCCCTATTCCTGGAGATGTCATTCGGTAGGAACACGCTTTTACATAATCTTTTTTCCCTACAATATATCCGCCAGTTTTCGCAAGTCCCCCACCTGGATTTTTAATAAGTGAACCCGCGATTAAATCTGCACCAACATGACACGGTTCAATATCCTCAACAAATTCACCATAACAATTATCCACAAACACAATTATATTAGGGTTTATTTCTTTAACAAACGCAATCATTTCTTTCATTTGATTTATAGTAAATGACGGTCTCGTAGCATATCCTTTTGAACGTTGAATACCAATCATTTTTGTTTGCTCATGAATTGATCTTCTTATTTCTTCATAGTCTATATTTCCATTATCGATTAATTCAACTGTGTTATATCCAATATTAAAATCTTTTAAGGAACCCACACCCGAACCGCGTATTCCGACTATTTCTTCCAACGTATCATATGGTTTCCCAGTAATATAGAGCAGCTCATCATTTGGTCTTAGAATCCCAAATAACGCTATTGAAATGGCATGGGTTCCTGAAATTATTTGCGGACGAACTAGCGCTGCTTCACCACCAAAGACATCTGCATATATTTTTTCAAGTGTATCTCTGCCCATATCATCATAACCATACCCGGTTGACGGAATGAAGTGTGAATCGCTTACTTGATATTTCTGATAGCTTTGCAATACTCGGTATTGGTTATTATCTATCCTTTGATCAATTTCCTTATGGATACCAGCGATTTGCGCTTCGACTTTTACAACTAGCTTAGATAAAACTTCCCCATTATTTAGTTGACTAAACATTTTGTTCTCCTTTATGCTTGAAAATGTCTTAGTTGCCCTGATAACGAATGACTTGGTAGAATAAAACCCATACATTCATAAGTTTCAGTATCATCATTATAATGTAAATCTTTTAGTATTGTATCTGTTTTTAAACTCGAAAGTAATTTACCCTCAGTGCTTGGCAAAGAAACACGATATTCATTCATCGTTATGATCATTTCATCTTCGATTTGTCGTTTTAACGTAAGAATATCATTTCGTTCAAAAGCGCTTATAACAACTGAATCAGTTGTTGAACTCGGAACAAATTCATGGTGTTTCTTATCAGCTTTATTATAAACAGTTAAAATTGGAATACCCTCAATTCCTAGATCATTTAAAAGATCATACACTGTTTTTTCATGATTAAAATAATCAGGATTTGCAGAATCAACAACATGAAGAATAAGGTCAGCTTCTTTCACTTCTTCTAGAGTTGAACGGAATGCTGCAATTAGAGTCGTCGGTAGGTCCTGTATAAAACCGACAGTATCGGTTAATAAAGTCGTTAAACCACAAGGCAAAATCATTTTTTTAGTCATTGGATCAAGTGTTGCGAAAAGTAAATTCTCTTCAAACGTACCCGCTTCAGTGATTCGATTAAATAAAGTAGATTTCCCGGCATTCGTATAACCAACTAACGCTATTTGAAGGGCATTATTCTTCTTTCTGCGTTCACGATAACGCTCCCTGTGCTCGACAATAACCTTAAGCTGATGTTTAATATCATCAATACGTCTATGAATATGTCGACGATCGCTTTCGAGTTTTGTTTCACCTGGTCCTCTTGTTCCAATACCCCCTGCTAATCGGGAAAGCTGAAGCCCCTTTCCTATAAGACGTGGTAATAAATATTTTAGCTGTGCTAACTCAACTTGAAGCTTACCCTCTTTCGAATTGGCCCTGGATGCAAATATATCTAAAATCAGCTGGGTACGATCAATCACACGCGCTTGTAGCTTTTCAGATAAATTACGAACCTGACTTGGCGAAAGCTCATCATTAAAAATAATGACATCTGGTTCAAGCTCAGCTTCAAGGGAAACAAGTTCCTCAACCTTACCTTTTCCTATGTATGTTGCTGGATGTCGTTTTTCCCGTTTCTGGGACAATTCAGAAACAACCTGACCCTTTGCAGTCTTAGTTAATGATTTTAATTCATCAAGAGAATATTCAAAGCGAGTATCATCATCACCAGGTAATTGACAACCTACTAATATTGCTTTTTCTAACGAATTTTTCTCAATATTATTCAATACCGTTCCTTCTTTCATAAAAAAGTCAAAGTCTTATCTATAGCTATATTAACAAAATTAATGATAATACTCTAATTTTCTATATTATTTCTTAAACTGTTGCTTTCTTGCAGCAAAGTAGCTAAAATTTTAGGGTGGTACTTCATCATTTAATGACAGGACAGAGAGGAAAATACAAGATGACATGGGATGTCCTAAGTGTTATTGGAACCGTTGCATTTGCAATTAGTGGAGCCATTGTAGCTATGGAAGAAGAATATGATATATTAGGTATTTATATTTTAGGAATTGTTACAGCGTTTGGTGGTGGGGCTATTCGTAATTTGTTTATCGGTGTCCCAGTATCAGCACTTTGGGATCAAGGTAGTCTCTTTCAAGTAGCTTTACTTGCAATGACAGCAGTTTTCCTTTTTCCAAATGGATTATTAAAACAGTGGAAAAGGTGGGGAAACTTCTTTGATGCTATCGGCCTAGCTGCATTTGCTATTCAGGGAGCACTGTTTGCATCAAATATGAACCATCCTATCAGCGCAATTGTAGTTGCAGCGGTTTTAACTGGAAGTGGTGGAGGTATTATCAGAGATCTACTCGCCGGTCGTAAGCCACTTGTACTACGTTCAGAAATTTATGGATTCTGGGCAATTCTTGCTGGATTAATTGTCGGTTTAGGATTTGCCAATTCTCCTTTTGAACTTTATACACTGTTTATAGTAATCGTGGCACTGCGAATGCTTTCATACATTTACAAATGGAAATTGCCAAACAGAGCTTTTAAGCGAACTAAAACCTATCAAAATCATAATCTATAAAACTACACAGAAAATTTATTTTTTATAGAAACGGTAAGAAAAAGGAGGAATCAACACCTTTTTCTTACTGTTTTTAATGTCTCCATATAACTAATAACTTTATAAGTCATGAAATACTAAATCTTGGTTTTTTATTGTCATGAGCTCTTCTCGATCATCTGTCTCATTAATTAATAGTCTCATTGCTTGAGTACGAATTGATTTTTCAATAATATTTCTAATATAGCGACCATTGCTAAATGTTGATACGCTGGTATCATTTCTGATTGTATACAAATGATCCCTTAACTTCCACTCTGCCTCTTTACTGAATATATATTCTCTTTCATCCATCATTCGTTTAGCTATCTCTAATAATTGTTCCACTGTATAATCAGGAAAATCTACTACAAGCGGGAATCTTGAATAAAGTCCTGGGTTTAAGGATAAAAAGTGATCCATTTCTTTTGAGTAACCAGCAAGTATTAACACAAACTCGTGTTGTTTATCCTCCATATGCTTTACAAGTGTATCGATCGCTTCCTTACCAAAGTCCTTTTCCCCACCTCTTGCCAGGGAGTAAGCCTCATCAATAAACAAAATTCCACCAAGCGCTTTTTTTATTAGATCACGTGTTTTTTGAGCGGTATGGCCGATGTATTCACCTACTAAGTCAGCTCGTTCTGCTTCAATTAAATGACCCTTTGACAATACATTCATTTGTAAAAATAACTTACCTAATAGTCTAGCAACTGTTGTTTTTCCCGTTCCAGGGTTTCCTTTAAACATCATATGAAGAGCTTGCTTTCCTGCCTTTAATCCTTGTTCTTCACGTTTTTTATTTACATAGAGCCATGCGTATATTTCTTTAACCACCCGTTTCATTTCATCCATACCGATCAAAGCACTCATTTCTTCTTCGATTTCTTTAAGTGCAGAATGCTTGGTACTGGTTTTCATTGGAACTATTTCATTTGAGGAGGAATTTAACACTTTTAGCTTCTTCTTTTGGCCATTTAAAATCACATTTATCTGTCCATTGTTTTTCATTGTAATTGGTTGATCCAAAAGCTCTCACCTCTCATTCTATACCATTATACGCCCATTATTTAACATTTGTGACAAAAGCCTAAATAATATCATAGGCAAATGCCTTATATTAAAAATTCATCATTTTTCTTATTTCATCAAAATCATACTTATTTCACCAACAACTGCTAGTTTTTTGTCTAAACATGCGGTTTCCCAAGAAATATTTTTCCTTCTACAACATATAAACTTTTTGCTACTTTTATGAGGGTTATATTTAATAATATCGCTTTTTCCTATACTAAATAAGAAAAGCGCAGGGCGCCCGCTTATCGGCGACAAGCATAAGACGAGCCGTCTGGAAGGTTGTTCTTTGACCTTTCAGACGGATTGGCTTATGACCTCGAGCCGATGGCGCCCGGAGCTAGACACTAAAACTAGGTACAAACTTTTATACTTTCTTATCTTTCAAGAAAAGCGCAGGGCGCCCGCCTATCGGCGCGTCGATTAAAACCCGCCACGTCCTGTGGCGAACATCGACATCAGCACATCCTGTACAAGTCAAGCATAAGACTAGCCCTGACTGAAGGCGTTTTTTGCCTTCGGGAAGGGATTGGCTTATACCATAGAGCCGATGGCACCTGGAGCTAGACGTAGATAGACAAAGACACGAAGTTATACACAAACTTACAATTTTATAAATTCCTTAACAAAAAAAACAGCCTGTTTTTAAAGGCTGTTTGTGAAATAGATTAGTTTATTCTAAATCTAACTGGATGTTCTTTTGTGGTGAAAATGTTGAGATTGCATGTTTGTAAATAAGTTGTTGTTTTCCTTCAGTCTCTAAAAGAACTGTGAAATTATCAAATCCTTTTATTAACCCACGTAGTTGGAAGCCATTTAATAAGAAAACAGTTACAAAAGTATTGTCCTTACGAAGTTGGTTTAAAAATTGATCTTGAATATTGATTGCTTGTTTCATGTTCGTCGTCCTCCTCTATTCTCTATACTGATTAGTATTCGATTAAATCTTAAGCTTTCCTGCTATATATTTTAAAATTTCATCTAACATTTGATTAAATCTCCCTTGATTTGCTTCGGTCATATCAAACCATCTTACATTCATTTTATTTCTAAACCATGTTAATTGCCTCTTTGCGTATCTTCTGGAGTTTTGTTTTAACTGTTGGGTAGCTTCTGCCAAAGATATTTTTCCATCTAAATATTCATAAATTTCTTTATAGCCAATTGCCTGTATTGATTGGCATTCTTTTACTCCCTTATTGTATAAAGCTGATACTTCTTCTAGAAGACCGTTATCAATCATATGGTCCACCCGTAAGTTTATCCTGTCGTAAAGTATGTCTCTTTCCATTGTCAAACCGATAAGTACAGTATCGTATACTAACTCGGTTTCTTGCTTTTCCTGGTACTGACCCATCGTTAAACCAGAACTACGGAAAATTTCTAACGCTCTAATAACTCTTCGTATATTATTAGGATGTATTCGATCTGCACTTTCCGGATCAATTTCACGTAACATATTATGTACAGCGAGAACACCCTCAGTTGCTGCAATAGCTTCTAAGCTATCACTGTATTCAGGATCTGAGGTATTCTCAGTAAATTGATAATCATAAATGACTGATTGTATATATAGACCTGTTCCACCTACAATCATCGGCAAACACCCACGCCGATGTATTTCATCAATACGTTCCCTTACTATTAGCTGAAACTCAGCTACGGAAAAACTATCTGTTGGATCTTTAATATCTATTAAATGGTGGGGTATTCCATCCATTTCTTCTTTCTGTATCTTGGCAGTACCTATATCCATGCCTCTATATACCTGCATCGAATCTCCACTTATTATTTCTCCACCAAGCTTTTTAGCTAATTCAATACTAAGTTTTGTCTTTCCGACAGCAGTGGGACCAATAAGAACCACTAATTTTCCTTTATCTTTCTCTCCCAAAAAATCATCACTACTTTCATACTATTAAGTACTGCTATCGTATCATATTGTAACACTATAATTTAATAGTATTATGTAAATATTATTTCTAATAGCAAAAATGCTAACACCAAATTATTATATCCATAAACCGTTAAAAAATATCAATTCCTCAATAAAAAAATTCATAGGTCGCTGTTTAGTGATTATCTAAATCGAGCAACCTTACAATTTTATAAATTCCTTAACAAGAAAAAAGAGCCCATAAAGAGCTCTTCTATTACATACATGCGATTAATAGGGGGAGATTTGCCCCTAAAAATGAATTAATCATTTTCCTCTGGCTCTGAGCCGATTACATAACGCGTTTAAACATTTTTTCCATCTCATAGGTTGAGTAATGAATGATGATTGGTCGTCCATGAGGACATGTAAAAGGATCAGAAGTTTTCCTTAAAGCCTCAAGCAGAGCAAATATTTCTTCATTCTTCAGATAGTGATTTGCTTTAATTGAAGCCTTGCAACTCATCATAATGGCAGCTTCTTCCCGAAGTTTTTTTATATCCACTTTCTTTAAAATTAACACTTGCTCTATCATTTCCTCTATGATTAATACTTCTTCTCCAGCTGGAAACCACTGGGGATGGGACCGAACAATAAAGCTATTGTGACCAAACACTTCTAAAAAAATCCCCACTTTTGCTAGTTCTTCAATGTTTTCTGAGATCAGAATACTTTCGTTCGTAGAATATTCCAGTGTGATTGGCACTAACAACTCCTGTACCTCTGAAATAACCTGACCAACCTTTTCTCGAAAATATTCATATTTAATTCTTTCTTGGGCCGCATGTTGATCTATAATATAAAGTCCGTCATCATTTTGTGCTAGAATATACGTTCCATGCATTTGCCCTATCGGATACAGCGGAGGAATTCGATCTTCAATATTCATACCCGAGTCAATTTTTTGTATATCCGTTTCTAGTCTTTCTTCTTCCATTATAGGTTCAGTAGGAAGCTTCAGATCTTCAATTGGCTTATTGTGGGTTGCCACAGTAGTATACTTGAATATTTCCGCTTCTTCTACCTCGGGCTCCAATGATTCTTCCTCTCGAATTACAAAAGCATTAAGATTAGATGGAGCTACTACCATTTCTGTTTGTCTATTTTGATGTTCAAATGTAAAACGCTGTTGTTCTAGCACGGCAGACGCCTTCTTCTTAGGTGCAACATCCGGAATTAACTGCTTTTGTTTAAATACAGCTTTAATTCCTGTTTCAATTAACTCATTTAATTCAACTTCCTTACTAATCCTTACTTCAAGCTTAGCTGGATGTACGTTTACATCGACGATCAATGGGTCCATTTGAATTTCTAAAAAGGCGATTGGATATCTGCCTATAGGCAATAACGTATGGTAACCTTGTTGCACCGCTTTAGAAAGTGAGTAATTTTTAATAAACCTACCATTAATGATCGTCGACATATAGTTTCTTGAAGCACGAGTCACTTCCGGAAGTGATACATACCCATTTACTTTAAAATCTAGTGATTGCAAGTCTAATGGGATCATTTTTTTTGCGATGGAAAATCCATAGATAGCTGCTATTACTTGTAAAACATCGCCATTACCCGTTGTATATAGCATTCTTTTGCCATTATGTGACAATCTAAATGATATTGATGGATGTGCCATGGCAATTCGATTGATTATATCAGTAATATTTCCTAATTCTGTGTGAATGGTTTTCATATACTTTAACCGAGCAGGCGTGTTAAAAAATAGATTTGAAATAGTAAGATCTGTACCTTTTCTGCTATTTGTCCGTACATGCTTTATTATTTCTCCGCCTTTTAAAATAAGCTGCGTACCAGAACTTTCTCCAGTACTCGTTTTCATGTCAAGCTCTGAAACAGACGCTATACTCGGTAGGGCCTCACCTCTAAAACCAAGTGTCCGAATTCGAAACAAATCGTTCTCGTCTTTAATTTTACTAGTGGCATGACGATGAAACGCATTAAGACAGTCATCTTCTTCAATTCCGTCGCCATTATCAATAATTCTTATTTTGGCAAGTCCCGCTTCTTCAACTTCGACCTCAATAATCGTACTGTTTGCATCAATAGCATTTTCAACTAACTCTTTTACAACAGATGCCGGACGTTCGACAACTTCACCTGCTGCAATTTTATTCGAAAGCTGGTCATTAAGCTTAATAATTTTCCCCATCCGTACAACCACCTTTCTTCTAATCTACGGTTTTAGCCTTTTTTGAATTTCATAAAGCTTATTCATTGCATCTAGTGGTGTCATATCCAAAAGATCAAGTGACTTTATAGCATCAAGTATTTGTTTATCCTTTTTTGGTATACCAGGAGTATCCTCTTTAATCAACTTTGGTTGGGCCACTTCAAAGAATGATAATTGCGCATTAGCTTGTACACTATTATTTGTTTGTTTCTGCTCAGGAGCTGACATTGTTTTACTGTTATGTTCGAGTCTTTCAAGAATTTCTCTCGCTCTAGCAATCAAACTACTTGGTAGCTCCGAAAGCTCAGCAACATGAATACCATAACTTTTATCTGCCGCACCTTCTTTTATCTTATGAAGAAAAACAACCTTTCCGTTATCTTCGATTGCACTAACATGGATATTATTTAAACTCATTAATTCTTGATCAAGAATCGTTAATTCATGGTAATGAGTTGAAAAAAGTGTCTTTGCACCAATATTGTCGTGAATATATTCAATAATAGCTTGAGCTAAGGCCATTCCATCATAGGTAGATGTTCCACGGCCAATTTCGTCAAATAGCACTAAGCTTCTCTCAGTTGCATTTACAATCGCATTCTTTGCTTCTAGCATTTCTACCATAAACGTACTTTGACCTGAAATTAAATCATCCGCAGCACCTATTCGTGTAAATACTTGATCAAAAATCGGTAGTTCAGCTTCAGCTGCAGGAACAAAACAACCGACTTGAGCAAGGATTGTAGTTAATGCCAACTGTCTCATATACGTACTTTTACCCGACATATTCGGACCTGTTATAAGCAGCATATTTCTAGTGTCATTCATGACACAATCATTAGGTACATATTCCTGTGCATTCATGACCTTTTCAACAACAGGATGTCTACCATCTTTAATAAAAATATCTCCATTTGTAAATGTTGGTTTCGAATAGTGTCGCTCTTCACTAACTGTTGCAAAGCATTGTAACACATCAAGTTCGCTAATAATTTTCGCTAAGTCTTGTAGTCTAGAAATATATTTCTTAACCGTTTCACGAATATCAGCAAATATATTGTACTCTAACTCAATAATCTTTTCTTGTGCTTCAAGGATCAATGATTCCTTTTCTTTTAATTCAGGAGTGATATAGCGTTCAGCATTAGATAATGTTTGTTTTCGCTCATAAAGCCCTTCAGGAAGTAGATGTATATTGGCTCTTGTCACCTCAATAAAGTAACCAAACACTCTGTTATATCCGATCTTTAATGTTTTAATTCCTGTTCTTTCACGCTCTTGCTTTTCAAGAGCTGCAATCCAGGTCTTTCCATTTCTACTTGCATCGCGGTATTGGTCTAATGTTTCATTAAAGCCGTCTTTGATGATACCGCCATCTTTTATTGATAACGGGGGATTCTCTTCAATTGCTTGCTCCAAAAGTGTCATCAGGCTGTCACAGCCATCAAGTTTGTTTGATAAGGAAGCTGCATATTGATGCTCAATCCCTAAAATAACCTTTTGTATGATTGGTACTTGCAGTAACGACTTTTTTAATTGAATTAAATCTCTAGCGTTCACATTTCCAAAAGCCACTCTACCAGCCAGTCTTTCTAGATCATATACTTCCTTTAACAACTCTCTTAATTCTTGTCTCTCGAAAAATTGATTTATTAATGTCTCTACCATGTCTAAGCGATTATTAATTTCATTCTTATTTATTAAAGGTCTATCAATCCATTGCTTTAATAGGCGTCCACCCATTGCAGTCATCGTAGAATCTAGTAACCATAACAACGACCCTTTTTTTCCCTTCGAGCGAATGGTTTCTGTTAATTCAAGGTTTCGTTTTGAGTGGAGGTCAATTTTCATAAATTGGTTTACATTATATGATTGAACAGGCTGTAAATGATCTAAGCTTCGTTTTTGTGTCTTTTGTAAATAGTTTAAAAGACGTCCGAAAATAACGACTAATGAATCTTGTTCAAGGTGTTCCATCAATTTTTGAAAATTGGCCGGAATTGTTGTTTCATCCTCGATCGAAATTGTTACATTACAACGCTCAATAAGCTTTTTCTTGACACTTTCATCTAAAGTAGAAGCTACAACAACCTCCTTGACACCATTTAAGTAAATTTCACTAATTACTTCATCAATATGATTGCCGAGAAGAGTAACTAGACTTTCACCAGTCGTTAAATCATTAAAAGCTATACCAAAGGATTTATTTTCAAAATAAGTAAGTGCAGCAAGGAAGTTATTTTCCTTATCTTGAAGTCCTTTGCCCTCCATCATTGTTCCTGGTGTTATAAGCTGTACTACCTCTCTTCTCACAACACCTTTAGCTTGTTTAGGATCTTCCGTTTGTTCACATATAGCAACTTTATAACCTCTTTCAACAAGTTGTTCAATATATCCCCTTGCAGCATGATGGGGAACCCCGCACATTGGAATTCTATCTTCACTACCACCATCTCTACTAGTAAGTGTTATCTCTAATTCCCCAGAAGCATTAATTGCATCCTCAAAGAACATCTCATAAAAATCTCCAAGACGAAAAAATAAAAAGGCATCTGGATAATCTGCCTTAATTGTTAAGTATTGCTTTATCATAGGCGTATACTCTGCCATCCTAATCCCCCAAAAATCTACAAGTCATTTTTTATATGATATATTATAACATAAATATACCATCCTTTAGTGTGGTTTTAATCCCTAATTGACGTTTAGTAGTACTTACCAAGCTTTTACTGGTACTTACCCTTTAGTATAACTTTTTAGTTGCATACTGTTAATTGCCGCAGAATACATCTTCATTTTTTATTCGTTAGCTGTTGTTACATAATCCCCACATTAATGGTTAGGTTTTTATAGCGTAAACATATTCCATAACCAAGAAAAAAACTAGGAAGATAGTCCTCCTAGTCCTAATTTACTCCTCAAAATCTCCTACTAAAAAGTCAGGATTTAAATCTTCAAATTCTTCATCATCAACGTCAGAATCCCAATCTTGATCTTCTTCATCGCAACCATCTGGGTTTACCGCAACACACACTTTTGTTTCACCAATTACTTCTACAAGAAATTCTCTCTCTACTTCAACAACAACTCTATTTCCATTTGGAGAAATTGTTGCTTCTAGACAGTTTGGCTGTTGAAGTACACGTGCAATTACTTCACAATCGTCTCCTAAGAAGTTATCATCTTTATATTTTAGTTTGATAACATCAGAGTATGAAACAGTATCAGTAACTACCTCAGTCTTCGTATTATCGTTGTAAGAGTACCAAACGTTAATATCGTATCGACCATGAACTTCAACAGTATTGTCACTTTTCTTTGCTTCGTATTGGTGGTTGATGATCCAACAACCTAGAATACTTGTAGGGCGGTGTGATGGAGAAATCGTGTGTGTACATTGAGTAAACTTACGACCTTTTCCTACAACAGCTTTTGTAATAATCTCTCTGTATTCAGACATTCGAGCATACCCTCCTCAATCAATCTTCAATTCATCCTATGCGGGACAAATGACTAGTGTGCTACACTTTTTAAAAACATTAGAAATCTTTCTTACCTAATGCCCGTGTGGTAGTTAAAATTACATTATTTTATCCAGATTAAAACATGAAACCATATAATTAATTGTATGCGGGTGCGCCCAGATATGTACCAAATTTACCTAGAAAATATCAATATTAGTATGAAAACTTGCGTTAATAGGCCGTTTAAATAAAAAGAACCAAACTGTAAATACAGTTTGGTTCTCGATAATAATGATCTTTAGCTACAACCGCAACTACTATCATCATTTGTCTTTGAGCCTGTTTCGCCACGTAGCAGATCTCCACCAGTTGAGATAATAACCTCATTTGTTACATGGTTAGAGATTGTATGAGCAACTAATTGTAGTAAATCATTTACTTCAACCTGTGAGCTTTTAAACTCTTGTACTACAGGAATGCTATCTATCTCTTCATGTAGCTTTTCGATCTTTTCTTCAACTTGTCTTAAAGCCTTCTCTTTTCCAAAATGTTGAAAATTGACAGCTTGTTTTTGTAAGCTTTTAATACTTGCAATCATTTCTTTGACTTTTTTATTTTCATTAATTTGTGCTTCAGCACGTTTAAAAAAGTCAACTTCTTCTGTTTCAGCAATCATTTTTGCTAGTTCTTTTGCACGTTCAACGATTTGTTCTTTTGTGTATTCTGCCATATTATTTCACCTCTACCGCTTCTTCAATTATTTCTCCATCTAATGACCATGTCTTAGCTTGAGTAATTTTCACTTTAACGAGCTTCCCAATCGAAGATGTTGGAGCTTTAAAGTTAACTAACTTATTCTTACTTGTATACCCAGCAAGAATTTCTGGATTTTTTTTACTTTCACCTTCAACTAAAACCTCGACAATTTGATCTTGTAAAGCAAGATTTTTCTTAGCCGCAATTTCATTTACAAGTGCATTAAGACGCTGTAGACGTTCTTTTTTCACTTCCATTGGAATGTTATCTTCCATGCTTGCTGCAGGAGTTCCCTCACGAGGTGAGTAGATAAAAGTATATGCTGTATCAAACTCAACTTCACGATATAAAGACATCGTTTCTTCGAATTGTTCATCTGTTTCATTTGGGAACCCAACGATAATATCTGTTGTGAATGACGCATTCGGAATTCTTTCCTTCATTTTACGAACAAGCTCTAAATATTGTTCACGAGTGTATTTACGTGCCATGAGTTTAAGAACTTCAGAGCTACCTGATTGCACAGGTAAGTGAATATGCTCCATCAGGTTACCACCTTTAGCTAACACCTCGATTAAGCGATCATCAAAATCACGAGGATGGCTCGTTGTAAAGCGAATACGTGGTATATCAATTTTACGAAGCTCGTCCATTAACTCGCCTAGCCCGTATGTCATGTCAGTAAAGTCTTTTCCATACGCATTAACATTTTGACCAAGAAGAGTGACTTCTTGATACCCATTACGAGCGAGATGACGGACCTCTTCAATAATATCCTCTGGTAGACGACTACGTTCTTTACCCCGAGTATATGGGACAATACAGTACGTACAGAACTTGTCACAGCCATACATAATGTTAACCCAGGCCTTGATATCACCTTTTCTAACTCGAGGAAGGTTTTCAATAACGTCACCTTCTTTAGACCATACTTCGACAACCATTTCCTTACTAAACATTGCCTCTTTTACAATTTGGGGTAACCGGTGGATATTGTGTGTACCAAAGATCATATCAACAAATTGGTGCTTCTGAAGAATTCTATTTACAACTGATTCTTCCTGTGACATACAGCCACAGATACCAATTAAAAGGTTAGGATTACGTTTTTTATAGGTTTTTAAGTGGCCAATCTCACCAAACACTTTGTTTTCTGCATTTTCTCTAATCGCACATGTATTTAACAGGACAATATCAGCTGTTTCGACCGAATCAGTAGGTTCATAGCCCATTTCTGTTAAAATACCAGCCATCACTTCTGTATCATGCTCATTCATTTGACAGCCATAGGTCCGAATATAAAATTTCCGTCCAGTTCCAAGGCCAATCATATCATCAGGAATTGTGAAACCGCGGTCAATGTTTATATCCTCTTTTCCACGCTTCTTTGCATCCTTTAAAGATGGTGGTTGATATACTGCTTGAAAATATTGCCCATAATCCTTAACGGATTTTTTGTCCGCTGGATTTACTTGGTCAATTTCAAGGCGTTGCTTTTCGTTCATTTGAATTCTCCTTTCCTTTTAACTGATAATTAACTTAGTAAAAGGTAAACATAAAAATTTATGCACATTAACATAGTATATAGCGTAAAAGTAATTTAAACAATTAATTAAGCAATTTGTAGAAAATTGTACAATTTTAATCGAAAAATTACTAGTGTAAAGTATTGTAAAGTCTTTTCATAAGTCAAAAAAAGAGAGGAGATTACCCTCTCTAGATAATATTAAATAATCCCTAGTTCTTTCCCTGCTTTTCCAAAGATATCAAGAGCTTGCTCTAATTCTTCATTCGAATGCTCTGCAGTAACAATCGTACGTACACGGCCTAATCCTTTCGCAACAGTAGGGAAAGCAATACCTTGAGCAAATACACCATATTCTAAAAGTTTGTCTGAAAATTGGTGTGTTAATGTTTCATCCCCAACAATAACAGGAGTAATAGGCGTTTCACTCTTACCAGTATTAAAACCAAGTTTCATTAAGCCATCTTTAAAGAATTTAGTATTTTCCCAAAGTTTTTCAATCAACTCTGGCTCTTCAAGTAAGACATCAATCGCCTCAATACACGCAGCAGTTACAGCTGGTGGATGTGACGTACTAAACAAAAATGGGCGCCCTTTTTGAATTAAATAATCAATCAATGTTCTAGTGCTAGCAACATACCCACCTAGCACACCGATTGCTTTACTGAGTGTGCCTACTTGAATATGAACACGTCCATCAAGTCCAAAATGATTCACTGTTCCACGTCCATTTTTACCAAGAACACCAGAAGCATGTGCATCATCTACCATCACTAATGCATCATACTTTTCAGCCAATTCAACAATTTTAGGAAGAGGAGCAATGTTACCATCCATTGAAAAGACACCATCTGTGACAATTAGTCGTTTACGATAGTTTTGTGTTTCTTGAAGGGCTCGCTCTAAATCTTCCGTGTCTACGTGCTTGTATACTTTACGACCTGACTTTGTTAGACGAATACCATCAATAATCGATGCATGGTTTAATTCATCTGAAATAACTACGTCGTCTGGAGTTAAGATAGCTGATAACACACCTTGGTTTGTTGTAAAGCCAGATTGGAATACAAGTGAGGCTTCAGTATGTTTAAACTTCGCTAGTTTTTCTTCTAGTTCATCGTGCATTGAAAAGGTTCCTGCAATTGTACGAACTGATCCGGTACCTGCTCCATATCGCCCAACGGCATCTAAAGCAGCCTTTCTTAATCTAGGATGTGTAGTAAATCCTAAATAGTTGTTAGATGATAATTGTATCACTTCTTTTCCTTTGATTATTACTTTAGAGCCCTGATCAGACTCAAGCGGTACGAGCCTACGGAAAGTACCATTTTTTTGCATTTCATTAATTTCTTCTTGTAAATATTCAAATCCCTTCAAAAAAATACCTCCTCTTTTTAGTAACGATTTAGTAATATGTATAGTTGATGCTACCTATATAATAACAAGCGCCTAGACACTTTTCTAGTAACTAGACGCCATATTGATAACTTTAAGGTAGTAAGACTACTTTCCCACATTTCCCTTGAATCATTAGGTCAAACCCTTTTTCAAAATCTTCAAGTGGCAAATGATGAGTAATCATTGGTGATAGGTCTACTTGACCTGATTTTAAAAGGCGAGAAACCTGTTGCCACGTCTCATACATTTTTCTGCCGGTGATACCATGGACTTGAATACCTTTGAAAACAATATCATTCGTTACATCAATTTCAACTGGGCGAACAGGTAAACTAAGAATAGACACACGCCCACCGTTTGTAACCATTTTAAATCCTTGATTCATCGCAATTGGGTGTCCTGACATTTCACAAACAACATCAACACCATTTCCATCGGTAAGCTTTGAAACCACTTCAAGTGGGTCTTCGTTTTTAGAGTTTACTACAGTAGTAGCGCCCATTTGTTTTGCAAGATCAAGACGATAGTCATTCAGATCAAATGCAATAACTTGGGATGCCCCTGCAGCTTTTGCCACTCCAACAGCCATTATCCCAATTGGTCCACAACCAATTACAGCCACACTCTTACCCGCTACATCTCCAGAAAGAACAGTATGAACAGCATTACCCATCGGCTCTTGTACTGATGCTACATCAAAAGGCATATCCTTAGGGTTTTTCCAAAGATTTGTAGATGGAAGTGCTACATACTCGGCGAAACAGCCATTTGTGTCAACACCTATGATTTTTGTGTTTTTACAGATATGGTATTGGCCCGTTAAACATTGAGGGCATTCTCCACAAACTAAATGGGTTTCAGCAGATACAAAATCACCTATTTGAAAATTTGTAACCTTTGAACCGATTTCAACAACCTCACCAGCAAATTCATGTCCGAACACATAAGGCGGATTTACACGACTTTGAGACCATTCATCCCAAGTATATATATGAACATCTGTACCACAGATTGATGTTGCTTTAACTTTAATAAGAACTTCATCATCTTTTATTTGAGGTATATCCACCATTTCAAGCTTTGCACCTACACCGCGATGATGCTTCACTATCGCTTTCATCGTTCCATTCATCGTGAACACTCCAATCGTAATAAATAGCTATTTAAATACATTCTAACACTACTTATTGAAACGGTAAAGTATGCAGTCCACCTCAAGAAAACACTTGAACACCTCAAACAAAAAACTTATAAAATTTTTTTATGTTAGAGTTCATATTTTTATGCACCAAGAAAAGCGCAGGGCGCCCGCCTATCGGCGACAAGCATAAGACGAGCCTTGCCTGAAGGTGTTTTTTGCCTTCGGGAAGGGATTGGCTTATGACCTCAGGTCCGATGACGCCTGGAGCTAGACGTAGATAGACAAAGACACGAAGTTATACACAACCTTACAATTTTATAAATTCCTAAACATCAAAAAAACCCTCCAAAAAAAGAGGGTTTTAAGTAACAATTACATAAATTCTGATACCAATTTGCTAAACTTTTCTTCACTTAAGTTTAGATCAGCTTGTGACAATGGGGATTCGCTATAACCATGAACAAGTTCTTGGTATGATTTTTGGTCTTTATTTTGATAGATTAAACCAGTCACAAGTCCTTTATGTTCCATCAATGTTTGCATTGCTGCGTTACGATTGTGTGGATCATAGCCTTCAATATCACTTAATTTTGTTAAGTTTTCTTTAAACCAATCATAAGTGTTCACTTTATTATAAGTTACACATGGGCTGAAAACGTTAATAAGTGAGAAACCTTTATGGTTAATACCAGCTTCGATAAGTGCAGTTAAATCCTTTAAATCAGTTGAAAAGCTTTGTGCGACAAAAGTTCCACCAGCAGTCAATGCCATTTCCATTACTGATAAAGCAGATTCGATTGAACCTTGCGGCGTACTTTTCGTTTTAAAACCAACATCACTACGAGGAGATGTTTGACCTTTTGTTAAGCCGTAAATTTGGTTATCCATTACGATATACGTAACATCAATATTACGACGAATAGCATGGATTGTATGACCAAGACCGATTGCGAATCCGTCTCCATCCCCACCAGAAGCAATAACTGTTAAATCTTTATTAGCCATTTTAACACCTTGAGCAATTGGAAGTGATCTTCCGTGGATTCCGTGTAACCCATAGGCATTTATATATCCAGAAATACGACCAGAACATCCAATTCCTGAAATTACAGCTAATTGTTCAGGCTCTAATCCAACATTAGCAGCTGCTCGCTGAATTGCTGCTTGTACGGAGAAATCTCCACAACCAGGGCACCAGTTAGGCTTTACATTATTTCGAAACTCTTTAAATGTTGCCATTTAGAACAACTCCTTACATTTCGTGTGAATTTCATGAGGTAGGAATGGGTTCCCATCATATTTCAATAGATTTGTAATTTTTTCAGCATTACCTGCATTCATTTTGATAATGTTTGCAAGTTGTCCAGTTGCATTATTTTCAACAACAACAACCTTCTTAGCTGATTGAAGTAATGGTAATAATTCATTTGTTGGGAATGGATGAAGTAGACGAATGTGCGCATGGTTTACTTTAATACCATCATTCTCAATTCTTGTCATCGCCTCTTCAATTGTTCCACGAGTAGAGTTAAAACCAATAACTAGTAGGTCAGCTTCCTCATGTTTAGCATTTTTGTAAACAGGAGTATCAAACTTAATATTATTAAGTTTTCTCATACGTTTGTCCATTTGTGCTTTACGGTTGTCTGCACTTTCAGATGGTTTACCTGTCTCATCATGCTCAACACCCGTTACATGGTAAATTCCATTTTTAGTTCCTGGAATAATACGTGGTGAAACACCATCTTCAGTTACTTCAAAACGCTTAAAGTAACCTTTGTTCTCTCTCTCAGGAAGTTCAGAAGTTAAATCTAACTTTCCACGGCGAATTTCAATTTTACTATAATCTAATGGCTCAACCGTTTGTTTACCTAATGAAAGCTGTAAGTCAGTAAGTAAGATTACTGGTACTTGATATTCCTCTGCTATGTTAAAAGCATCAACAGCATCATAGAAGGCTTCTTGAACTGTACTTGGAGCCATAACTACCTTTGGAATTTCACCATGTGTACCATAAATCATTGCCATAAGGTCTGATTGTTCTTGTTTAGTAGGTAAACCAGTACTTGGACCTCCACGTTGCGTATCTACAATTACTAGTGGTGTTTCAGTAATACCTGATAGACCGATAGCTTCCATCATTAGCGATAGACCAGGACCTGCAGAAGCAGTTAGTGCTCTAACTCCAGCGTAGTTTCCACCAATTGCCATTGTACAAGCAGCAATTTCGTCTTCGGTTTGAATAACAGTACCACCAAATTCAGGTAACTTCTTTATTAGGTATTCCATGATTTCAGATGCAGGTGTAATAGGGTATGCTGGCATAAAACGAGCTCCACCTGCTAATGCACCCATAGCTATAGCATCATTACCAATCATGAACATACGTTTTTTACCATCAGCTTTTTCAAGTTCCATAGAACCAACATTTTCACCTAACTGTTCTTTCATGTAGTCTGCTCCACTTTTCACAGCTTCCATGTTTTTAGCAACAACTTGTTGGCCTTTTTTACCGAAAATTTCTTCAACAACTTCTTGATACACTTTAATATCAAGGTCTAATAATGCACTTGATGCTCCAACAGCAACCATGTTCTTCATTAAAGAAGTACCTAGTTCAGTAGCAATATCTGTAAATGGCACAGCATACAATGTACCTTCAGAGTCGGCTGGAAGAGTAGGCTTAAATTTCGCATCGGCAATTACAATGCCACCTTCACGTAATTCACTGTAATTCACATCAATTGTTTCTTGGTCAAAAGCTACTAATATATCAAGATCATCTGAAATTGAGCGAACCTGTGTAGTACTTACACGAATTTTATTATTGGTATGTCCACCTTTAATACGAGATGAAAAGTGGCGATAACCATATAAATAATAACCTAATCGATTAAGTGCAATAGAAAAAATTTCTCCTGTACTTTCGATTCCTTCCCCTTGTTGTCCGCCAACTTTCCACGAAAGTTGATTGATCATGTCTTACACCCCTTTGGAATACGTTCATTGTTATATGTTTAAATACGTATATTAGTGTAGCACTTTTCCAACTAAATCACTAGAGAATAACTTCAACTTAAAGAAAAATTGATCATATCCACTAAAATAATGGATAGTGTCTTTACTAATGATTAGAATTAATTAATGGTTGGATATGTACTAAACGCTTTCAATTCTAGACCTATCAACTCAAAAAAGCAACCCTTAGAAGTCAAATATTGACGAAAGTACGAATATTTTTTTAATGATATGAACTATTATTATTGAGATCAATTTATTGCTGCTATAAGTAGATTATCACTCGTTTACAAATATATCCTTTGCAATTAAATACTTCCAATTTTTATTGTAAACCCACTTAAAGATTTTGTCTTTTACACAGCTATCTCTTTTATTGTTCATTTCTAGACTAGTAATCAATTAAATTTAGACTCACTATTTAAAAACCATAAAAAACACCCATTCGCTAAACAACAGCAAACAGGTGTTAATCAGCTCCATAATTCAGTTAAGTCGTTTAACGAGGTTCTACAATTAATTTGATTGCCGTACGTTCTTCTCCGTCGATTAAAATATCTGTAAATGCAGGAATGCAAATTAGGTCTACGCCACTAGGTGCTACGAATCCTCTAGCAATTGCTACTGCCTTAACTGCTTGATTTAATGCACCTGCTCCTATTGCTTGGATTTCTGCGTTCCCTCTTTCACGTAACACACCAGCAAGTGCACCAGCTACAGAGTTAGGATTAGATTTTGCTGAAACTTTTAATATTTCCATTCCTAATTTCCTCCTTGTTCTCTACAATGTATCATGAGTGTTCTTTAGAACAGTCAGGGATAAATGATTCCACTGCTACTATATTCACTAATTCCTAACTGTATTCCTGCTTGTTCCAAATATTATTCTAAAAATTCAAACTACAAGGAAAAACAAAGGGCGTCCGTGGGAGGTACGTAGGTAAAACTACAGCGTACTAACGGCATTGTAGATCCTTTGTACTTTTTTTAAAAAAAGACTCCCTTTACGGATGCATTCTTTGTTTTTGTAGATAGAGTTGAATTTACTTCGAATGGATTAACTTGCTCTAGACACGCCTATACTGTCAGTCTCTGGCAATCAGGACTTATACCAGATACCAAACCAAGTGCAAACTTTATCCCTTTTTTCTTACCTTTTTAATCTTTAATCAAAAAATGGGAAGTCATCATTAATTAAAATTCGGTTTATCTTCTTTGCTTGACCTGTATTTTTATCTACCTCTACCAACACTCCGTTTAGCTGACTTCTACCGCCTGTCACTTCAAACCTTACAGGTAATGTCGTGATAAATTTCTTTAGCACGGCTTCTCGTTCTACCCCAAGAATACCGTCGTACGGTCCTGTCATACCAACATCTGTAATATAAGCTGTGCCCATCGGTAAAATTCGATTATCTGCTGTTTGCACATGTGTATGTGTGCCTACTACTGCTGTAACTCTCCCATCTAAATACCATCCCATCGCTTGCTTTTCACTAGTGGCTTCAGCATGAAAATCAACAAAAATGATTGATGTTCTCTTTTTAGCTTCTTCAATTAATTTATCAACCTCTTTAAAAGGGCAATCGATTGGAGGTAAAAATGTTCGACCTTGGAGATTAATAATGGCAACTTCTTGACCGTTACTATTAATGAACACCATTCCCTTCCCGGGTGTCTCTTCTGGAAAATTTGCAGGTCGCACTAATTTTTTTGCAGAATCTATGAATTCAAAAATCTCCTTATTATCCCATGTATGGTTACCTAACGTAACTGCTTGAGCACCGGATTCCAAAAAACTCCGATAAATCTTTTCTGTTATTCCCTTCCCATTTGCGGCGTTTTCACCATTTACAATCGTTATGGTTGGGTGAAACTTAGCTTTTAGCTTTGGTAAGTATTCACTAATCATGTCTCTACCTGGAGATCCAACTACATCCCCTATAAATAAAATTCTCATAAAGTAGCTCCTTCAACCTTTTTCTTATAAGTTTGGCATAAAAACTCATATTTCGCAATTGAACCCCAGAATCATTCCATTTTAAAGACAAAAAAAAATAAAGTGGTCAAAATGACCACTTTATTTTTATTTTGCATATTCTACTGCTCTCGTTTCACGGATTACAGTAACTTTTATATGACCTGGATAATCAAGCTCTTCTTCAATTCTTTTACGGATATCTCTCGCAAGGCGATGTGCCTCGAGATCATCAATTGTGTCAGGCTTGACCATAATACGAACCTCTCTACCCGCTTGAATGGCAAAGGACTTTTCTACACCTTCATATGACTCTGAAATCTCTTCAAGCTTCTCAAGTCTACGGATATAGTTCTCTAACGTTTCACTTCTGGCACCTGGTCTTGCTGCAGATAAAGCATCAGCAGCAGCAACTAGCACTGCAATAATTGATGTTGCTTCTGTATCACCATGATGGGAAGCAATACTGTTGATAACAATTGGGTGTTCCTTGTACTTTGTAGCAAGTTCCACTCCAATTTCAACATGGCTTCCTTCTACTTCATGGTCGATAGCTTTTCCAATATCATGTAGTAAACCTGCCCGACGAGCTAGAGTTGCATCTTCACCTAATTCTGCTGCCATTAGACCAGCTAAGTAAGCAACTTCTGTAGAGTGTTTTAACACATTTTGTCCATAACTTGTTCTAAACTTTAATCGCCCTAAGATTTTAATAAGATCCGGATGTAGTCCATGAACGCCAACCTCGAAAGTTGTTTGTTCACCCATTTCACGAATATACTCATCAACTTCTCTTCTGGATTTTTCAACCATTTCTTCAATCCGAGCTGGATGAATTCGTCCGTCTTGAACAAGCTTGTCTAGTGCGATTCTTGCAGTCTCACGTCGAATTGGATCAAAACCAGATAGAATAACGGCTTCTGGCGTATCATCAATAATCAAATCAATACCTGTTAATGTCTCTAATGTTCTAATGTTTCGTCCTTCTCTACCAATGATACGTCCTTTCATCTCATCATTTGGTAAATTAACAACTGAAACGGTGGTTTCTGCAACATGGTCTGCAGCACATCTTTGTATCGCAAGTGAAAGGATCTCTTTTGCTTTTTTATCGCCTTCTTCTTTGGCACGATTTTCAGCATCCTTTACTAAATATGCTACATCATGAGACAGCTCATTTTCAACACGCTCAAGTATGATTTGTTTAGCTTCATCACGTGTTAAACTAGAAATGCGTTCTAGTTCAACTTGCTGTTTTCGCACCATCTCTTCCACTTTGCTTTCCATCTCTTCAATATGCTGTTGTCTTAGAGTCAGAGAATCGTCCTTTTTTTCTAACATTGTTTCACGTTTGTCCAAGGATTCGTTCTTACGATCAAGATTCTCTTCTTTTTGCATTAAACGATTTTCTTGTTTTTGAAGTTCGCTTCTTCGATCACGAATATCTCGTTCTGCGTCTGTACGAAGCTTGTGAATTTCATCCTTCGCTTCTAATAATGCTTCCTTTTTCAGGGAGTCTGCTTCACGTTTTCCATCATCAATGATCTGTTCAGCAGCACTTTTAGCACCTGCGATTTTTGCTTCCGCAATGGATTTACGAACAAAAAAGCCAACAACTGCACCGACGATTAGGCCAAGCAAAGCGGAGATGATAATCATAATTGCGTCCATCGTTTCACCTCCTCTTGCTATGAACTTTTTTCTTGCTAGATCAAAATGTCGGCATGTACATTGTTACATAGTTTCAACATACAGCAAAAAAGGCATATTAAACGTTTCAATTCTAACAAAGTCTAACATTTTAATAAGATATACATACTAATTTTAAATGTGTGAAATTTTATTGTCAAGACCT
Organism: Cytobacillus sp. S13-E01; assembly: GCF_029193815.1. GTDB lineage: Bacteria > Bacillota > Bacilli > Bacillales > Bacillaceae_L > Bacillus_BV. The sequence continues at coordinate 29,035 of NZ_JARFVC010000001.1, forward strand.
GTCTCAGTAATTCATACATGATAATGGAAATTACGACGAAATTTTTACTATAATTTTAATTTTCCAACAGAAAATGAAGGTAAATGTTTAGTGGCAAATATACTAAACTGAACCGAATGACTTAATTATATTAATTTGGATTGTAAGCTGTGAAGCTTAGCAATGAAAAAAGAGACACAGTCTCGTGTCCCCTTTTTCGATCATTAACTACAATATTACTCATTAAACTCTACTTCATCCTGCTCTAGCTCAGCAGAAGCACCGCCCTTATCCAGTCCATAATGTTTACGGATTTTTTCATGTATTTCTTTTCGAAGACTAAGATTTTCTCTAAGGAATTGTTTAGCATTCTCACGGCCTTGTCCTATACGCTCTTCGTTGTATGAATACCAAGATCCACTCTTTTGAACAATTTCTAGCTCAGATCCAATATCGATAATTTCACCTTCTTTAGAAATACCTTCACCGTACATGATGTCGACTTCAGCAGTTCTAAAAGGAGGAGCAACTTTATTTTTAACAACCTTTAGTTTTGTTTTATTACCAACAAGGTCATTACCTTGTTTTAATTGCTCAGCACGACGAACCTCTAAACGAACAGATGAATAGTGGGATAGGGAGCCGTTGCCTTGTTGAGTTGCCTCAATAGGTTCACTTCACCCCTCCCCCGAACCAAACGTACACCTTTCAGTGTATTTGGCTCTCCAATTGTACAACCAAGCCCTTATAATGTACCGTTGTGTAGCTTTCTGTGACAGTTATTTTTTGAGCCATGTCCGCACAGCACCATTGTTTTACGATTTCTTGCAATCATAAATTTTTCCCATGGTTCAAGGTGTTTTTTCTTGGACAGGTCACTTAACTTTCTTGACGTGGTGAACCTCGAAAGGTACGCCAGTATCTCCACATTTTTCACATCGGTTGGCATTTAGTCTTTCGGTGATTGAAGTTCTACCGTAGAAAATACCAGAATTAGGTACAACGTTTATTTCAGGTTCGACATTAAATGTCTTTTTAACAAACTGTATTTCGTTCCTGTCCATAAGGGGTAGGAATTTAGGTTCGTCCTTTTTAATCGTGTACGTTATTCCCCATTTACCATTGCGGTAGAATTTCTTGTATTTCTTCCCATTTATTTCGGTTTCCATCTTCATTAGCTTGGAAACTTGTGTTTTGTATTTTCCTGCAAGAGTTTTGGTGACACTTTTTTGGAATAACCAGTGTATATTCAGCAGCTTTTCTCGAACATCAAACGCAAGTTTGTAATATTGATAAAAGCCTCTGAATTCTGCATTACACTGTTTAACTATTTCCAAAGGTTCATTGTTTAAAAGATTAGGTCTATGAATTTCTTTCCATCGACCGTCATCCAAGACTTTGGCATATCCTTTTCCAATCATAAAGTCTTTCATGTTCTGATGTGGTACGGATAATTTTATTTGTCCTGTAAGAGAGCGTCTTGTAATTATTTCACCTGTACCCATATGATTTACTTTCGATACCTTATCGTCGTTTTTTGCAACGAAAATGTCATATCCGAGAAATCCAACTTTTTCACTATTATGTGTGATAAGTGTTTTCTCTTGACTTAGTTCAAGGTCGAGTTCGTTTCTAAGGTAGTCAGTGAGTAATTGTTTTGTTTCGGTTGCCTCTTCTTTTGAGCCAATGATGCCTATTAGAAAGTCATCGGCGTATCTTGTATACCTCATTCTCTTGTAGTTAGGGTCGAAAATGTCCATTGCAGGTAGCTTACGTCTTTGAGCGGTTAGCTCTTTTATTTCAGTTATGAGTTTCTTACGTTCCTCTTCATTGAGGTTTTTAATTCTCTGCCTAAGTTTGTAGAGTTTCTTATTGTAATTTTTGTAAGTTTTATCTTCTTGCCTAATCGTTCCTTTAGGAAGTGATACTGCATAAGTTTCTCTTTCTTCAAGAAGTTGTGCTTCTTGTTTTTGGTACTCCTTTAATTCATCTTCCGTAGGTATTCTAAGTTTTCTTTTTCTCTGCTCAATCCGTTCTGAAATGAGTTTGTATTCCGAATTCGCTCTTCTTTGCCTTTTGGTGGTGTTGAACGCATCGATAGTTCTTATCATGAACTGGTCAAGTTCGTTCAGGTATATGTTAGCCAATATTGGGCTAACGATACCTCCTTGCGGAGTACCCCCGTAGGTGTGATGGAACTGTTTTTCGTATACATAACCAGCTCTTAGAAATTTCCATATAAGTCTTAAAAACTTTTCGTCTTTAATTCTTCTTTTTAGGATTTTAATGAGTGTGTGATGGTTGATGTTGTCAAAGAAACCTTTGATGTCACCCTCGACCCACCATTTAACTCCGTTGAAGTTATGTTTGACTTCTAAGAGAGCCGTATGACAGCTTCTATCGGGTCTGAACCCATGTGAACTGTCAGAGAAGTTAGTTTCATATATTGTTTCCAATATACTTCTTAGAATTTCTTGTACCAATTTGTCATATACCGCAGGCATTCCTAGCGGTCTTTTCTTGGTACTGTTTTTCTTGTCGATTAGGGTCCTGCGAGCAGGTTTAGGCTGATACGTTTCATTTCTCATAGCTTCAATAACCCTTTGGACTTCATCGAGACTGAAACCATCTATTGTTTGCCCATCAGAGCCTGCTGTCATATTGCCTGGTTTGGCGTATATTTTAGCGTAGGCTTTCTTATAGAATTCTATGTTATAGAAGTTTCTATATAGTCGGTCAAACTTGTAGTTTGGTTCTTTTGCCTTGGACTCAATTACTCCTAATACTTTGTCTGGATTTTGCATGGTCTTTCACCATATCCTTTCTTCTTAGGAATACGACAATCTGCTCCCCTTCGCCATGTAATGGGCTTTCCCCTAAGAGGCGTTACCCTCTGTTCAGACATTCCATTGTTATGTCTTACATCTCGGACTACTATGGGAGCTCCGTTACCATATCCGATATTCAGCTCCTTTGAGCATAGCTATATTTAGAATTGTATAACCACCAGTTAAATTGAAATCGAAATGATTTCGTAGTCTCAAATTCTCGCAAGAGGATTTCTTGCATCATTCATAGCATTCGGACTTAGGTAATCCCCGCTTAGCATACCTTGGACACTTTTCCACTTTACTTAGGTTCCCGTTCGACTTTATAACTCCGATTGGAGTTGAGAGAGAGTCGTTCATCAGCATTGTGCTAAATTCTAAAACACATGCGTACTCTCATCATACCAATAATAGTGTCAACGTAAGGTATGAGTTGCCCTTTCTAACCTCAAGTCTGGGTTTAAAGCAGTATAGCCTTGACCATATAAAGTGATTTCTGAACTCGACATTCAGTTGCGGTGGTGACACTCCGCCCGACTTATGCCTTTCCGAGCATGCTACACTCCCCATCAAGTTTCCCATCAGGATAAGCTCGGTGTTCACAAGGGGATGTTTCCCTTGGCTCGTGCAATTATTAAATTGCAGTCATAACATTCCAAAGTACGCCTCGAACATGCGTATACATGTTCTTACGGGCGCACGAACTTTAATGCTCGTCCACCAGGAGTTGTTTCTGGATTACCAAACATTACACCAACCTTTTCACGGATTTGGTTAATGAAGATAGCAATCGTTTTAGACTTATTAATAGCACCAGATAGCTTTCTAAGCGCCTGTGACATTAAACGAGCTTGTAACCCAATATGGGAATCACCCATTTCACCCTCGATCTCTGCTTTTGGCACTAACGCAGCTACTGAGTCAATAACAAGAATGTCAACAGCTCCACTTCTTACTAAAGCCTCAGCAATCTCTAACGCTTGTTCACCAGTGTCTGGTTGAGATAATAATAATTCATCTATATTTACACCTAATTTTTGTGCATAGTCTGGGTCTAGCGATAGCGATAGGTGACAGACATCCTCGGCTTACCCGTTAGGAGCTGCTTTCCCCCGCTTCACACCGTACGTGCGAGTTTCCCCGCATACGGCGTTCCAACAATTATTATGCGATTAGTTTACCTAATTTTTCCCTAAAACCTTGTATCCTTTTTCTTACTGCTTGTGGTACGCCAGTTATTTCGCTTTTGGAGTGAATGAGATGATGACATCTCTTACAAACAGCCGCAAGGTTGTTTACCTTGTTTACCTCATTCAGCGGTAGATTCGGTCTTGTGTGGTGTATATTAACATTATTACTGCTTAGGAATTCTCCACAGCACCTGCATTTGCCCCTGTCTCGATTGAACGTGTACCCACGGTTCATTAGGAATTCAAAGTTGTATATTTTGCTTTTTGTTTCATCGACCATAGGGTTTTTAATAACACCCTGTGATTTACCTCATCAAAGAATTTACTAATGTCACCTTCAATGCACCAAGTATATCCCGTCCGCTTCATGACATGCCCAAGATATTCAACTGCCTGTCCTGCTTCCCTCATTGGTCTGAAACCATACGAATGGTCGTAGAATTGGGGTTCAACAATAGGTTCGATTACTGACCTTATTATTTCCTGAATGACCCTATCTACAATTGCAGGTATACCCAGTGGTCTGAATTCGCCTTTCTTTCCGTTTTTAGGAATTAACTTCCTTCTAACGGGAATCGGCGTGTAATTGTTGAGTTTTTCTTTTACATCTTCATTACCCTTTGGTAGTCGGATGTTAGAATTTCTTCAATTACCATTCCATCTGTTCCAGGTGTCTTGCTTCCTTTGTTTGCTTTGAGTTTGTGTATTGCTGTTATAACTACAGCGTCACTTTTCATTATCTCAATCAAACCTTTGAAGCGTGGGCGTTTGCCGTTCGATAATTCTGTTTGAGTTTTGGCGAAATATCTGTCTTGCAGTTGTTTGAATTGTTGCTCTGTTTTAGGAATTGACAAGTTTTTGAACCTCCTTCACTCAACTTCGTTTAAGAAATAAGGGTTGAGTATTGCACTGAAGGATTTGTGGTTTTAGTCAGTTTCGCTCATTGAAATAACCTTGATAGGTGATTCCTTAACGGCTTCCTTGTCTTATTAGTTACTAATCTACTCTTATTACATAATAACTATCTATGCCCCTTCGCTCCACACCTTATTATCAGTGTTTCATAGCTACTACGGGCTGCTGCCACCGAGATTCATCAATCATTTCCTATTGATTAGTGTCATTGGTTCCGCAACCTTATCATTCACTTCTCGGCTTCATTTGTTCCGTATGTCCTAGCTTTACATATTCCCTTAGTGTCCAACTCTAACCCGCCAGCTAGAAATCCAACCACAGCGAGCGGTCAAATTTCCGAAAAACCTTTTGTGGTTTATCACAGACTTGGCAAACACGAATACCAAATCCACAACTGGTCATCCTTACGGATGTGAGTACCTTCATTTCGGTATCTCCACGCCTTTCGAGCCGTACTTCCGTTGATTCGTTCCAGTCCAGAGGACTCTCTACACATAGGAATTTTATAGCCCCCCGACTACTCCTGTCCCATCTCAGGGCAAGTTTCGCCGTCCTCTCCGAGCTTCACACCATGATAGTACGGACTTATCACAGCATGTCGGGGTATTAGGGTGGGAATGCTCGCTTTCATCCCAAGCAGGAACTTCCCCTGCCTATTCGGTCATACAGTTCGAGTTTAACCACCAGTTTAGTGAGAGAAGATTTCTCCCGTAGTCTAACTCGGCTAAGCTTTAGCCCATTGTTTCCAATAGATTTAACTTAGCAACAAATCGCACCATGCTCGGCATCGATAAACGCAGCTTGTCCACCATTTTGTTGTACTTCTGCAATCGCATGAAGTGCTACTGTCGTTTTACCAGAGCTCTCTGGTCCATATATTTCAACTATACGCCCACGTGGATATCCACCCACACCTAACGCTAAATCCAATGCTAATGATCCACTTGGAGATGTTGAGATTTTACGATCTGTTTGTTCCCCAAGTTTCATAATTGAACCTTTACCAAATTGTTTTTCTATTTGTTTTAAAGCCATATCTAAGGCAGCTTGACGGTCGTTCCCCACTTTATTTCCTCCTCTTTTTCTTTACCTAATTACTACTATAACTTGTTTTGTCTCATTTGCCAAGTAAAAAATAGAACATTCATTCGATGTTTTTATACTATATTTAATGGTGTAAAATCCAATTTTCACCTAGTAATAATTGAATTTCCTGATTAAAAGATGCCTAAAGAATGAAAACTGTTAAAGTAAAATACTTTAAAGTAAAGAGGTCGAACTCAATAGTGTAGAGCCGACCCTTCTTAATTCTTTTTAATTGTGCATTTTCAACAAATAAAAATATCCATATTTAACAGCTCTTTCTCTTATTCCTTGGCGACTGCCGGCTAATGAAAGCTTATGAACCTTTGTTGGTTGAGTTCCAGAAGAAATTCCAATATACACTGTGCCAACTGGTTTACCTTCAAGTTCATTTGGCCCCGCTACACCCGTGAAGCTTATTCCAATATCAGCATTGAATAATTTCCTAACATTGTCTGCAAGCTCTTTCGCACACTTTTCACTAACTGCTCCATCATTATTCAAAGTAGCCTCATTAACATTCAAAATATCGCGCTTTGCATCATTTGAATAGCAAACAACCCCGCCTTTTACGACAGATGATGCACCGCCCATACTAGTTAGTTGTTCTTGAAAAAGCCCCCCTGTTAAACTTTCAGCACTAGCTATTGATCGCTCATTAACCTTTAGGTATTCCAATACCTGGCTCACTAATGTAACAGATTCATAGCCGTATAGATACTGACCTACTCTTATAGTTATCTCCTTCTCAAGGTCATCTAAGAGTTTCTTAGTAACTTCAAAAGAACTATGTTTAGCTGAAAGTCGTAAAGTAACTTCACCATCTGAGGCTAGTGGTGCAATCGTTGGATTGGTTTGAGCGTCAATGAGATCCTCGATTTCTGTTTCGAGTTGGGATTCTCCTATTCCAAAGAATCTCAACACTCTTGATTCAATTCTCTCAACCGTTCCAACACGCTCCAAAAGATACTTTTTGCCGTATGATGTAAACATCGGATTCATTTCTTTTGGGGGACCGGGTAATAACATATATGTAATTCTGTTAATTTCAATTCCCATACCTGGGGCCATTCCATTATCATTTCTTAATACTGTAGAGCCCTTTAACACTAGTGCTTGCTTCTTATTATTTTCTGTCATCACTCTATTGGTCTTCTGAAAATAATCCACTATGCTTTTTAGAGCCTTATCATCCATTACAAGAGATCTTCCAATAAGACTAGCAATTGTCTCCTTTGTTAAATCATCTTTAGTCGGACCTAAACCACCTGTAAAAATTAGTAAATTAGATCGTTTCTGTGCTGTCTCAATAACCTCTTGCAATCGAGACGGGTTGTCGCCAACAACTGTGTGATAATACACATTGACTCCGATGTCAGCAAGCTCCCTTGACAGGAATTGGGCATTACTGTTAACAATCTGTCCTAATAATAATTCAGAACCTACAGCAATAATCTCTGCATTCATATCGTATCCTCCTCAGGGCATATTATTCTGACTTAAGAAAAGCGCAGGGCGCCCGCCTTTAGGCGACAAGCATAAGACGCGCCCTGATTAAGGCGTTTTTTGCCTTCGGGAAAGGATAGGCTTATGACCTCAGGTCCGATGGCGCCCGGAGCCAGACACTAAAACTAGGTACAAACTTTTATACTCTCTTATCTTTGAACAAAAACATGAGTATTTTTTGCAAAATAATCCCATCCTGAAATGACTGTAAAAATAACAGCAACCCAAAGAGTAATCATATCAAAAGGAAAATTGATGAGTGCAAAAGGAAAATTGTGTAAAAGTAACGCTGAAATAGCTACAACCTGGGCCCACATTTTTATTTTACCAAGCATCTTGGCCGCTGAAACCTCTCCACCTTCGGCTAGTAGTAGGCGCAGACCTGTAACCGCAAATTCTCTACTTATAATGACAACCACCATCCATGCGGGCGCAAGATCTAACTGTACTAGTGTAACTAATGCAGCTGACACCAGAAGTTTATCGGCGAGGGGATCTAAAAATTTCCCAAGATTTGTTACTAAATTATATTTCCTAGCATAATAGCCATCAACCCAATCAGTAGATGCAGCAAAAATAAAAATAAGTGCACCTATTAAATGTGTAATTGGTAATGATTCAGTACCGATATTTAAATTCCCCCACGAAAAAGGTACTAGCATAATCACTAGAAATAATGGGATCAATAAAATCCTTGCTACGGTAATTTTATTTGGTATATTCACAATTCAAACCTCCACGTACTAGGATGATAAAGCAAACCTCATACAGGGTATATCACCAACAACACCTGTCTCTTTAGAGTCAGCATGTACGAGTTATTTTTAATCTTCATAAGTGATAATACACTTATAAGAGAAAAAAAGCCATCAAAAGTGATGACTTTTTGAGCTCCAATCTCTGAATTTTATTGAACATCTGGGTTAAAGAGAATCGTTATTTTTTGTTGAACTTTTTCTGATGGATCAAAAGGAAATTCCAGGATCTGACCGTTTACTTTTATAACCGTATCAAGCGTCCGCCCAATATTTAAACGTATATCGGTTTCCTTGGACAAATCATATTGTTCAGTTACACCGTCTTTCATAAGGCCAGAGAAAAATGTGTTTCCTTTACCATTCATAATTCCAACCCAAGTTTCACCATTTTGAATCGCAGAAACATCTAAAATAAAACCTTCAGAGCTCTTTAATTCATAAACAGCAGATAATCCATTTTTTTCCTTTAACAATAATTCTGAAGTAGGGATAGTCTCTTTAGGTTCAGGTTCAACCTCATCTTCTACTACCGCAGGTTCCTCTTTTGCTTCATTTTCGTTTTCTTCATTGGTAGATGTGACTTCTTCATTCTTCAATTTCGACTCCTCTGGCTGCTCAAACTCCGTTTCCTCGCTATTATTAGTGCTTTGCGGTTCACCAGCACTGTCACGATTTTGCAGAAAAAGCCATAAAGCCACTAATCCTCCTATGATAAAAACAGTCAGTAAAAGAATAGGTAATAAGTCGAGAACTTTTGAACCCTTTGATGATATTTGTTTCTTATTCGTACGAACACGTGACAGTTGAGTTGGTAGTTCTTCCTTATGGGAGGTCGGAATATCATTTTTATATTCCTCAAAAATCACATCCGGATCCAAATCCACAGCCTCACAGTATTGTTTTATAAAGGCTCTGACATAGAACTTACCTGGCATAACAGCATAATTACCTTCTTCAATCCCAACTAGATAGCGCTTCTGAATTTTTGTTAAGGTTTGTAAATCTTCCAAGCTGAAGTTCTTTTCTTCTCTCGCCTCTTTTAACCTATTTCCTAGTTCTGTCAATGAAAACACCTACCATTAATTTAAAAATCAAACGCAGAAAAATCAGAGCCATTTATCATTTGCTGTTCATCGACAACCTCGTACGTTATTTCTTCATCTGGATCATTTCTCAGTTCAATGATATAGTCGAAATCATCTAGAGTGTATTCAGTATTTCTTACAAATATATCTGGATGCTCTACAACTTTAACTGCAGGCAATCTCATAATTTCACGAACTAATTGCCAATGTCTTTCAGATGCTCGTTTTGTAGAAACAATGCCGTCAATAATAAAAAGGTTATTTTCACTGTACTCATCTTCAATAAGCTGACTTCTGATAGTCTGTTTAAGTAGTGTGGATGATACAAATAACCATCTTTTATTAGCACAAACACTTGAGGCTACAACCGATTCAGTTTTTCCTACACGAGGCATACCCCGAATACCAATTAATTTGTGGCCTTCTTTTTTAAATAGCTCGGCCATAAAATCAACAAGTAAGCCTAGCTCATCTCTTACAAACCTAAATGTTTTTTTATCATCAGCATCACGCTGAATATAACGCCCATGCCTGACAGCTAACCGATCTCGCAATTTAGGCTTTCGAAGCTTTGTTACTGTTATGTTATCCATAGTATTTAAAATCGATTCAAGTCTCTCAACTTGTTCATTATTATCACAAAGTAATAACATTCCACGACGCATATCATCCACACCATTTATTGTAACGATATTAATGGATAGCATTCCCAATAATGAAGAAATATCTCCAAGTAATCCAGGACGATTTTTAGATATCTCATATTCTAAATACCATTCTTTCTTTTCCATGTAAAATCCATCCCCCTTTTCAGGTTCTGATAAAGAATAGGTTTTTATAATGATTGGGAGGTTAATTCTAGAGTGGACAACTGTGACAAGTTCCTTCATTTTTCTACCTATAAATCAATAATAAATGATTTTAAACTAATAAGAAAGGGAATTTCTCGAAACTAAAGAAAAACTTGGTAAGCGCAAGGCGCCCGTCCCCGAGGTACGTCGACCGAAAACTCGCCACGTCCTGTGTCTAAGCGCCGACATAAGCACAACCTGTGCAAGTCAAGCATAAGACGAGCCTTCTGAAAGACTGTTCTTTACCTTCTGGACAGATTGTTCGAAATGTGTAAGCGCCTAGGAATTGGACGGGTACAGAGGGATATTGTACAAAGTTATACACAACCTTCGTTTTTCACTTTCTAAAAACACAAAAAAACTCAGCAAGATAAGCCGAGTTCAAAATAGATACAAAGAGAGGATCTCCCTCTCTTTACTGTGAATTACCATCATTTTCAACTAACTTTACCATCATGTTTGCAATAGCGTGCTGCTCCTCTGGTGAAGCTACACTCCAAAGATCAGCAAGGACTTTTTCTTGCGCATTTTTAGGTTCAACTTGTTTAGCAAGATAATCCCCAACCTGAAAAGCCATGTCAGAAATAACATTTTGATTCATGCCTTCATTTTGCGCACTATTCAAACGATCACCTAAGAAATCTTTCCACTGTTCAAAGTTGTCTAATACAGACATGTTAACCCCTCCTATTAGGTTTGTACATTGTATAGTTTGTCTTCCCCACAAAGTTTTATTCACAAAAAAATTAAAAGGGTCTTTTTAGCAATACCAGCCACCATTAACCGACAAGATCTGACCTGTAATATAAGAAGCGTTGCTTGATAACAAAAATGAAACTGCTTCTGCAACTTCATTAGGATCCCCGATTCGCCCCATTGGAATATCATCACGTAAATGGCGTATTTCCTCTTCCGAAAAATCAGCCATCATTGGAGTATTTATCGCACCTGGGGCAACAGCATTCACCCTTATTCCACTTAGAGCAACTTCTTTAGCAAGGGCTTTAACAAATGAATTTTGGCCACCTTTTACCATCGAGTACAAAACTTCACATGAACCACCTGTTAAACCCCAAATAGAAGAGATAAACACAATACTACCGTTCTTTTTGGAAATCATAGTAGGCAGCAAGGATTGGGATAACATAAATGGACTTTTCAAGTGTATTTGAACAAGTTCCTCAACAGTTTGTTCAGTTGTCTCGGTAATAACTCCATAATGACTAACTCCAGATGTGTAAACAATAGCATCTACTTCCCGTTCAAGCTGCTTTATTAATACAGCAACTCCATTTGGGACAGACAAATCAGCCTTAATCACTTTAAAATCTACTCCAATTTGTTTACATTCCTTTACTAGTTCTTTCATTCTTAATTCGTTCTGATGATAATGGAGATAGAGGTAGTATCCTCTGTTCGCTAATGTTTTAGCAATAGCCTGGCCAATTCCACCACTAGCCCCTGTTACCAATGCCACTTTTTGGACCAATATATTCACATCCTTAAGAAAAGCACAGGGCGCCCGCCTTTCGGCGACAAGCATAAGACGAGCCGTCTGGAAGGTTGTTCTTTGACCTTCTAGACGGATTGGCTTATACCATAGAGTCGATGGCGCCCGGAGCTAGACATTAAAACTAGGTACAAACTTTTATACTTTCTTACGTTTTAAAAAAGCACCCTCCACATTAGGAAGGATGCCTACACTCATTTTTGTTTTGGAACGACTTGACACACTGTAAAACATTCATCTTTAAAGAAAGATTTTGTGCTTTGTTTAATATCTTCAACCGTTATTTTTTCCATCGTGGATACTACGTCAAATAAATTCATATCGTTAAAGGCATATCTAGTAAATTGGTTAGCAATAAATTCTGGTGAATTAAGTGAACGTAAGAACCCACCGATTTTTTTCTTCTTCACGCGGTCTAACTGTTCTTGGGTAAATGACGCCTCTTTCGAATCAAGCAATACTGTTTTAATGCGGTCTGCTAATAAATCAGGTTCACTTGTATCTCCACCAACAATTGCAAAACCGAAGCCACTTTCTTCAGTATAATCAAAGGAGAATGTTTCATCAATTAAACCATCGTTATATAAGCTTTCATATTGTGCTGAACTTTTACCAAAAAGTAAATCAAGAATTATGTTTAAAGTAAGTTCTTGTCTTAATAGTTCCTGTCCAAAACGATTAGCATCGATTGCCTTTACTCCAACTAAGCACTTAGAGGATTGAACATTCATTTCTAAAATCTGCTTCTTCTGTGCTACCTCTGCAGGCTCATTATCAAAGTGTCTCTTGATTTCTGATTGATCCTTATAATCCTTCTTCGCTTGATTTGACCTGATCTGATCAAGTATAGAAGTAGGGTCTACTGGTCCAACGACAAAAAGCAACATGTTACTTGGGTGATAAAATGTTTCATAGCACTCGTAAAGCATATCTTTTGTGATTTTTGCTATCGACTCTATCGTACCGGCAATATCAATTTTAACGGGATGATTTTTAAACATGTTTTGAATCACACCAAAATACAATCTCCAATCAGGATTGTCATCATACATGGTAATTTCCTGACCAATGATCCCTTTTTCTTTTTCAACCGTTTTCTCTGTAAAATATGGACTTTGTACGAAATCAATTAATGTTTCGAGATTTTTCTCTACATTGGATGTACTTGAAAATAAATAGGCTGTTCTAGTAAAAGAAGTGAAGGCATTAGCTGATGCTCCTTGTTTACTAAAATCCTGAAAGACATCTCCATCTTCTTTTTCAAATAATTTATGCTCTAAGAAATGAGCAATACCATCTGGAACTGTAACCATTTCATTTTTATCAAGTGGTATAAATTTATTGTCAATTGACCCATATTTGGTAGTAAACGTAGCATAGGTTTTATTAAATCCCTTTTTTGGTAAAACATAAACCTCTAATCCGTTAGGTAATTTTTCATGAAATAACTCTTCCTGTAGTTGATCAAATGCAATTTTCTCCATTACTCTGCTACCTCCGATCCTTTGAGGAAGTAAATAGTGTCTAGCTCTATTTTATTTGCAACAGCAATTACCTCAGCTTTTGATACTCCATCAATACCTTCTATCCATTCATTTATTGATCTATTTTTCCCAGCAGTTGCGTTTTGGTATAGTACTTCTATGCTTCCACGTGCAGTATCAATCGTTTCTAACAATTGATTTTTAATCACAGCTTTCGTTTGAGATAACTCTTGATCCGTAAAATCACCTTTTTTCATCGCTTCCATTTGTTCGCTAATGATTCTTACTGCTTTTTGGTACTTGTCAAATTCAATCCCTGACATTACCATTAAAAGACCTTTATGACTTTCTACACGGCTTGCCGCATAATAGGCTAAACTTTCTTTTTCTCGGACATTAATGAACAATTTCGAATGTGAAAATCCTCCAAATACACCATTAAATACTTGTAATGCATCGTAATCCTTATCACCAAAAACAGTGTTTGTACGGTAACCGATATTCAACTTACCCTGTTTTACATCTTCCTGGTCGATCACTTCGTTTACTTTTTCGATTTTTTTTGTTGCTGGTCTTTTTTCATCAATCGCAGCACGACTAGAAAACGGAAAGTATTTCTCAACAACATTTATCGCCTCTGAAGTATTGATATTACCAACAATATATAGGTCTGCTTGATCATCTTTTAAGATCTGCTGATAATAGTCATATAAAGAATGTGGTGTAATTTCCTCAATATCTTCAATACGTCCATTTACATGAAGTTGATAAGGCTCATTTTTACACATTTCCTGTACTAGCCGCAGGCTTGAATATCTCATCTTATCATCGTAGACTGCTTGGATTCTTTGCTTAAGAGTCCGCTTTTCCTTATCAACTGTTGACGAGTTAAATGCACCATTTTCAACAATAGGAGAAAATACAATATTCCCTAACAATTCAAGTGCCTTGTTAAGTAGCGGAGTTTGGTCTGTCAAAAATTTCTCATTAACTACCTCAACCCGAAATGTAATAATATGATGTTCACCTTTTTTAGACAAATCAACATGTAGGGTTGCCCCATAAAGTTCATCTAAATAACTTCGTAACTTTGTAGAAGATGGATATTCATTTGTTTCACTTTGCAAAACATAAGGTAACAATGCTCTTAGCGTTACATGTTCTGCATCTAATGGTGCTTTTAATTTAAGGACGATGGTATTGGTTTTATACTTGTCTGTTTCAACAGTATGTAATGTTAGGCCATTCACACTGTTTATAGTCTCTTGTAACAGATTCATTGTATCTCCTCCTTAATTGAGTATTATGGAATGTTTTTAGTGTCGGTTTAATTTAACTTATTTAATCTTTTATTCAATATAACCTTAAATCGTTAAAATTATCAAGTAATGGGGCATTTTGGTAAGCAAGAGGAGGAGAATTTATCGTTATAAAAAACGAAAGCTTTAACATTTATACTATAAATATCGAAAAAAAGAACCCCGCTGTAGTAAGCAAGATCCTTTTATACTTAACCACCAATAAAATGATTATCTCTCTCACATTTTATTGCTGTTTTCTTAACGTTTACCTTTTTCATAAGGTACACCTGAAGCTTTTGGTGCCTCGGCACGACCGACAAAGCCTGTTAATGCTAAGATCGTCAAGACGTATGGTGCAATGATTAAATATACAGATGGTATCTCTTTTAAAAAAGGGATTTGTGCTCCGGTTATGCTTAATGATTGAGCAAAACCGAAAAATAGCGCCGCACCCAATGCTCCAAGGGGATGCCACTTACCAAAAATCATCGCGGCAAGTGCAAGGAATCCTTGCCCAGATATTGTACCGCCAGTAAAGTTACCTGAAATTGACAGTGCATAGACTGAACCACCAATTCCTGCTAAAACACCTGACATCATTACTGCAATATACCTCATTCTATTAACATTAATACCCATAGTGTCAGCCGCCATTGGGTGTTCACCTACTGAACGAAGCCTTAATCCAAATGGTGTTTTAAATAGGACATACCATAATATGACCGCTATCACTATTGCAAGATAGGAGGTATAAGGAATTCTAGAAAAAAAGATGTCACCAATCACTGGTATATCGGATAAGAACGGTACATCCTCTTTATTTATTCGAAAGTCAACAAAATCAGTTTGTCCTTTATTAAAAATCTTTTTGATTAAAAACACTGACAATCCAGCAGCTAAGAAGTTAAGCGCAACACCACTAACAACTTGGTCTGCTTTGAAAGTTATACTCGCAACAGCATGCAATAATGAGAATATCCCAGAGGCAATTGCTGCAACAAGTATCGCTATCCAAGGAGAAGCAGCACCGACAGTATCCTGGATAAGCAGAGTTGTAAGTACCCCAGCAAATGCTCCAAATAGCATTAAACCTTCAAGCCCAATGTTTACTACACCTGAACGTTCACTAAACACTCCACCTAACGCTGTAAAAACAAGAGGGGCTGCCGTGTACAATGCAGCAGGAATAATAATAATTAAAATATCTAGAAAAGTCATTGATTATTTCCCCTCCTTACTAAAGTGTGAAAGGACTATGCGTATTATATAACTTGAAGCCACAAAGAAAATAATTAAGGCTATAATAATCTCTACTAATTCCGAAGGAACATTCGCATCAAAATTCATTTGAGGAGCTGCGGTATTGAGTCCGCCAAAAAGAATGGCAGCTAAAACGATCCCGATTGGATTATTTGCTCCAAGTAAAGCCACAGCAATTCCGTCAAATCCTGTCCCAGTAAATGCAGATAATACTGTCATGTTTTGGAAGGTACCGAGCCCTTCCATTGCCCCTGCCACTCCAGCAAAAGCACCTGAAATAGACATTGACAGTACAATATTTTTTGGAACATTCATACCAGCATACATGGAAGCATGTTGGTTAAAACCAACAGATCTTAGTTCAAATCCTCTCGAGGTTTTTTCTAAAATAAACCACATGATCATAGCTGCGATCAGTGCAACAACGATCCCCCAATGTAATCGGGAATTTTCAGTTAAAGTTGCTAAAAATTGAGACGATAACGTGGCGCTTTCCTGAACCTTATATGATTTCTCATTTCCTGCATAAAGATAGGTTTTAATCAAATTTGCAGTAACATGCAGGGCTACATAGTTTAACATGATTGTTACGATAACTTCATGGACTTTGAACCTTGCTTTTAAGAATCCTGGAATCATTCCCCAAATTCCACCGGCAATTGCCGCCGCTACTATTGCTAAAGGTACATGGATGATCGCAGGTAAATTAAAAGCATATCCTACCCATACTGACGCTAACCACCCTACTAATAATTGTCCTTCTACACCAATATTAAATAGACCTGTTCTAAATGCAAAAGCAACTGCAATACCAGCTAATATTAATGGTGATGCTGCACGAATCGTCTCTCCAAAAGCCTTAGGGCTTCCGAACATGCCGTCAAAGAGGGCACTAAAACCTGCTACTGGATCATAATTACCTAGTAGCATAATGATAGCTCCAACTAACATACCTAAAATTGCAGCTAGAATAGGTACCGTTACACTAAATAGTTTCTCATTTTTTAAGAGCTTTTGCATTATGAAACACCTTCTCTTTCTCTCTTACCACCAGCCATTAGTAAGCCCAGCTCTTGTTCATTTGTTTCTTTAGGATTAACAATATCAACTATTTTCCCCTCATATATTACAGCAATACGATCGCTTACATTCATAACCTCTTCAAGCTCTAACGATATTAATAACACGGCTCTATCTTTGTCTCGTTCTTCAATAAGCTTTGAATGAATGAACTCTATTGCTCCAACGTCAAGACCACGTGTAGGTTGTGCTGCAATTAATAAATCTGGACTTCGGTCTACCTCCCGAGCAATTATTGCTTTTTGCTGATTACCACCAGATAGTGCACGTGCTTGAGTATATTCAGAAGGTGTTCTTACATCATACTCTTTAATTAGCCCCTTAGCTTTTTTATAAATACTACTATAGTTTAAGATACCTGAGTTAGAATGGGGCTTTTGATAATAAGTTTGTAAAACGATATTTTCTCCTATCGTAAAATCGAGTACTAAGCCATGCTTATGCCTATCCTGTGGAATATGACCTATGCCCGACTCCGTGATTTTTCGCGCCGGTAAATTAGTGATTTCCTTACCATTTAAAAGAATAGTTCCAGACTTCACCTTTCGTAAGCCTGTTATCGCTTCGATTAACTCAGTTTGTCCATTCCCATCTACACCGGCAATACCTAAAATTTCACCAGCTTTGATAGATAAACCAAGGCCATTTACACTAGGAATATTTCTTGCATCATGCACAATTAAATTATCTATTTCTAAAACAACTTCTTTGGGAGTTGCTTCCGTTTTTCCTACTTCAAAATGAACTTCTCGCCCTACCATTAACGCAGCTAGCTCATCTGGATTTGATTCTGACACATTAACAGTTCCGATCCCTTTTCCTTTTCGGATGACAGTACAGCGGTCACATACTTCCATAATTTCTTTTAATTTATGGGTAATTAAAATAATAGATTTTCCTTCTTCAATCAATCTTTTCATAATCTGGATAAGTTCTTTAATTTCTTGAGGAGTAAGTGCAGCAGTAGGTTCATCAAAAATCAAAATTTCTGCACCTCTATATAGCGTTTTTAAAATTTCAACACGTTGTTGCATCCCTACCGAAATATCTTCTATTTTTGCATGTGGGTTAACGGATAATCCATAGCGACTCGAAAGTTCCTCTATATCTTTTGCAGCTTGATCAATGTTAATTTTACCACCCTTAGTCGGTTCACTACCTAAAATGATATTTTCAGTAACTGTAAAGTTATGTACTAACATAAAATGTTGATGTACCATTCCAATTCCAAGACGATTTGCAACATTAGGGTCAGTTATTTTAACAGGCTGACCTTTAACTTTTATTTCACCCTGTTCTGGTTGGTATAAACCAAAAAGCACATTCATTAATGTCGATTTCCCTGCACCATTTTCTCCAAGAAGAGCATGAATCTCTCCTTTTTTCACTTGTAAAGTAATATTATCGTTTGCTACAATGCCAGGAAATTCTTTGCGAATGTTATTCATTTCGATAACATATTCCACCACATGTATCACTCCTAAAAATCCTAAAAGGTAAAAATCAAAAAAGCAAAAGATTTGTTAAACATCAAGCTTAATTTCTATCGACATAAAATCTTACATGAGTAAAAAGTAAACTTGGTTAATAAGGAAAGTAAAGGCTAGTAGTTTTCCACTAGCCTTTACTTTCAAAATATAAAAGAGATTCAAATTGCGCTTTTACTTTACTTATTGAAACGATGCAAATTCTTCATCAGTTCTTGGAACAGTAATTTCACCACTTAGGATTTTTTCTTTGTACTCGTCAATTTGTTTTAGTGTATCTTCACTTAAATTTTCTGTAGTAGGAGAAATTCCTACACCATTTTCTTCAAGTCCGAATACAGTTTCTTTTCCACCTGGGAAATTACCTTCCATAGCTTGTTTAGCAATTTCGTATACAGAAACGTCAACACGTTTAATCATTGAAGTTAACGTTACGTTTTCAGGCATACCTTCTTCGTGTTGATCACGGTCAACACCGATTACCCAAACATCTTCACCATTATTCTTACGGTTTTTAGCTTCAGTGAAAACACCATTACCCGTACCACCTGCAGCGTGGTAAATAATATCAGCGCCTTGTGTATACATTGTAGAAGCAATACTTGTACCAATTTCAGGTTTGTTAAAGTCACCCGCATATTGAGGAATAACTTCAATAGATGGATTAACAGCTTTAACACCTGCTTTAAAGCCATTCTCAAATTTCTTAATTAAAGGAGAATCTACTCCACCAACAAATCCAACTTTATTTGTTTTAGTATGTAGCGCTGCCGCAACGCCAACTAGAAATGATCCTTCATGCTCTTCAAATGTTACGTTAGCAACATTATCCAACCAAACTGTGTTCCAATTTTCATCAGCTAATAGGCTGTCAATTAACACGAAATTCGCACTAGTATTTTGCTCAGCAGCTGTTTGTACAGCGTCTTCTAACAAGAAACCAGCAGCAAATGTTACATCATAGCCACCATCTGCAAACTTACCTAAGTTCGGAATGTAATCCGCTTCCTTTTCTGATTGTAAGTAACGGTATTCTTCGCCTTCTGTTAATCCAAATTCATTACCGAATTGAGTTAAACCTTCCCAAGCAGATTGGTTGAATGATTTATCATCAACACCACCAGTATCAGTAACAAGACCCGCTTTAAAATCTACAGCTTCTACTGTCGTTCCTTCGCCTGCATTTTGTTCCTCGTTTGCACCACACGCTCCAAGGATTGTGCTAGCTGCTAGTACGAAAGATAGAGCCATTCCAAATTTTCTTTTCTTCATGATATGAACCCCCTAATTAAAATATTGATTTGTAAGATATGATAAAAAAACGGATAAGAACCCTCTCACCTCCTTAAATTGCACAACAAACTTGCAAATTATTAGCTTCTCTTTCGTAAAACATGAAAATCAAATTTATCTGCCTTAAAGTAATTCATCGAATAAAGAACTGCATTTTCATTCAAGTCAAAGTGCATCTGTTTTAACAACAACAACGCAATTTCCGGTTCACACTCAAGTATTGGTGAAATTTTTTCATGATAGCCAATTGGTTCAATATGGGTCACAGCATAAGAAATGTTCCTACCAGCCTTTTTAATAAAAGCATCAAATAATGATTCCTGATCATGTTCAAAACCTGTAGGTAAGATATTGAGTGGTATTTTATCTACACAGTAAACCACTGGATCACCATTAGCCGTTCTAACCCTTTCTATCAGTACTAATTCCTCATTTTCAATAAGGTCAAACTTTTTAACGTCCTCATCTGTCGTCCCTTGAATGGTTGATCCAAGAAAGACTGTGCCAGGTTTCATTCCTGCTTGAACAATCATCTCGGTAACACTTGAAAGCTGCTCGATTCCTGCAGAAAATAATGGTCTAGCATTTACAAAGGTTCCAACACCATGGCGTCTAATGACAACGTTTTCTTCCTCTAGTATTCGGAGAGCCTCCCTAAGCGTTGCACGACTTACACCTAAATTTTGAGCTAGTAAGAATTCGGAAGGAAGCTTTTCTTTTTCTTTATAGAACCCTACTTCAATGTCTTTCTTAATTTTATCGATGACCTGTAAATACAAGTGGCGATTATCTAATTTTATGGACAATTTTCTTTATACCTCCATAGAAAGACTACATACAATACAGGATAACTTCGTTTTTTCTTATCCTTTGAATTTATGTAAATCTTATCCGGATCAATTATTAGTAAAATATTGAATATCAAATCAGACTTCAGACCTCTGATGTTTGACAAATATAACATCAATCGAAAATACTATAGCATTTTTTACTAAATAACAAAAGTATAATTTGTCGAATGTTGAAGATTTTCAAGATAAATACCTGTAAAATTCATCTTAAGATCCTTATACTAAAAGTGATTGACCGATACCCAAAGGACACTCCGGGAGTATAGAAAAAAAGTAAGAGACAGGCCCCTTACTTTATAATCTATCTTTTAACTTCCGATATCTTCATTTTGAACGCTAACTAAAACAGTCCGAGGCTTACTACCTTCATACGGACCAACTACACCCCTAGCCTCCATTGCATCTATTAGTCTTGCTGCCCTTGTATAGCCGATCCGAAAGCGTCTTTGCAACATTGATACAGAAGCCGTTTGCATTTCTATAATTAACTGGACTGCATCATCGTAGAGATCATCATTTACCTCTTCAATCGTTTCAGTTGATTCTTGTGGAATCATCTCTTGTTGATACTGAGCTTTTTGCTGAGAAATGACAAAGTCTACGACGTCCTCCACCTCTTCATCTGAAAGAAATGCACCTTGTACTCGTACAGGCTTAGAAGCCCCAACCGGTAAAAAAAGCATATCACCTCGTCCTAGAAGTTTTTCTGCTCCTCCCATATCAAGAATTGTACGTGAATCTGTTTGTGAAGAAACACTAAATGCTATTCTTGAAGGGATATTAGCTTTAATAACACCTGTAATAACATCAACTGACGGTCTTTGAGTTGCAATGATTAAATGAATCCCAGCTGCTCGCGCCATCTGGGCAAGTCTTGTGATCGAATCCTCTACATCTGAGGATGCAACCATCATTAAATCAGCCAGCTCGTCCACAATAACTACAATATAAGGAAGTGAGGGTTGTTGCCCTTCTTCATGATCATTATGCCTTTTTATATAATCATTATAGCCTTCAATGTTCCTTGTTCCGGTATGTGAAAAAAGCTCATACCTACGTTCCATCTCGTTTACAACTTTTTTCAAAGCCTGGGATGCTTTTTTCGGATCAGTTACAACCGGTGCAAGTAAATGTGGTATCCCGTTATATACATTTAACTCAACCATTTTGGGATCTATCATCATCATTTTCACTTCATGGGGTTTTGCCCTCATTAAGATACTCGTAATAATACCATTAATACATACACTTTTCCCGCTACCGGTTGCACCTGCAACAAGCAAATGTGGCATTTTATTCATCTCAGCTAAAACAGCATCACCAGAGATATCTCTACCTAAACCTATTAAAAGCTTTGCATCAGGCCTATCATTTTCTTTTGCCTCAAGCACCTCGCGCAGTGAAACCATTGCAACCTCTGAATTCGGCACCTCTATTCCAACTGCAGATTTTCCTGGAATGGGCGCCTCAATTCGAATGTCCTTGGCTGCTAAAGCCAGTGCAAGGTCGTCATTTAGATTAACTATTTTACTTACCTTAACACCCACATCTGGGTATACTTCATATTTAGTAACTGCAGGTCCTAAGTGAACTTTTGTCACTTTTGCTTTAACACCAAAGCTTAGGAAAGTACGCTCTAGCTTTCTCGCATTGGCATATATACTTTCATGCTCTGAGCTTTGATCAGTTGGTTTTGGTGCCTTTAATAAATGAACGGGTGGTAATTCATAATCAACATTTTCTACCTCTGTGAATGTAATCGGTGGTACTTTGTCATCTGGAGCTCCGATTTTTTCAGATGGAGTCTTTTGTTGAATGGCGGGAGCAGATTCATATGCCCGATCAGCAAAATTAGAAATTATCGGTTGCATAGCTTCCTCTTGCTCATCATTAACATCTATTTCTTCCAAATCACTTTCAGGATGTTCATCTTCAGGCTTTACAGCTTTAGATTTGCTAGGCTTTTTAACACGAGTTGGTCTATTCTTAAGATTGTTGCCCCATTCTTTGAGATCCTCAATAAAGGCAAGCCACTGCTTTTTTATAAATAAAAATACTGGAGCAAATAGTTTTAAGACTGTGTCATTTAGAGACTTACCAGTTAGTAATATAACACCACTAATAATGAGAAAAATAGCAATAATATTCGTTCCTGGCTCATCAAAAAGAAAATAAGAGGCTGCAAAGAGTATCGCGCCTATTAGGCCACCACCTAAGTCAGTCGTACTAATCTCACCATTTCTTTCAAGCCAATAAAGCTCCCAAGTATTAACAATAACACTTGGTTCAGTAAAAGTACCTTCATTGGACAAAAGTTTAAATAAAGTAACATGGCTTAATAAAAGAATAGATAATGTTATTAAGTATGTACCGATTAATGGTCTAGTAAAAAAATCAGGCCAAGATCTCTTCCATATGATATAAAATGATAAAATTAATAAGCCTAATAAACAGAGCATGTACCATTCTCCGACAAAAAACCGGAACAATGACACTAGAGCATTCCCAACAACACCTAGTTTCGCTATCCCAATAAATGTTAGTGCTAAAAATAATAATCCTAGTAATTCAAATTGGAACGTTTTTTTCCATTCGGCCTTTTTCTTAGACCGTTTTTTTTGTTTTGTCATATATAGACACCCCATTCAACATATAACAGTAATAATTACGTTTTTATAAAATATTAAAACTTACCTTCCTATGTATGAAGAAAAGCAGCCATTAGACGGCTGCTAAATAAACAATCATAATTAAATTATAACACATAATCAGATACTAATGTTACCAGTAAGTTAAGAGTTAATTGGGGGATTATACTAGTTTACTGACATTGTAACTTTTTGCCCAGGTGAATATTGATCATCTAGAAAATGCTGTGGATCACTACTTAGTACTCTTAAAATTACATATTGATTCTGCGACGTCTCATTAACGAGTAGTGAAACACCATTCATTTCGACAATTTTCTGCTTACTGAAATCAGTTTCAGCTGTTGGGAAAATTAATTCTTCCGGCATCATTGTATATAAAATCATTGCAACAACCGCTCACTTTCTCCGTGAATATTCCGTTCCTCCATTAGCTCATGTAACTTTTTAATTGCTTGTCCGACCCCACCAACTTCGTCAATCAACCCATATTTAACAGCATCTGCTCCAACTACATTTGTACCGATATCTCTTGTTAGGTTACCTTTTGAAAACATCAATTCTTTAAATTTTTCTTCGGAAATATTAGAGTTTTTCATTACGAAATTCACAACTCGTTCCTGCATTTTATCTAAATATTCAAAGGTTTGAGGGACCCCGATTACTAGCCCTGTTAAGCGTACCGGGTGTATGGTCATCGTCGCCGTTTCTGCGATAAAAGAGTGATCACAAGAAACAGCTATAGGTACACCAATAGAGTGACCTCCGCCTAATACGAGTGAAACAGTTGGTTTGGATATAGACGCAAGCATTTCAGATATAGCAAGTCCTGCCTCAACATCCCCACCTACTGTATTTAGTACGACTAGTAACCCCTCAATTTTTGGATTTTGTTCAATTGCGACAATCTGTGGAATCACATGCTCATATTTTGTTGTCTTATTCTGAGGCGGTAACTGCATGTGACCTTCAATTTGGCCTATTATGGTTAAACAATGAATTTTTGAATCTAGCCCCAATTGTGGAACATTCGTTTGTCCTAATTGTTGTATTTTATCAACGAGACTCGAGCCTTTAGTCTCACTATTTTTATCTGGTTCCTCACCTGGTTGTTCTGATGAATGTATGTAATCGTTACTCATAATAATCTCCTTTCAACCCAAGTTATCCTTTAGTATGAACGAGTTGTCATTTTTCATTCGATTATGAAAAACTTATTTATCCATCAAAGACAATCGTTGGGTAAACCCCCTCAGTAAAGATGCTATTTATTTTATGAATGAATTAAAACTTTGTCCAATATAAAAAGGCAACCGGATGGGTGCCTTTTTATATTATTTCAGTAAACTTTGAAGTTTTATTCGTTCTTGTTCTGTTAAAGGAACTAATGGTAAACGAACAGAACCAACATCCAGCCCTTTCAATTGTAGAGCTGTTTTAACTGGTGTTGGACTAGGTGCTGTAAACAATCCTTTTATAAGTGGGAGAATGGACTGGTGGATACGTGCTGCTGTTGCAGTATTTCCTTCCTCGAAATTCCAAATCATTTTTTGCATTTCATTACCTAAAATATGGGAAGCTACAGATACTACCCCATTTCCACCAATCGAGAGAACAGGCAAAGTTAAACCATCATCACCACTATATAACATGAAATCCTCAGCGGTTTGGGCAATAATTTCAGTCATTGCATCTAAATTCCCGCTAGCTTCCTTTACAGCAACAATGTTTGGAATTTTCGAAAGCTTTACAATCGTTTCAACTGATATAGTAACAACCGATCGACCAGGAATATTATAAACCATCACAGGAAGGTTTGTGCTTTCTGCAATTACTTTAAAATGCTGATAAAGACCAGCTTGATTTGGTTTGTTATAGTAGGGTGCAACAATCATTACTGCGTCTACACCAGCTTCTTTGGCTTTTTTTGTTAATTCAACAGAAGCATACGTATTATTGCTACCAGTACCCGCAATAACAGGAACTCTCCCATCAACCACTTGAACGACATGACGGAAAAGAGCAACCTTTTCTTCAGAAGACAAGGTTGGTGACTCACCTGTAGTGCCTGCAATTACTAGGGAGTCACTTCCATTATGAATCAAATGATTAACAAGCTGAGTCGTTTTTACAAAATCAATATTTCCCTTTTTATCAAAAGGTGTTACCATTGCCGTAGCTATTTTACCAAAATTAATCATTTTTCCACTCCTACCTCATTAGCTCTCATGTTCAACTTCATTGGCTATATCAGAAAGATTAAATGCCTTATGGAGAGCATTAATTGCGTTTATCATATCATCTTGTCTAACAAGTACCCATATGGTAGTATGACTATCAGCAGATTGAAGAATTTGAATACCTTTGTCTGATAATGCGGTAACGATTTTAGAGGTTACACCAGGTACACCATTCATACCCGCACCAACAGTAGAAACTTTCGCACAATGTCTTGTCACAGCAGGATCAAATCCCTGATCCTCCAATACTTCAATCGCTTTATTAGTTGCCTCTCCTGTAACAGTATAAACAACGCCATTTGGTGTTATATTAAAAAAGTCAACACTGATTTTCGCATTCGCCATCGCTTTAAACACTTTTGTTTGTAAATCATATTGTCCTTTTTTTGCTTGAACCTTAATTTGAGTTACATCTGCAACATGTGCAATACCAGTAATTACTCTTTCATTAATATCTCTACCCTTACTCCCTTTTTCAATGGATGTAACGAGAGTACCGGGTAAGTCAGAGTATGTTGAACGAACACGGATCGGTATATTTGCTTGCATCGCAATTTCTACAGCGCGAGGGTGTATTACCTTTGCACCTTGATATGCCATATTACATATCTCAGTGTAAGTAACAACCGATAATGGACGAGCATCATCGACAATCCGAGGATCAGCAGTCATTACACCTTCTACATCTGTAAAAATATCAATCCATTTAGCGTTTAATGCAACCCCTAAAGCTGCAGCCGATGTATCACTGCCACCTCGACCAATCGTTGTTACATCACCCATTTTTGAGATACCTTGAAACCCTGTTACTACTACAACATCGTTTTCTTCTAGCGTTTCAATTAGACGATTACATTTCATTTCAATAATTTTTGCATTAGTATGATCATTGTTTGTTCTAAAACCAGCCTGTGCCCCATTTAGAGCAGTGGCTTTTATTCCATGGCTATTTAACATATGTGAAAAAACAATGCTAGAAATTAATTCACCACAAGATAACAGCATATCTGTTTCACGATTACTAATTTTAGACTCGGTATTGTCAACTAAACTTAATAGCGTATCAGTTGAATAAGGATCTCCAAGGCGTCCCATTGCTGATACTACGACAACAACTTTATATCCTTCGTCCAGAGCATTCTTAATATGCTTCTCAGCTAATAATCTAGTTTTTTCATCCCTTACAGAAGTTCCGCCAAATTTTTGGACGATCACATTCATATATACACCCCATAATAGTGTTAGAGGTCAGTAGACTAGCTACTCCCCTTTAAAAAAAGTTAATAAAATCCAGCTATAACGGGTAGTTGGAATTCACCAAATCAATACAAAACTACCCGTAAGCTAAACAGGTGAAGGTTTGCCTGTTTTATTTTATTATACCAAGCCTAACAAGGCCCTCAGCAATTTGTACTGAATTCCAAGCAGCACCCTTTAATAAATTATCAGATACCACCCACATATGAAACCCATTATCACGATCTAGGTCCTTACGAATTCTACCTACAAAAACATCATTTTTGCCTACACAATTAGCAGGCATTGGATAAATTTGTTGTGAAGGGTCATCCTCGAGTACCACACCTGGTGCTTCAGATAGTATATTTTTAATTTCTTGTACTGTGACATTTCCTTGTTCTATTTCAAAATAGACAGATTCTGAATGTCCAGTTTCTACAGGAAGTCTGACGCATGTTGCAGCAACATGTAGGTCTCCTAACCCCATGATTTTTTTCGTTTCATTAATCATTTTCATTTCTTCATAAGTAAATCCATTTTCCTCAAATCTATCAATTTGCGGGATAACATTAAATGCAATTTGATAATGTTTTTTATCGCCCTTAACAGGAAGTACTTCAGGCGTATATTCACTTCCATCAAGAATTGCTTTCGCTTGTTCTTTCATTTCATTTATAGCAGCATCACCAGCACCAGATACAGCCTGGTATGTTGAGACAATAATTTTATTTAACCCGAATTTTTTACGAATTGGTTCTAGTGCAACAACCATTTGGATTGTGGAACAGTTGGGATTAGCGATGATTCCATTGTGGTCTTTCAGTGCTTCTTCATTAACTTCTGGAACAACTAAAGGTACATCCTCATCCATGCGATAAGCACTTGTATTGTCTACAACAATTGCACCACGTTTAACAGCTTCTGGCGCTAATTGTTTAGAAACACTTCCCCCCGCACTAAACAAGGCAATTTGAACTCCTTCAAAACTTTCTGGAGTGGCTGCCTGTACGATGATTTCCTCCCCTTTAAACTTTACCTTCTTTCCAGCAGAACGTTCTGATGATAATAGTGTAAGTTTTGAAATAGGGAAATCACGATTTTCAAGTGTTTGAATCATTTGTGTACCAACTGCTCCTGTTGCGCCGACAACTGCTACATGTAATCCATTTGGATGTGTCATTTTCTTACCCCTTCCAGTAAATGCTTATAAAAAGCAATGTTTATTCAAGAATTATTTCTACAATTGTAGAGGTTGGTTTATTTTCCACTGATGATTATACACTACGTTTACCCATTCATAACGATAAGTCCTACGTGAAATGGAAAGAACCCCATTTGGTTATATATAACTAAAGGTATAGTCACCCGTGAATAATAATACAAGAAATCATATCATTTATTTTATCATATTCACGCAGTAAAGAAGAGAAGATTTTTATTACATTAAGAAATCCTCTCTTCTTATTGTATCAGCTTGATTTGTCATTCGCCATCTCGAAATTTTTCAATAATCACTGGTTGAAGTTGCTTCCCTTCCATTGCGGAAAGAACTGTTTCTTCTAACATTTCCATACGAGCAACCATCGAACTTGGTTTCTTTGTTGGTGCATCCTGCCCAAACGGTATAAAGTAAATATTTTTTGTTGCCATTAGTCTCATTAAGTTAACTCCATTTAGACCTAATGCGTCATTCGTTGAGATAGCAAGAACAACCGGTTTTAAATTACGTAAAGTTGCCTTTGCTGCCATCAACACAGGTGAGTCAGTCATGGCATTTGCAAACTTACTCATTGAATTTCCCGTAAACGGTGCTATAACCATACAATCTAATGGTATCTTAGGCCCAAGAGGCTCTGCTCCAACAATAGAGTCAATTACTTTGTTACCAGTAATATCTTCAACTCTTTTAATCCAATCTTCACCTTTTCCAAATCTTGTAGTCGTTGTCTTAACCGTATTAGATACAATAGGTATAACTTCTGCACCTGCCTTAATTAACTTTTCAATCTCAGGCATAACTGCATCATATGTGCAGTGTGAGCCTGTTAATCCAAAACCAATACGTTTCCCTTTTAATTCCATCATTTATTCTCCTCTCTTTTTTGCAAATGATCTATCAAAATTTGTGAAAGCACATTTGCAACAATTTTACCTGCTGTCTTTGGTGCTACAATCCCAGGAAGACCTGGAGCTAATAGAGCCTTGATTCCCCGTTTTTCAGCATATCGAAAATCGGTTCCACCTGGTTTTGAAGCTAAATCAACGATTAACGCATGTGCTGGCATTTTGGAAATAACGCCCGCTTTAACAATTAGGTGTGGAATTGTATTAATACACACATCCACGTCAGACACTTGACGTTTTAGATCATCAAGGTGAAATGGTTGTAATCCCATTTCAGTTATCCTGGCTATATGTTCCGATCGTCTAGCTCCTACTTTTACATGTGCACCAAGTGCATTGAACGTCCGTGCAACACTCATTCCTACACGTCCCAATCCAAGAACTAAAACGTTAGAATTATGAATTGTAATATCTGTATGCTGAATAACCATCATGATTGTACCTTCAACTGTCGGAATCGAGTTGTAGATAGCTACATCATCACGCTCAAATAACTTAACCAATTCACGATTTACCGTGATGTTATCTAGATAACTGTTACTGATCCCTGAGAAAATGACACAATGGTCTGGAGTTTTTAAAATAATATCCTCAGTAAGGATTACTTTTTCGTTTGAAAAAATTGTTTCGACCTGCCCCTCACTATTGGTACCCGAAACTGGTAATATAATGGCATCTATATCCGTGAAATCAATTTCATCCATTTGCTCCTTTGAAGCGCCTGTGAAACCATGATCTAATTGATCAAAGCCGATTAAAGAAATCTTCGCATCTAACTCAATTAATTTGCGAATTACTTCTAACTGTCTTGCATCCCCGCCAATTATAGCAATGTGCATACCAGTTAACATGTTTTTTCACCTTCTCTTTTATGGAAATCTGCCAATTCAATTTCATTTACTTAAACATCTTATGAAAAACAACATGAATAGGTGAATAGAAAGTGGTGAAGAACAAAAGCGCAGGGCGAGCCCGGAGCTAGACATTAAAGCTAAGCACAAAATTTTATGCTTTCACATATAAATTCTGATATTATAAAAAAGCACAAAAAAAATTGACCTCACCTAGGTGGGTCAATTCTTTTCGTTCACTCATTATCATTTGTATATTCGTCTGGAATATCAATTATAATCATATCTGTACCAATTTTCTTAATATGCTGCCAAGGTACTCTTACCTCACTACCTTGTTTTCTTAGACCAAACCATTTTAATGACGGGATAATTAGGGCATTAATTTGTCCTG
Organism: Cytobacillus sp. S13-E01; assembly: GCF_029193815.1. Classification (GTDB taxonomy): domain Bacteria; phylum Bacillota; class Bacilli; order Bacillales; family Bacillaceae_L; genus Bacillus_BV. The sequence goes on from NZ_JARFVC010000001.1 coordinate 58,992, forward strand.
TTTGTTCATTAATTTCTAGATCTGTTTGCCCTAATACACCTAAGCGCTCAGCTCTCTTAACGTCAACGATTTCTTTGCCACCCAGCTCACTCAACCTCATTCGGATTCCTCCTTGATAGTCATTACAATAGGCTGCTTTCGTAAAAATTGTTGTTTTTAAAGTACCAGTTTATTTCATATAGAACACAGGATAGTGGCATTTTTTCTTCCTTTATCGTAACAAGCTTTCTCAACATAACTCTATAAAATTTTTTTTGTACCATAAAAATAACAATCTACCTGAAAAGAGCCTTACTATATTCTATAGAAGTAGTCCATAATTTAGAAGTTTAAATAAAAAAAGCTCAAGGGCTCATTCAAATTCAAATCCCTCTGTCACAAGGTTGGGTTCAAAAAGGAGGAAGGTTACCCTGTGACGGAGGTTATTACCTTGTTATTCGTGTTTCCTTTAATGCTTCAAAACAGTGTGAATGCCTTCTTTAGAAATGATTTTAAAAGGGTAACAGAGATGAAAAAAAGATGCGCTTTATCGTTTGAAAAATAATGAGCGTATGCCTTTGCGGAGTCTGCTTTTAAACGTATCCAAGCAATTTCAACGTTTGGTTAATCCAGATCAGAAAGTGGCGAATAACGCAGCCTTTATTTTGGATGATACCGTTGATAGCCGTGTCGGACGGAAAATGGATCAAAATTAAATGTCAATTGGGATGTCAATTCTTACGATATTTCCATATACATCAGAAGTCATCTCCTAAATTTAGTAACCAGTGATATAGTTAAAATAAGAGGAGATTTTCCGGTTAAACTGCGTAATAAGGCTTGGTTCGGGGTATATAAGCGGAGGTTTTCCGCTTAAGCAATGCAAAATGTTCCATTTTGACATTTTTTGTGTAAATAGTCGGAATTCTTCCGTCTATTTAAGCTATTTTAAGTGCTATTTCGTAATTAAGAGAAATTTCTCCGCTTATTTATTAAACCATGCTGATTCCCTCATCTCATGGTTCTTGTGGGTTCGCTCTATATTTTTATTTATGGGTGTCAAAGAGATGTCAAATCTGTTGTCAGATTGAACGCCTTTTCATTGTAATTTATAGGACTTCCACCTCAAAACGGAACCCTTTAGCAAAAGAAACACCCGTTTTTTTGAGGTTATTGTGGACTATGAAGGTGTGGGAGAAGTGAAATTATACTTCTGCCGATTTCCAAATCAAAAAGATTGGAAACTGCATCTATCCACAGACACTTCATTTTCTTTTCTAGCGATGCTGGAAATATATTCGGTACGTTGGACGATCGAAGTCTTCTTTCGAGAGGTCAACCAATATCTGAAGTTTGGAAATTCCCAGGATTTTGACGCCCAAATTAGCCCATGTGACCACCACCTATATCCTCTATGTGTTTCTTGCCAACTTTCGCAGGATCAATGATTATGAGACACTTGGAGGCCTATTTTGAACATGTCAAAGACGAGATGATTAGCCGAAAGGTTATGGGATAGGTTCGAGGAGCTTCTGCAGGTATTGATCACGGCAGGTAGCAGACTCTGGAACGGTCGACATCAAAGAGTTCAAAAACTCCCCAGAATATCAATTTCTAAAGGGAGCTATTTGAAGACTCATTTTTAGGTAAACAATTATTTCAAGAGGATAAAGCTGCATAGGCAATTAAAATGGAAAATGGAATAATAGACAAGCCTTATATAACAAGGGTTTAGGCAGGTTTATGAGTTAGAAAATCCTGTTTATTAAGGGTGCGAAACTCAAGTTTTCATTTTTAGACGCAATATCATCTACATGCCTTTTGGAAGCTCGTTATTTGGCCCTATTAAAGCGGCGGAATATTCATCATTAAAAATACGGTTAGACAGTTCATTTACACTATCCTCGTTTACTAGGTTAAGCTTTTCAATGATTTCATCTAATGTACGATGTTGCTTTAATAGCAGTTCATTTTTACCATTTCTACTCATTCTACTATTTGTACTTTCAAGACTTAACATTAAGTTGCCTTTCATTTGCTCCTTGCTATTTACGAGCTCCTTAGTGGTAATACCATCGTTTTTAAGCTTCTTCAATGTATCTTGGATCGTGTCAAACAACAGGTCTAACTGGTTGCTTCCCGTCCCACCATATATCGTCATCATACCGTTATCTTGATATGAGGAGTGATATGAAAAGACTGAATATGCTAAGCCACGCTGTTCACGTACTTCTTGAAATAAACGACTACTCATACTACCACCAAGAATATTGTTTAAGACAATCAAATTGTATATATCCTTATCACCAACCTGTAATCCTTTATAACCGATACAAAGATGTACCTGTTCCGTATCTTTTTTCCTTGAAACTCGGTTAGGATGGAAAGATGGTTTCTCAAAATGTTGTGGTTTATGCTCAGAAGTAAAATTCCCGAAATATTGCTCAATTTCTTTTATAAAATCTTCTTCAATATTACCAGCAACTGATATGACAACATTTTCAGGTATGTAGGTTTCACTCATATATTGACGTAATACGTCACCATTAAACGTTTCAAGTGTTTTATCTGTTCCTAAAATTGGATAGCCTAGCGGATGACTTTCATAACTAGCTTTACTTAATAAATCATGTACGATGTCATCAGGTGTATCTTCATACATTTTAATCTCTTCATAGACAACGTTCTTTTCTTTTTTTAATTCATCTTCATCAAAAGTTGAATTAAAGAACATATCTGATAACACTTCAAGCGCAAAACTAGAGTGTTCATCAAGTATCTTTGCATAGTAACAGGTATACTCTTTAGAGGTAAACGCATTTACTTGACCACCTATGCTATCAAACGATTCAGCTATCTCTCTTGCTGAACGATTAACCGTACCTTTAAAAAACATATGCTCTAGAAAATGGGATACCCCGTTATTATGATTATTTTCATTTCTAGATCCTGTTCCAATCCATACGCCAATTGCAACTGACCGGACAGTTGGGATATTTTCTAATACTATTCTTACACCGTTTTGACAAGTATATTTTTTTATCAATATTTTTCCTCCTATTCTGCTATCCATAAGTTGAGGTTCATAAACGATCATTTCACCCGACATAATGCTAGTCGGTCATTCTTTCTTCACTCAATAATGTCGTCACATCACCAATTGTATAGTTTTTTTGTTTAATTGAAAGGATTAGGGTTTCCAGGGCTTGAGCAGTTGATTGTGTAGGGTGCATTAAAATTAATGCTCCAGGATGAACCTTGCCCATTACACGATCAACTATGACATGTGGTTCTGGTCTTTGCCAATCAATCGTATCAACACTCCACATGATTGTTTTCATTTTAAATTCCGCTGCTATTTTAACAATTTCATCTCGATAACTGCCACTTGGAGGGGCAAATAAAGTTGGTTCGATACTGGTTGTAGCTTCAATTACCTTATTTGTTTTGTCCAACTGTTCCCTTGCTTGTGCTGAGGGCAGTGTTTTTAAATTTGGATGAGTATAGGAGTGATTCCCAATCTCATGTCCTGAATCAACGATCATTTTAGCAAGCTCAGGATTTTCCTTAACCCATCTTCCTTCTAAGAAAAATGTTGCTTTTGTATTATTTTTTTCAAGCGTCTCAAGCATATTAGGAATATATTCATTTCCCCATGCGACGTTAATAATGAAGGATACCATAGGTTTATTTGGATTACCCCTGTAAATAGCTGTCGGTGGTAAATCATTTAAATGGATATTCGGTTTAACCTGCTTATAAACCAATTTCTTTTCATCAAACTTGTTTATTTTCTTCATATTTTCAAAAGATGCGCCTACGTCAACTTTTAGTCCATTATAGCCAGGGGTTGCTTTCCATACCTTATCTATTTTTGCATCCTCGGCTGGTACCTCATATTGCTTTGCTTTTTCAGAAATTTCCAGATACAAAGGATCCTGCTGCTTTGAGACAGTGATGCTGTCGTTTTTCAGTGCATTTACATAATTCGTGGCGTATGGATTTTGTACGGCACCAATTGAAATGAAAAAGATAATTCCTAATGCTATAAAGTGTATGTAATTTTTCCTCATCATTTAGCCTTCTTTCCTCTCTAAAGTATATCGTGTTTATTGAATACCTTAGTTTTCGTAATAATAGCTAATTTTATTACAACTAACCTGATTACTAGAAAATATGTAAAAGAAGGACAAGGTAGAACTTACTGTAGGCTAAAGTGAGGAATATCGGAAATTTCATAAAACTATTTGATTTAAAATAGCATGCTATTATAACTATGATTACTTTAGTAAACATGGTTGTCTTACCAATTACTTCACTTAGCATGCAATATAGTTGCATCTTTTTTTCTTAAACCGCAACTAATTTCTCGAAACATCTATACAATGGATGTTTAAAATAACAATCTTTCAGAAAAGTTCCTTACCAATAGAAAGAAAAAAGACCTGGGTTAGCAGGTCCCATTATGATTCTTGTTTTTCTTTTTCTTCTCGTAAAACAACCTTGCGTGACAGGTTAACACGTCCTTGTTTGTCAACTTCCATGACCTTAACGAGGATTTCGTCTCCAAGTGAAACAACATCTTCAACTTTACCTACGCGTTCTTCAGCAAGCTCAGAAATATGGACAAGTCCGTCTTTCCCACTAAATAGCTCTACAAAGGCTCCGAACTTTTCAATTCGTTTTACCTTACCTAGGTACATTTGACCAACTACTACCTCACGAACGATATCCTCAATGATTTTCTTAGCTTTTTCGTTCATTTCATGATTAATAGAAGAAATAAACACTGTTCCATCTTGTTCAATATCAATCTTAACTCCTGTTTCATCGATAATCTTATTGATTTGTTTACCGCTAGGTCCAATAACATCACGAATCTTATCAGGATTAATTTGCATCATCAGGATTTTAGGAGCATATTTAGATAATTCATGTCTTGGTTGATTTATTGTACTTAACATGGAGTCTAATATTTCCATACGGCCTTTTTTCGCCTGTAATAGCGCTTCTTCAAGTATCTCTCTTGATAACCCATCAATCTTAATATCCATCTGCAGGGCCGTAACTCCATTTGCAGTACCAGCTACTTTAAAGTCCATATCTCCTAAATGGTCTTCCATGCCTTGGATATCAGTAAGAACTGAATAGTGTTCACCAGATTTTATTAACCCCATCGCAATCCCTGCAACTGGTGCTTTAATTGGTACACCTGCGTCCATCATTGCTAATGTACTTGCACAAATACTTGCTTGTGACGTCGAACCGTTTGATTCAAGCACTTCAGACACAAGACGTACCGTATAAGGAAAGTCCTTTTCTGAAGGAATAACTGGTTCTAGTGCACGTTCACCAAGAGCCCCATGTCCAATTTCACGACGGCCGGGTCCTCTCATTGGTCCGGTTTCCCCTACACTAAATTGCGGGAAATTATAATGGTGCATGAAGCGTTTTGACTCTTCAATCCCAAGCCCGTCCAAAATTTGTACATCTCCTAGTGCACCTAATGTACAAATACTAAGTGCTTGTGTTTGTCCTCTTGTAAAAAGACCTGAACCATGTGTGCGTGGTAATAAACCAATTTCAGAAGACAATGGGCGAATTTCATCAGGTTTTCTTCCATCCGGTCTGATTTTTTCAACTGTAATTAATCTACGAACTTCCTCTTTAACAAGTTTATTTAGAATTTCTTTTACCTGTTTTAAGGTTTGATCATCCGCTTCCTGCTCTTCATATTTCGTAATGACAGCTAGTTTCACTTCATTGATCGCGTTTTCTCTTGCATGTTTTTCATGAACCTGTACAGCTTTATTTATTTCTTCTTCAGCATGTTGACGAACCTGTTGTTCAATTGTTTGATCTAGTTCATAAAGTTTAATATCTCTTTTTGCTTGTCCAACAGCTTCCACAATTTTTTCTTGAAATGCAATTAGCTTTTTAATTTCATCATGTCCAAACATGATTGCCTCAAGCATTACTTCTTCTGGCACCTCGTTTGCACCAGCTTCAACCATATTGATTGCATCCTTTGTACCTGCAACCACTAAATGGATGTCACTTTGTTCCAGTTGGTCAACAGATGGATTAATGATAAATTGATTTTCAATTCTACCAACAATAACACCTGCGATCGGACCTTCAAATGGAATATTTGATACAGATAGGGAAAGTGATGATCCAAACATTGCAGCCATTTCTGATGAACAATTTTGGTCAACACTCATAACAATACTGATTACCTGAACTTCATTGCGAAAACCATCAGCGAAAAGCGGACGAATTGGCCTATCAATTAAACGACTTGCTAGAATTGCTTTTTCGCTTGGTCTTCCTTCACGTTTAATAAATCCACCTGGAATTTTCCCTACTGCATATAAACGTTCCTCATAATTGACTGTTAACGGAAAGAAATCTAAATTTTTAGGTTCTTTTGAAGCTGTTGAAGTGCTTAAAACAACAGTTTCTCCGTAACGAACTAAGACTGAACCACTTGCTTGTTTGGCTAATTGGCCAATTTCAACAGTTAGCTCTCGCCCCGCCCATTCGGTCGAAAAGACTTGTTTACCTTGTTCCATTACTTAGTACCCCTCTCTATATGTACATTAAAAAAACTTTTTTAAGTGTTGTATCAACCACTATTCACTACCCGAACATCTAAAGTCTTACTAGACAAATCTGGTTTATTATTTAACTTTATTAAACAAGCATAAGTAGTGTAAAGTTATATGTATAGTATGAACTAATTTATTAGAACATATCAATATTAAAGCTATATGTAAATTAAAATTTTGCTAATAAGAAAAGCGCAGGGCGCCCGCCTATCGGCGACAAGCTGGCTGGAAGGTTGTTCTTTAACCTTCCGGACGGATTGGCTTATGACCTCAGGTCCGATGGCGCCTGGAGCTAGACGTAGATAGACAGAGACACGAAGTTATATCCAACCTTACAATTTAATAAATTCCTTAACAATAAAAAAGCGGGAATTCTCCCGCTTTTAGTACATTATCTACGTAAACCAAGTTTAGTGATTAGGTCACGATAACGAGCAACGTCTTTATTACGAAGGTAGTTTAGTAAATTACGACGTTTACCAACCATCTTCAATAGACCACGACGTGAATGATGATCTTTTTTGTGTGTACGTAAATGTTCATTCAAGTTATTAATTTCTTCAGTTAGGACAGCAATTTGAACTTCTGGAGACCCAGTATCAGTATCATGTGTTCTGTATTCGCTGATTAGTTCATTCTTGCGATCTTGTGTGATAGCCATCCTATTTCACCTCCTATTTTATAATCCCCAATTACCGAGCAAGCGTTGGTGATTCGCATTGCCAAGCAACGGTTCTCTAGTACGTCTATTAGAATACCTCTTTTTATGAAAAAAAGCAAGTCTCAGGCGTTATTTTTTCGAAGTACTTCACTGCATTTTCTTTATCTTTTTGAATTTGTTCAATTAACTCCGATACATTTTCAAACTTTTTTTCTGATCTTATTCGCTCATGCCATTCAACTATAATCTTTTCACCATAGATATCTTCGTTAAAGTCAAAAATATGGACTTCGATTGTTGGTACTTTTTTATCTTTGTGGAATGTAGGTTTATAACCTATATTACAAACACCATTAAACCATTTCGATTTCACATTGACTCTAACTGCATATACGCCAACAGGAGGCACATTATATCCCTTTGAAACGTCTAAATTGGCGGTTGGAAATCCAATTGTTCTTCCTCTTTTATCTCCATGTACAACAATTCCTGAAAGTGTAAAAAAACGACCTAACAATTCCCTTATTTCCAAAAGTTGACCGGAGTTTATTTGCTCTCGAATTAACGTAGAGCTAATTTTTTGTTGTGATACCGTCATCTTTTCGATTGTTGTTTGTGTAAACTCATCGCGGGAATGAAAAGGTAGTGTTTCCATATTCCCTTTTCCTAATCTGCCATAGCTAAAATCAAAACCTGCAACTACATGCTTTACGTTGAGGCCGATGATGTATTCGTCTACAAACTGTTGAGGAAGGAGACTTGCAAACTCTTCATTAAAAGTAATGATATACATCATGTCTATGCCTAACCCACTAATGATTTCAGCTTTTTCTTCAATGGTTGTAATTAGTTTCACTTGATTACGTCCATTTCCTAAAACAACTGAAGGGTGGGGATCAAAGGTCATAACTGCACTACTTTGACGATTTTCATCAGCTATTTTTTTAGCTGCTTTAATTACTTTTTGATGTCCGAGATGGACGCCGTCAAAATATCCAACTGCTAATACAGTACTTGGTATATTTTCTCTTTGAAATTGATGCGGATGTGTAATATGTATTATTTTCACTTCTATTCACCTTTTCCAATCAGATGAAGCTATGATTTTAATTCTTGTAAGTTAATAAGTACCTTTACTGGTTTAATTAAGTGCGGCTTGTTAGGATGACGTTCATATATCGCAACGCATTCACCTTGGTTATCAGTTACTCTGAAAGGTTCACTATCATTTAACGCAAAAAGCTCTTCAGGTAACGATAGGACAGCACCATTTTTTACTTTCTCTGCTACTTTATCATTTATTTTAAAATCCGGCAAATGTGAAAGTGCACTCTCAAGCGGAAATAAAATACTAGCTAAAGTTCCCTTTTGAACCATTTCTTCTATTTCTTCAAATGTAAAACAATTTTCAAGAGTATACTCACCTGAGGCAGTCCTAATTAAGTCAGACATATGGGCGGGATAACCTAACTTTTCACCAATAGTTACAGCGAGTGTCCTGACATATGTTCCTTTACTACAGGTCACACGGAAGCGAAATGAAATCGTAACACCTTCGAAAACTTGCCTATCATCTAATAATACTAATTCACTTATCCTAACCTGACGTGTTGGTCTTTCAACCTCAATGCCTTGTCTTGCATATTCATAGAGCCTCTTACCATTCACTTTTATTGCAGAAAACATGGGCGGAGTTTGGTTGATCGTGCCTGTTAACGAATGGAGCACATTCTCAATTTGCTTTCTTGAAATAGTCTCACTCACTTGTTTCCTTTCAACAACCTCTCCCGAAGAATCTTCAGTAATCGTAGAAAAACCTAGCGTAACCTCAGCTTCATACGTTTTATCTTTTCCTGTTACGTATTCAACAACCTTCGTTGCCCTACCAATACAAATAGGTAAAACACCAGTAACATCAGGATCAAGGGTTCCTGTATGTCCAACCTTTTTAATTTTAATTAATTTCCTAATTTTAAAAACACAGTCATGTGATGTCATGCCCTTGGGCTTATTCAGTAAAAGAATTCCGTCCAATTCTCCAACTCCTTACTAATATAATACTAAACATACCTTTTAATAAGAAAAGCGCAGGGCGCCCGCCTATCGGCGACAAGCATAAGACGAGCCCTGACTGAAGGCGTTTTTTGCCTTCGGGAAGGGATTGGCTTATGACCTCGAGCCGATGGCGCCCGGAGCTAGACACTAAAACTAGGTTCAAATTTTTATACTTTCTTATCTTTTAAGAAAAGCGCAGGGCGCCCGCCTATCGGCGACAAGCATAAGACAAGCCGGCTGGAAGGTTGTTCTTTACCTTCCGGACGGATTGGCTTATACCATAGAGTCGATGGCGCCCGGAGCTAGACACTAAGACTAGGTACAAATTTTTATACTTTCTTAACTTTTGAAAAAAAAAGGGATAGACTTTAAAAGCCTATCCTCTTCCTTTATTGTTCTGGATTGGATTCCTTATTAATTTCATGAAGTAAAGTGTCAATTCTGTTTCCATAATTGATTGATTCATCAAATTCAAAAGAAATTTCAGGTGTTTTTCTTAAACGAATACGCTGCCCAATTTCTGAACGGATAAAGCCTTTAGCTTTCGCTAAGCCTTTAAGTGTATTTTCTTTTTGTTCATCATCGCCTAGTACAGAAATAAAAACCTTAGCCTGTTGTAAATCACCTGTCACTTCTACATCAGTAACAGTAACAAAGCCGATGCGTGGATCTTGGATTTTTCGACCGATGATTTCACCTAATTCTTTCTTCATTTGTTCCCCAACACGGGTTGGTCGTATACTCATTTAAAATCACCTCATAATTAGAGCCACTCAAATTCTGTAACCGTTCGTTCTATCTCTGGAAATGAATCAATCATAGTTAAAGCATGATTTAATTCAATCTCTGTCGTTTTCTTGCTGGATGAGACGACTGCAATCGCAATTTTAGTACGTTGCCACAGATCGTGATAATCCACTTCAGATACCGAAACATTATATCTCTGTCTCAGCCGTATAATAATTCTCTGCAACACAGCTCGTTTTTCTTTCAGTGAATGAGCGTTATAAATGATACATTCACATTCAACATAACCAATCATTATTTACGCTCAATTTCTTGCATAACGAACGCTTCGATTATGTCTCCTTCTTTAATATCATTAAATTTCGTAATTGTTATACCACATTCATAGTTTCTTGCAACTTCTTTCACGTCATCTTTAAAACGTTTTAGTGTGTCAATTTCACCTTCAAAAATAACAACACTATCACGAACTAATCGAATACCGCTATCACGAGTAATCTTACCTTCTGTAACATAACAACCAGCAATTGTTCCAACTTTTGAAACTTTGAATGTTGTACGAACTTCCGCTTGACCAATGACTTTCTCTTCAAATTCTGGGTCAAGCATTCCCTTCATTGCCGCTTCGATTTCTTCGATTGCTTTATAGATAATTCGGTGAAGTCGGATATCTACATCCTCTACATCAGCTGTTCTTTTTGCGCCAGCATCTGGGCGAACGTTAAAGCCGATAACAATAGCATTTGATGCAGAAGCTAAGATGATATCTGACTCGGTAATCGCACCTACTCCAGTATGAATGATTTTAACTTTTACACCCTCTACATCTATCTTTTGTAGGGATGCAGCAAGTGCCTCTGTAGAACCCTGAACATCAGCTTTTACGATTAAGTTAATTTCCTTCATTTCACCTTGTTTAATTTGTTCAAATAAATCTTCCAGGCTAACTTTCGTTCTTTCTCCACGTTGTTCAACCTGTTGTTTTTGTGAACGAGCTTCCCCAACTGAACGAGCAGTTTTTTCATCATCAAACACCATAAACTGATCGCCAGCAAGTGGTACATCATTTAATCCTGTTATTTCAACTGGAGTAGATGGGCCTGCTTCTTTTACTCGTCGACCTAAATCGTTAACCATCGCACGTACTCGACCAAACGTGTTACCAACAACGATGGGATCTCCTACACGCAATGTTCCGTTTTGTACAAGTAAAGTGGCGACTGATCCTCTACCTTTATCAAGCTGTGCTTCAATAACGGTTCCAGTTGCATTTGCTTTTGGATTTGCTTTTAATTCCTCTACCTCAGTTACTAAAAGAATCATTTCAATTAATGAATCAATTCCATCACCTGATAAAGCAGATAGCTGTACAAAGATAGTTTCTCCACCCCAAGCCTCTGGAACAAGTCCATGCTCAGTTAGTTCTTGCATCACTCTATCTGGATTTGCACCTGCTTTATCCATTTTATTAACTGCGACGATTATTGGTACCTCAGCAGCCTTAGCATGGTTGATTGCCTCAATTGTTTGTGGCATTACACCATCATCTGCAGCTACAACAAGGATTGTAATATCAGTTACTTGTGCACCACGAGCACGCATCGTTGTAAATGCAGCATGTCCTGGAGTGTCAAGGAATGTAATTTTCTTTCCACTTTCAACGATTTGGTATGCACCAATATGTTGTGTTATGCCACCCGCTTCACCTTCAGTTACTTTCGTATGACGAATAGAATCTAAAAGTGTTGTTTTACCATGGTCAACGTGACCCATTATCGTAACAACTGCTGGGCGTTCAACAAGGTCCTCAGGGTTTTCTTCATTGACATACCCTTCAAACTCTGTTTTTTCATAAACAATTTCTTCTTCAACTTCAACACCATATTCTCCAGCGATTAATTCAATTGATTCTTTATCTAAATCTTGGTTGATTGTAGCCATAACACCAAGAAGAAGAAGCTTTTTAATAATCTCTGAAGGTTCTTTTCCTAATTCCTTTGCTAGTTCACCAACTGTTAATGAACCGATGAAGGTAATTTTTTCGGGAAGTTTTTTCTCAGGCTTTTTTTGAGCCTGTTGTTGATTTTGGTGTTGATTATGTTTGTTTTTATTGTTGTTATTGTTCTTATTTTTATTCTTATTAAATACTTTTTTCTCAACTTGTTGTGTTTGTTGAGTACCCTTTTTACTATCATTTTGTTTAGGAACCGCTTTTTTGATTGGCTCTTTTTTAACAATAACTGCATCATCTTCATCATCAAATGCTTTTGTAGCATTTGGCTTAGGTTTTTCTTGATGTGTGTTAGTTTTTGGATTTTTAGAATATTTTTGATCTAGCTTTACTACTATGTCGTCCTCAATTGTTGCCATATGGTTACTTACCTCGATGTCCAATTCTTTTAATTTTGTAATTACATCTTTGCTTGAGACGTTTTGTTTTTTTGCATATTCATAAACTCTCATTTTACTCATATGTTCACCCCCAAATAAATTAATCGAGCAAAGACATCAATTTATTTGCAAACCCACTGTCGGTAACAGCAACAACAACTCTAGCATCTTTTCCGATCGCTTGACCTAGAATGTAACGGTCACTTACAGTGCGAAGTGGTATTTGATAATAGGTACATTTGTCACTAATTTTTTTTGTAGTATTTGCTGATGCATCCTCAGATAAAAGAACTAGTTTTGCACGTGCACTGCGAACTTCTTTAATCACTAGTTCCTCACCTGAAGTAATTTTTCGTGCTCGATTGGAAAGACCTAATAGCGACATCCACTCTTTATTACTCATTTCATGAATTATTCTCCTTCTCAACCAATTCAAGCAGTTCATCGTATAAACTTTCAGGAATTGCAACTTTTAATTGGTTAGCAAGAATATTTTTCTTTTTAGCTAAAGAAATCATTTCTTTATCTAAACTAAGGTAAGCGCCTCTACCTGCTTTCTTACCTGTTAAATCAATTGATACCTCGCCCTCTTTTGAACGAACAATACGTACCAATTCCTTCTTAGCCTTCATCTCACCACTAGCAATACATTTTCGTAAAGGTATTTTTTTACGAACAACCATTTATTTTCACCTCTCACTCGATTTCTTCTATATGTAAATCGAATGTATCGTCATCAGTTTCATCATCAAAGAATGATATACCTTCGCGTGGATATATTCCTGATTCCTCTGCTTCAGACTGGCTCTTTATATCAATTTTCCAACCTGTTAGCTTTGCCGCTAAACGTGCATTTTGTCCGCGTTTACCAATTGCTAAAGATAATTGATAGTCAGGAACAACAACTGTAGTTGCCTTTTCGTTTTCATTAACCATAACATCTAACACCTTAGAAGGACTTAAAGCATTGGCAACAAATACGACAGGATCTTCTGACCAGCGCACAATATCAACCTTTTCACCTTTTAACTCGTTTACCACTGCTTGGACACGTTGTCCCTTTGGTCCTACACAAGAACCTACAGGATCCACTTCGTCATTATCAGAATGGACAGAGATTTTCGATCTATCCCCCGCTTCTCTTGCAACAGATTTTATTTCGACTGTTCCATCGTAAATCTCTGGAACTTCAATCTCGAATAAACGTTTAAGCAATCCAGGATGTGTTCTTGAAACAAATATTTGAGGACCTTTAGTCGTTTTCTCTACCTTTGTAATGTAGACTTTAATACGATCATGAGGTTTATATTTTTCGTTTGGCATTTGCTCATTAGCTGGCAATAGTGCTTCAATTTTCCCTAAACTTACATAGATAAACTTAGAATCAATACGTTGGACTATACCTGTCATAATATCATCTTCGCGATCCATGAATTCAGAGTATATAACCCCTCTTTCAGCTTCACGAACTCTTTGCGTAACGACCTGTTTTGCTGTCTGTGCTGCAATACGCCCAAAGTCCCTTGGTGTCACTTCTATTTCAACTACATCATTCACACCATAATTTGGGTTGATTGATCTTGCTTCCTCAACTGATATTTCAAGTCTTGAGTCATATACCTCATCGACCACATCTTTCCTTGCAAAAACACGCATCGAACCATTTGCAAGGTTTAGATCTACCCTAACATTTTGTGCCTGATTAAAATTACGCTTATAGGCGGAAATCAAAGCAGCTTCAATTGCTTCTATTAACACGTCGCTACTTATGCCCTTTTCTTTTTCGAGTAATGTTAAGGCATCTAAAAGTTCACTACTCATTGAACATACATCCCCCTTTTTTCCTGGTATCCGTTTGAAATTAATTAAAAGTAACAGCTAGTCTAGCACTTGCTACTTTTTCATAAGGAATTTCAAGCACTTTTTTTCTAGTTTTGATTGTAGCTGTGATCGTTACAGTACTTCCGTCAAATGAAGTTAGTTCTCCTTCGAAAACTTTTTCTCCATCAATTGGTTCATACGTTTTTAGATGAACTTGTTTTCCTAATGCTTTAAGAAAATCAGCTTCTTTTTTTAGTGGCCGTTCAGCACCAGGGGATGATACTTCAAGGAAGTAGTTATATGGGATAGGATCAATTTCATCAAGCTTTTCACTTAATTTTTCGCTTACAATCCCACATTCTTCAATGTCAATTCCTTTTTCTTTGTCAATGAAGACTCGTAAGAACCAGTTCTTACCTTCCTTTGAATATTCAACATCTACAAGTTCAAGTCCTAATTCTTCTAAAATAGGTATCACTAAATCTTCTACAGTTTGTGTTACCTTTTTACTCATGTTATTCCTCCTTAACTTTAAACAAGGAATTAATAAAAAATTAATGATTGTTGCGAAAATACCCTGCTAACGTAGCAGGGAATAGGTGTAACACTATAGGTATTTGGCGCTAAGAATGTACAAGAATATGTAGTAGCAACGTTTAAACGTTTTTAAATCAAAAAACCTTTAAACGTGGACAAATAAGTATTACCCTATAGAGCATTACTTCCATCAGTAGGACTTTGTTACCGATAGTAGCAAATAACAATAACTCACATCAATACGAAAGAGTGGGTTTCCCCACTCTTTAGATGAATTATTTATAGTATTTCCATAAAAACTATAACATAACCAATTTTTTAATGCAAATAATTTAAGAAAAGCGCAAGGCGCGCCCGCCTTTCGGGGACAAGCATAAGACGAGCCCTGACTGAAGGCGTTTTTTGCCTTCGGAAAGGGATTGGCTTATACCATAGAGCCGATGGCGCCCGGAGCTAGACACCAAAACAAGGTTTAAATATCTATCCCTTTTTTCTTTAAGAACAGCGCTGGAACGTCCGTTTAGCTAGAACAAAGATAATTGGTTTTGCTCTGGAAGTGCCTCCAAGCATCCATGATTATCAAGATACTCAATAATTGTTTTAGACACTTTCCCACGTTTTTGCAGATCTTCTTTTGACAAGAATTCGCCTTCCTCTCTTGCCTTTACAATATTTAAGGCTGCGTTCGTACCAAGACCTGGTATTGCGTTGAACGGTGGAATTAATGAATCACCATCAATAATAAATTGTGCTGGACTTGAACGGTAGAGATCAACCTTTTGAAAAGAAAAGCCACGCTCACACATTTCTAAAGAAAGCTCCATGACTGTTAATAAATTCTTCTCTTTAGGAGACGCATCTAATCCTTTGGCATTGATTTCATCAACTTTTGAGCGAATTGAAATCGAACCACGATTCATTGCTTCTACATCAAAATCATCTGCACGAACCGTAAAATATGCTGCGTAATACAACAATGGATGATGGACTTTGAAATAAGCAATCCTTACAGCCATTAAAACATATGCTGCTGCATGGGCTTTAGGGAACATATACTTAATTTTCAAACAAGAATCAATGTACCAATTAGGCACTTCATTCTTTTTCATTTCTTCAATGAATTCATCTGAAAGTCCTTTACCTTTACGTACTGATTCCATTATCTTAAACGCTAAAGATGGTTCTAATCCTTTGTGCATTAAATAAACCATTATATCATCACGACACCCGATAACATCACTAAGTGTACAGGTTTTGTTATGAATAAGCTCTTGAGCATTCCCTAACCAAACATCAGTTCCATGAGATAATCCAGATATTTGAACAAGTTCAGAGAACGTAGTAGGCTTTGTGTCCTCTAACATTTGTCTTACAAATCTAGTTCCAAACTCAGGTATACCTAGCGTTCCCGTTTTACACATAATCTGGTCCTCTGTCACTCCTAGCGATTGGGTACCACTAAATATTTTCATGACTTCAGGGTCATCTGTTGGAATTGTTTTAGGGTCAATACCACTTAAATCTTGAAGCATCCTAATAACAGTTGGATCATCGTGACCAAGTATATCTAATTTTAATAAATTATCATGAATGGAATGGAAATCAAAGTGTGTTGTCTTCCATTCTGAGCTTGAATCGTCTGCTGGAAACTGGATCGGTGTGAAATCATAGATATCCATATAATCTGGTACTACGATTATTCCACCAGGATGTTGTCCAGATGTTCTCTTTACACCCGTACATCCTGAAACAAGACGATCGGTTTCTGCCCCTCTTAAGATCATATTATTATCATTAGCATATCCTTTCACATAGCCGTATGCTGTTTTTTCTGCCACCGTACCTATCGTTCCTGCTCGGTAGACATAATCCTCTCCAAACAGAACTTTCGTATAATTATGAGCACGAGGTTGGTATTCTCCCGAAAAATTCAAATCAATATCCGGAACTTTATCTCCTTTAAAACCAAGGAACGTTTCAAAGGGGATATCATGTCCATCTTTTGTGTACTTTTCACCACAGTTTGTACAATCTTTATCTGGTAAATCAAAGCCAGAACCTATCGATCCATCATTAAAAAACTCAGAATGTTTACATGATGGGCAAACATAATGTGGTGGAAGTGGGTTAACTTCGGTTATTTCGGTTAATGTTGCAACTAACGAAGACCCGACTGAACCACGTGAACCAACTAGATAACCATCATCTAATGACTTTTTTACAAGTTTATGTGAAATGAGATAGATGACTGCAAATCCGTGACCAATAATACTTTTTAGTTCTTTCTCAATCCGTTTTTCTACAATTTCAGGCAGCTGTTCGCCATAAATTCTCCGAGCCATGTCATAGCTCATTTGTCGGACTTCTTCATCTGCACCTTCAATTTTAGGAGTGTATAAGTCATCCTTAATAGGCTTGATATCATCAATACTTTCAGCAATTTGTTGAGTGTTTTTCACTACAATTTCCTTTGCTTTATCCTTATCTAAGAAGGAAAAACATTCAAGCATTTCATCAGTTGTTCTAAAATGAACTTCTGGTAATGAATGACGGTTTAGTGGATTAGCACCACCCTGAGAATTGACTAAGATTTTACGGTAAATATGATCTACTGGGTTTAAATAATGAACATTTCCAGTTGCGACAACTGGTTTATCAAGCTTTTCACCTAATTTTACTATATTTGTAATAATCTCTTTTAAAGCTTTAAGATCATGTATTAGTTCTAATTCAATTAAATGCTTATAGTTGTCTGGTGGCATGACTTCTATATAATCATAGAAAGCTGCAACTTCTTCAACCTCTTCAGGAGATTTCTGCATCATTCCTTCAAAGATTTCACCCTTATCACAAGCCGAACCCAAAATAATTCCTTCTCTATATTTTTGTAAAATAGATCTAGGAATTCTTGGTACACGATAAAAATAGTCTAAATGCGATATTGATACAAGTTTAAATAGATTTTTCAACCCAATATCATTTTGTGCTAATAAGGTTACATGGAATGGTCGTGACCGCTGATATGCCTTCCCTTTACCCATATTATCGTTTAATTGGTCATGATACTCGATACCTTTTTCAAGCGCATCCTTCAACATTTTCAGAAGTAAATAACCAGTTGCCTCAGCATCATATATCGCACGGTGATGTTGTGTTAACTCAATATCAAATTTCTTACACAATGTGTTAAGTCGGTGATTTTTTAAATCTGGCAATAGGAATCTCGCCAGTTCAAGAGTATCAATAACAGGATTAGAAGCTTTTTCTAAACCTATTTTCTTATATCCTACATTTAAAAAGCCCATATCAAAACTCGCGTTATGGGCAACAAAGATATCATCACCACTCCAAGCATGGAATTTTTTTAAGACCTCAGCTATTTCTGGAGCACCTCTAACCATATCATCAGTAATACCAGTTAAATTGATGGTAGTAGCGGATAGTGGATGGTGTGGATTGGCGAACGCTTCGAAGCGGTCAATGATTTCTCCACCCTTAATTTTTACAGCAGCAAGCTCAATTATAGAATCATAGACAGCAGATAACCCTGTTGTTTCTACGTCAAATACGATAAATGTATCGTCTTGAAGTAATCGATGCTGTTCATTATAGGCAATCGGAACACCGTCATCTACAACATTAGCTTCTAATCCATACAAGATTTTAACTCCGTTTTTCCTACCAGCGGAGTAAGCTTCAGGGAATGATTGAACCACTCCATGATCAGTGACAGCAATTGCTTTATGTCCCCACTTGCTTGCTTGTTCAATGTAACGGCTTACTGATGTAACAGCATCCATTTGACTCATCGGTGTATGAAGATGGAGCTCTACCCGTTTCTCTTGAGCACCAGCTGTATCTGTCCTGCCTTTTGGTTTAATTTCATTAATATCGTTTGCCATCATGACAAGGTCACGTACGAAGGTATCATTTTGAATACTGCCTCTTACCTTAACCCACATGCCCTTTTTAACAGCTTGTAGTAGGCCAACATCTTCTTTATCTCTAGAAAACATTTTTACTAAGAGCGAGTTTGTATAATCTGTAATCTTAAACGTTAATAATGACCTTCCACTTCTAAGTTCTTTCGTCTCTGCATCAAAAATATAACCTTGAATAGCAATTCGGCGTTCTTCATCTTGTACCGAATCTATTGACTTAATATCTTCATCCTCTTTAATTGTATAACCAATTGTTAGGGGTCCGGATCTCTCAGTAGTACTTTCTTTATCTTTCTTTTGCATTTCAGTGACAGCTAGAAGTGCCTTTTCCTGGTCTTCTTGCTGCTTTTGGATTAAGAACTTCTGATATTCTTGATTATCACTATTCACCTCTGTATCCAATTGGAATGGAGGAAATCCCATAGATTGATAAATTTCTGAAATAATCTTCGTATATTTTCGTTTTATTGCCATTGCTTCTGTTTCATTTTTAGTTTTTACCAATAGCTTTAAACCCTGTTGTGTGGGTAACTGTTCATTTAATAATGATAACAACGGTGGAGAAATGCCATCGATTTCTTTTAAACATGTTGTCCAATAGGCTTGCACAAGTTCTTCGTTATATTGTTGATTTCTCACTTGAATCGAAAAGGTAACTGATGCGATATGAGCAAATGTTTTTAATAACTGGTTATTGAATAACTGGTATAATTCTGCGGGTAGTATTGTTTCAATGTTAAATTGAAAATGCCAAGCCTTTTTCTCTTTATGAATCACTAGCTTTTCAATTGCTGCATGTTCAAAATGTTTAACATACACATCTTCCGTAATTCCAAGTTGCTGGAGTAGGAGTTGAAAACGTTCTGTCTGTTCTCTCCTTATTCCATCCATTCACTATTCACCTCTTCCTTCCACAATTGAAGGTACCCCTTAGAAGAGGTACCTTTTTTATGTTATATTCTATTTTACTATAAAACTGCGGATTGTTTCGATGAGATTTTCAGTATTTACTTCCAATGTTTCCCCATTACTTCTCACTTTTAGTTCCACAATTCCTTCTTCAGCTCTTTTACCAACTGTAATTCGTACTGGAATACCAATTAAATCTGAGTCGGCAAATTTCACACCTGGTCTTTCTGCTCGATCATCAAAAAGAACGTCAATTCCATTATTTTGTAATTGGTCATAAATATTCTCGGCTAATGAACGCTGTGAATCGTTTTTATTGTTAACAGGGATGACATGTACTTTATATGGGGCTAAATCAACAGGCCACACTATACCATTTTCGTCGTTAAACTGCTCTACTACAGCAGCCATAGTACGTGAAACACCAATCCCGTAGGATCCCATTATCATTGGTTGGTTTCTACCATTTTCATCAAGGAACATCGCATTCATTGCTTCACTATATCTAGTACCTAGTTTAAATACATGACCAACTTCAATTCCACGCGCAAATACAATCGTTCCCTCTCCATCTGGAGAAGGATCCCCTACTTGAATAAAGCGAAGATCAGCATATTGCGGGTTAATCGAAAAATCTCGGTCAGGATTTACACCAATATAGTGATAATCTTCTTCATTAGCACCACATACACCGTTAACAATCATCTTAACAGCGTGATCTGCGATTACTTGTATATTTTCAGCAATTTGAATTGGGCCTAATGAACCAACTGAACAATTCATGATCTCCCGTGTTTCCTCTGGTGTCGCAAGTTCAACTACTGTAGCATCAAATAGATTTTTCACTTTAATATCATTCACTTCATGGTCTCCACGAACAAGGACTAGAACAAAACTTTCATCAACTTTAAATAACAATGATTTTATACATTTAGATGGTTCTACATTTAAATATGTTGAAACCTCATCAATTGTTTTTTGCCCTTCTGTTTTCACTTTTTCTAGAGCAAACTCTTGTTCATTGCTCTTCTCATATTCAACAACAACAGGAGCCATTTCAATATTTGCTGCAAAAGAAGAGGTATCTGAGTAGGCAATTGTGTCTTCCCCTACATCAGAAAGAACCATAAATTCATGAGTATCTTTTCCTCCCATAGCGCCAGAATCTGCTATAACCGCTCGGAAATCTAGTCCACATCTTCTAAACACATTTGAGTAGGCATCAAATATTTTTGTATAGATTTCATCTAGACTTTCATGATTTGCGTGGAAAGAGTATGCATCTTTCATAATGAACTCTCGACCACGTAAAAGACCAAAACGAGGTCTTTGTTCATCTCTAAATTTCGTTTGAATTTGATATAGAGCGAGCGGTAAGCGTTTATAGGACTTTACCTCATCTCTCACCAAACTGGTAATTACTTCTTCGTGTGTAGGACCTATAACAAAATCACGGTCATGTCTGTCCTTCATTCTCATTAATTCAGGTCCATAAGAATACCAGCGTTTTGACTCTTGCCATAACTCCGCGGGCGTTAATGCTGGCATTAATAATTCAACGGCTCCGGCACGATCCATTTCTTCACGAACAATTGCTTCGACTTTTTGTAAAACCTTTTTCGCAAGCGGCATATAGCTGTATATACCACTTGCATTTTGACGAATATAACCAGCTCTTAATAATAATTGATGACTTTTTATTTCTGCATCTGATGGTATCTCTCTTAAAGTAGGAATAAGCGTCATACTTTGTTTCATCTGTTAGCACCTCATTTTAAAATTCACGTATCAATTAAATTATAAAAAATATTTTTGAATATCGTTCCATGTCACAACTAGCATTAATAACATTAACAAAGCAAACCCAATAAAATGTACCATACCTTCTTTTTGACGATCGATCGGTTTTCCTCTAACAGCTTCGACCGCAAAAAACAACAATCTACCGCCATCTAGTGCTGGAATTGGTAGAAGATTCACGATTCCTAAGTTAATACTTAAAATCGCTGCCCATTTCATTAAATAATAGATGCCTGATTGAGCAACTTCACCTGTCATATCATATATCCCTACAGGACCTGATAACATATCAATTGAAAATTGACCTGTAACAAGCTTTCCTAAACCTACTAAGATTTCTTTCGTCCATAGATACGTTTCTAGAAAACCACTTTTAAGGGAAGCTACAACCGATTTTTCCATTGGAGCATAAACGCCCATGATACCGATTGTTTCTTCACCTGACACTCTTGCTTTTGGTACTACAGGAATTTGTAAAGTTTGTCCTTCACGATCAACCCTGAATTGCAACTCATTTTCAGGGTTTTTCTGGATGATAGAAACTACATCTTTCCATGAATCAACTTCAGTACCACCGATTGAGCGAACAATATCTCCCTGCTTAAGACCAGCCTCTTGTGCAGATCCATCACTTGTCAATTTTCCCAAAATAGGCTCATTAATCGGAGTTCCTTGAAGTAGCCCAATTAAGATAAAAATGAAAAAAGCTAACACAAAGTTCATTGCAGGTCCTGCTGCGATAGCTAATGTTCTTTGTGGTAAAGTTTTTGAAGCAAATTGTCTGTTAAAAGGTGCGATTTGCGTTGATTGTTCATCGATAACAAAATGAGCCTTTTCACTAACTTCAAAACGCTGTAATACTTCATCATTTCCGCTTTCATAGCCTGTTAGATAAAGATTATGCTCTAAATCTGCTTCTTCAACTTCAATAATTTTTGAATTTGGATGTTTGTCTTTATTATTTAAGATTATTTTATTGACTTTACCTTCACTGTCAAACTGTAATCCAATATTGTATCCAGGTTTAACTTCAATCATTTCGGGGTCTTCCCCAGCCATTCGGACAAAGCCACCTATTGGAAGTAACCGAATTGTATAAATTGTCTCGTTCCTCTTAAATGAAAATACTTTCGGACCAAATCCTATTGCAAATTCTCGACATAGTATTCCAGCCCTTTTTGCAAGGACTAAGTGTCCAAGTTCATGAAAAAATACAAGAGCGCCAAATATTATGACAAAGGCAATCACGGTATTCACATGTCTAACCACCTTTTATGTAGTATAGGGAACAATTGATAATCTTTAAATTATATTCTATCTAACAGCTTACATGTCCCTATTTTAAATGTAGTTGTTCTTTAATATACAATCTTGCCTCTAAATCAACCTCTTTTATTGTTTCCAAAGAAGGGTTACTAATAGACTGATGTCTCGCTAGCGTTTTTTCTATTAACGTCTCAATTGTTAGAAAAGGAATACTACCTTTTAAGAATGCCGCAACAGCCTCTTCGTTGGCTGCGTTTAAAACCGTGGGCATTGTTCCACCTATTTTACCCGAGTGATAGGCAAACCCAAGGCAGCGGTAGCGTTCAAAATCCATTTTACTAAAGTGTAAATGACCAATTTCCCATAGATTTAATGCTTTAGTTGAAGGAAGTTGGAGTCTATCGGGGTAGCTTAACGCATACTGTATTGGAACTCTCATATCTGGAGTACCAAGTTGCGCGATTACACTCTTATCATGAAATTCAACCATTGAGTGAATTATACTCTCTTTATGTAATACAACATCAATTTGATCATACGGTAGATTAAACAACCAATGTGCCTCAATTACTTCTAGCCCTTTATTCATCATTGTTGCCGAGTCGATTGTAATTTTGGCACCCATTGACCAATTCGGATGATTAAGAGCTTGTTCCACTGTTACTTTTTCTAATTCATGTCTTGCCTTGTCTCTAAAGCTTCCACCAGAACCAGTAAGGATGATTTTTTCAATATTTTTTGAATTCTCTCCTTGTAAACATTGAAAAATGGCAGAGTGCTCACTATCGACTGGAAGTACATCTACACCATTATTTTTTGCTGCCTCCATAACGATATGACCGGCAGTAACTAATGTTTCTTTATTAGCTAAAGCTATCGTTTTTTTCGCCTCTATTGCTTTTAATGTTGGTATAAGTCCAACACTACCTACTACTGCATTAACAAGTATATTTGCTTCGTTATATGTCGCTACCTCTATTAACCCTTCCTCACCAAATAAGAATGAAATGTCACTAGAAAATTCAATCCTAAATTTATCACAAGCATCCTTATTTTTAACAGCAACAAGCTTTGGTTTAAATGTATTAATAATTTCGCGCCCTAATTCAAGGTTATCACCAATTGAAATAGCAACTAATTCCAACTGCTCTGGGTGTAACTTAATGACATCTAATGTTTGTTGCCCAATAGAACCTGTTGCACCTAATAAACTAATCTTTTTCAACGAATTCACTCTCCAATCAATTGAGGCAAAGTTAACTGGCTAATTTGTCACTTATCATTTAGACAAAGACCACAACTGATTTGGTCTCACTTTAAAGCAGCTGTAAAAAATGAAGAATAGGCAACACGAACAGTAAACTGTCAAACCTGTCTAAAATACCACCATGCCCTGGAAGTATATGACCAGAGTCTTTAACTGCATAATGCCTCTTTAATGCCGATTCAACAAGATCACCAATTTGTCCAAAAATCGATAATAACACTGTAAATATGATCAATGTCACTATAGATTCTTCCATGGGTACGAAGAATTGAAATATAATTACAATAACCAACGCACAAATGATTCCACCAATCGAGCCTTCTATTGTTTTATTTGGGCTTATTTCAGGCCAAAGCTTTCTTTTTCCGATTGCCCGTCCGATAAAATAGGCTCCTGAATCTGTTGACCATATTACAATCAGAGCATACGAAATATAGTTTAAGCCCTCAAAAGTAGTGCCTCTTGTTTCAATAAAATAATAAAAACCAATACCAATATATAATGCAGTAAGGATGACAAATCCTACATCATCAAACGTAAATTTATTTTTTGTGATAACTGTATAAGATAAAATCAATAAAACAGCTAATAGCGCTAATTCAACCTTAGATATATTTAAATTATCTAGTAAATGGATATATTGATTTGGTAGAAGAAGAACCCATAGTAAGAGTAAACTGACTACCCCCGGAAATGTTGCTAATGAAATCCGTTTCATTCTTAAAAGCTCATAAATGGCAACTGAAGCTAATATATAAGATAGGATAGTAAATAATAAACCACCGAATATAACAATAGGCAGAAAAATGGCTGCAGCTATTACACCAGTTAAAATACGTTGTTTCATTTTAATCATCACCTTTTTATGCCTTCCTAGTTAAAAAGTATTCGCTAAAAGGCAGAAATGTAACTCTATCGTGAGTTACCTATATAACGACTTTTGCCCAAAATAATCTTTTTTATACTCCACCGTATCGTCTTCCTCTTTGTTGATAGACTTTTATCGCTTCTAGAAGATGTTGATCTTTAAAGTCCGGCCATAGCACATCCGTAAACCAAAATTCAGTATATGCTAATTGCCAGAGCATAAAATTACTAAGTCGTATTTCACCACTTGTTCTAATTAAAAGATCTGGATCTGCAAGATTACGGGTCATCAAATATGTAGAAAATCCATCCTCATTCAGGCAATCTAAGTCAACAGTCCCATTCTTATAGTCATTTGCTAGCTGTTTAACAGCACCCAGGATTTCAGCACGACTTCCATAGTTTAAAGCGAAATTTAAAATTAGACCATCATTATTCCTTGTTTCATTCATTGCGTTTTCAACAGCATTCAAAGTATGTTTAGGTAAAGCTGATTTATCACCCATAGTACGCACTTGAACATTTTCTTCTATCAATTCAGGCAAAAAGGTTCCAAGGAATTCTTCGGGTAGCTTCATTAAGTACTCGACTTCTAACTTAGGTCTCTTCCAATTTTCTGTTGAAAATGCATACACTGTTAACGTTTTAACTCCAAGGTCATTAGCTAATTTCGTAACCTTTCGCACGACTTTCATTCCTTCATGATGACCGGCTGAACGTGGTAATGCACGTTTTTTCGCCCAACGACCATTGCCATCCATTATAATCGCAATGTGGTTTGGAATTTGTCCCCTCATGATATCTTCTTTTGTAAACTCTTTTGACTTATCCTTCCACATTTTCAGTTTCCCTAACATATAACTAGTCCTCCATCACCCTTAAAAATCTTTTAACTAGTAATGTTTCTTGTTAATAACATTCCTACCATATCATATTACTATGGCTTTACCTATTTAGTAAGTCATTAACAAAGACTGTTTTTTGAACATTTTTTTGCATATTGCTCAAAATGGTCTAGATGCTACTTAGCCCCTGCAATGCTACTTAAAACAACTTTAAAAGGCACCAATGTAAACCGCGAAACAGCCTTAACAAAAAAACCCCCTGTTAACTTTAGAGGGTCTTTAAACTATATTGTACATTGAATTAGATTATACTTCCATGATTTCTTTTTCTTTTTCTTTCGTAACATTATCAACTTTAGTGATATATTCATCTGTAAGCTTTTGTACGTCCTCAGTGTAGCCGCGTAGTTCATCTTCAGTGATGTCACCATTTTTCTCTAATTTTTTAAGATCGTCATTTCCATCACGACGAACATTGCGAACGTGAACCTTAGCATCTTCAGAATATTTTTTAACTACCTTAACTAGTTCGCGGCGACGCTCCTCTGTTAATGCAGGAATTGCAATTCGAATAATTGATCCATCATTTGAAGGATTTAAACCTAAATCAGCTTTAATAATTGCTTTTTCAATGCTTCCTAACACTGATTTATCGTATGGCTGTACAACAAGCATACGAGCCTCAGGTACGTTAATAGAGCCAAGTTGGTTAATTGGAGTCGGAGCACCATAATAATCGACAGTAACTCTGTCTAAAATTGCTGGGTTTGCTCTACCGGCTCTTATTGTTGAAAGTTCACGAGAGAACGCTTGAATTGCTTTATCCATTTTCTCTTTCACTTGGTTAATCGTATTTTTCGGCATGTTTATTTCCCCCTAACAATCGTTCCAATATTTTCACCTAAAACAGCACGTTTAATATTTCCTTCTTCCATTACTGAAAATACAATCAGTGGAATGTCATTATCCATACATAATGAAGATGCAGTTGAATCCATAACAGCTAGACCTTCTTTAAGGACATCTAAGTATGAAAGTGTATCATATTTCTTTGCATTTTGATCTTTAGATGGATCAGCAGTGTATACTCCATCAACATTATTTTTCGCCATTAATATTACGTCAGCTTCAATTTCAGCAGCTCTTAAAGCAGCGGTTGTATCTGTAGAGAAATAAGGATTACCCGTACCAGCAGCAAAGATGACGACTCGCTTCTTCTCTAAATGACGGATTGCTTTTCTTCGTATGTATGGTTCTGCTACTTGTCGCATCTCTATTGATGTTTGAACGCGAGTTTGGACCCCAATATTTTCAAGGCTATCTTGGAGAGCGAGAGAATTCATAACCGTTGCCAACATTCCCATATAATCGGCTGTTGCTCGGTCCATTCCCATCTCACTACCAATTTTCCCCCGCCAGATGTTTCCTCCACCAACAACGACTGCAACCTCAACACCTAACTCAACAATTTCCTTAACTTGCGTTGCAACAGAATTAATAACAGATGGAATTATACCAAAGCCTTGATCACCAGCTAACGCTTCTCCACTTAGTTTTAAAACAACTCGTTGATATTTAGCGCTACTCATAATAACCTCCAATTTTTAAAGAAAATACGGGCGAAGACAAAGCCATATTTTAAGTAACTTTATCTTAGGTGATTTGTAAAAAACAGGGAACACAACTGTGTTCCCCATCATTATCTTATTTCTTAACTTGGTTCATTACTTCCTCAGCAAAGTTATCTTGACGTTTTTCGATACCTTCTCCTACTTCATAACGAACAAAGCTCTTAACAGTTGCGCCCTTTGATTCAACAAACTGGCGAACCTTTAAATCAGGATTTTTTACAAAACTTTGATCTAATAAGCAAATATCTTCAAAGAATTTACTTAAACGGCCTTCAACCATTTTAGCAACGATATTTTCTGGTTTTCCTTCATTAAGAGCTTGTTGAGTTAAAACTTCACGCTCACGATCTGCTTCCTCTTGAGAAACTTGATCACGTGAGATGTATTTAGGATTAACTGCAGCAATGTGCATAGCAACATCTTTGGCTGTGTCTTCGTCAGTAGTACCTTCAAGCACTGCAAGAACCCCAATGCGGCCACCCATGTGAAGGTAAGCACCAAAAGCATCTGCATCCGTTTTTGTAGCTACAACAAAACGACGTAATGAAAGCTTTTCTCCAATTTTTGCAATTGCTGTATTAATATTTTCTTGAACTGTTTCACCATTTTCCATTTTTTGCTCTAAAGCTTCCTCTACTGTTGCAGGTTTTTGAGCAAGTAAATGAGAAGCTAAGTTAGTAGTTAATACTTTGAAACCTTCATTTTTCGCAACAAAGTCCGTTTCAGAGTTAACTTCTAAAACAACTGCCTCATTACCGTTTACCTCGATGTGAGTAATGCCTTCTGCAGCGATACGATCTGATTTCTTAGCAGCTTTAGCAATCCCTTTTTCACGTAGAAAATCAACTGCTTTTTCCATATCTCCATCGGTTTCAACTAGAGCCTTTTTACAATCCATCATTCCAGCACCAGTTTTTTCACGTAATTCTTTTACCATTTGAGCAGTAACAGCCATTGTGTAAAATTCCTCCTTGGTTTCACATAAGTATGTATAGTCAGTAGTATTTAATATCTACCCTACAATATTCGCCAATGTAAATAATTTTGTCATTATGTTTGGCTTTAGTATTTCTTTAAAAAAAGGTGATAAAAGGCAGCCCCTCTTATCACCTTTCGCTCATTAAGCAGAAGTTTCTTCACCTTGTTTTGATTCCATGATAGCATCTGCAATTTTAGCTGTAAGAAGTTTAACAGCACGGATTGCATCATCGTTTGCAGGAATTACATAATCAATTTCATCTGGATCGCAGTTAGTATCAACAATACCTACGATTGGAATATTTAATTTATGAGCTTCTGCAACTGCGATACGTTCTTTACGAGGATCAATGATAAATAAAGCATCAGGAAGTTGCTTCATATCTTTGATTCCGCCTAAGAATTTCTCTAAGCGCTCTAACTCTTTCTTAAGTTGTACTACTTCTTTCTTAGGTAGCACTTCAAAAGTTCCGTCTTCTTGCATTCTTTCGATATCTTTTAAACGTCTGATACGTTTTTGGATTGTTTCAAAATTTGTTAATGTACCACCTAACCAACGTTGGTTAACAAAGTACATACCAGAACGTTCTGCTTCTTCTTTAACTGAATCTTGTGCTTGTTTTTTTGTTCCAACGAAAAGCATTGTTCCGCCATTAGCACCTAATTCTCTTACAAAGTTATAAGCTTCTTCTACCTTCTTAACAGTTTTTTGAAGGTCGATGATATAAATTCCGTTACGTTCTGTAAAGATGTAACGTTTCATTTTTGGGTTCCAACGGCGTGTTTGATGACCGAAGTGAACACCAGCTTCAAGCAATTGCTTCATTGAGATTACTGACATTGTGTTTCCTCCTAAGTGGTTTTTTCTCCTCCGTTCATATCATCTTTAAACAAAACTGAAATTGATATGACTTTGAAAATGACTGTCCTTAAATTCATAACCGTAGTCAATTTTTTCAGCACCATTGTTTAAATCTATGAACGTGTGTATTAACACCAAAAACTAATATATCATAACCCGTTATGACAATCAAGATAGAATTGCTAGTTTTGGCGAAATTTCAATAATAATTCTATTTCCGTTTTACCTTTGCCTAGTTTTTTTGCAATTTGATCAATTGTGTCACCTTTTTTTTGTAAAAGCATTGCTTGAGCTGAAAGTGATTGAACATAAAGGTCGTCTTTTGGTATTGAACCAGTTGATGACATTTCTTTTTTTTGAACTTTAGCTATATCACTTGTGTTTTTTTCTACCTTTTCATAGGAAGGTAAAAGATTGTTTAAATCTAGTTTAGAAATTTGTTCCTCTACTATGTTAATAGCTACTCTATCATTTTTTTCTTCTACCTTGTTTTTTTTCGTGTAAGGCTTTCTTTCTTCGCTTTCACTTCTAGTGGTTTTAGCAATTGGGAACACCGTATTGTCGTCAGTCTTTGCTAACTTTTTCAAAAAAATTTCATTTTCTTCCTTCATTTCCAGCAAATACCCTGTAATAATTTCTTCCATTTCTTTTATAATTGCTGATTGTTTTTTTTCAATATCCTTCATACTAGATACACGTTGAAATAATAATATAATTAGAAAAAATGCAATAGCGATTAACACAAAACATACTAGTAGTACAAAAGTTATCATGATACCCCTCTATCCAACATAATCAACAATGTTACCTTTATAAGGATGCTGCTCCTTAAGTGCCTCTTTTGTATCTTCATTTTTAGTACTTTGCGGAAACTGGTCAGTAGTATGTTTATTGGTCAAGGACAGTTGATCCAATTTGTCATTCTTATTTACTTGTTTTCGTTTGAGTTCTTGTTCTCTTGTAGTTGCTACTGCTAAAACATCCTGTTGTAATTGTGATCTTTGGTTCGCTTGCTCTTGAATTTTACCGATATCTTGTGTTCTCGGAAGTGCTACTTGTAACTCTATTAACTTCATACTCATCCAATCACTACCTTATGAGAATAATCGTGTTTCCCTCAGAATGCAGGTCCCGTTCCTGATTTTTAATCCTTTATACTGAACCAATCTTTATTTCTTTATTTATTAATTGGATTTTAACTGCTTTATGTGCTTGGTTGATGATTCTTTTATATTTCCCGCATATGATATGTACATTAGGTTTAATTGATCCATTAACTAGAATGTAACTTTTCTCTAGTTCTCCGATAACCCTTTGAATTTCTTGAAGTTCTTCAAATATTTCAAGCTCTTGTTTATTAATTTTGGCTTCGGTCACTTTTTGCCGTTTTAATAAAGTAACTTCTTGAGTACTCAATGAACCCGTGCTTTTATATTTTTCAGCAAGCTTTTTAGCTAGTAACTGAAGCTTTGCATTTTCTTCTTGGACATGAACCAATTGCTCAGTTAGAAATTTTTCTTTTTCAAAAGCTTGTTGGTTAACTCCTATATGAACTTCTGTTTTTGTATGAAGTTCATTTCCGAAGTCCTTTGCAGTTATGGAACTTCCAGCTGAACATATCCCACCAATAATAGTTCCTTTTTGACAGGATATTTGTCTTTGCGCCTGACAGTAACTATGCAAAATCGTTGTTGTAACCTCGATATTGTGTCCGGCTTGGACATGTCCTTGATTAATATATGAAGCAGTAAGATTCCCACTTGTAACTATCTTTCCACGGTTCGATCCTGCAATACCACCAGAAATATAAATAGAACCACCAGCAAATAAATCGGCACCTTCAACCATTCCATAAATTTTAATGTCACCACCAGCTTGTATCGTGTAGCCAGGAGGTACGTCTCCTCTAACAATAACGGTCCCAATAAAGTTAATATTGCCTGTTTTCATGTCTAAATCACCAGACACCTCATAAACAGGTAATACATTAACTTTATTGCCACTAAAACTAATTTGTCCATCAATAGTTGAGTATATTGAACCTTCCTTTTCTACTGTATTTTTACCTAAACGGAGCTTATAAGGCTTTCCATCACTAGCAAAGAGCGCTTTACCATATACATTTACACCTTCTCTAGCCTTAGACGGCTGAATAACTTTAGCGATTAATTGACCTGAGCTTACTGAAGGGATTGTAATTACATTCCTTAAATTTAATTCTTCGTTTCCACTCCTATTTTCAGTACTTTCAGATCGTTCATGTTTTAAGTACCCATCTTTTCCTTTAAAAGGTGCAATTCCTTCTGCTACCAGGTTTTCTATATACCAAGAAGCTTGATTCTCTACCATTTTTTTTATGGTTTCACCTTTAATCCCAAAGGAAATGCCTTTTTCTTTTAGATAGTCTTGAATCACTATGTCAGATAGAGAATCAGTTGATACTGAAGTATTTTCTTTAATTTTCAAATAAGCTTGAAGAGAGTCGTTTGAAACGCTAAGATCAAACAAATCATTCATTTTCTCACACCCTATTTTTATTGGACGACTTTATCCAGTGTTGTCTTTAATTTAAAAAGGGCTTTTGAGTGTATTTGTGATATTCTAGAAGTTGAAAGCCCCATTACTTGTCCAATTTCCGTTAATGTCAGCTCTTCTTTATAAAATAAACTAACCACTAGTTGTTCTTTTTCATTTAACTGTCCTATCACATCTGCAAGCTGAAGATAGAGTTCTTCCCTTACTACATGCTCCTCTGGTGTTATCGTTTTCTCATCTTTAATAGAAAACGCTGTATGCTCCTTACCATCTGTTTCCTGAAGCTGGTCATCAATAGATAGGACATTCGCAAAAAAGCCTTCATTAACAGTTTGGTATACTTCCTCTTCGGTAATACCTAATTCAGTTGCTATTTCTAGTGGAGTAATATTTCTCATATATCTTTGCTCAAGCTTTTCAATCGTTACTTCTAGCTTTTTTGTTTTTTCCCTAGAACTTCTCGGAAGCCAATCCTCTTTTCGCAATCCATCAATGATGGCACCTCTAATGCGGAATGAAGCATAGGTATCAAATTTTAAGTCACGTGTGGGATCAAATTTTTCAAGAGCGTCATATAGACCTAACATCCCTAAGCTCTTAAGATCATCTTTACTTACACTCTTTGGGACCCCGACTGATATCCGCCCAACATGATATGTTACTAGTGGCATATATTTACGAACCAGAATATCACCTGCTAGAGGGTCACGTGAGCTAGTCCATTTTCGCCAATATTGTTGATCCTCACTTGATGACATCTGTGTCATTTAAATCCTCCTAAACAATGCATAGTAAGGAAACTACCTTCAGTGGGAGTGATTCAATAAGTAATCTAATCAATAGTACCTGAGTTAAATTTCAGAAACTCCCCGGTGCACTGTCCTAATAGTCAAGCGCTTTGTTGTAGGTGAAAATTCTATCGTGCGTCCACTGCTTCCGCCAACATCTTCGGCAACAACTAAGATATTGAACCGCTCTAGTTGTTGCTTAACTGCTTCCACATTACGGGGACCAATTCTCATCAAATCACTACCTGTAGAAAATTGAAACATTTGCGCGCCACCAGCCATTTTAGCTTGGAGTGAATTTTTTTTTCCGCCCAAATTAATTACTTGTGATATTAAAGCCTCTATTGCAGTATCTGCATACTTAGCTACATTTATAGATCCTACTTTTCCTAAGGATGAGTCAGGTAGCATCACATGTGCTAAACCAGCTACTTCTCTTATCTGGTCATATATGATGATACCAACACAGGACCCTAGGCCGGAGGTCCGAATAATATCTGGGGACTTCACAACATTCATGTCTGCTATTCCAACTTTTACAACTTTAATTGTTTCATTCATCTATCTTAACTCCCAATGACTGAAAGATCTTCTTAAATGAATTAGGATCTGGCAACAGAAAGAAGTGCCCTTTAACAATGTCGCTAATTCCTTGTTCATCTTCATTAATAGCTGTGTCAATAACGATAGCATAATCACTTACTTGAGATAATTCTAATAATCCATAACTAATTATTGCTCCAACCATATCAATGGATAAAGCTGGTACGGAAGGATATAAGTTTAATCCGGTAAAGTCAGATAATGAAGATAAGTATGACCCAGACAAAATATTCCCAAGTTCTTGTAAAGCTGACATCGATAATTCCGAGTATGGTTGTTTATCAAAGCTAA
Source organism: Cytobacillus sp. S13-E01 (assembly GCF_029193815.1). Taxonomy (GTDB): domain Bacteria; phylum Bacillota; class Bacilli; order Bacillales; family Bacillaceae_L; genus Bacillus_BV. The sequence goes on from NZ_JARFVC010000001.1 coordinate 92,377, forward strand.
ATGCCTGTTCACCTGTCATTTGCCAAATAAAATGGGCCGCCTGTGACAGGGATAGTACAAAGAACATACTCCCTGGTGCATCGCCTTCAATTCTTAGAAAGACACTAGCAACGACATTTTCTGGCCCACCTGCCATATCCATCATTTCATCAAAGGACACTAGCTTAACATCTGGGACCTTCATATCTATTTTCTTGTTCAATAATGTTGAAAGTGCGGTAGCTGAGTGTCCAGCCCCTATGTTCCCTATTTCCTTTAAAATATCGATATGGGTTTCATTGAGTTTTTCTAATAAGGACATTCTTCTAACCTTCTACTTTTTCCAAAAGTTCATCTGGATTAAGCACTTTATCTAAATTAAGTAAAATCAGTAATCTCTTATCAAGCTTTGCTACCCCATTAATATATTCCACTTCAACCATACCTACAACTTCTGGAGGGGGTTCAATGGAATTCATCGGAATATCAATAACATCATTTGCTGCATCTACGATAAGACCTACCTCCATATCCCCGTGCACAACAATTATAATTCTAGTACTATCAGTATAAGCTGTATCTGTAATTCCAAATCTTTTGCGTAAATCGACAATTGGTGTAACTAAACCCCGCAAGTTAATAACACCTTTCACAAAATCTACTGTTCTAGGAACTCGTGTGATATGTTGTACCTTCTCAATAGAGCGTACTTGTCTAACAGGAACACCATATTCTTCTTCTTGAAGTTGAAAAACGATTACTTTTATTTCCGCTGTCGCCACTTCTTTTTCAGACATAAAATATTCTCCCCCTTAAAGGTACTCACTTATAGTAATGTCAACCTAACTTTGGTAAATTGAGCTACCTTTCGAATATAACTAATAAATTTATACAAAGGTACATTACTACTTAATTAGAGCATTACAATCCATAATTAATGCAACTTGTCCATCACCTAAAATAGTAGCTCCCGAAATAGCAAATACTGAATTCAAATAATTACCTAGTGATTTAAGGACAATCTCTTGCTGTCCAATAAATGAATCAACGATTAGTCCAGCCATTTTGTCCCCTTTTCGTACGATCACTACGGAGTAGAATTCATCTTCTTCCTTATGAACCGGAACCTCGAAAATATCCTTTAAGAACACTAACGGAACAACCTTACCACGGAAGTCAATTACTTTTTGATTATGAGCATTTAAAATATCTTGTTTTTTCACGATAGCCGTTTCGATTATTGAAGAAAGTGGGATTGCGAACTTCTCCTTTTGAATTTCAACTAGCATAACAGAAATAATTGATAGTGTAAGGGGTAGCTGAATTGAAAAAGTTGATCCTGCACCCTCTTTTGAATCAATTGTTATCGATCCACCAAGTGACTCAATTTTATTCTTAACAACATCTAGACCCACACCACGACCAGAAACATCAGATATCACTTCCGCAGTAGAAAAGCCTGATGAGAGTATTAATTCATACACCTGTTTATTGGTTAAGGTTGAAGCAGTATGTTCAGTAATGATACCTTTGCTAATTGCTTTGCTAAGTACTTTTTCTCTACTAATACCCGCTCCATCATCCTCAATCTCAATAAATACATGATTACCACTATGAAAGGCCTTAAGTACAACGTTCCCTTCTTCTTTCTTTCCATTATTTCTACGTACCTCAGGAGTTTCAACACCATGATCAAGTGCATTTCTCAACAAATGAACTAATGGATCTCCTATTTCATCAATCACAGTTCTATCAAGTTCAGTTTCTGCACCGATTATTTGTAAATTGATATTCTTATTTAAATCTCTAGCAAGTTGACGGACCATTTTAGGGAAACGGTTAAACACAGTCTCAACTGGTACCATTCGCATATTTAAGATTATATTCTGGAGATCACCTGAGATCCTTGACATTCTTTCAACTGTTTCATGAAGCTCTGAGTTATTTAAATCGCGAGAAATCTGCTCTAAACGACCTCTATCAATCACCAATTCCTCAAAAAGATTCATAAGGATATCCAAGCGCTCAATGTTAACACGGATTGTTTTATTATTAGAACCAGATGGTTTAGAAGATGACTTTCTTGTAGTTGGTATCTCCTCATTGTTCTGGATCACATCAGCCACTACATCTTCTACAGCTACTGTAGCAGCAATTTCCTGCTCGGCTTGACTACTATTGTGCTGACTAGGAATATTCTCAATTTCTAATGATAGAGTTTGAATATCGACATGATCTACTTCGGATACCTTCATAATCCTTTTTTGCAGGTCAGCTGCTGGTTCTTTAGATACAAATGTAATACAGAATTCCTGCTCAAATTGTTCATCTTCTAGTAGTTCTACTGATGGTGTTGATTTAATGACCTCGCCAACCTGTTCAATCACTTCAAACACCATGAACACTCGAGCAGCTTTTAATAAGCAATCCGCTCTTAAACCAACAGTAATCTCATAGCTTTCAAACCCTTGTTCTTTTGATTGTTGGATCACTGTATATTCAAAGTCATCATATGTAATCTTATTTTTACTATTTTCTTGGTTTACAGTTGAAATCTCAGTCACTTTGGTTGCTACTAGATTTTCAATATTTTCACCTAGCTCGATTTTTTTAAGTTGTGCAACAACTTTAGTTACATCTCGCTTTCCTGTTCCACCTTCAGCGATTGAGTTGACCATTTCCTCTAGATCGTCAACCGATTGAAAAACAACATCTAGAATCGAAGGAGTCACCTTTATTTTATTGTTTCGAACCGCATCAAGGACGTTTTCCATTTGATGTGTTAGACTTGCAAGATCATCATAACCCATTGTTGCTGACATGCCCTTTAATGTATGGGCCGAGCGGAAAATTTCATTAACAATTGCTAGATTCTCAGGATTTTTCTCTAACTCTAGCAATTGCTCATTACATGTTTGTAAATGCTCTTTACTTTCATCTATAAAAACTTCTAAATATTGATTCATATCCATTTCTTTACACCCCTTAAACTTCTGTATATTTTAAAATGGTATTAGCGATATTATCTAGTTGAACAACGTCATCTACTAAATTTGTTGCTATTGCAGATTTAGGCATTCCAAAAACAATTGATGTTTCTTCTGATTCAGCAATTGCGTGTACACGTCCATTTGACTTTAGCTTCCTTAATCCTAATGAACCGTCTGAACCCATTCCCGTCATGATTACAGCTACATTATCGTAATCTTCTACTTCACTAATTGACTCAAACATTACATCAACTGAAGGTCTGTGGCCATTACGAACCTCAGACTGATCAATCTCTATAGCAAGTGAAGTACCTATATTTTTTACTTTTAAGTGGTAGCCACCGGGCGCAATATAAGCTATGCCTTTTTTTAATACATCACCTTGTTCAGCTTCTTTTACCTCTATATCACAGAGTGAATCTAAACGAGTCGCAAGTGATTTTGTGAAGCCAGCTGGCATATGCTGAACGATTAAAATAGGGGCATTTATTGATTTAGGTAGCTTTGGTAACACCTGTGATAATGCTCTAGGTCCACCTGTGGATGTACCAATACTAAGGATTTTTCTATTGGACTTGTTCAAAGAATTAATTTTAGATAGTTCTATTTTACTATACTCTTTAGGAATGCGAGAAGGACTTTTCGTCAATTGTATGGTTTTTTTCAAGCCACTCATATTTGCTTTACTTGCTTGAAGGACTTTATTTACTATTTCATCCTTTATCAAATGCAAGTCTAGCGATATAGCACCAGATGGTTTCGTTATAAAGTCAAAGGCACCATATTGCATTGCTACCATCGTATTTTCTGCACCCACTGATGTAGTACTTGATAACATTATGACAGGTAATGGATGTTCGCTCATTATTACTTTTAAAGCCTCTAAGCCATTCATTAAGGGCATTTCTACATCCATCGTGATCACATCAGGATTAAGTTCTTTTACTTTTGTAAGGGCATCAACACCATTTCGAGCAATTCCTACTACTTCAATTTTCGGTTCGCTAGTTAAGAAATCTGATATGAGTTTTCGCATAAATGCAGAATCATCCACAATTAGAACCTTAATTTTCTCCATGACATTTTTGTCCCTACCTTTCAAGAAAATTCCGTAATTTTGAAATAAATGTAGGTGAGCTACGCTTATTCTCACCAATCTGTTGATTTGCTAAATATCGATTTGTTAACTCCACCATCGCTTTGCTTATATTGGATCTTGGAGCGTACAATATATAGGGAGTTTGATGACTAACTGCTTTTAATACCGTTCGATCATCTGGTAAAATACCAAGTTGCACTGTTTCTTTATGAAGAAACTGTGATACAACATTATATAAACGCTGAAGAGTTTGTTTACCCTCATTTTCCGAGTGTACCCTATTGACAATTAAATAATAGGGAATACTTTTATCAAGTGAGTAAATGTATTTCATTGCCGAATAAGCATCGGTAATCGCAGTTGGTTCCGGTGTTGTAATAACAAATATATCGTCAACAGCCATTAAAAGCTCTAAGCTTTCTTTTGTAATTCCTGCACCCATATCAAATAGTAAATAATCATATTCAGGTAATACAAGCTGCAATTGTTCTATAAATGTCTTTGTTTTTTCGTGGTCTAAGGAAAAAATAGTAGATAAACCTGTCCCCCCAGCTATATAGGACAGTCCGGCAGGCCCTCTTTTTACTACATCATGAATGGATATATCTTCGTTTAACATATCAACTATCGTATGTTTCGAGGAAAGGCCCAGTAATATATCTACATTTCCCATCCCGATATCCATATCAAATAATAAGACTTTTTTCCCTTGTTTCAATAGGGAAAGTGAAAAATTAATAGAAACATTGGATTTCCCAACGCCACCTTTTCCACTTATCACAGCAATTGTTTTAGTAGAGTTCGTTGTGTTATTTAATTTTTGTAGTTTAATACGTAGGATCTCCGCTTGATCTCTCATATCTATTCGTCTCCAAGAAGCGTATTTACAATTGCTTGTGGATTAGCTTTAATAATATCATCTGGAACATTTTGGCCATTTGTTAAATAGGCAACACCTAGTCCATATTGAGTTAAGAAATTAATCATATGACCATAAATAGACGTTTCATCAACTTTTGTAAAAATAACTTTGTTTATCTTAACAAGAGAAAATTGCTCATATATCTCTTTCATATCACTTAGCTTCGAAGTTAACCCAAGAACGAGAAATGTTTCCATCTCTTCGTTAAAATCAATTACGTTTCTTAAATCATCTACATATTGTTTATTTCTAAAGTTTCTACCAGCTGTATCAATAAGCACAACATCATAGTCGTTAAATTTTTCTTTGGCTGCTTTAAAGTCGTCTAAATTATAGCTTACTTCTAATGGTATACCGAGAATTTTCGCATATGTTTTTAATTGATCAATTGCAGCAATTCGGTACGTATCTGTAGTAATAAATGCCACCTTTTTATTGTCTGTTAATAAACATTCTGCTGCTATTTTCGCAAGCGTAGTTGTTTTTCCAACACCAGTAGGACCAACAACATTTATAAATTTTCTCTTATATGAAATCCCACCATATTCATTAGAAGACAGCTTATCTGTAAGCTGCTCCTTAAGCCAAATTGTGACATCCTGACTCGTTGCGCTTGCTTTATTAACGTACCATTTTTCTAAGAGGCTGGTTATTACTTCATGTCTAATCGAATCACCAATCTCTTGGTGTACCAATAACTGATTTATTTCTTTTAAAGGTTCAGGGTATTTCTCGAAATTCGAGCTTACTCCAGAAGATATTTCTACCATGAGTGATCTTAAATCCTTAATTTCTTTTAATAAATTCTCATGATTTGTTTCTTCATTTTTGCCAATAAAGTCCATTATGGGAGCGGACATTTTTTGTTTTTCCTGGTGGGTAAATTTATTCGATTTTTCCTTTATTAAAGGTGTCTTTTCTTTGGAAGGTAGAGGGTCAATTGCCGCAATTACTTCAATATTTTTTTTCATAAAGAAACCTAAAAATCCACCCTTTTGTACTACTTTCGAATTTAAAATTACGGCATCACTTCCCAATTCAGCCCTAATCAGTTTCATTGCATCTGGCATTGAAGCTGCCACAAATTTTTTTACCTTCAATCTATATTCACCACCCCTACACTTTGTACTTCGATGTTCGATTCAAGCTCATTATATGAGAGTACAGGTATTTGAGGAAAATACCTTTCAATCATTTGTCTGACATACATTCGTACTGCTGGTGAGCAAAGTAATATTGGTGATTGTTCCTGGAGGGATACTTGCTCTATTTGAGTAGCAATTGTTTCAATTATTGTTTGTGAAACTGTAGGATCTAATGATAAATAATTACCATGCTCCGTTTGCTGGACGCCTTCAGCAACAGTCTTTTCAACTTTACCTGATAACGTAATTACTTTTAGTGTATCACCATCTACTGCAAGACTATTAGTAATTTGGCGAGCTAAGGACTGCCTAACATATTCAGTTAGTAAATCGGTGTCCGTGGACATTCTTCCGTAATCTGCCAATGTTTCGAAAATAATCGGTAAATTCCTTATTGATACTTTTTCTTTTAACAGTTTAGCCAATACTTTTTGAATGTCACCTATCGTAAGTGGGTTCGGTGTAACTTCATCTACTAAAATAGGATACGTCTCTTTTAAATGATCAATAAGTTGTTTCACTTCTTGTCTGCCAATTAACTGATGGCCATTTGCTTTTATCAATTCTGTAATATGAGTAGAAACCACAGATGGTGGATCAACTACCGTATAACCTAGCATTTCCGCTTGGTCTTTCATATCTTCTGTTATCCATTTTGCTGGCAAACCAAAAGATGGTTCAATGGTATCAATTCCTTCTATTGAGTCATCATCAACACCTGGACTCATGGCCAAATAGTGGTCAAGTAATAATTCACCTCTAGCCATTTCACTTCCTTTAATTTTCAAACGGTATTCATTAGGCTGTAATTGAATATTATCTCGAATTCGTACGACCGGAATGACTAATCCTAATTCAATTGCTAATTGTCTCCTAATCATAACAATTCTATCTAGTAGATCTCCCCCTTGATTTGTATCGGCTAGAGGTATTAAACCGTAACCAAATTCAAATTCTATAGGGTCAACATTTAAAAGGTTAACAACACTTTCAGGACTTTTCATGCCATCAACCTCAAGCTCTACATCCGGATCATCTACTGACTGTATATCATTTACATTTGATCGACCTATTGTGAAAGCACCAAATGCGATGATTCCTGCAATCGGAATGGTAAGAATATCATTAATTGGTGTCGATAAACCTAGTAAGAATATTGTAGCAGCAGTTACATACAACATTTTCGGAAAAGCAAAGAGTTGTGCAGTTATATCTTGTCCTAAGTTGCCGTCTGAAGCTGCTCGTGTTACAACGATCCCTGTAGCAGTCGAAATCAATAATGCTGGTATTTGGCTAACGATACCATCACCAACAGTAAGGAGTGTGTATTTTGAAAGTGCCTCTTGAAGTCCTAATCCTTGTTGTGTCATACCTATTATAAAACCAAAAAGCATATTAATGAGTACGATAATAATTCCTGCTATAGCGTCTCCTTTTACAAACTTACTTGCTCCGTCCATTGCTCCGTAAAAATCTGCTTCTTTACCAATTTTCTCACGTCGTTCTCTTGCTTCTTTGTCAGAAATCATCCCTGCATTTAAATCAGCATCAATACTCATCTGTTTTCCCGGCATTGCGTCAAGAGTAAAACGTGCTGCAACTTCGGATACACGTTCAGATCCCTTTGTAATTACAACGAACTGAATAATAATTAGGATTAAGAAAACAACAAAACCAACAATTACATTTCCTCCGACAACAAACGTTCCAAACGTCTCTACAACTCCACCTGCTTCACCATGACTTAAAATAGATCTTGTAGTCGAGACATTTAAACCTAATCTGAATAGTGTTAATAGCAATAATAACGATGGGAATATTGAAAATTGAAGAGGTTCTTGCATGTTCATTGAGGTGAGTAGGACAAGCAAGGCAAGAGAAATATTTATTATGATAAGAATACTTAGCATCCACCCTGGAAAGGGAATGATAAGCATGGCAACAATTAAAATAACACTTAATAGAACAGATAAATCTCTTGCTGACATTGTTTTTCTCTCCCTTAATTTGTCAATCTAATATGTCTTACACTTTTTGCTTTAAGCGATACACAAAAGCTAAAATCTCAGCTACTGCTTTAAAAAATTCCTCTGGAACAGCGTCACCGATTTCTGTTTGACTATATAACGCTCTAGCTAATGGACGATTTTCAACGGTTGCAATGCTGTTTTCTTTTGCAAGCTCCTTAATTTTTTGAGCAACAAAATCAACTCCTTTTGCAACTACATATGGTGCGTCCATTTTGTCTTCATCATATTTTAATGCAATTGCATAGTGAGTAGGGTTGGTAATAACAACATCAGCTTTTGGGACTTCTTGCATCATACGTTGCATTGCCATTTCACGTTGCTTTTGCTTTATTTTCGATTTTATTAACGGGTCCCCTTCAGACTTCTTATATTCGTCTTTTATATCTTGTTTTGACATTTTAATATTCTTTTCATGGTCGTATTTTTGATATAAATAATCTAGAACAGATAAGAATAAAAGTGCAAATGCCGCTGAAAGTCCCATTTGGATGGTTAATTTTCCTAAAAATACGAGTGCACTACCCACACTCATCTGTGATAATAGTAATATTTCTTCGAGTTGAAGCCAAATGACTGTAAATGTAACAGCCCCTACAAAAATAATTTTCAGAATCGATTTTAACATCTCTACTATTGCTCTAATCGAGTAAATTCTCTTAAACCCTTGAATTGGATCGATTTTATTTAGTTTCATCTGAATTGACTCTATTGAAAATAGGAATCCGATCTGCATTAAATTCGCTGCTACTCCTGCAACAATCGCAATGAGCATAATTGGACCTACAACTATTGCAACCTCTGACAATATCTCTAAAAAGAGTCGATGTACACTTTCAACTGTCACATTAATCAGTAGATATTCCTGAAATGAATGTGTAAATATATCAATCATCTTATCGCGCATAAATCCACCGATAAATAAGAGTAATAAAAAAATGAAGATTAAAAGAAAGGCTGTATTAACATCAGCACTTTTAGCAACCTGACCCTTTTTTCTAGATTCTTGCCGCTTCTTAGGAGTGGCTTTCTCTGTTTTTTCACCTGCAAAAAGCTGCAGATCAAGACTTAACCATTCCATCTACCTTCCTCCTAATAATCCCATAAAACCTCTCATTGTATAGATCATACTCTCGAACAGTTGGCCGACTAGCATCATCATAACTGACATTACTAAAATCAAAACAATGAAACTTACGACAATCTTTAACGGCAGCCCTACAACGAAAACATTTAATTGTGGTACTGTCTTTGCAACAATACCTAATGCAAGGTCAACTAAGAACAATGAGCCTACAACCGGAATCGACATTTGAAAAGCGATGACGAACATTGTGTTAAATACCTTCAAAACAAATTCTATTACATTCTCATCTCCAAGTGGTAACGACATCTGATCTAACGGGATGAACTGATAGCTATAAAAAACTCCATCTAACAATAAATGATGTCCGTTTACAGAAAGTAATAGTAATAAAGCAAAGGTATATAAATACTGGCCAATAAGTGGACTTTGTGCACCAGTTTGTGGATCTATTACGTTTGCAATTGCAAATCCCATTTGAAAGTCGATAAATCCACCAGCAATTTGAATTGCAGAAATAACCATAAAAGCAATTAATCCTATAGCAAGTCCAACCATCGCTTCTTTTATGACTAACATAAAATAAAAACCGTCGATAGAAATGACTGGATAATCAATTGTAAAAAACATTATCCAAGATAGAAAAAATGCAAAACCAATTTTATGGGGTGCTGGAATCGTTCGATACGAGAATAACGGTAATGTTGCAAAAAAACAGGTAACTCTAACAAGTACTAAAAGAAAAGCAGGATAACTCGTATATAATTCAAGCATCCTATCAACCTACGAATCTTGTTAAGTTATTAAAGATATCATAGGTATATGTCAACATATGTGTTAACATCCAAGGACCGAAAAATATTAAGCCAACTAATACGGCAACAATTTTAGGTACGAAAGCAAGTGTTTGCTCTTGGATTTGAGTGGTAGCTTGAAAGACACTTATTATGAGCCCAACAACTAGGGCTAAGACTAATAATGGGCCACTAATTAATAATGTCGTATAAACACCTTTTTCGGCCATAGAAATTACAAATTCAGGACTCATTATTTTCCACCTTCTTTTAAAAGCTCTGCAAGAGAGACTTAACTATTAAATACCATCCATCAACTAAGACAAACAATAATATTTTAAATGGCAATGAAATCATGACAGGAGGTAACATCATCATACCCATTGACATTAATACACTTGCAACCACCATATCGATTACTAAAAATGGAATAAAAATCATAAATCCGATTTGAAAAGCTGTCTTTAATTCACTTATCGCATATGCAGGTACAAGTGCTATCAATGGAATGTCTGCTACTGACGTTGGGCGTTCACTTCCTGAATAATTAAGGAATAACGCCAGATCTTTTTGTCTTGTATGCTTACTCATGAATTCCTTAAATGGTAGCGATGCTCTTTCATATGCTTCCTCAAGATTTATTTCTTCATTAAATAAAGGTGTTAAAGCCTGGTCATTTACTTCTGAAAACACAGGAGCCATTATAAAAAATGTTAAAAACAAAGCTAGCCCTATAAGCACTTGATTGGGTGGCATCTGCTGAGTAGCAAGTGACGTTCTCACAAAGGATAACACAATGATAATTCTAGTAAAGCTCGTCATTAGAATTAAAATGCTTGGTGCAATTGTTAAAACTGTTAATAAAAGGAACATTTTAACAGATGTCGATACATTTTCGGGGGCGCTGGTATTAAAAAACTCCATAAATTCATTCATTCTTTACTAGACCCCTTTTTCGAAAACTCATCTAACATTTTTTTCCTGCCTTTTGATATTTCAGTTAATTGCTCCTTAAGAATCGACTGAAATTGATCAGCATTCCCTTTTGTTTTGTTCTTTTTATGTGAAACTAATTTAGTAAGTAAATCTCGAGGTTGTACTAAGTGATCTAATCTTGTGTTGTGCTCCTCAAGGATTTCCTTAATCTCTTCGCTATCGTCTATCTCTTTTAGTAACTGAATAGAGTCGCCCACTCCAACTACTAATATGCGATCTCCAACTTTTACAAGTTGAATTGAACGGTTCGTACCTAAACTAGTACCACCTATATTTTCAATATATTTGTCTTTATTAAAAAGTCGATTTTTCTTATTAATCAATTTTAAAACAAAATAAATAAGTGCAATAATGAAAATCGTTGCAAAAATCATTTTAATAAATTCCCATGCAGAGAATTGATTTGATGAGGTTGTAAGTTCACTCTCATTCTGATCCAATTCTCTACTAGGTGTGTTATTTTCATCATTTTGCTCTTCTGGTTGCTGAATCCACTCTATTACATTCTTATTTGTTTGCTGAGCACTGATTTCACTAGAAAAAGAAATTAAAAGTGCAAAAATTAAGATAAAAATCCTACTATAGATTGTTAATCGCTGTAGCAAAATCAGCCACCTTCTTACGTTTAGATTAGCTTAACGTTTTACTAATAGCTTCAATAACACGGTCAGCTTGGAAAGGTTTCACAATAAAATCTTTTGCACCCGCTTGGATTGCATCAATTACCATTGCTTGCTGGCCCATAGCTGAACACATAATCACTTTAGCGTTTGGGTTTATTTTCTTAATTTCTTTTAATGCAGTAATTCCATCCATTTCTGGCATTGTAATATCCATTGTTACTAAATCAGGTTGATGTTCTTGATATTTTTCAACCGCTTGTGCACCATCTGCTGCTTCACCTACAACTTCATATCCATTTTTTGAAAGGATATCCTTTATCATCATTCTCATAAATGCTGCGTCGTCTACAATTAAAATTCTGTGTGCCATGTAAAATCCCCCTACTTATCTTAGTTTATTTATTCTATCTTTTTGACTGATAATATCTGTAATGCGAACACCAAAGTTTTCATCAATTACAACTACTTCTCCTTTAGCAACCAATTTATTGTTAACCAAAACATCTACTGGTTCGCCTGCTAATTTATCAAGTTCAATAATGGAGCCTGTCGACAATTCAAGTATCTCTTTTATTGAGCGCTTTGTTCTTCCTAGTTCAACAGTTACCTGCAATGGAATATCTAAAAGCATATCTAGGTTTTTTGCTTCTGATTCTCCTAGCTGCACCTGCTCAAAGTTAGAAAAAACGGCAGGTTGTACACTTGTCGGTTGTGCTGACGGCATATTAAAATTGCTTCCAATATGCTGTGGCCCTGAATAACTGTTTTGTTGAGGATGCCCTGTTCCGTACATTGGTTGTGTTGGTTGCTGGTGAATACTTGGTTGTGCATAGTCATACTCCCGGCTTTGTTGCATAGCTTGAGAACTATATTCTCGTGTCACTGCTGGTTCATATCTGTCAACTTGAGCAGTTGGAGCTACTTCATTCAACGCAGATGGGTTTAAAAGTTCATCCACCAACGCTTTAGCAAACTCAACAGGGATCACTTGCATAATATTAGAGTCTATTAAATCACCTATTTTCAAACGAAATGAAATTTTAACTAATGTTTCGTCTGATGGGATTTTCTCGGCTCCCTCTCCTTCTTTTAAATCTAGTAAATCAATACTCGGTGGAGAGATATCTACCTTTTTATTAAACACAGTGGACATTGATGTAGCCGCAGACCCCATCATTTGATTCATCGCCTCTTGTACAGCACTTAATTGGATCTCTCCCAATAAGTCAGCAGGATTCTTACCATCACCACCTAACATTAAATCAGCGATAATTGCAGCATCACTTTGTTTAATTACCAGTAAATTTGCTCCAGTAAACCCTTCTGTGTAACTCACATGAATCGCAACGTAGGGTTGTGGAAATTCATCAGACAATTTACTCTTTTGAACAACTAATACGCTTGGTGTAGTAATGTCTACTTTTTGATTTAATAGTGTAGAAAGTGCAGTTGCAGAACTTCCAAAAGAAATATTACCAATTTCTCCTAGCGCATCTTCTTCCATGGAAGTAAGGTAATCTTCAACTGGGGAACGATCACCATTATCTTCATCGTCATTATCAAAATCTGTGGTGCCTCTTAATAGTGCATCAATTTCATCTTGTGATAACATATCACTCATCGTCGTCGTTCCCCCCTTTTATTTCATTAATTATTTGTATCGCTAGCTTTTTATTAACTTTACCAGCTTGTCCTAGAAATTTAGGTGAATCAGCGACGCTAATCGTCAATGGCTTACCTATTACTTGATCAAGTTGAATAACATCTCCAATATCAAGCATTAAAAATTCCTGAATTGCTATGTCTGATGTCCCTAATTGGGCAATAACCGGTAAGTCAGCATTTTTGATTTGTTTTTTAATAGCTTCAATATCATGTGGGGCGCTTTCTTTCTTAATATTTTGCATCCAATAATGTGCTGATAGCTTTGGAATAATAGGTTCTAACACAACATGAGGGATGCAGATAGTTATCATTCCACTTGTCTCACCAATTTGTGTGTTTAATGATATGACAACAACTGTTTCATTAGGCGAAACCATTTGAAGGAATTGTGGATTCACTTCAAATTCAGCCAACATCGGATCAATCTCAGCAACTGAATCCCACGCCTCACGTAAATTTTCGAAAGCTTTTTCAAACATATTAGACATTATTTTCGTTTCAATTTCAGTCAAATTTTCTACCTTGTTAACACTAACACCACGCCCACCTAGCATTCGATCCATCATCGCATAAGCAATATTTGGGTTTACCTCAAGAAGTATTCGACCATCTAATGGCGGAACCTCGAATACATTCAAGATCGTAACCTTTGGTATAGATCGAATAAATTCTTCATAGGGAATTTGATCCGCAGATCCTACGGTAATTTGCACATACGTTCTAAGTTGTGCAGAAAAATAAGTGGTTAATAGTCTAGCGAAATTTTCGTGAATCCTAGTTAAGCTTCGAACTTGATCCTTTGAAAATCGTAAGGCACGCTTAAAATCATATACTTTAACCTTTTTTACTGCTTCTTCCTTTTTTAGTTCATCTGCATTCATCTCACCTGTAGAAATTGCTGATAACAAGGCGTCTATTTCACTCTGTGATAAAACCTCTGCTGACATATTGCTTCACCTCCATACTCCATACCTTTAGCTGTCAATATTATTGAGGGAGAAAGGAGGTTGCATAAACACTCACGATTGTACCCTCTTGCATGAGTTCATTTATACGGTCTTTCAACTTATTCTCTAGTGAGGAAATCCCTTCTTCCCCGTCAAATTGTTCAAGCGTCATTTCTGACAATTCTTTAATGAGAATATTTTGTACTTGAAAACCACGTTTTTCTAACTCTTCTTTCGCTTTCTTACTATCAGTCTGTATATTAAAGGAAATACGAATATACCCTTTCGTCTTTAGCTTAGTGGTTATCTCGGGTATTTCAACAGTTGCTTCAACAACTTCATCAATTGATGGCTCTTTCTGTTCTTCATCACCTGGAAACTTCATTAAAACGATAAATGCTGTAGTACCAACTAAAGTAATTGCACTAATAATAATTAACATTATTGTGAGTAGCTTATTTTTCACAATTATGATCCCTCCGTGTCGCTTTGAAGGCCTAACACATTCACACTGTGGTAAAAATCTCTTACCCTTAGCATAACACCCTCCTCAGATTCCCTCACGACAAACTTTTTACCATTTGTCAAAGTGATTGTTGTATCCGGAAATGATTCTACCTGTTCGATATACAAAGCATTTAATGTAAAAGGCTTACCATTTAATCGAGTTAGCTTAATCAAAATACTTCAGGGGCTAAGGAGAACACCTAGCCCCTTACCTCCCTTATCTATCGTTTAAGATTAACTAGTTCTTGTAAAATTTCATCAGATGTTGTAATGATACGAGTATTAGCCTGGAATCCACGCTGTGCCACAATCATGTCCGTGAATTCCTCTGAAAGATCGACGTTTGACATTTCTAGTGCACCTGAAACGAGAGAGCCTGCGCCTCCAGTTCCTGGGATATTAAAGTCGTTTATATCAATTGTCCCGCTATCATCACCGTCTGACGAACCTGAGTTACTCGTTTCTTGATATAAATTATCTCCAACTTTATCTAAACCACCTGTATTAGGAAACTTAGCAATTAGGATCTGACCCGCAACTAATAATTCACCATTTTCTATAAAAGTCACTTTTCCATCACTACCTATACTAAAACTTTGAGCAGTTTTAGGGATAACAATTTCACCTAATGTATCAGCTAATACATCATCAGCAGGATCATTTCCTTGATTACCTTGAACTAGCAATCCATCGGAATTTACCAGAGTACCATTTTCATCCATGTAAAAATTACCAGCTCTTGTAAAGAAATTATTAATTCCATCATTCACAATAAAAAAGCCATCTCCAGAAATTCCTAAATCTAGCGGACGTCCAGTAGTTTGTAAACTCCCCTGTGTATGAATCGTATCAATTGAGCCTAATTGAGAACCAAGACCAACTTGCTTTGGGTTAACCCCACCTTTAGTATCAGAGGGCGCTGAAGCCCCAGCTATCTGCTGACTCACAAGATCCTTAAACGTCGTCCGACCCTTTTTATACCCATATGTGTTTACGTTCGCAATGTTATTTCCGATTACATCTAGCTTTACTTGGAAGTTTTTCATTCCACCGATTCCTGAGTACATTGATCTTAACATTTGTTAACTCTCCCCTCGTTTAGCCTGCTTCTGTCATTTGGCAGGACAATTGGCTTCCTTTACGGTCCAGCCTCTATTAGTCTAGCAAAATTGTTCCATTGATATTGGTAAAAATTTGTGAACTTGCTTCACTTCTATTCATAGCGGTGATGACTGTATTATTTTTAGTATTAACGATTAATGCTGCCCCGTCCATTACAATCAGCGAATCATTAATTCCTTTTGTCTTCGCTTCAGCAACCTTTGCACTAATTTGATCCCATTTCTGTTGATCAATAAAAATATTTCTCTCATCTAAACGTTTCCTGGCATGTTTACTAATTTTTAATTCAGTTGCTTCTTCTAGCCTTTGTTGAAAAGTAACTGTCGGCGGCTGAATGTCAGACACTTTTTTCTTTTGTGGTAATGCAAGTGGATGGTTTTGTAATTGATATATTCTATGATCCAATGTCTACCCCCCTATTAGTCATTTGAGGTTTGAGGAAGACTAACTTTAATAATTTCATCCGTAAAAACTTTTGTTCCATCTTCTAACTCTAGCTCAATTTCAGTACCTTTTTGCTTAATTGATTTTACAATACCAATACCTGAATTGTTTACTTCATTACCATCTGAATCTGTGGATTTATAACCCCACTCAAGTTCTTTACCAATCATACTGCTGTATTTTAAAAGAAGGTCTCCATTTTGCGAATTCACAAAGCTTTCCATCGTTTTATTGATGTTTGTCATTTGTTCTAATGAAGAAAAAGTTGCCATTTGCGCAATAAAATCCTTATCTTGCATCGGATTCATTGGATCTTGGTTTTGTAACTGTGTCATAAGTATTCTTAAAAAGTCGTCCTTGCCTAGTATGTCATTTCCAGTCTTTCGTTTTTGTTGATTATTTGATAGATAAAGACTAGAATCTATTCTACTTGCCATTCGTTACACCTACACTTTCAAATTGAGAATTTCCTCTTGTAATGAAGCAACAAATGATGACTTAGTTTCTGAATCATCTTGGTTATCTGTTTCACTCTTTTGTTGTTGTTCGCTATCTTGATTTTGTTGTGAATCCTTTTGCAAGAAGCGTTCAGACTGCTGCAATTGCTGATGAGCTATTTCCACCTTTTCAATTTGAATGTTTTGAGATAAGAACGATTGCTTCAAGTTTTGCACTTGTGATTCTAGAACATCTTTCGCAGCTGCTGTTGATGCTATTATCCTAGCCGTCATCAGATTATCTTTTTGTAGTATTTCAATCCGCAATGAACCCAAATGTTCTGGATAAAGCTTTATAAGTAATTTTTGTTGGCCATCCTGTAAATTGCCGAATTGACTTCTTGATAATATATTTTGAAACTCTTTTATAAATTGTTCTTGACCAACTGTTTGCTTTCCATTTTGTTCTACAAATAAAACGAATTGTTGTATTTTATTCATCGGTGCTTGAATATCAACATTACTTACTACCTGTTGGAAAACTGTTTCCACCTTTGTTGATGTTTGAATGTTTGTCTGAATCGATTGTGTAGCGTGAGTAATTTGCTGGTTAGCCGTATTTTTCATACCATTTTGTTCTACAAAATACCGTGAAAACACAGATTGTAAGTACTCTTTTCTTGTATCAGTCTTTGCATTATCATTCGGTTGTTCGTGTAACTCTTTTCCAAAAAGTTGTTGCATTATTTGCTGCATTTTTTTTCCTATTAGTTCCACATCTATGTCTCTAGGAATGATAGTAGTAGCTTCCAATGCATCAACCTGTTTATTTACAAACTCGAAAAGCTTTGTAAAAGTAGGTTCATCAAGCTTTTTCATTGCTTCGCCATCTATTTGTGACAATAAGATTAATAGACTAACGACATTTTCAGGTTTTGAAAAGTCTTCGATGATGTTACTTGGTTCTGCTGAGTTACTAAACATTTGTAAAAACGTCTCAATACCTGCTTTTACTTCTTGAGGTAGATGTTCTACTAGTTCTTCAATATCAGATTCACTAGTGGAGCGGATGTTTAGTTCTCCAGTTTCAACTCGAAGCAACTGAATTACACTAACCAATTCTTTTATATCCTCTTGCGCAGGTTCAATAGTATCCTCATTATCGATAAAAAGATTTTCAAGAAATGCAGCAAAATTTTCTCCAGCCATTTCCATTATATGGTCATCACTACTAGCAAGTATTTTTAGAGTACTATCAGCTTTACTTTCCTGTTGCTGGACTAGACCCCTTTTACTACTTGTTGATGACGACATCGTTTGAGCGTTTAAGAAGCTACTAAAGCTTGTTTGTGAACTTTGATTTTGAGCCTTATCAGCTTTAAACTCGTGTGTTTGGTTGCCTTGTACAGCCGCAATATTCATTAATTTCACCCCCTTTCAAATAAGCACTTATTATTTACTCTGCGAGCAACTGAGTATATTTTGCCGCATCTTCAGGGTTCATTTTCTCTAAGATCAACGCTACCTGATCTGTCTTAAGAGAAGATAGGATGTTAACAGCTTGTTCGTTATCAAGTTTTGGTATAATTACGGCTGCATTTTTTGCTGACATTGTCTCGTACATTTTTGTTATCTCTTGTAGAGTCTTAGTTTTATCTAGCTGTGCTTCTTCTTTAAAGGCTAAGTCTTCTGCCAATTGATTCAGTTCTATTTGCAATCTTTCTATCTCATCTTGTTTGCTCTGTAAATCCTTTTCTAACTGTGCGATTTGCGTCTCCTTTTCACGAATATTTTCTTCAAGAGAGCCGATTTTTTGATCTGGACTTTCCACTGTAGCCTCTTTCGCGGTTTCATTTGATAGATAATTAGAAATTATCGGTGTTTTTTGGCCAATTTCTTTAGCATAATCAACTACATTAATCCCAGCTATCGTTATTAAAACTAGTGCAAGGGTTATTGTAAAAAGGATAGGAATAACAATCACAAAAAGAAACCATTGGAATTTACTATAAACCTTGTTTTCCACTTCACTCGTTTCCATCATGATCACCTAATTCCCTCGACTCATAAATTGTTGAATCGATATTTCATCCATTACCTTACTTTCGTAATGATGTAGCTCTATTGAGTAATGTTGAAAGCTATTCTCTTTTATTTTTTCGAATTTCTTTACTTCAATATTTTTTTCGATTAATTTTGATTGAACTACTTGCATTTTTTGTCTACTCTCAATTACTAATCGTTGGTAATGTGAGATTGTTTTCTCAAGATTCGTAATAAATTGTTGGTGGTGGCGAATATCTTGAATCATTAACCCTGTATTTAGCTTTGAAATTTGCGATTTTTCGAGCTCTTCTTTTCGTTTAAGAAATGAGTAAAGTTTTTCTGCAAGTGTTTCAAAACTTTTTACAGACTCATTGTACTCTGAAAGAACTTGGTCTTTTTCACTTTCTTTAATCGATAATAGCTTATGAAATTTAAATTGGTAGCTCATATAACTACTCACCTTTTTCAATTAGTTGGAACAATCTTTGAATACTATCTTCACGTGAAACCTTTTCAACAGTGCGTTGCTTTAAAAATGAAAGGATCTTTGGATAAAATCGAATTGCTTCATCGATATCTCTTGACGAACCTCGTTTATAAGCTCCGATATTTATAAGATCCTCTGAATTTATATAAGTTGATAATAAATCTCTTAATTTCTCTGCAGCAAGTCGATGGTCTTCTGACACTATATGATTCATTACTCTGCTAATACTTTTTAAAACATTAATAGCTGGAAATTGACCTTTATTAGCAAGAGTTCTATCAAGAACGAGATGTCCGTCTAAAATACCACGAACTGTATCAGCAATTGGCTCATTCATATCGTCACCGTCAACTAAGACTGTATAAAATGCAGTAATTGTACCATGTATATTCGTTCCTGTTCTTTCAAGAAGTTTTGGTAGAATCGAAAAAACACTAGGCGTATAACCTTTAGTTGTTGGAGGTTCTCCGATCGCCAAGCCAATTTCACGTTGGGCCATTGCTACACGCGTGACTGAATCCATCATAAACATCACGTTTTTGCCTTTATCACGGAAATATTCTGCAATTGATGTTGCAGTATAGGCCGCTTTTATACGCATAAGTGCGGGCTGGTCTGAAGTTGCAACTACAACGATTGAACGTTTTAACCCTTCTGATCCAAGGTCTCTTTCAATAAACTCCCTTACTTCCCGTCCACGTTCACCAACAAGAGCAATAACATTTATATCAGCTGATGTATTTCTGGCAATCATTCCCATCAGTGTACTTTTGCCAACACCACTTCCTGCAAATATACCAACACGTTGACCTTTACCTACTGTAAGTAAACTATCTATCATTCTTACACCCACAGTAATTTCCTCTTCAATTGGCGGCCTTTCTAATGGATTAGGTGGGTCTTGGTCTGTTAGGACACTCGTAAGCCCTTTAGGTAGCTGACTTTTATCAAGTGGGTTTCCAGTTGAATCAACAACCTTCCCTATTAAACCGGCACCTACTTTAATTTGAAGTGGCTTTGCTGTCGCCTCAACAATACTTCCAGGTGAGATATCATTAACAGAAGTATATGGCATTAAAATGACATTCTCGTCTCTAAAACCAACTACTTCCGCTTGTATCTTCCGCTTCATTTTTGAACCTACTAGGATGTAGCAGACATCTCCAATGGAACACTCTGGACCCTTTGACTCGATCATTAGCCCAACAACTTTACTTACCCTACCATACCTTTTATAAGAATTAATGGAACCAATTTCATCGAGAAGGTCCTGTATCTTCATGTTGTTATTCACCCTCTAACATTGTAAGAAGCTTGTTCCTAATTTCTAAAAGCTGACTATCAACACTAGCATCAATTCTTCCAAAGCTTGTTTCAATCATACAGCCTAGTTCAGTTAAATCTTCGTTAGGATAAATATAGAGTGTGGTTTCTTTATTAACCAAGCTAACTAGCTCATCTTTTTGACTAATTACAAATTCATATTGTAATGGATGAACAAAGATTTGGATTTGAGTGTACTCACTAGCCTCTTTTATCGCTCGTTTAACCAAGTGGAGGAAATCCTCTTTGTGTTCCTCTAATTGTTTACCAAGAATTCTTTCAGCAACTTTTACGCCAAGCTCTAAAATCGTTTCCTCAGATGATTCTATCAAACTTTGGTACTCATTTTTGGAAGCATCAATTATATTCCTGGCTTCCTGTAAAAGGTCCTGGTATTGATTTAAACCAGCTAGATTACCCTCTTTTAGCCCAAATGAATATCCTTCATCTTTTGCTAATGCGATTAATTCTTTTTTTTCCTGCTCCCATTTGTGCAACTCATTTTCTATTTGGTGGCGCGTTGAATCTAATTCAGACCGAGCTTGTTGCAGTAATTTATCTGCTTTTTGCTTTGCTTCTTCGAGAATGTTAGTTGCTTGAGCATTGATTTTTAGTAAGTCTTCTTGAGCTTGGTGCAGCTCTATGGCATCGTCTGAAAAAGTTCCTATTTTTTGCAACCCGATCACTCTTTTTCCCTCATCATTTGACCGAGCAAAACTAGACTTTATCACTCTAGACAATAATATCATCTCCTCCGCCACGAGCTATGACAATTTCACCAGCCTCTTCTAATCTTCTAATCACCGCTACGATTCGTGATTGTGCCTCTTCAACGTCACGTAGTCTAACAGGTCCCATATATTCCATTTCATCCTTAAATGTATCAACCATCCGTTTTGACATATTTTTAAAGACAATTTCCTTAACCTCTTCGCTTGCCACTTTAAGAGATAATAAAAGGTCTTCATTCTCAACGTCACGTATTACCCGTTGGATAGAACGGTTATCAAGAGTAACAATATCTTCAAATACGAACATTCTCTTCTTAATTTCTTCCGCAAGTTCAGGGTCTTGTATTTCAAGAGCATCTAATATTGTCCGCTCAGTACTTCTATCAACCCCATTTAAAACTTCTACAACAGCTTCGACTCCACCTGTTTGTGTATAGTCTTGGGTTACAGTTGCAGATAGCTTTCTCTCCAATATCTGTTCTACCTCGTTAATAATTTCAGGAGAAGTACTATCCATTAAGGCAATTCTTCTTGCTATATCAGCCTGCATTTCTTGTGGTAGTTCAGATAAAATCTGTCCAGCTTGTGTTGGTTCTAAATATGATAGAATCAACGCAATTGTTTGAGGGTGCTCATTTTGAATGAAATTTAAAATCTGGCCTGGATCTGCTTTTCTAGCAAAATCAAAAGGTCTCACTTGTAGTGAAGATGTTAAGCGATTAATAATCGTAGCCGCTTGATCAACACCTAGAGCTTTTTCCAGTACAGTTTTTGCATAACCAATCCCACCTTGTGCGATATAATCTTGCGCTAGTGCTATTTGGTGGAATTCATCCATAATTTCCTCTTTTGCTGAAGCTTCAACTTTTCTTACACCTGATATTTCAAGTGTTAGCTTCTCTATTTCTTCCTCTGACAAATGTTTGTAGACTGATGCGGATACGTCAGGGCCTAGTGAGATTAGAAGAATGGCTGCTTTTTGTTTTCCTGTTAATCTACTGTCTCTATCACGTTTTGCCATTACAATCCTCCTAGTCTTCTGCTAACCATGAACGTAGTAATTTTGCAAAATCCTCTGGCTTATCTTTAGCCATTTTTTCAAGTTGCTTCCTGCGAACACTCGCTTCTGTTTCTCTTTCCTTATTAACATCAGGTACCTTCCCTATATACGATTCTTCTATTTCTTCCTCTATAACCTCTTCAATTTCTTCTGGTTTTCTCTTTCTAAGGTATAAGAATAGAAGGATAAAAATAATTAATAATAAACCGCCACCTACAAAATAGATCCATAATGGTATAATTGCTGTTTCTTTAGTTATAGCCATTTCAGGTTTTCCTTGAAACTTTTGAACAGAGACAACTACTTTATCGTTAATTGTTTCTTCATCTAACTCAGCATTAATTGAACCTTTATCGATTGTCGTTCGAACAATTGTGCTTAAGATATTATTAATTTCTTCTAACGTTTCTGGAGGAAGATTTTCACCATTGTCCGTACTACTCGGGTCAACTATTACTTGAATACCTAAATCCCTAATCTTATAAGGACTTTCCACGATTTCTTTCCTAATCCTGTTAACTTCATTATTAATTCGTTCTTCGATACGTTCATAATCACCAGTTCCTGCAGTCCCGTCTGCAGGATAATTAGGTATTTCATTTTCACCTGCACCTACGATTCCACCTGCTTGGTTCGCATTACCCGTAAACGTTTCTGTTATACGCTCTACACTAATCTCAATACCTTCTTGATTCTCTACATCAACTGGCGTTACTATATTTTCTTCACGATTTTCCTGAGTGAAATCAAGGTCTGTTGTTACAGATACAACTACATTTTCTGGGCCCATCATCATACCCAGCATCTGTTGAACTTGTCTTTGAATATCTCGTTCAATTTCCTTTTTGACGTCCAATTGAGTCGCTATATTTCCTACAACTGAATTATTTTTTTCATTTTCAAGGTCAAAGTACTCAAAAAGTTGATTGGTAATGACGATATTATCAGTAGGGAGGTCTGGAACACTTCTTGAAACCAAGTGATACAATGAAGTGATTTGTTCTTGGTCGAATTTATAGCCAGGCTTAGTATTCAAAACGATGGAAGCAGAAGCAGCTTGCTGCTGTGTTCCGACAAAGATATTTTCTTTTGGGAGGGTTATCATTACTTTTGCATCATTTATACCTTCAATACCCTTTATTAAGTTTGCTAGTTCTGTCTGCATTGCCTCTAGCTTAAGTACACCAAATTCATTATCCGTCATCCCAAAACCAGCGTTCTGGCTAAAAAATGAATAATCAATACTACCACTATCAGGTATACCCTCTGCAGCTAACTCGACTTTCAATGTATCGACAACTTCTTGGGGAACCCTTATAGTTGTGCCATTATCAGCTAATTCTGATTTAATCCCCCTAGAATCTAATGTAGCTTTAATTTGTCCTGTTTCTTGTGGTGTCAGGTTACTATATAAAGGAACAAAGTTACTTCTAGTGGTTAATGCTGTAATGATTGCAATTACCAAAACAACAGATACAGCCGCACCGATCATCCATCCCTTTTGAGATTTCGTTCTATTTTTCCAGGATTCTACAATTCTATTTTTATATTGTGTCAATTTTTCGTTCATTTCATAACGCGCCCCCGGTTATTAAAATCGTTTGTTCTCCGATGCAGCTAATAACCGCCCTAAAGAATATATAGTAAGATCATTTTATTGCTACGTTTTATACCTGCATTCTCATTTTATACCTGCATTCTCATAACTTCTTGATATGCCTCAATTACTTTATTCCGTATTTCTAAGGTCGTTTGTAGTGTAACACTAGCTTTTTCTGCAGCAATCATAACCTCATGCAAATCTACATTTTCACCCTTTGCTAGCTTCACTGTCATTTCATCCGATTTTAACTGAGCATCGTTGACGCTATTTATCGCATCTTTTAACATACCAGAAAAGGCCTGATGAGCTTCATTTGGAGTTGTCACTTTTTTTTGTGAAAAAGGACTTGTAACTAATTGCTGATTTGCAATAGCAAGTTTATCTATCATTTATATCACCTATTTCCCAATTTCTAGTGCCTTCATTAGCATCCCTTTAGTTGCATTTAACACCGTCACATTTGCTTCATATGAACGTGTTGCACTAATTAAATCGACCATTTCCTGTAATGGGTCTACATTTGGCAATTGTACATACCCTTCTTGATTTGCATCAGGATGAGCTGGGTTATAAACCATTTTAAACGGAGTTTCATCCTCGACGATTTTCGTCACTATTACGCCACTTCCAACATTATTTCTCCCGTTGTTCATAGCTTTATTTAAAAACGTTGAGAAATTACCTTCACTTGGTTGCATTTCCACCATTTTTCTACGATACGGCTGCCACTGACCATCAACAAACTTTCCGCGAGTTGTATCAACATTGGCCATATTTGATGAAACAACATCCATCCTCAACCTTTGTGCTGTTAATGCTGAAGAGCTTGTATTTAAACTTTGAAAAATCGTCATACTTATTTACCTCCTCGAATAACAGTTTTCAACGAATTAAATTTACTGCCTAATCTATCAGCAACTGCATTGTAATAGATTTGATTCTTTGCAAGCTCTGACATCTCTTTATCAATATCAACATTGTTACCGTTTTGATTAAATGTTCCACTACTTTGATTAAATAAAGGGAAATTACTAGAACTACTTGAGCTAAAAGTAAAATGACGTGGGTCAGTCCTATTGGCCTTTATTGTGTTTGACAAAACTCTATCAAACTCGGTTTTAAAACTAACATCTCTTGCCTTGTAGTTAGGAGTGTCCACATTAGCAATATTTCGTGATATAACCTTTTGCTTTGAAGATGAATAATTCATAGCTTGTTCTAAAGTATTAATAGTACTAGAAAAAAGTTTCAATGGAGAACCCCCATAAAATTTCTACAAATTTCGAACTAATATGATGTATTCTGATAACTATCACTAATTGTAATGAATAATTATGAGTATGTCTATGACACTTATGTTAAAATAACAGTTTTTTCGACAAAATAGGACTTTTTTCTCAAACTATATTAATAAATAAACCTTTAATTCCTATATTTTGTCACAAAACCTGATTTACTGTCTAACTATGCTATATCTTGTAAGCGATGTTATTATTATAAGCTAATAATTTGACATATTCATTACTTTTCTATATAAGTTCTAAAATAACTTTTTTCCATTGACTATATCGGTGTATACAAATTATGTACTAACTATTTTATACACAAAAAGAAGGCTGAGTTTATCAGCCTTCTTTTTTACACTTTGAACTTTTAGGTGGTTAGCTTGTTTTTAATTTCGCTAATTCTACTAAGAATTTATCATTTAATACTTTAATGTATGTCCCTTTCATTCCTAGTGAACGTGATTCAATAACACCGGCACTCTCTAATTTACGCAATGCGTTAACAATTACTGATCTTGTGATCCCCACTCTATCAGCAATTTTACTTGCTACTAATAAACCTTCATTACCATTTAACTCTTCGAAGATATGCTCAATTGCTTCTAACTCACTATATGATAGGGAGCTTATTGCCATTTGTACTACTGCCTTACTTCTTGCCTCATCTTCGATTTCTTCAGCTTTCTCACGAAGGATCTCCATCCCAACTACTGTAGCACCATATTCAGCGAGGATTAAGTCATCATTCTCAAACGATTGTGTTAAGCGTGATAAAATTAGGGTCCCTAGACGTTCTCCTCCACCAATAATTGGAACTATGGTAGTTAAACCCGTTTTAAATAATTCTTTGTTTTCAATTGGAAATGCAGTATATTCACTATCCACATCAAGGTTTGATGAAGTTTCAGGAATATTGAAAAGGCTTTTAGTATACTCTTCTGGGAATTGACGATCCTCTAGCATTTTCTTCATTCGTTCATTTTCAATCTGTTGGTTAATAGCAAATCCCAGTAATTTCCCTCTACGACTTAACACAAATACATTTGTTTCAATTACATCACGTAATGTTTCGGCCATCTCCTTAAAATTAACAGGTTTTCCTGCTGCTTTTTGGAGCATTGAATTAATTTTTCTTGTTCTTTCTAATAACGGCATTATAAATGCCTCCTATTTACTTTTCAAATGTTAAATTATCGATATTAAAAACTGAAACATTTCTAACACATTTCATTTATTTTAGTTTTTTTACGACGAAGCCTACACCATTATTCTTTAGCTGTATTTCGACTTAGAAGTAATAGCATTATAATATGAACTGACTTAAATCCTTGTTTTTAGCGATTTTACTTAATTTATCATCAACGTATTGTGCAGTAATTGTAACATTACCCATTGAAATCTCTGGTGCTTCAAAGGATAAGTCCTCTAATAATCTTTCCATGATTGTATGTAGTCTTCTAGCACCAATATTATCGGTATCTTGGTTCACTTCAAAAGCAACCTCGGCTAACCTACGAATAGCATCGTCAGAAAATTCTAGTTTTATACCTTCAGTTTCCAATAAAGCTATATATTGTTTTAGAAGTGCATTATCAGGTTCTACTAATATTCTTACAAAATCATCAACTGTGAGTTTTGTTAACTCCACCCTAATCGGAAAACGTCCTTGTAATTCAGGGATTAAATCTGATGGTTTCGCCATGTGAAAAGCTCCTGCTGCAATAAATAGAATGTGATCTGTTTTAACAGATCCATATTTCGTTACAACTGTTGAGCCTTCTACGATTGGAAGAATATCACGTTGGACACCCTCACGCGATACATCTGCCGAAGATGAATTATTCTTCCCAGCTATTTTATCGATTTCGTCAATAAAAATGATTCCTGATTGTTCCGCTTTAAACATTGCGTCAGAACTTACTTCATCCATATCAATTAACTTAGATGCTTCTTCTGTAATTAAAACCTTACGAGCATCTTTTACAGTTAATTTTCGTTTTTTACGCTTCTTAGGCATAAAACCACTTAGAGCATCTTGCATATTCATTCCCATTTGCTCCATTCCAGAGCCTTGAAGCATATCAAACATTGATGGTTGTTGTTCGTCGACCTCTACTGTTACATAGTGATCTTCTAATTCACCAAGTGCAAGTTGATGTACCATTCGCTTGCGTTTTTCGGTAACGTTTTCTTCATCTTCTGTTTTTTCTTGTTCGACTTGAGGATTATTTTGTCCACCGCCAAATAACATTTCTAAAGGATTTTTATAAGAAGTTTGTTTTTTTGGACTGGGTACTAATAATTCAACAATTCTTTTGTTTGCATTTTCTTCAGCTTTGCCTTTAACACTGTTCATCTTCTCTTCTTTAACAAGGCGAACGGACGTTTCAACTAGATCCCGAACCATTGACTCTACATCACGACCAACATAGCCAACTTCGGTGAACTTAGTTGCTTCAACCTTTATAAATGGCGCACCAACAAGTTTAGCTAGTCTACGAGCAATTTCCGTCTTCCCAACCCCGGTAGGTCCCATCATTAAAATGTTTTTTGGGACAACCTCATCTCTTAATTTATCATCAAGTTTGCTTCGACGATATCGATTTCTAAGTGCTACTGCTACTGCTTTTTTTGCATCTTTTTGGCCTACTATATATTGATCAAGCATTTCAACAATTTGACGTGGAGTTAGACTGTTTGTCATTTTCTTCTTCCTCCTTTATAACTCTTCAACAATAATATTTTCATTTGTATACACGCAAATTTCACTAGCAATTTCAAGTGCTGCTTTAGCAATCTGAGTAGCAGTTAGTTGCTCTCCAGAATATTTTTTTAGTGCACGACCAGCTGACAGAGCATAATTGCCACCGGATCCTATCGCCAATACGCCATCATCTGGTTCAATTACTTCACCTGTACCTGAAACAAGTAAAATGTTCTTTTCATCCATAACAATCAGCATTGCTTCAAGTTTCC
Source organism: Cytobacillus sp. S13-E01 (assembly GCF_029193815.1). Taxonomy (GTDB): domain Bacteria; phylum Bacillota; class Bacilli; order Bacillales; family Bacillaceae_L; genus Bacillus_BV. Next base: position 120,670 of record NZ_JARFVC010000001.1, read on the forward strand.
TTAGGACCTTATCACTTCGCCATTGTTTAGCAAGTTCTACTGAAGCACGTTGAAGATTCCCATTGTATTCTTCAAGCTTCCCTTCAAACATTTCAAATAAAGTAAAAGCATCTGCTACAGACCCAGCAAAACCTGCTAGGACTTTCCCTTGAAACAATCTTCTAACTTTACGAGCTGTATGCTTCATAACAACTGCATTTCCAAAGGTTACCTGACCATCACCTGACATTGCACATTTTCCATTATGTTGAACTGCAAAGATGGTTGTCGCATGAAACGTTGTCATAATTTGGACCTCCTCTTTTAGAGAACACTTTATGCCCTAGGATGGGAGGACATATAAATGTTTCTTAAATAATCCTTCGTTACATGTGTGTACATTTGTGTTGATGAAAGATGAGAATGTCCTAAAAGTTCTTGAACAGTTCTCATATCTGCGCCAGCATTTAATAAATGAGTAGCGAAAGTATGACGTAGCATATGTGGACTGATATGAACTAAAGAAGCTGAATCTTTTATCATAGTGTTTAAAACTAACCTAACTCCCCTGGATGTAAGTTGCCCACCACGAAAGTTTAAAAATAAATGATTTGTTTTTGCTTTCGCCTTTTTACCTAGCCCTACCCTGCCTACATTTATGTATTGTTCAATCGCTTCTTTAGCAAAGCCCCCAAAAGGAACATAACGTTGCTTATTCCCTTTGCCATGAACTAGCACTGTTTCGAGTGAAAAATCTATATCATTCAATTCAATTTCACAACATTCACTAACTCGAATTCCGGTTGCATATAATAGTTCTAAAAGAGCCTGATTGCGTTGGCCGATTGGAGTAGTTAAATCGGATACTTCAAAAAGAGACTCTAATTCCTCTTTATATAAAAAATTGGGAATTCTTTGTTCCTTCTTTGGAAGAGATACTAAAGTAAATGGATTCTCCGCAACTATTTTTTCTCTCAACAGAAACTTGAACAAGCTTCGCAAACTCGATATTTTACGAGACACTGACCTACTACTAAGGTTGTTATTATATAGGCCGGTTAAATATAATCGAACGTCTGAATAAACCACTTCAGAAAAATGAGCAATCGTTTGCCGTTTCATGAACTCCATAAATTCCTTAATATCTTGCTCATAGCATACAATTGTATATTTTGAAGCGTTTTTCTCAATTTGTAAATATTGAATAAACAAATGTAATGAAAATTTCACATTTTCCAAATTTTTCACCTCACAAGGGCTACTAAATATTATCATAATTCAGTAGCCCTTGCAAACTATTTCGATTCTTTTTTTATAAAATTCTGAATTGTTTCCAATGCTCTCCCGGCATATTGCTCATACCGTTCCTGCTTGTTTTTAATTCTTTCATTTAAATCAGGAAATAGTCCAAAATTAGCATTCATAGGTTGGAAGTTTTTAGAATTAGTTGTCGTAATATATTTTGCCATACTTCCAATCGCTGTTTCAGCCGGGAATGTCAGCAATTCTTGACCTAATACAAGCCTGGCAGCATTTATTCCTGCAACTAAGCCTGAAGCTGCCGATTCAACATAGCCTTCTACACCCGTCATTTGTCCGGCAAAAAACAAGTTGTTTCTATCACGGTATTGATATGTTGGCTTTAATAGCTTTGGCGAGTTAATAAAAGTGTTCCTATGCATGACACCATATCTCACGATTTCCGCATTCTCAAGACCTGGAATAAGTCGAATAACTTCCTTTTGCGGACCCCACTTTAGGTGTGTTTGGAAGCCTACAATATTATATAAAGTTCCAGCTGCATCATCTTGTCTTAATTGTACCACTGCATAAGGTCTTTTGCCTGTTTTAGGATCTTCTAGTCCAACAGGTTTCATTGGTCCAAATAGCATTGTCTTTTTTCCGCGTTTTCCCATAACCTCGATAGGCATACAACCTTCAAAGAAGATCTCCTTTTCGAACTCTTTAAGTGGAACAGTTTCTGCAGTAATTAATGCTTCATAAAAACGATCAAACTCTTCTTCTGTCATCGGACAGTTTAAGTAGGCTGCTTCTCCTTTATCATAGCGTGATTTAAGGTAAACTTTATTCAAATCAATGCTATCTTTTTCAAGAATAGGTGCCGCTGCATCGTAAAAATACAGATATTCTTCACCGGTAAGAGATCGTAATTGCTCTGAAAGTGATTTTGATGTTAATGGCCCCGTAGCTATTATTGTAGGACCCTCAGGTATTTTTACAATTTCTTCATTATATACTGTTACATTAGGATGGTTTTTAACTCGATCAGTAACATTTGCAGCGAATTCATGACGGTCAACAGCTAAAGCACCACCAGCAGGGACAGCACATGCGTCTGCCGATCCGATTATTACTGAATCCAGGATTCGCATCTCTTCTTTAAGAACACCTACGGCATTTGTTAGTGAATTGCCTCGCAGCGAGTTACTACATACAAGCTCTGCAAATTTATCTGTATGGTGTGCAGGAGTTTGAACTACAGGTCTCATTTCATATAAGTTTACTTTTACGCCTCTTTTTACAACTTGCCATGCTGCTTCACTTCCAGCTAACCCGGCCCCGATTACATTTACTACAACTTCATTCATATTTTAAAGCCTCCAATGCTCTACACTATTAAATGCGATATATACTCCTATTATGGGAATCAAAATCACACTTATACAAATTCATTTTTTAGAATAAAAAGAGGTGAGCATAATGTGAGCTCACCGCAAAATAAGTTTCCTTTATTTTTGAGTCTCTTCTTTGTAATCACATTCTACACATTGTACTTGTAATCCCTTTTTAAGTTTTTTCTCAACTAGCATACTTTCACACTTAGGGCATTTTCTGGCAATTGGTTTATCCCAAGATAGGAACTCACATTTTGGGTATCGGTCACAGCCATAGAAGATTCTTCGTTTTTTACTTTTACGTTCTATGATATTACCCTCATTACAATTAGGACATGTAACTCCTATTTCTTTAACAATTGGCTTCGTATTTCGGCATTCAGGGAAATTGGAACAAGCCATGAACTTTCCGTAACGCCCCATTTTAAAGACCATTGGGTTGCTACATTCTTCACAATCTACGCCTGCTGGTTCATCCTTTATCTCAACTTCTCGCATTTCATTTTCTGCAATTTCTAATCGTTTTGCAAAATCGTGATAAAATTGATCGATAACATCTACCCATTCAACTTTTCCATCTTCGACTTCGTCAAGACCATTTTCCATCTTTGCAGTAAACTCAACATCCAAAATTTCAGGGAAGAATTCTAAAATTAATTCTAAAACAATGTCCCCTAACTCTGTTGGGATAAACCGTTTATTATCCAAGGATACATAACCACGCTTTTGTATTGTATCCAAGGTAGGTGCATATGTGGAAGGTCTTCCTATACCAAGTTCTTCTAGTGTTCTAACTAGACGAGCTTCAGTATATCGTGGAGGCGGCTGTGTGAAATGCTGTTTAGGTTCAATATCTTTCGATAGAACATTGTCCCCTTCTTTCAGGTTAGGAAGCATTTTATCTTTTTCCTCTACCGTATCATCCGTTCCCTCAACATATAGTTTCATAAAACCTGGGAATTTTATCTTTGAACCGGTAGCCCTAAAGATAACATCAGCATTACCGAGATCGACACTCATTGTATCCATCACAGCATGGGCCATTTGACTTGCAACAAATCTTTCCCAAATTAACTTATACAGTCTTAATTGATCCCGGCTTAAATATTCCTTTAACGTGTTTGGTTCTCGTAATGTCGAAGTTGGTCGTATTGCTTCATGGGCATCTTGGGTATTAGCATCTTTCTTTTCTTTTCTTTTTTCATCAGAAAGAAAGTTTTTACCATAGGCTTGCCCAATATATTCAGCAGCCTCGTTTTGCGCAGTCTCAGAAATACGAGTTGAATCTGTACGCATGTATGTAATAAGACCTACCGTACCCTCTTTTCCAAGGTCAATTCCTTCATATAACTGCTGGGCGATCATCATCGTCTTTTTAGCTCGGAAATTAAGTTTCCTAGCTGCTTCTTGTTGCAGGGATGATGTGATAAAAGGTGGTGCTGGGTTTCGTTTACGCTCTTTTTTAGTAACTGACTGAACAGTGAAGGATGCTCCCTCAATTTTTTCAAGAATGTCTTTTACTTCTACTTCATTTGTTAATTCCTGTTTTTTGCCACCAACACCAAAGAATTGAGCTTCAAAGGTTTCTTTTCCCTTTAGAAAATCAGCTTTAATTGTCCAGTATTCTTCTGGAATAAATGCTTTTATTTCTTTTTCTCTTTCAATCACAAGTCTAACAGCAACTGACTGAACTCTTCCTGCACTTAGACCTTTTTTTACTTTTTTCCAAAGCAATGGACTGATATTGTAGCCCACCAATCGATCAAGAATGCGGCGTGCTTGTTGTGCATCAACTAAATCCATATTAATTGCTCGCGGATGCTTGAATGATTCCTTTATCGCATCTTTCGTAATTTCATTAAATACCACACGACAATCAGATGTCACATCTATATTAAGGCTATGTGCTAAATGCCACGCAATTGCCTCTCCTTCTCTGTCGGGGTCAGCTGCAAGAAAGATTTTTTTTGCTTTTTTTGCAGCAGTTTTTAATTCTTTTAAGACAGGACCCTTACCGCGAATAGTAATATATTTAGGTTCAAAGTGATTTTTAGTATCAACACCCATTTGGCTTTTAGGTAAATCCCTAATATGGCCCATTGAAGCCTTTACCTTATATTTTTTACCTAAATAACGTTCAATTGTTTTTGCTTTAGCTGGTGATTCAACTATGACTAAGTAGTCGGACATGAAACAGTTCCTCCTTAAAGAGGGTAATATAAATCTTCACTATTATTAAATATTACTCTATGGTTTGTCAAACAGTTATTTTTAAATAGTTTAAATATAATGTATTAAATTGCTTTTTTATTCTTAGGTTGCATTCACCTAAAAAAGATAGCGGATGGCCTTTTTGTTGAATCGGCATATGACATCATGTATGGATGTTAAGCTCTTCGAAAATATCTTCATGGCTAATTACTAATTTAGCTCCTTGTTGAATAAGGCGATTAGTACCTGTACATTTCTCGTCTAAAATTGAGCCCGGGACAGCAAAGACCTCCCTACCTTGTTGTAGAGCTTGATCTGCAGTAATGAGTGAGCCGCTTCTTTCTTTAGCCTCAATAACGATGGTTCCTGCACTTAAGCCACTAATTATCCTATTTCGCATTGGAAAATGCCATCTCTGTGGTTTCGTGGTGGGGGGATATTCTGAAAGTAATAGATGGTCAATCTCTACACATTCTACTAATTGCTGATTGCTTTTTGGATAAATATGATAAAATCCACTTCCGATTACTGCAATTGTTTTTCCGCCATTAGCAATGGTGAGTTTATGGGCTATTGTATCAATTCCCTCAGCCAATCCACTTACAACGCACCACTCATTTTCAATTAGCGGTGGAATAAGCTTTTGCAAACTTTTAAACCCATATTCAGTAGCTAGTCTCGTTCCAACAACACTTATTAACTTTTTTGTATTTAGTAATGAGATATCGCCTTTTGCGTATAAGACCCAAGGTGGATCAAAAATTTGTTTCAATAATGCAGGGTAGGCATCATCAAAAATTGTAATTACATGAATATTTTTTTCATAATATTGTTTTAGCATACTTTGGATTTTAGTAGAATGCAAATCATTTACTAAATTTAAAAGTGAGGTTTTTGAAATTTCAAGGAGAGTCTCAAGTTTTTTTGGGGAAAGATGATAAATCGAAGATAGGGTAGGATCATATTGTAGTAACCGATGAATTGATTTCCAGCCGACGCCTCTACAGTGATGTAGATGGATTAAGTGTTCTCTAATTGTATTCACAATTGTACCTCCTAATAGATTCTATATTAACTTAGTGATTCCATTTTAAAATCATGCAAAATAGCCCCCATAGGGGGACTATTTTATCATTTTTAGTGTGTTTTACACTTGTCATATAAACCTTTTTCTTTTAACACAGATATTAAAGTTTCACCCATTACTGATGGTGTTTCAGCTACCTTAATACCACATTCGTTCATCGTTTTAATTTTCTCTTCAGCAGTACCCTTACCACCTGAAATAATTGCGCCAGCATGGCCCATACGCTTTCCTGGAGGAGCCGTTTGGCCACCAATGAAGCCTACAACCGGCTTAGTCATATTTGCTTTTACCCACTCGGCTGCTTCTTCCTCGGCAGTTCCACCTATTTCACCAATCATGATAACGGCATAGGTGTCTTCATCTTCATTAAATGCTTTTAATACATCGATAAAGTTTGTGCCATTAACAGGGTCTCCACCAATACCAACAGCAGTTGATTGTCCAATACCCTCTTGAGTTAATTGGTGAACTGCTTCGTAAGTTAATGTTCCAGAACGAGACACAACTCCTACGTGACCTTTAGTGTGAATATATCCTGGCATAATACCAATTTTACATTCGTCAGGCGTAATAACACCTGGGCAGTTTGGACCGACTAAACGAGTCTTTTTGCCTTCCATATAACGCTTTACTTTAACCATGTCTAATACAGGAATATGCTCAGTAATACAAATTACTAGATCCAATTCAGCATCTACTGCTTCCATAATTGCATCAGCTGCAAACGGTGCTGGAACGTAGACTACTGAAGCGTTAGCTCCAGTTGCACTTACTGCATCACTAACAGTATTATATACTGCTACTCCTTCAACTTCTGTACCACCTTTACCAGGTGTTACACCACCAACAATATTTGTACCGTATTCTAGCATTTGCTTCGTATGAAATAATGCTGTAGAACCGGTAATTCCTTGAACAAGTACTTTTGTATCTTTATTAATAAATACGCTCATGAATGTCCCCTGCCTTTCTATCCTACAAGTGATACGATTTTTTGTGCGCCATCTGCCATAGATTCAGCAGCAGTTATATTAAGACCTGACTCTTGTAAAATCTTTTTACCTAGGTCAACGTTTGTTCCTTCAAGACGAACTACTAGAGGAATCTCTAAGCCTACTTGTTTTGTAGCTGCTACAACACCTTCTGCGATAACATCACATTTCATAATTCCACCAAAGATATTTACGAAAATACCCTTTACAGCTTTGTCTGATAGAATAATCTTAAATGCTTCTGTTACTTTCTCAGCAGTTGCACCGCCCCCAACGTCCAGGAAGTTTGCGGGATCGCCGCCATAATGCTTTATAATGTCCATCGTCGACATAGCAAGTCCTGCACCATTTACCATACAACCGATGTTTCCATCAAGTGAAATATAGCTTAGGTCATATTTAGATGCTTCAATCTCTTTTGCATCCTCTTCATCTAAATCGCGATATTCAACAATATCTTTTTGACGATATAACGCATTTGCATCGAAGTTTAATTTTGCATCCAATGCCATTACTTTCCCATCACCTGTAACAACTAGTGGATTGATTTCAGCGATTGAACAATCTTTTTCAACAAATGCAGTGTATAAGCTCATCATGAATTTAACTGCTTGTCCAACTAATTCTTTTGGAATATTAATGTTAAAAGCAACTCTACGAGCTTGGAAACCTTGTAATCCTACTACAGGATCGATAACTTCCTTGAAGATTTTTTCTGGCGTGCTTTCTGCCACCTCTTCAATTTCTGTTCCGCCTTCTTCAGATGCCATTAAAACAACACGAGAAGTAGCGCGATCTAATACTAGACCAATATAGTATTCTTTTTTGATATCGCAGCCCTCTTCAACTAGTAAGCGCTTTACCTCTTTACCTTCTGGACCTGTTTGGTGAGTTATTAGAGTTTTTCCTAGTATTTCACTAGCATATGTACGAACCTCTTCTAGGTTTTTAGCAACCTTAACTCCTCCAGCCTTACCACGTCCACCCGCGTGGATTTGAGCCTTAACTACACAAACCTCTGTGCCAAGTTCTTTTGCAGCGTCAACAGCTTGTTCAACCGTAAATGCTACTTTACCATTTGGAACAGCAACCCCGTATTTTCTGAGGATTTCTTTCCCTTGATACTCATGGATATTCATTTCCCATCCTCCTATCATATGTAAGCCTTTTGTGAGAAAATTCAAGCAACTAAAATCTTGCTTTATTTTCATATTTAGAAATCAGAACATTCATTTATAGTTTCTGATCAAAAAAATTAGACTGCGTTTACATTGTATAAAATGATATGTACATTGTCTACTATTCAATTCAAATAAGTACATTTAAATCTAAAATTTTCTTACTTTCTTAAAGTGATTAAACACCGTTACATCAATAGACCCACCAAAAACTATCCAAAAATAATAATTTTAGAATTATTTTATTGATTCATTTTTTTATCTACTTTGTAAATAAATGCAAAAATTTCCGCTACTGCCTGATATAATTCTTCAGGTATTGTTTCATTAATCTTTAATTGACTTAATAGCTGAACTAATGTCGGGTCATCTTGGATTGGAATATTTTGTTCCCGTGCTAGCTTAATAATGTTCTCAGCAATCACACCTTGACCTTTAGCAACAATTGCAGGTGCCGGCTTAATTTTATCATAAGATAAAGCTACTGCACGTAATGGCTCAATTTTGTTTTTCTTCATATCCGCAAATCAACTCCATGAAATCCTTCAAAACTACTCCTTGAAACGATTGATTCTTTTTTTGGCCCAAGGCTCAGTTCCGTTCCATTTACTACCTGTAAGCTCGATAGCTTATAATTAATATGTTCAAGGCCTTCTACTAAGGATGGTTTCAGACTTGCAATTATTAGATCTAATCGCCTGTTATCATTAAAAATTGTTATATTCATCACTCTGTTTTGTATTTTAACATCAACCGTTATTTCTTTAAGATGTTCTAACTCCAAGTTAAAAATGATGTGACAATAGTTTGGATCTATTTCTCCATTATTTTGTTTTTTACCATTGAATTGGATTGTCAAATCAGTAAGTATACTACCTAACTGAATAGGTAATTGGAGAATTAATTGTTGAAACGACCCAGTTTCTTGTGAAAGTAACTGCTGACCTGTTAGTCTATTAATAATATGTTCGATTCCATCTTTCATCGGTGTTTGTCCAAGTTCGGATAAAGTTGACAATAGAAGCGGCTTTAAAGTATCATTTTGGATTTGCCTCTCACCTCTACTTAATGACGTAACCACATCATGTTCATATTGTAGGCCAAACATGGTCAAAAGTTGTTTCATAGCTGTTAAAGTATTCGGGCCATCATCCCACGGCTGAGAAAGGCCTACTCCTGACTCTTTGGCCACAATAAACTTTAGCTTCTCGAGAAGTTGATTCACACTTGCAGATTTGCTCTGCAGCACCTCTAGTGAATCATGCAACTTTGTTAAATGGTTAACTAGGGGAGTTTCGTCCTGAAGGGCTACCATAGCTTTAAAGCTGTTATAGGTGAAAGGTAAACCTCGTGTAAGTAAAAGTTTAAATGCAATTAAGCCTTTCGATACTCCCTCTTCCACTGGAAGCCACTGTCTGGCATGATGCAAATTTTCCTTGGAAAAAGGAATATTATTTTTCAGGAAAAACTGTGTTAGTTCAAGATTTTCTTTCGTGCTTTTAAGACCTAACTTTTGCATAATTTGTGTTGCTGGTTTGTTTGAATTCCCCATGTTCATTGATGAATTCTCTTTAACTCTATCCAGTATTTTCAACTCTGTTTGTTCTTTACTAGGTTGTACTTGAAACAAGTACTGATTATCAATACTTAGCGGTGCTTGAAGTTTAGCAACTAATTTCAATTTTCCTACTTGAATTTGAGCAATATCATCCTTGTATAATTTAACAACCCTGCCTTGAAAAATCTGACCTTTCTTAAAAGCTAAGGCATGACTTTGTCCGATATTCGCACTTTTTAGCATTGATTGGATCATGTTTACCTTCATTATCTTTTCCCCTTGAGTGTAGATAGATCTTTAAATAGGATTCATAACATTTGCCACCGGTGCAAATGACTGTCTATGTTCGGCTGTCGCCCCATGTTTATTTAATGCGTCTATATGTAGAGAAGTCCCATATCCCATATGTTTCTCAAATCCGTATAAAGGGTATTTATCTCCTAACCTCTTCATTAGCCTATCTCGTGTAACCTTTGCAATAATAGAACTAGCTGCAATCGATATGCTTGTGGCATCACCTTTGATTATTGAAGTTTGAGGGATTTGTACGGGTAATTTCATCGCATCTATTAATAAATGCTCTGGTTTTAGTGATAATTGCTTAATAGCTTTTATCATAGCTAACTTAGTCGCCTCATAAATATTCACTTCATCAATTTTTTTCGCCGATATGATGCCAATCCCAATAGAAAGTGCTTCTTGATTAATAGTTTCAAACAGTTCATCTTTCTTTTTATCTGTCAGCTTTTTCGAATCATTAATTCCTAACAATTTAAAGTCTCTTGGGAGGATCACCGCAGCTGCAACTACCGGACCAGCCAATGGTCCGCGGCCAACTTCATCAATACCTGCAATATAGTTAATCCCTCTTTTATATAATGCACTTTCATACTTAGACATTTCTAAGAAACTAATTTCAAAATTCAGCTCTTCGTTTTTACCATTCAACCATTTTTTTACTAATTTTTGGACCCCCTTACGACTATCTTGCTGGCATTCCGATATAAATGGATGATTTACATCTGTCATTGTCCCTAATAATTTCTCAATATCTTTTATTGTTTTAGTATTCATCGTTAATAACTCACTTTCTTTAATGCTTTATTCTTATATCGACAAAAACACAAAAAAATAAAGACCTGCTAGTGTGGTAGCAAGTCCAGTTCTGATTATCTACTAATTAGTATCGTATTATTAATCTTCAACTTCTTCCTTAGGTTCTTCAAACGATATTGGACCAAGCTTTTCTGAACGAAGCTCGCGTAATATAAGTTCAGCTGTTTTATCATAATCAATATATCCACCTGAGACCATACAGCCTCTCCGCTTACCGATTTCATCAAAAAGCGACACGATATCTTCTGGATATTCATCTAGATTATATCTTTCCTTTAAACGATTTGGATATTTCTCTTTTAAAAACGTAAGGGCATAGACGGCTATATCTTGAAGATTAATGATTGTATCTTTAATCGCTCCAGTCACAGCAAGCTTTTGACCAACTTGTTGATCTTCAAACTTTGGCCATAGAATACCAGGAGTATCAAGTAACTCTAATTCCTTACCAACTTTAATCCATTGTTGAGCCTTAGTTACACCGGGTCTATCACCCGTTTTGGCAATATTTTTTTTGGCTAGTCTGTTAATCAATGTAGACTTTCCGACATTTGGAATTCCGACGATTAAGGCACGTATAGCCCTTGGCTTAATACCTTTAGCAGCCATTTTATCAAACTTTTCCTTTAGTATCTCTTTTGAAGACGTTATAATCTGTTTTAGTCCACTTCCCGTTTGTGAATCAATTGCCAAAGCATGAATTCCTTGTTTTTTATAAAAGGAAATCCATTCTTTAGTCATTCTCGGGTCAGCCATGTCAGCTTTATTTAAAAGGACCAGGCGTGGTTTATTCGTAATAATTTCATCAATCATTGGATTCCTTGACGCAGCAGGAATACGTGCATCAACTAATTCAAATACAATGTCAATGAATTTTAATTTTTCTGTTACTTGTCGTCTCGCTTTGGCCATATGGCCTGGAAACCATTGAATTGTCATTTATTCACCAACTTAACTTAATTTTCTTCGCATTAGTGAACCCATTATCATTTTTTTATAATTCTCACATCAGATAAAGGCCAATATACCAAATTTGTTTTTCCAAGTATTTCTTCCATAGGTACAGGTCCAATATGGCGGCTATCCTTACTGAACCTTCGATTATCACCCATTACAAATACTTGACCTTCTGGGACACGTTCAAAAACAAACGGTTCTGTTAATGGACCATCCACCAATTCTGACTTATATTGATCTAAATAAGCCTCTTCATATGCTTTTCCATTAACATATAGTGTGTCGTCTTTATATTCAATGTAATCACCTGGTAGACCTATGATTCGCTTAATATAATCCTTCTCTTCTGTTGCATGGAAAACAACGATATCAAACCTTTCTGGACTGCCGATTTTATTTACAATCATACGATCTTCATTTTGAAGTGTAGGCATCATTGATAAACCATCAACAACTATCGGCGCAAACAAAAAATAACGAATCGTAGCCGCTAAAATCACAGCAATTGCTAATGCTTTAATCCATTCCCAAAGCTCATTTTTTTTTCGAGTCATCTCCTGTTCCTCCACCTAACAATAGTCTTTGTACAAAGATAAGTAAGTAAATATAAAATTATTTACCTAGTTTTGGTGTTTAGCTCTGGGCGCCATCGACTCGAGGTCATAAGCCAATCCCGTCCGGAAGGTAAAGAACAACCTTCCAGCCGGCTCGTCTTATGCTTGACTTGCTCAAGAAGTGCTAATGTCGATGTTCGCCACAGGACGTGGCGGGTTTTAATCGACGCTCAGGTAGGCTGGCGCCCTACGCTTTTTCTCTTATGTATTATAACAATTTCTATTAACCCTATGTCAAACAATGCTAGCAACAAAAGTCCAGACACTGATAAAAGTTTAAGAGAAACTACATTCATACACTACTTATTATATGTAGTTTTTTATGAAATTAAAAGGAGCTTGTTAAACAAGCTCCTTTTCTTACTATTATCGAATTTCTTTAATACGTGCTTTTTTACCACGAAGTTCACGTAGATAGTATAATTTCGCACGGCGAACTTTACCACGACGAAGTACTTCTAGCTTAGCAATTTTTGGTGTGTGCACAGGGAACGCACGTTCAACACCTACACCATAAGAGATCTTACGTACTGTAAATGTTTCGCTAATTCCGCCACCACGACGCTTAATTACAACACCTTCATATACCTGAACACGTTCGCGTGTACCCTCGATAACTTTAACGTGTACACGTACAGTATCTCCAGGGCGGAACGTAGGAAGGTCTGTTCTTAATTGTTCTTTCGTAATTTCTGCGATTAATTGTTGCATCGACTTTCATCTCCTTCTCACAGATGCTCATAACAATGCTTTTTACTATCATTGCAGCGGAACATCGTTATAAAGACAAGTGCAATATTTATTGCCCAAGTCACAAAAAATATCATACCATAACACCTAGTATGTTGCAATAGTTACTCTACTTCTTTCTCTATTTCTTTTAACCATTTTTTTTGTCTTTCTGACAATTCATAGTTTGTTATCAAATCAGGGCGGCGAAGAATTGTTCTTCGCAACGATTCTCGTTCTCGCCATTCATCTATTTTTTTGTGATTTCCGTTTAGGAGAACTTCAGGTACCTCTAATCCACGGAAATTAGCAGGTCTTGTATAATGAGGATGCTCTAATAATCCACTACTATGAGAATCCTTTATAGGAGAATCTTCATTCCCTAATACGTCAGGTAATAAACGGACAACACTATCAACAATTACCATTGAAGCTAATTCTCCACCAGTAAGTACATAATCACCAATCGATATTTCATCTGTTACAACATGCTGACGAATACGCTCATCGTAGCCTTCATAGTGTCCGCAGATAAAAATAAGGTGATCTTCTTTAGAAAGTTCTTCCGCTTTTTTTTGATTATACCTTTCACCTTGAGGGCACATAAGAATCACACGAGGTTTCTTTTCATTCTGATTTGTCAAGTCAGCAACAGCATCAAAGATAGGTTGGGGTGTTAAGACCATTCCAGCCCCACCTCCATAAGGATAATCGTCTACATTTTGATGTTTATTTGTTGAGTAGTTGCGAAAATTTACAACATTATAGGTTACTGCGTTTTTTTCTTGTGCCTTTTTTAAAATCGACTCCCCAAATACACCGGAAAACATCTCTGGAAAGAGAGTTAAAATATCGATTTTCATACTATAGTAGTCCTTCCATAAGGTGGATTTTAACAATTTTATCTGCTACATTAACCTCTTTTACAATATCATTAATATAAGGGATTAAAACTTCCTTACCACCTTTTCTTTTAACGACCCAAACATCATTTGCACCCGGGGTTAACACTTCACTTATCTTCCCTAACTCTTCTCCATCCTCTGTTAAAACGGTACAACCGATTATTTCATGAAAATAATATTCGTTTTCTTCTAGCTCACCTAATTGTTCTTTAGGTACTTTAATAATTGCATCTCTAAGCTTTTCAACTTCATTTATCCCGTTATAGCCTTCAAATGTAAGTATATCAAATGATTTATGAACTCTATGACTAGTAACAGTTACTTCAAATGGCTCCGTACTATTTGGCATAAAAAGATAGAGCTTATTACCCACCTTATACCTTTGGTCACCAAAGTCCGTTTTGGATACAACTCTAACTTCCCCTTTAATGCCTTGTGTATTAACAATTTTCCCAACATTAAACCAATTCTCCATACTTTCACCTCTAACGTATGTCCTCTATAACTCCATCTTTAACAAGAATTATTTTTGTAGAACTTATTTCATCCCAATTATCACCAATAGAAACATCAGCAATACCTTGAATTTCTTTTTCCTTTATCTCACTGCCTAAAGGAAGTGTATGTAGTTGATCAATTTGAAAATCAATGAGCTTCACTTTTTCCTGTCTTGCATCGATTTCCTTAGCAAAGTAAGCTTGAACTTGGTTGGGGCTATACTTGTTATTCTTAGCTGTTTTTTTAGCATCAAACCGCAATTGTTCACATTCATTTACTAGCTGTCTTTTTTTATGTTCAAAGCTTTCTAAGAGCTTAGCTTTACTTTGTTCGGTCAAAACCTGTTTAACAACTACATTACGTATTATTTTCACTACAATCACCTCGAGTAAAAGCTAGCCTTACTACTAATAAGAAAAAAAGAAAGGGGCAATCAGATTCTAAGGAAATACTCTTTTTTTCGTATATAAAAAAGGGGAGGTTTCCCTCGCCCTTATTCTTCGTAAAGCAGTAATCTTGTTTATGAATTCATAAGCAGTTTACCCATTTAAGATTGTCCACTTACTCAAAAATCAAGTTAACATCACTTTACCTATTCGTTAATCTCTAGATGAATTCGTTTATTAAGTCCAGTGCCTGCTGCATAAACAACAGTTCGAATTGATTTAATAACTCGACCTTGTTTACCGATTATCTTTCCCATATCATCTTTATTGACAGATAATACGTACGTAATTGTACGATCATCAGAAGCTTCTGTAACAGTAACTTCATCTGGCAAATCTACAAGGGCCTTGACAACTGTTTCAATTAACTCTTTCATCTTTACCATATTCATTACTTGCTTTGTTTAGCGTTGTGGAATTTTTCCATAATGCCTTGTTTAGAAAATAAGTTACGAACTGTATCAGATGGCTTAGCACCATTTTGTAACCATTTTAATGCTAACTCTTCATTAATTTTTACTTCAGCTGGTTGGTTTACAGGATTGTAAGTTCCAACTGTCTCAATGAAACGTCCATCACGTGGTGAACGAGAATCAGCTACTACGATACGATAAAAAGGAGATTTGTTTGCTCCCATACGTTTTAAACGAATTTTTACTGCCATTTTATATAGCACCTCCGAAATTATTTAAACAAGATATAATATTAGCAATTACTTTTATGTTTGTAAAGTATTTTTTCTTAACACAGGATACTTTACATAAATGGTAATTTAAACCCTTTTTTCTTACCCTTTGTCATGCTTGTCATTTGCTTCATCATTTTTTTCATGTCTTCAAATTGCTTTAGTAGTCTATTCACTTCTTGAACAGTTCTTCCACTACCTTTTGCAATTCGTTTTTTACGACTCGCGTTGATGATGTCTGGGTTAACTTTCTCTGCTTTTGTCATCGAACGAATAATCGCTTCAACATGATTAATTTGTTTTTCATCAACTTGAACATTTTTCAAGCCTTTCATTTTGTTCGCACCAGGAAGCATCCCTAATATTTCATCTAATGGACCCATATTACGAACTTGTGAAAGCTGATCTAAAAAGTCTTCGAAGGTAAATGACGCTGAACGCATTTTTTGTTCTAGCTCTTTAGCCTTATCCTCATCAACAGAGGCTTGTGCTTTTTCAATTAATGTTAGCACATCACCCATGCCGAGAATTCTCGAAGCCATCCGTTCAGGATGAAATGCTTCAATTGCGTCTAGTTTTTCACCTAGACCTACAAACTTAATCGGCGTATTTGTTACAGCCTTAACAGACAGAGCTGCCCCACCACGAGTATCTCCATCTAACTTGGTTAAAACTACACCTGTTAATCCGAGTAGATCATTAAAGCTTCCGGCAACATTTACTGCATCCTGTCCGGTCATTGCATCAACAACAAGGAAAATTTCATCTGGCTTTGCAATTTCTTTGACTTGCTTTAATTCATCCATTAAAGTTTCGTCAATATGAAGTCGCCCCGCTGTATCGATAAGAACATAATCATGATGTTCTTCCTTTGCCTTTTCAATGGCTTGTTTTGCAATTTCAACAGGACTGATCTTATCACCAAGTGAAAAGACAGGCATACTCAATTGTTTTCCAAGAGTTTCTAATTGTTTAATTGCAGCTGGTCGATATATATCAGCAGCAACCAACATCGGATTACGGTTATGCTTTTTTCTAAGTAAATTAGCAAGTTTACCTGCCGTTGTCGTTTTACCCGCACCCTGTAAACCAACCATCATAATAACCGTTGGTGGACGCTTTGCGACGGCTATTTTACTTTGCTCGCCACCCATAAGATTTGTAAGTTCTTCTTGGACAACCTTAATAACCTGTTGACCAGGGGTTAGGCTTTTCATCACTTCTTGTCCAATTGAACGCTCACTTACGCGTTTTACAAAATCTTTTACAACTTTAAAGTTAACATCAGCTTCAAGAAGTGCAAGACGAACTTCTCTCATCATTTCCTTTACATCAGCTTCAGTTACTTTTCCTTTTCCACGGATCTTCTGGATAGTGTTTTGCAGTCGGTCGGCTAATCCTTCAAATGCCATGTATGCCGCCCCCTAATCTAATTTCTCAAGCATTTCAATTATATTTAAAAGTTCATCCTTGGAACCGTTTTGGTCGCAAAGATGTTTTAGCTTTTGTAACAATTGTTGTTGCTCTTGAAACTTTTGAAATAGTAACAGCTTTTCTTCATACTCTTCAAGCATTAATTCAGTACGTCTAATATTGTCATATACCGCTTGACGACTTATTTCATATTCTTCTGCTATTTCACCAAGGGAAAAGTCGTCTAAATAATATAAAGACATGTAGCTCCTCTGCTTGGGTGTTAATAACGACTGATAAAAATCAAAAAGATAATTGATTCTTGTCGTTTTTTCAAGCATAGTGGCTGCCCCCTTTGTTAAGTGAAATACCTTTACAAGAGATTATTTTACAATTTACCAGCATGGATGTCAAGTTTTTTTCTTGGCAGTACCGAAAAGCGCAAGGCGCCTGGAGCTAGACACTAAGACTAGTTACAAATTTATATCCTTTCTTATCTTTCATGAAAAGCGCAAGGTCCCCGGAGATAGAATTTAAAAAACACCCCTGCATTCATCTGCAGGAGCGTCAAATACCTTATCAATCCTCTTCTGTATCCTTCTCAATCAAATCAGAAAATAAACCATATACAAATTGTTCTGCATCAAACTTTTGTAAATCATCAACCTTTTCTCCTAATCCAACAAACTTAACTGGTATTTCTAACTCATTTCGAATAGCTAAAACGATTCCTCCTTTAGCTGTTCCATCTAGCTTTGTTAAAACGATTCCAGTAACGTTTGTAGCTTCAGAGAACGTTTTGGCTTGTGTCATTGCATTTTGTCCAGTTGTTGCATCTAGAACTAATAGAACCTCATGTGGAGCGCCAGATTGCTCACGCTCGATTACACGTTTTACTTTTTCGAGCTCTTTCATTAAGTTCACTTTATTTTGCAACCGCCCAGCTGTATCACATAATAAAACATCTACATTTCGTGATTTAGCTGCTTGAACTGCGTCAAACATAACTGCAGCTGGATCTGAACCTTCTGATTGTTTGATAACATCAACACCTACTCGCTCACCCCACACCTCGAGTTGATCGATTGCCCCAGCTCTAAATGTATCACCTGCAGCTAGCATGACAGACTTACCTTCATTTTTCAAACGGTGCGCTAATTTACCGATAGTCGTCGTTTTCCCTACTCCATTAACTCCAACAATTAAGATTATTGTTAAACCATCGGATTGGAGATTTAGGTCTGGCGATACTTCATTTCCACCTTTATAAATATCAACAAGCTTTTCTGAAATTACTGCTTGAACATCTTTTGTTTCTTGGATGTTTCTTCTTTTGACCTCCATTTTTAGTTGGTCTATAAGTTCCATTACGGTAGAGACCCCAACATCAGCAGATATTAGAATCTCTTCTAATTCTTCAAAAAAGTCTTCGTCAACTTTACGGTACTTGGCAACAAGGTCATTTATACGTTCAGAAAATGAGTTGCGCGTTTTCGACAACCCTTCTTTAAACTTTTCACTAACTGTGTCACTTTGCTTTGTTATTTTTTCTTTTAATTTTTTGAAAAAGCTCACATTACCATTCCTTTCGTTATTAGTTATTTCTTAAACTAGCTCTTTGGTTTCTTCCAGTCTAACAGAGACTAACTTTGAAACTCCGGATTCCTGCATTGTCACACCGTAGAGGACGTCAGCCTCTTCCATTGTACCCTTTCGATGTGTAATAACAATAAATTGCGTATCATCACTAAAATTTTTAAGATATTGTGCAAACCTGAATACATTTGCTTCATCAAGTGCTGCTTCTACCTCATCGAGCACACAAAATGGTACTGGTCTTACTTTTAGGATTGAAAATAGAAGTGCGATTGCTGTTAGTGCTCTCTCACCACCTGATAATAAACCGAGATTTTGCAACTTTTTACCAGGCGGCTGCGCGACAATATCAACTCCTGTATTTAATAAATCAGTAGGGTCTGTCAAACGTAGATCCGCTCTTCCCCCACCGAATAAAGCTTGAAACACCGTTTCAAAGTGTGAACGAATACTTGTAAACGTCTCATTAAAGCGCTTTTTCATTTCATCGTCCATTTCATCGATTACTTTGTACAAGGTGTCCTTTGCTTCTTGTAAATCATTTTTTTGTTCTAACAAGAACTCATAGCGCTCTGACACCCTTTCAAACTCCTCAATTGCTCCAATGTTAACCAACCCTAATTCATCAATCGCAAGCTTGATGAGTTTTACTTTTTTACGAGCTTCCAAAGCATCAATTTCAAGCGAATATTTTTGCTTAGCAGCTTCAAAGGTTATATGATACTCCTCACGTAGATGTGTCAACCTATTTTCTAGTTCGACATCCAGTCTGTTCATTTTGACTTCTTCATCTTTGAGAATATCTACGAGCTGTTTGTACTGCCTTTTTCCCTCTTTAAGCTCTCGCTCGAGGTCCTCAACACTAGTTTGTATCTGCAAGCGTTGTTGTCGGCGACTTGAGATGAGTTGAATGGTTTGATTTTTATCATTAAATTTTCGCTTGGCAGCAGCTTCTAATTCCACTTCCCCGGAACTACTAGACGACATCTCATTTGTTAATAGCGATAAATCCTCAGTTGTTTCAGTATATTTTGATTCTGTCTCTAGAAACTCATCTGTTGTGCGTGAAAGTTTCTCTTGCTGATTTTCTAGTAACTGAAGCTTTCCTGCTAGTAGTACTTTTATATCTGTGATTTCTGATTGCAATGTCTCTTTCAACATTTGTTGGTCATTTCTCTGGAAATTCAACTGATTAATTGTTGTGTCAAGTGCTTGTAATTCGGTAGAAATAGTAGTTAACGTCCGTTCCAGCTCCGAAGTGCGTGAAGCCATTTTTTTATTCTCACTATCAGTCATCTGTTTTTCCTGATCATATAGTGTTAAATGGTCGTTCGCGCTTTTTTCTTTAAACTCGACTTCACGAACTTCACTTTTAATCGTTTGATGCTTTAACCGTAAATTTTCCCCATTCTCGCGAAATTGTTCTAGAACTATTTCTTGGTTAGAAATAGACTGCTTTAACGTCTTAACTTGTTCTTCAAGTTGTGCGGTTTTCGTCTCCATTTCTGCTAATTTCTGGGTAATATCCTCTAATTCACGACTTCTCCCTAGTAATGAATTAGACTTTTGTTTAACAGCACCACCTGTCATAGAGCCACCTGGATTGACAACATCACCATCCAAAGTAACAAGCCGAAAACGGTAATTTATAAGCCTCGCTAAATCATTTGCACCTTTTAAATCCTTTGTTACAATAACAGTTCCCAACAGACTAGTGACCACCGACTGAAACTTAGTTTGAAATGCAACAAGGTTTGAAGCAACTCCTATAAATGCAGTGTGACTTGTTAAAGACTGTAGTTGACTTGCTGGGATTGTGCGTTCCTTGATTACCGTCAGAGGTAAAAAAGTAGCCCTTCCAAATGAATGCTGCTTTAAAAAGTTAATGGCCTTTCTTGCATTTTGTTCATCGTCAACAACAATATGCTGGGTTGCAGCACCAAGTGCAATCTCAATAGCAGTCTCATATTCTTTAGGTACACTTATTAATTCAGCAATCGCCCCTTCTATTCCTTCGAGCTTTCCCTCTCTTGCTTTAAGGACTTCTTTTACTCCTTGGAAAAAGCCTGTGTAATCATCCTGCATTTCCTCAAGCATTTCTTTCCGCGATTTTGTCTGTTGTAAAAATTGATAGGCCTGATAAAGAATTGATTCCTGCTTTTGATACTTTGCCTTTAGGTTTTCAAGTTTAATTTGTTCGTTACGATAGGATTTGATTTGTTGGTCTAATTCAGCTTCTATAGTAGAAAGCACCGTTTGGAGACGAATTTTTTCATTTTCAATTTCCATACGTTCTTTAATGTATTTTTCGTTCGTTTCAACTAACCTAATATTTTTATTTTGCTGTTGCTTTATTTGATCTTGCAAATAACTTAATTCGTTACGTGAAGAAGCTTGTCGATTTAATAACTCGATATATTCACTTTTTAAATCCTCGAGCTTTTCTTCTATATTTTGATCATATGCAGAAAATAATGCTTGTTTATCTTTTAGTGAAGCTTTTATAGCATTCACTTCTTTAGTCAAAGATTTCACAAAGTCATTCTCGATTACTTTTACTTGTGATAGATGATCTAACTTTTCTTTTAGTTCTTCAACAAGACTTTGCAATTGGGCTTTGTTTTGATGGGCATTCTTCTTACGTTCTTTTAAAACTTCCTTTCGCCCCTCCAGTTTTTCTAGCTCCTCACTAGCAATTAGTAATACTTGTTGTAAGTCGTTTATAGATCCATCAAGAGCTTCAACATGGTCACGATGTTTTTCGATTTCAGCCTCTTTCATTTGCAGTGCAAAAGACATATCTAGTTCCTGTTGTTTATGGAGTTTAATTTGCTCATTAAAGGCTTCCCATTTTTGATGAAAATCCTCTATCTCATAAACAGTTAACGCAACCTCAATATGCTCTAGTTCTTCTTTCTTCTGTAAGTAATCCTTTGCAATGGATGCTTGTATCTTTAAAGGCTCTACTTGACTTTCTAATTCATGTAAAATATCATTTACACGATTAACATTTTCTTGCGTTTCTGCTAGTTTATATTCTGCCTTTTTCTTGCGATTCTTATATTTAAGAACCCCAGCTGCTTCTTCAAAAATACTACGTCGTTCCTCTGCTTTACTACTTAATATTTCTTCTACTTTTCCTTGACTTATGATTGAAAATGCTTCACGACCAAGTCCTGAATCCATAAAAAGGTCAACAATATCCTTAAGTCTACAGCTTTGTTTATTTATAAAAAACTCACTATCACCAGAACGGTAGACTCTTCTCGTTACACTAACTTCATGGTAATCTATTGGCAAAAAGTGATCTTCATTATCTAATGTTAGGGTTACTTCAGCAATATTTAACGCTTTTCTGGAATCACTACCTCCAAAGATAATGTCTTCCATTTTTACACCTCGGAGTGATTTTGCAGATTGTTCACCTAAAACCCATCGGACGGCATCTGTAATATTACTTTTCCCGCTTCCATTAGGACCCACAACTGCTGTAACACCTGGTACAAAATCAATTGCAATTCTTTCGGCAAATGATTTAAAACCAACAATATCTAAACGTTTGAGGAACATAAGCCCCCCCCTTAAGCAAAAATTAGTATGTATGACATAGAAGTCTTACATATTTTATCATAAAGTACAGTTTTGGTCAGAATGTTTTTTATTAGTAAAATAAATAATCCCCCATTTCATATGGAGGGATCGTTTTTATTTTATTTCATTCTTTTCCTGTAAAAGCTTAAGTGCAACTTGAGCAGCCTTTTGCTCTGCTTCCTTTTTAGATTTTCCTGTGCCGATTCCAAGCTCAACTCCGTCCATCGAAACTCGTGACATAAATTCACGATTGTGGGCAGGTCCTTTTTCTTGTAAAACCCGATATTCTACTATGCCTCTCCCATCACGTTGAACTAATTCTTGAAGTTGACTCTTATAATCCATCACATGAGAAAAAGCACCTTCATTTATTTTTGGAAAAACGACACTCTCAAGAAACCCTCGTACCTTTTCAATACCTTGGTCTAAATATAATGCACCTACAAATGCTTCAAATACATCTGCTAATAAGGCCGGTCGCTCACGTCCACCTGTTAATTCTTCACCTTTACCAAGCAGGACCAAATCACCAAATGCAAGACCATGTGCAAACGATACTAGGGAAGGTTCACAAACAATTGAAGCACGAAGCTTTGTTAATTCACCTTCACTCATATAAGGGTATTTTTTGAAAAGATACTCAGAAATAGTCAGCTCTAAAACTGCATCTCCCAAAAATTCTAACCGTTCGTTATCTTCGTACGGTTTTTTGCGATGCTCATTCACATAAGATGAATGAGTAAAAGCATGAATTAATAATTTTTCATTGTTAAAGGCAATTCCTATTCTTTCTTGAAAGCTTGTAAATTTTGGACCTACATAATTTCTTTCTTTGCGATTAACTCGTTTTATCATATGTTCCTCCATAAGAAAAGCGCAGTGCGCCAGCCTAAACTATGTTCAAACTTTTCTTTCCTTTTTAACTTTTACCATTACCCGAAAACAATTACAAAAAAAAACAGAGGTATGCACTTACCAAAAGTGTTTCCCATTCATTTTAAAGTTATCATGAAGTACTAGTTATTGTTTAAGATAAAGATGTAAAGCCCCGTAATAATATAATTACGGGACTTTACAAAAAATATTAAGCCTTGCTATTTATGTAGTTAACAGCATCTCCAACAGTTGCAATTTTTTCCGCATCATCATCAGAGATTTCCATATCAAACTCATCTTCAAGTTCCATAACAAGCTCAACTACATCAAGGGAATCAGCACCAAGATCATCTTTAAAATTAGATTCCAATTTCACTTCTGCCTCATCAACGCCTAAACGATCAACGATAATTTTTGTTACACGCTCTAATACTTCTGCCATCTTCAGTCACCTCCCCTCAAGTATTATAGTAGATTTTAGTTAAAAAAACCAGGTCAAGTAAATATTACTATAAAGGTAACTTCCCTCAGAGGGTGTTAATGCCCGTTAATGCGGGATAAGACTGAGTGTTGTAGTCTAGTGTAATAATATTTTACATTACCATACCACCATCAACATGTAGGGTTTGTCCTGTCATATAATTACTTTGTTCAGAAGCAAGGAAAAGTACTACGTTTGCAATGTCCTTCGGTTCACCAAATTTAGCGAGTGGAATTTGCTTTAACATCTCTACTTTTACTTCTTCTGCTAGTTTATCTGTCATATCTGTTGTAATGAAGCCAGGTGCAATCGCATTTACATTAATATTCCTTGTAGCTAGCTCTTTTGCAGTTGTTTTCGTTAAGCCAATCACACCTGCTTTGGCAGCAACATAGTTAGCTTGACCCGGATTTCCACTAACACCAACAATAGATGCTATATTAATAATTCTTCCAGAGCGTTGTTTCATCATTTGTCTGGTAACTGCCTTCGTACAGTTGAAAACGCCCTTCAAATTAATATTTATTACGTCATCCCACTCTTCTTCTTTCATTCTCATTAGCAAATTATCACGTGTAATCCCTGCATTATTTACTAGTATATCTAATGTGCCAAATGTCGCTATGACTTCTTTAGTCATAGCTCCGACTGACTCCGCGTTTCCTACATCGGCTTGTACAGCGATTGCTTCTTTACCGAGTGCTTTAATTTCAGCTACCACTTCAATCGCCTTTGCTTCACTTCCAGAATAATTAACTGCTACACTTGCACCCTGACGCGCTAGTTCAATTGCAATAGCACGTCCGATTCCTCTTGAAGCCCCTGTTACAAGCGCTACTTTTCCATTAAGCATTTTGTGTCTCCCCCTTGATTGATTCAATTGTAGAAAGGAGTGATTCCTCATCACTGATTGAATATGTTGTAATTCGTCGATTCACTTTCTTTACTAGGCCTGACAAAACCTTACCGGGGCCGATTTCAATAAAGGTATCTACACCTGAATCTAGTAACGTTGTAACAATACCCTGCCATAAAACAGGAGAATATAATTGCTCAATAAGCTTCGTTTTAATTTCATCTGCTCTAGTAATTGGCATAGCCGTTACGTTTGAAATGACTGGAATTGTTGCATCTTGGATTTTAATATGATTTAATACTTCTGTAAACTTCTCAGCTGCAGGCTGCATTAAGGATGAATGAAACGGACCACTTACCTCCAAAGGAATGGCTCTTTTTGCACCATTTTCCTTTGCCATAGCAGAAGCTAACTGTACACCCTCAGTTGAACCTGAAATAACAATTTGACCAGGACAATTTAAATTAGCTAATTGTACTGGATTACCTTCAGAGGTAATTTGATTTGTTATTTTAAGCAGATCTTCACTTTCCATCCCAAGGATTGCAGCCATTGTACCTTTTCCTGCAGGAACTGCTTCTTCCATTAGCTCCCCACGTTTACGTACTGCGAATACAGCATCTTCAAAGGCAATCGCATTTGCTGCCACAAGAGCTGTATACTCTCCAAGACTATGACCTGCAACAAAATCAGGTTTGATATTGGCCTCTTTAAATTTTTCTAGTATTGCAATGCTGGTTGTTAAAAGAGCTGGTTGTGCATTTACAGTCAACGTTAAGGTTTCCTTTGGTCCATTAAAAATTAATGAAGATAGCTCCGTATTAAGTGTTTGGTCCGCTCTTTCAAAAACAGTAGCTACATTAGCATATCGTTGCGCTAATTGCTGACCCATACCAACCGTTTGTGAACCTTGCCCTGGAAAAATAAATGCAATTTTCCCCATCCTTTTCTCCCCCTTATAAGTTAGTTTATTTGCTTGTTTTACTCAATGCTTCACAAATGGTGTTCGCAACATTATTAGTAACCATATCTCTCGCTTGTCGTACTGCGTGAAATAGTCCATTTGCGTCTGAAGATCCATGAGCTTTGATAACAGGGGCATTTAAGCCAAAAAGACCTGCTCCACCATATTCCGAATAATCCATTTTCGTTTTTATTCCCTTTAATTGCGGTTTAAGAACCGCGGCTGCTAATTTACTCTGTAGGTTACTTGTCAGAGCTGTTTTTAACATTGAAAAAACAGCAAGCGCAGTACCTTCTATCGTTTTTAACGCTACGTTACCTGTAAAACCATCTGTTACCACAACATCTGCAGCTCCGGTTAATAAATCTCTAGCTTCCACATTTCCAATAAAATTTAATCCTGATTCTTTTAGTAGCTGGAAAGCATCCCTTGTTAACTCATTCCCTTTTTTATCCTCAGTACCGACGTTTAATAAGCCTACTCTTGGGCTTGCTACTCCACGTACTTTTTCTGTGTAAATAGAACCCATAATTGCATATTGCAATAGATGCTCAGGCTTAGCGTCAACATTAGCACCGACATCTAATAAAAGAAATCCTTCTCCTCCGATAGTTGGAAGTGTTGGTGAAAGTGCTGGTCTATCAATACCTTCGATTCGCCCGACTATAAATAAGCCTGCCGTCATTAATGCACCTGTATTCCCTGCAGATATACATGCATCTGCATTTCCTTCACTTACCTCTTTTGCCATTAATACCATAGAGGCATTTTTCTTTCGTCTAACTGCCCTAACAGGTTCATCCGTACCTTCTATTACTTCATCGGTATGTATAATCGTAATACGTTCAACACTTGTTAAGTACTTACGGATTTCTGCTTCTTTACCAACCAATGTTATATGTAGATCTTTAAAGTGTTCGACCGCCTTGATTGCACCTGCAACGATTTCCTTTGGTGCATGATCTCCACCCATCGCATCAATTGCAATTCTCATATGTAATCACCCTTACTCTTTTTTGTTAGAACGGAACATTTCAAATTCACCTGAGAACACCAATTCATTTCCAACGAAACTGTCTACCTCTACAAGCGTTCTCCCTTTAGCTTGTTCCAAACTTTTTACCCTAGCTTTTGCGACAACTCTTTCATTTTCTTTAACTTGCCTAGTAAACCGAATATTCGCCTTAGCAGTTAAAGCTAACTCATCGTTTATAACAGCAACCGCTAGTGAATTTGCTTGAGCAAATAAGTGATGTCCACGGGCAATTTGGTTTCTTTTAAAGACATGCTCCCTTGTTACCTCTAAAATTGATATGGCACTCTTGTCCAAATCGATATCGATAATTTCACCAATTACTTCATCTATAGGCAAAGCTTTAACTTCATTTTCAAGTTTTTTTTCGGCAACATGCTTAATTCGCTCCCTTAATTCAGGAATTGATAACTCTAAGCGATCTAATCTTATTGTTTGAACACTTACAGTAAATTTTTCTGCAAGGTCCTCATCTGTAATAAATGGATTTTCATTTATCGTTTCAAGTAGGCTGCCTTGTCTCTCTTTTTTATTTCGTCTCATGTATTGTAACACCATCCGAACTATTATGACTAGGTACTAACAGTAGTATAAAGTTTAAAAAAGCAGATTGCAAGACTTATACTTGCAATCTGCTTTCACGAACTTATCATTTTAATCGAGCTTTTCACCCGTTAGAATACCGGACTTTTCTAAGACTTCTCTTAAAGGAAGATATTGTTCATCCACCCAGAATGCTTTAGAATTTATTAGTTTTGTTGCATCGTCTCTAGCAACTTCTAAGGCCCGATAATCATGTACCATGTCTGCAACTTTAAACTCTGGCATACCACTTTGTTTTTTTCCAAAGAAGTCTCCTGGTCCTCGAAGTTCAAGATCTTTTTCAGATAGTTCGAATCCATCATTTGTTTCTGTCATAATCCTCATTCGTTCTTTTCCTACTTCCGACTTAGGATCAGCTAATAAAATACAATATGATTGTTCACTGCCTCTACCAACTCGTCCTCTTAATTGATGTAGTTGTGATAAGCCGAAACGCTCAGCATCATAAATAACCATCATAGTTGCGTTTGGTACATTAACTCCTACCTCAACAACTGTTGTTGATACGAGGATTTGCACATCATTTTGGCTGAAATCTTTCATGACAGAATCCTTTTCTTCTGAAGATAAGCGACCATGCATAAGACCAACCTCCCATTTCCCTTGAAAATGATGTGTAAGTGTACTATGAACATCAATTGCATTTTGAACATCTAACTTTTCAGATTCTTCTATTAAAGGGCAAATAACATAGGCTTGCCTGCCTTTTACTAATTCTTTATCGATGAAACTCAGTATTCGAGTTAACATATCATGCTTAGCCCAATAGGTTTCAATCGTTTTTCGCCCTGCAGGCATTTCATCTATAACGGATACATCCATTTCACCGAATACAGTAATAGCAAGTGTGCGTGGTATTGGCGTTGCGGTCATAAACAATACATCAGGACTTTCACCTTTCTCTCGTAAAACACGACGCTGCTCAACACCAAAACGATGCTGTTCATCTGTAATAACAAGACCAAGCTTTTCAAAGCTAACCTCATCTTGTATTAATGCATGCGTTCCTACTAGAATATGAATTTTACCATCTAAAAGTAGTTGAAGTAGTTCTCTTCTTCGCTTACCTTTTACTGAGCCTGTAAGAAGTTCGACTCTAACATTAAAAGGGTTAAATAACGATTTTAGTGATTGAACATGCTGTTCAGCTAGTATTTCAGTCGGGACCATTAATGCTCCTTGATAGCCGGATAACACGGTTGAATACAGTGCAATAGCAGCGACAATTGTTTTTCCTGAACCGACATCACCTTGCAGCAGGCGGTTCATTCGAAAGGGCTTTTCTAAATCAGATGTAATTTCCTCAACTACACGCTGTTGAGCACTTGTTAAAGGGAATGGTAGTGCGCTTATGAACGCTTCTAAAAGCGATACGGAAAAGGAATGCTGTATTCCTTTTGATTGTTCACGTTCATATTTACGTAATGCTTGCATTCTTAATTGGAATAATAAAAATTCTTCATATACAAGTCGGCGTCTAGCCTGCTTTAAATCCTCATGACTTTTTGGTGAGTGCATAATACGAATCGCATCAATTTTCGAGAGAAGTTTGTATTTTGATAGTAGAGGCAATGGAATTGTATCTTCAATAAACTGACCATATTGGTTTAAAGCAAGTGAAATAAATCTTCTCATACCCTTAACAGTTACTTTCCCTTTTATAGAATAGACTGGTTCAATGTCTTTATCTCTTGTGGATGGAGTAAAGTTGATATCACTAACAGTAATTGTTTGTCGATGTTGATCCCATTTACCTGTCACAGTAATTGTTTGGTTAAGTGAAAATTTATCTTTAAAATAGGGTCTATTAAAGCATACAGCCTTTACTAGGTACCTACCTACCAACAGCCTAATGGTTAGCCTTGAACGTTGCCTACCAAAATACGTTAAGGAAGGTTCGCTGTGAACCTTCCCTTCAACCGTAACACGCTCTTCATGTTTAACTTCAGCTAGATCACGGAGTTGGTAATCTTCATAGCGATAAGGTAAATAATCTAGTAAATCAATTATTTTATAGATGTGCATCTCGTTTAGATGAAGGGCAATCTCTTCACCTACACCTTTTATCTCTGTAATCGGATTATTTAATACGCTATTCACCTTTAGATAGCGGTATACCAAAGATTTTAGCCTCGAGCTCTCGTCCTGTTGGTGTAGCCGCTAAACCTCCCTGCGCAGTTTCTCTAAGTGCAACAGGCATTGATTGACCAATTTTATACATGGCATCAATGACTTCATCACAAGGAATACGACTAGTAATTCCTGCTAGTGCCATATCTGCTGCAACCATTGCATTTGCTGCTCCCATTGCATTTCGTTTTACACACGGAACTTCTACTAGACCAGCAACTGGATCACAGACTAAACCGAGCATGTTTTTAAGAGTGATGGCCATTGCCTCAGCAGACTGACTAGGTGTACCACCAGCCATTTCTACAATTGCAGCAGCAGCCATACCAGAAGCAGAACCTACTTCAGCCTGACACCCACCTGCGGCTCCAGAAATCGAAGCATTATTAGCAACTACAAAGCCAAAAGCACCTGCTGTAAATAAGAACTCAATCATTTGTTCTCTTGTAGGATTTAATTTATCTCTAACTGCAAATAATGTCCCTGGTACAACACCTGCAGACCCAGCAGTAGGTGTTGCGCAAATTGTTCCCATTGCCGCATTCACTTCATTAGTAGCTACAGCTTTGCTTACTGCATCAAGAATTGTTTTCCCTGTAAGAAAATTTCCTTTTTCTATATACTTCTGTAATAAAACGGCATCTCCACCAGTTAACCCTGAGTGTGATTTAACCCCTTGTATACCCTTTTCTACCGCTTGTTCCATTACTTCTAAATTAATTCCCATTTGTTTAAGGATGGCTTCTCGACTTTTCCCTGTTATCTCAACTTCTTGATTGATCATAACTTCTGATATTTTCATATTTTTACTTTCTGCTAATTCTACCAATTCTGCAACATTGCGGAACATCTAATTCTTCCTCCCTCGCACAAGCAAATTGTGGAAACGTTTTCAAATATTGTATTTTAGACACTTTTAATCAACAATCTTTGTGACTTTAAGAATGTTTGGAAGTTTGCCTAATTCATCAAGAACCTCTTGATCAATATTTTGATCTACTTCAATTGTCATTAACGCTTGTTGTCCTTTTTCTTTCCGTGCAACTTCCATGTGACCAATATTAATAGCATATTTAGCTAATACGTTTGCTACGCCAGCTATTGCACCATACCGGTCATTATGGACCACTAAAATCGCAGGGTGGTTACCTGATAGCTTTAGTTCAAAGCCATTCAATTCTGTAATCTCAATTTTTCCCCCACCTATTGAAATACCGACTAGCTCAAGTTCACCTTGGTCATCACCAATTAGAACTCTTGCAGTGTTTGGGTGATCGGTAATAGCGTCTTCTTCAAGAAATGTTATTTTCATACCAGCTTCATTAGCAATATCAAGCGAGGTCTTGATTCTTTCATCAAATGTATCAAAATCCAATAACCCTCCGATTACAGCTACATCTGTTCCATGCCCTTTGTATGTTTTAGCAAAAGAACCATAAAGTGAAATAATTGCCCATTTGGGTTCTCTCCCAAATAGACTTCTTGCTACTCGACCAATTCTTGCCGCCCCAGCAGTATGTGAGCTTGAAGGGCCAATCATAACTGGACCAATTATATCAAAAACACTTCTGTATTTCATATCAACGCTTCTCTCCCTTTAGAGGTAATTAATGGATATGTTATTATCTCTATTTTTTTACATTGAAATAGAAGGGATAAACCCTTCTATTTTTATATGTTATTCAATTGAAAAAATAAAAGTGTATAGAGGTTGGTTGCCATTATGAACTTCTACTTCGATATCTTCAAATTGGTCTTCAATGTAGGAAACAAGTTCATTTACATCTTCTTCTGTAGCATCTTGGCCGTGTATGATTGTTACTATTTCATCGCCTTCTGTTATCATAACAGATAATAACTCTTTTGTTGCAATTATTTTATCCTTATTCGTTACAATAATTTTACCATCTGAAATACCCATAAAATCATCTTTTTCAATATCTAATCCATCAATATTTGTGTCACGAACAGCGAATGTAATCTGTCCAGTTTTCACGCTAGATAGTGCATCCTTCATAGTGTTTGCATTCACCGACAAATCCAAAGCAGGATTAAAAGCAAGTAATGCTGCCATACCTTGTGGTACCGTTTTAGCTGGAATAACAATTACATTATTGCCAACCACTTGTGCAGCTTGTTCCGCCGCCATGATAATATTTTTGTTATTTGGTAAAATGATAATATGTTCTGCATGAACTTCTTCAATCGCTTTAACAATATCCTCCGTACTAGGGTTCATTGTTTGCCCACCTTCTATTACTGCGTGAGCACCTATACTTTTAAACAATTCTCCAATACCTGAACCCATTGCAACTGAAACGATACCATATTTTTGCTTTTCCTTCTTCGGCTTCGGGGCTGCTGTTTGAGGGGAAGACTCCTGCTCCTCATACAATAAATTACTATGTTGTTCTCTCATATTTTCAATTTTCATGTTTATTAAGCTACCGTAACGTTGTGCGTACGTTAACACATCGCCAGGCTGTTCGGCATGAATATGTACTTTCACAATTTCTTCATCTGCAATAACTAAAAGTGAATCACCGTACTTGCTTAAGTCATTTCGAAATTTATTTTCACTAAATGGATGCTTTTGAGCCTTGTCATCTTCAAATTTAACCATAAATTCAGTACAATAACCAAACTCGATATCTTCTGTGTTGATATGGCTATGAACACTTTTGTGATGCTCGGCATTTACAAGGTCTGTTAAGCTTGGCATCCCAAGCGGTGTGCCAGGTAATTCTTCACCTTTTAACACAGCAAGGAATCCTTCATATACCAAGACTAGTCCTTGACCACCACTGTCAACAACACCAACTTCTTTTAAAACCGGTAAGAGATCTGGTGTACGTTGTAAAGATGCTTTAGCTTCTTTTACAGTTTCCTCCATTAATAGCACAATATTATTCTGCTTCTTAGATTCAGCTACGGCCCGCTTTGCAGAATCCTTTGCAACCGTTAAGATAGTTCCCTCCACCGGTTTCATAACCGCTTTATAAGCCGTTTCCACACCAGCTTCAAGTGCATTTGCAAATTCTACTGAAGTAATACTTTCTTTTTTCTCAATAGCTTTTGAAAATCCTCTAAAAATTTGTGAAAGGATAACTCCTGAGTTACCCCTAGCACCCATTAAGAGACCTTTCGATAAAGCTACTCCTACTTTACCAATATGAGCATTGACATTGTTTTTTACTTCTCTTGCACCAGATGTCATAGACAAATTCATATTCGTTCCTGTGTCACCATCTGGAACTGGAAAAACGTTTAGCGCATCAACCATTTTGGCATTATTTGATAAGTGATTTGCGCCTTGTATAATCATCTCCGCAAAACGTTTTCCGTCTAACTTTGTAATTGACACAAACTTTTCCTCCTCTTACGGGTTCGTAACACGAACTCCCTGAACAAAGATATTAACCGAATCAACAGCTAGTCCTACAGTTTGGTCTAGTGTATATTTTACTTTTGTTTGTACATTGTGAGCTACTTCAGAAATTTTTGTACCATAGCTTACGATTATAAACATATCGATATGTACTTCTTCATTTTCTTGGCGAATAAGAACTCCACGAGTAAAGTTCTCTTTTCGTAAAATTTCTGAAATCCCGTCTCTTATTTGATTTTTTGATGCCATACCAACGATTCCATAACAATCAATAGCAGCTCCACCAGCAATTGTAGCGATCACTTCATTCGATATATCAATTTGCCCGTACTTCGTTTTTAATTCGATGGACATATAAGTTCCCCCTTTGGAATTGTTCATCTTGGCTAACGTCATTTTACTATAATACTGATATTTTTTAAAGCTATTCTATTTTTTTTAGTAAGTATATATCTATATTATTATACATAATTGCTAATTTTATATGTCAAGGTTTAATTCTTGAAAGCTTTTTATTGCATTCTAATGATAGTTGTGATAAATTAATAAAGTATTTTCGTGAACTAGTTAAGTAAAATGGTTAGTTTTGTGGTAGTAAGGAGGGAAATAATATGGCACGTAAATGTGTAGTTACGGGTAAGAAAACTCGTTCTGGTAATGCACGTTCTCATGCAATGAACGCTTCAAAACGTACATGGGGTGCAAACCTTCAAAAAGTGCGTATTTTAGTAGATGGCAAGCCTAAACGTGTATACGTTTCAGCAAGAGCTCTTAAATCTGGTAAAGTTGAACGTGTGTAATTGTTGAAAGCGCAAATAAAATGAGGACAATAATTGATTGTCCTCAGAAAGAAAAGCACCTAAAACTGGTGCTTTTTTATTATCCTTTTTTAATTGACCCCAGCATTGCACGAACTATGCCTCCTAGAAACTTTGGCAACTTAATCGTATAGAATTTCATAGTTTCCCTCCTCAACACAATTTCCTGTACGTTTCTTTCTACCCGGTTAAAGAATTGCTAACATTGGTGAATAAAATATCCCCTAATGCTGTTAACAATGCTTATGGTTCAGCTGTTTCTGTTGAATATTACTTCTTTCTTCTAATGTATCTGAAAACATTAGAAAAGCGCAGGACGTCCGCCTGTATGGAAGGTCGACTAAAACCTGCCACGTCCTGTGGCGAACATTGACATTAGTACATCCTGTGCAAGTCGACTTTAAGAAGGTGGTTTTCCTCCTTAAAGTTGACATATACCATAGAGACAGGTGGCGCAAGGAGCTTGACACCAAAACTAGGTAAAAAATTTTTTATCTTTTTTAATTAAACGCATTAAACATGAGTCCTTATAAGTATATTCACAACCAAGAAAAGAGTACCTAGATTAGTGATGATATAAGTATATAATCGTCACTCTTTATCAACATTAATATGCCATTATTGAATTAAAAAGTACCTGTATAATTTATAAGTTCGTTACTAATACATAGTGTAGGATTGTTCTTAATATGACACTTATTTTATGGGTTAAAAACAGCCAATAAGCATAAATGCTTTAATACCGGGTAAAAACACCGGTAAATTAATTTAAAAACCTCCTCAATTGTAGTTCATACAAAGAGGAGGGTTTTAGTTCATACTTATCTTAATTTTGAAATAGCAATTGCTCGGTCTTTTTCATCATAAACAGCTGACCCTGCTACTAATACAGTTGCTCCCGCTTCTACACAAAGTTTAGCTGTGGCCTCGTTAACTCCACCGTCAACTTCAATTTCGATAGAAAGCTCACGGTCGTTTATGATTTTTGATAGCTCGTTTATTTTCGGTAAAACTGAATGAATAAACTTCTGTCCACCAAAACCAGGATTTACTGTCATGAGTAAAACTAAGTCCACATCATCTAAAATGTGCTTGATGGACTCTATTGGGGTTGCAGGGTTTAATACTACACCAGGCTTTACCCCTTCACTTTTTATTAATTGAATCGTCCTGTGAAGGTGTCTACAAGCCTCGACATGAACAGAAATATAATCAGCACCTGCCTTAGCAAAATCAGAAATGTATTGATCTGGATTTTCAATCATCAGATGTACATCTAATGGTAATTGTGTTATTGGTCTAACAGCCTTAACAATCATTGCTCCGATTGTGATATTTGGAACAAAGTGACCGTCCATCACATCAATATGAATATAATCTGCTCCGCCTTTTTCAACATCTTTTATTTCATCACCTAGCTTCGAAAAGTCAGCTGACAAGATTGATGGTGCAATTTTAATCATCGTGTTAATACCTCGGCTTTCTATCCTTTATTTCCTCTAAAAAGCTAATATAATGCTCATAACGATAATCCTGAATCTCACCACTTTCAACCCCTTGCGTCACTGCACACTTAGGTTCAGATGTATGTAAGCATCCGCGAAATTTACAGTCTGCACCAGCTTTATATATTTCAGGAAAACAGTAAGATAATTCCTCGACCTCAATGTCAGTAAACTCAAGTGAGCTAAATCCCGGGGTATCAGCAATAAGTCCTGAACCAACTTTTATTAATTCAACATGCCTTGTAGTATGCTTACCTCTTCCAAGGTGCGAGGAAATATCGTCTGTCTTTAGTTCTAGATCAGGGCGTAACACGTTTAATAATGATGATTTGCCTACACCAGACTGTCCAGCAAAAACAGAAATTTGATTTTCTACTAACGGAAGAAGTTCTTCTATACCCAGTTCCTGAATCGTAGAGGTCATAATTACTTTATATCCAATTGCTTCATAATGTTTAACTGCATTTTCAATTTGTTCTCTTATGCTCTCGCTTGTTAAATCCATTTTGCTAATACAAATGATCGGCTCAATGTCATTAGCTTCAATTAAAACTAAAAACCGATCGAGAAGCAATGTCGAAAAGTCTGGTTCAACAGCAGAAAACACAAGTATAGCCTGATCAACATTTGCAATCGGCGGCCGAACTAATTCATTTTTTCGAGCTAAGACTTCCATAATATATCCTTCTAAGTCATTTTCTGCTTGAAACACCACAAGATCCCCAACAAGGGGCGTAATTTTATTCTTGCGAAATATACCTCGACCACGACATTGTGTAATTTGATTGGAACCGTCTAGTACATAATAGAAACCACTTAAAGCTTTTATGATTTTGCCTTCTGGCATATTTTCACTCCTTGTACTCCCTTATTCCTCTTTTGGATAAGGAACCTCATCACCATTAAAAAATTTGTCATTTATATGAATTAAATATCTCGCCTTTTTACCAGGTGAAATAACAAACTCTATTTCCCTCGTTGTAGATGCAACAATATCAAATGGTGGCAAATACAACTCTGTAATCGAATTTTCGTCATCCTGCACATAAATTTTAACATTAAGAACTTCACCTTCAAAGGCAGGTTCATAAGGAATTTCTATAGTTCTGACTACCGTTTTGGGAGGTTCCTCTTCAGGGCCTAATGAGTATACAATTTGGATCTTATCCCCTTTACCGAGCTTAGAACCCGCCGGTGGTGTTTGTGATATGACGCTCCCCTTTGGTACGGTTTTTGAGTACTCTTCTTTTGGTGGTTGTTCTTCCTTAAGCTCATTTGATGCTATGAAGGCATTAACAGACTTTTGATTCCACCCAGTTAAGTCCTCTAAAATAATTGGCTGTGGCCCTTGACTCACTTCAAAAACAACCTCGGTTTCACTAGGAATAACCATCTCGCCTGCTTCAACTGATTGATCAAGAATCGTTCCTGGTTGAGTTTCGTCATGTACATAGTTTGGAGATACTTGATAACCCTTATTTCTTAAAAATAGCTCGGTATCATTGTATATTTTTCCTACGTAATTATCAAACTCTTCCTTTTCTTTTCCTGTGCTTTCATAAATCGTAATCGTTTGTCCTTCTTTGACCACAACATTTGCCTCTGGATTAGTGCGAATAACATAACCTTCTTCAATTTCATCATGAGCTTGTCTGATGGGCTCACCAACCTTAAACCCGGCTGCATCTAATTTGTCCTCTGCGTCATCGTACGCAAAATTCGTAACATCTGGTACTGGTACGTCCTTAGGTAGCATTAAGGGCGGGATTATTGTTACCGCTGCAACTCCAGCAGCTACTAGAAGTAAGAAGGTTGTTATTATGAAAATAGCAACTTTATTACGTTTCTTAGGCTTACTTTCCTTTTTCTTATCATTTACATCATTTTGCAAATGATTGTCTGGGAATCTTACGATTGTATCGCCCTTATTTGTACTATGTTGATCTGTAATTATAGGAATTGCCTTGGTAATTTCCTCGCTATCTTCAGGAATCCTAAATTTAGGTTCATTTAATCGGTCCGGATGTAATGATGTTTGAAGGTCCTCATCCATTTTTTCTGCAGACTCATAACGGTAAAATGAATCCTTTGCTGTAGCTTTTAGAATGATATTTTCAACACTTTGGGGTATTGTTGAATTCCACCTCTTAGGAGAAGGGGTTTCCGTTTGCAGATGCTTAAGTGCAATTGAAACAGCCGACTCACCTGAAAATGGTACGCGACCAGTGAGTAATTCGAACATTACGATTCCTAGCGAGTAGATATCAGACTTACCTGTAGCCATACCTCCCCGTGCTTGTTCGGGCGAAAGGTAATGAACAGATCCTAAAACAGAATTTGTTTGTGTAATGGTGGTTGAACTTAACGCAACAGCTATTCCAAAATCAGTAACTTTCACAATGCCCTCATGATCAATTAGTATGTTTTGTGGTTTTATATCACGATGTACAATTCGATTGTGATGGGCATGTGCGATAGCAGAAGTTAGCTGCTCCATAATATTTAATACTTCTCTAGGATGTAGAGGGGCATGTAGTTGTATGTATTGTTTCAACGTTTTTCCCGCTACATATTCCATTACAATGTAGTAAATGTCATCTTCTTCTCCAACATCATATATACTTACGATATTAGGGTGTGCAAGACTGGTGGCTGCATGTGCTTCACGTCTGAAGCGCTTAATAAATTCTTCATCATTTGAAAAATCTAAACGAAGAATTTTAATTGCTACCTCTCTTTCAAGGATAATATCCCTTGCTAAATAGACGTTTGCCATGCCTCCTCCACCTATTACTTCAAGGACTTTATATCGTCCACTTAGTCGTCTACCAATGAGCATACCAATCACCCACTTTCACTTTCAGACGAATAATGAACTATTACTAAGGTAATATTATCTTCTCCACCATAATCATTTGCTAAAGAAACAAGGATCTCTGCCTTTTTCTTTAGGGAATTAGATGAGTGTAAGATTGTAGCCACTTCTTGTTCTGAGACCTTATTTGATAGACCATCAGAGCATAATAAAAGGATATCTGTTTCTTCTAAGATGATCGTTTTGAGATCAATATTCACATTCATTTCTGTTCCAAGAGCACGAAGAACAACATTTTTTCGTGGATGATGTTCTGCATCTTCCTTCGAGATATGACCTGAACGAACTAACTCGTTAACCAGTGTATGATCATCAGTAAGTTGCTTAAAACCAATTTCATTTAAAACGTAACAACGGCTATCTCCAATGTGACCGATAGTCGTAAACTTGGACGTGCAAATCGCACCCACGAACGTAGTCCCCATTCCTTGACAATCAATATTATCCTGTGAGTGCTTATACAGGATCTCATTAACCTTCAGCACATTTTCTTCCAACCACTTTTCAGCTACCTCTGGTGATTCCATTGTACTTGAATCTTCCCATAGTTGTTTTAAGCTTGAAACCGTCATTTCACTTGCAACATCACCAGCAAGGTGTCCACCCATACCGTCTGCAACTATGGCAAGGGTGTCACCATCCTTATTAATGAAGACCCCACAACTATCTTCATTATGCTGTCTTACTTTTCCCCTATCAGATAAAAAAAACGTCTTCATTGTTTCACCTCGTCTCTTCTTTACGCTCTTTTGCATGTAACTTCCTACATGCAGCCTTAACATTAATTGTGACGTTACTGCCTTGTTTCATTAACACTTGTTTAAATACAAAAGAAAATATGTAGATTTGCTTGCCTATTTTGTATCTTCAAGGTGGGCTTTGTTGTTTCTACACTTGCTTTTTTAAGCTTGCAATATAAAATCCATCAGTTTCAAAATATTGAGGGAAAATTTGAATTTGACCATCCTCTATATATGGTTGTACACGTTCTGGTAGCCTTTCCTTAATAGAATGATCATAACTAAAATCCTTATTTTCTGAAAGAAATTTTTCAATTATATCAGTATTTTCTTCTCTGTCAATTGTACACGTACTGTAGACAAGTATACCACCCTTCTTTAAAAGGGGTGAAACAGCCTGTAAGATTGAAAGTTGAATCCTTGCTAGATTTTCAATATCAGATTCTTTCTTTGCAAATTTTATATCAGGCTTTCGTCTGATTACCCCAAAGCCAGAACACGGGGCATCTACTAAAATTTTATCAAACGATTCTTCTACAAAGTGCTCTTTAACCTTGCGACTATCGAGTGCTTTTGTTGTTACATTAGAAAGTTGTAAACGCTCCACCTGTTGATCAATTAATCTAACCTTATGTTCATGTAAATCTAAGGAAATAACTTGTCCTGTATTATTTAGTAATTCGGCTATATGCGTTGTTTTTCCTCCTGGCGCAGCGCAGCTATCGAGCACTTTTTCGTTAATTGACACTCCTAGTGCACGGGCAACTAACATCGAACTTTCATCTTGAATTGTTAACAGGCCTTGTTTAAATGCAGTAGA
This sequence comes from Cytobacillus sp. S13-E01, assembly GCF_029193815.1. Taxonomy (GTDB): domain Bacteria; phylum Bacillota; class Bacilli; order Bacillales; family Bacillaceae_L; genus Bacillus_BV. Next base: position 159,950 of record NZ_JARFVC010000001.1, read on the forward strand.
ATGGACTAGATTGCCACTTGTACTTTTTATACTATCTAGTGACAGATCCCCCTTACTTACACTATATCCATCATTCTCTAGTTGTTGCAAGAGCTCATCAACGGTAGTTCTTGAGATATTGACTCTAGCTGTTTGAACAGGTGGTTTGAGATTAATTTCACACATTTTCTTTGTTTCCTCATAACCTAGCTGTTCTACCCACCTTTTAACAAGCCACTCTGGATGACTAGTCTCAATTGCCAAACGCTTAGTAGGATCTAAGATCTCATTTAAAGATGGTACCCCCTCACGCTGAATGGTTCGTAGAACACCGTTTACCATTGAAGAAATACCTTTATGACCTCTTTTTTTAGCTATCTCAACGGCTTCAAAAAATATAGCACGTTCTGGTACTCTGTCTAAAAACAACATTTGATATACAGATAGACGAATTAAAATACTTACCCAAAGTTCAATTTTCTTCTTGTTTTTTAGAAAAGGTTCTACATAAAAATCAAGGAGATCACGCTGTTGAATGGAGCCATAAACCATTTCTGTTAAAAGGCCAATATCTTTGCCTTTTATATTGTTTTTTTCTATCATTTTGTTCAAAAGAAGATTGCTATATGACTGATTTTTTTCAATTGATACTAAAATATCTAAAGCTGTTTCTCTTACATTATGTTTACTCATGATAGTCGCCTAACTTTTCTCCAATTTGTATATCCGCACCACGTAAAAATTGTTCTGTTAGCATTCTTTTTTTACCTGAAGGCTGTAGTTCAGTTATTTTTATCGCGGTATTACTTCCTGTATTAACGATAAACCCGTCTTGTTCAATCTGAACAATTGTACCTGGTTTGTGTAATTCATTGGTAAAAGGCACTTTTTCCCCCGACCATATTTTTATTACATCATCTCTAAAGGTTGTATATGCCACAGGCCATGGATTAAGTCCACGTATCAGGTTGTAGACCTCTTCACCTGATTTACTCCACTCTATTTTTTCTTGTTCACGTTTAATGTTTGAAGCAAATGTAGCTTTGGTATCATCTTGTTTAATCGGCTGAATATCACCCGCTAAAACAAACGGAATTGTTTCTGACAGCAGTTTAGCACCTGCAGCACTTAATTTATCATGTAAGGATCCGACATTGTCTTTTTCCTCAATCATAACTTCCACTTGGGTTAAGATATCACCTGCATCAAGCTTTTCAACCATGTACATGATTGTTATACCCGTTTTTTCTTTACCTTGAATTATTGAGGAATGGATAGGTGCTCCCCCGCGTAGTTCTGGAAGTAAAGATGCATGTACATTAATACAGCCAAACTTTGGCGCTTCTAGTATTTCATTAGGTAAAATTTGTCCAAAAGCTGCGGTTACAATTAAATCTGGCTTATAATCTAATAGTTTTCTCACTTCTTTTGCTTCTCGAATTCTAGTAGGTTGAAGCACTGGTATACTATGCTTGACCGCCTCTACTTTAACAGGTGGTGGAGTCAACACTCGTTTTCTGCCTACTGGACGATCAGGCTGAGTAACGACAGCAACAACATGATATCCATCATCTAGTAATTGTCTTAAAACTGGCACAGAAAAATCGGGAGTTCCCATAAATACGATTCTTTCCATTTTAATACCTACCCTTCAATTTCATCATTTTCATAGTAGCGCGTAACTTTAGCTGTAAATAGCACTCCATGTAAATGATCTATTTCGTGCTGAATTGCTCTCGCTAGAAATCCTTCAGCTTCAAGTGTATAAATCTTACCGCGTTTATTTTGTGCGCGTACTTTTATGTAGTCTGCTCTTTTTACTTCGCCAAAAAGGCCCGGAAAACTTAAGCAGCCTTCAGGACCAATCTGTTCCCCCTGCATTTCAAGTATTGAGGGATTTATGAGGTCAATTCGACCATGATCATCACCAATATCAACAATCGCAATTTGTTCACATATCCCAATTTGTGGTGCTGCAAGACCTACACCATCTGCTTCAACCATTGTTTCGTACATTTGAGTAAGTAATTTCGAAAGTCTTAAGTTAAAAACAGTAACCTTACTACATTCTTTTTCTAGAATATCATTTGGATACACTACAATCTCTAATGCTGACAAAATAGATCCTCCATAAATACATTTATAAGCAATTTTTTCTTTATTCGTTTATTACTTTTAGTTTTTACATGATTAAATTTGTTTAATATTTTTAAATTATAATTATCATCATTACATCAACATATAAGGATTTAAATCTATTGATAAGGTAAGTTGATTTTTACTAATATCTTGCTGATATCTTTCCACAATTTTCTTTAAAATACTTGTCAAGTTTGGTTCTAGCTTGTATTTTACCATGCATTGGTAACGATATCTATCATTGATCCTAGGGATTGGTGAAGCGACTGGGCCTAGGATAATCGCTGAAGCAGATAATTGGTTTCTTAAGTGTGCAGTAATCTTTTCAGTAATTGCTACTACCTTTGTTAATTCGGGATGTGACACGGTAACGAGTGTCAGGAAATAAAAAGGCGGGTAGGCATGGGCTTTTCGCACCCTCATCTCATCAAGATAAAAATGATCAAAATCATGTTTACTCGCTAATGTAACACTATAATGCTCTGGAGTATACGTTTGGATAACAACCTCTCCAGGTAGCTCATGTCGACCCGCTCTTCCGCTTACTTGTGTTAGTAACTGAAACGTCTTTTCCGAAGCTCGAAAATCAGGTAGGTGTAGCATTGTATCAGCAGTGAGTACACCAACTAACGTAACATTTGGGAAATCAAGACCCTTAGCAATCATCTGGGTTCCAAGTAAAATGTCAGCTCTCCCTTCACCGAACTCAGTAAGAAGTTTTTCATGGGCGCCTTTTCTACTAGTGGTATCAACATCCATTCTGATAACCCTAGCCTCGGGAAATATCTTTGCTAATTCCTCTTCAACCTTTTGAGTACCTGTTCCAAAGAAACGAATATAATCACTGTTGCATTCTGGACAAACACTTGGTAAGTGTTCCTCATAACCACAATAATGGCATTTTAACCTTTGATTTGAACGATGATAGGTTAATGATATATCACAATGTGGACAGTTCATGACATAGCCACAATCTCTGCACATCACAAACGAAGAATACCCTCGCTTGTTTAAAAATAAAACGGATTGTTCACGTTTATCAAGCTTTTCCTGGATCTTTTCAAATAAGAGCGCAGAAAACATCGAGCGATTGCCATTTCTTAACTCTTCACGCATATCAATAACTTCAACCTTAGGTAGATCTCGATCATTCATTCGCTTTTTTAGAGTAAGAAGCTTGTACACTTTTTTAGATGCTCTAGCAAACGACTCAAGTGTCGGAGTAGCACTCCCTAAAACAATTGGACACTTATGGAATTTACCTCTTTGAATTGCAACATCCCTAGCATGATACCGGGGATTATCCTCCTGCTTGTAACTCGTTTCATGTTCCTCATCAATGATAATAATACCAAGGTTTTCAAAGGGTGCAAAAATAGCGGAACGTGCCCCAACTACTAAACGGACCTCTTTACGATGAATCTTGCGCCACTCATCGTATTTTTCACCAGTTGAAAGCCCACTGTGTAAAACGGCAACCTGTGAACCAAATCTACCCTTAAATCGATTCACCATTTGTGGTGTCAACGAAATTTCAGGAACAAGGACAATTCCTTCTCTACCTTGTTTTAGCACAGAATCTATTGCTTGCATGTAAACCTCTGTTTTGCCACTACCAGTAACACCATACATCAAAAATACGTCATGATGCAAAGCATTAACAGATTTGAGTATAGGAGTTATTGCGGCAGTTTGTTCTTCTGTTAACTTAAGGGCCGATGTTTGTTTAAACGTTTTATCCTCAAAGGGATCACGATAAACTTCCAGCTTTGTTTCTTTTAATACACCCTTATCAACTAATGATTTAATTGACGAGTCATTGGCAGATATATTTTCTAAAAGTTGTTTAACAGCCACCTTTTGCGGATTTTCAATCATATAGTTCAGTACTTCTTTTTGCTTATTAGCCTGTATTGTTAGTTTTTCTAAAAATACTTGCATGTCAACTGGACTTAAAGCAGGTTCTATTTGTCTGATCACTTTTTTTCTAGCTCGATCCTTTACTCGATAAACTACTTCTAATATTCCATTATGAATACCTTTTTGAATATGTTTTACCAAATCTGACTTCTCAATATCACCCCATGAAACAATACGTGTATCTTTAAACCATGACTGTAATTCGCCATGAAGATCTGTTACTGAATGGTCATCAGATAGAATAATGTCCTTTTCGTATTTAACCTTCATTGCCGTAGGAAGCATTGCTTGAAAAGCAGATATGGCATAGCAAAGAGTCGTTTCCGTTAGCCAAAAACCAATATCTAGAAGCTCTTTATTTAACACAGGGGAAATATCGAGAATAGAAAGGATTTGTTTTAGCTTCGCAAATTCAGATTCGCTTTTTATAGCGATTACAAAGCCCTGTACTTTTCTTGGCCCAAATGGTACAACTACCCTCATTCCTGGTTGGACAACACCCAACCATTTTTCAGGAATAAGATAATCAAATGCGCGGTCCGTTTGTTTTGCTGGTACATCTACAATTACACTTGCTATGTTCATCGATCATCCTCATTGACAAGCTTTTGTATTTCATCAATGATTACTTTCGCAACTTCACCCTTAGATAGGAGTGGTAGCTCAAGAAGGCACCCATTCCGCTTATAAAGTGTGACGATGTTTGTATCACCAGCAAAGCCTGCTCCTTCTTGGTTTACATTATTTGCAACAATCATATCTAAATTTTTAGATGTAAGCTTTTTCTTAGCATATTCTTCAATATTATCAGTTTCCGCTGCAAATCCAATTAACAATTGATGTTTTTTGGATTCCCCTAGTGTTTTGAGTATATCTACTGTTCGTTCCATTTCGATGGAAAGATTGCCAGATTGTTTTTTCATTTTACTATTGTGTATTGTGCTTGGACGATAGTCAGCAACAGCTGCTGTTTTTACAACAATGTCTGCTTCACTATATCGTGTCACAACTTGCTCTAGCATCTCGCCAGCTGATTCAATACGAATTGTTTTTACATTTGTCGGGTCTGCTAATGAGGTTGGTCCAGATATGAGCGTAACATCTGCGCCCGCACGTGCTGCCTCTTCAGCAATTGCATAACCCATTTTTCCACTTGACCTGTTAGAAAAAAAACGAACGGGATCGATTTTTTCTCTAGTTGGTCCAGCTGTGACAATCATGCTCTTCCCTTTTAAAGGTTGACCAGTTGTAAAATGTGAGAGGACTAGATCGACAATTTTTTCTGGTTCTTCTAATCTACCTTTACCAACATAACCACAAGCAAGATAGCCTTCTGATGGTTCAATAAATTTATACCCATCTTTTACAAGAGTATTTATATTCCTTATAACGGCGGGATGATCATACATATGTACATTCATTGCAGGTGCAATCCATACTTGTGAAGTTGTTGCTAGTAAGGTGGTCGTAATCATATTATCTGCAATACCGTTAGCCAGTTTGCCAATTACGTTTGCAGTTGCAGGAGCAACTATCACAAGCTCTGCCCAATCTGCCAAATCAATGTGGGCGATAACGGAAGGGTTCTTCTCATCAAACGTATCAATATATACATCATTTCGGGATAAAGCCTGGAATGTAAGCGGGGTAACAAACTTAGCAGCAGATTCGCTCATGATTACTTTTACCTGTGCCCCTGTCTGAGTTAATTTACTTGTTAATGCGGCTGCTTTATAAACCGCAATACCACCACTTACACATAAAACGATCTTTTTATTTGTTAGCACATTTCCTTCCCCCATTCTCAAAGTCCGAGAACACTTGAAAAGCGCAGGGCGCCGTAACGTGGAACGTCGATTAAGAACCGCCACGTCCTGTGGCGAACATCGACATCAGCACATCCCTGTGCAAGTCAAGCATAAGACAAGCCCTGAATGAAGGCGCTTTTTTGCCTTCTGAAGGGATTGGCTTATACCATAGAGCCGATGGCACCCGGAACTAGACAGTAAAACTAAGTTCAGATTTTTAGATAATATTAATTTTTAAAAAAATAACAACCTTCATTTAAGGTTGTCATTTTATGGTAAAAATTAAAACCTACCCTAAGCTCTTGTTGTAGGCGTTGTATCTGACTCGGCTTTTACATCAGAAGTATAATGTAGTATACCAGCATGGATTTCTTCTAAAGCCTTACCCACAAACTTATGTGAACGTGGCTTTTCAATTTTTTGATCTTTGTTATCTTGCATCTTACGTGCTCTTTTTGATGCAACTGTAACTAAAATATACTTTGAATCTACTTTCGTCATTAATGAATCAATTGAAGGATATAACATGTTTATTCGACCCCCATCATTTTTTTATAACGCCCAGATACTCGTTCGCGACGACAATGCTCTGCGGTTACGATTGATTTTATCCGTTCACACGCAAGCTCAATTTTATCATTTTCAACAACATAATCATATGCATCCATCATTTCAATTTCTTCTTTAGCAACCCTCATACGGTTATTAATTATATCCTCTGTTTCAGTCCCTCTAGTTACAATTCGGTTTTTTAATTCGCTTAAACTTGGAGGCATTAGAAAGATAAGTAATCCGTCAGGAAAGGCTTTTCGAACTTGAAGAGCGCCCTGTACTTCTATTTCCAGGAAGACATCTTTACCTTCTTGTAATGTTTTTTCAACATAATCAATAGGTGTACCATAATAATTCCCAACAAACTCTGCCCATTCCAATAGTTTATCTTCTTTAATTAATCTTTCAAACTCTTCTCGTGATTTAAAGAAGTAATCAACACCATCTACTTCTCCAATACGAGGTTGTCTTGTCGTCATTGATATCGAATACTGAAAAGTTGTATCAGGCTGCGAAAAAATTTCTTTTCTTACGGTTCCTTTCCCAACACCAGATGGTCCTGAAAGAACAATTAGTAAACCTCTTTCATTCATAATAAGAAATCAATCCTACCCTTCATCAGTTAAATCATCTTTATTAGTTAAACGTTGTGCAACAGTTTCAGGCTGAACTGCCGACAATATAACATGGTCACTATCCATAACCATAACGGCACGAGTTCTCCTACCGTATGTTGCATCAATCAGCATCCCCCTGTCTCTTGCATCCTGCACTATCCTCTTAATAGGAGCCGATTCTGGACTAACAATCGAAATAATACGATTAGCTGAAACAATATTCCCAAAACCTATATTGATTAATTTGATACTCATAAAGCTCCCCCTAATATGTCACAATCTATTTTTACCGTGACAGCCACATCATAACCATGCTTTTTTAAAAATATCAGAAAGTATAAAATTCTTTACCTAGTTTAGGTATCTAAATCAGGGCGCCCTGCACTTTTCTTTTATTACTCAATATTTTGCACTTGTTCTTTAATTTTTTCTAATAAACTTTTAACCTCGACCACTTGGTTTGCAATATGACTATCGTTAGCCTTAGAACCAATTGTGTTGATTTCGCGGTTCATTTCTTGAACTAAAAAATCTAATTTTCGCCCTACTACACGATTATTACTATTATGTATTGTTTCAATAAATTGAGTTATATGACTATTAATTCTAGCTATTTCCTCACTAATATCAACTTTTTCTGCAAATATAGCAACTTCCGCTAATAATCTATCCTCATCAACTACCCCAGTTACGAATTCTTTAACTCTTTTTGATATCCTGTCACGGTATTGGCTAACCACTTGTGGGGCTATTTCTGATATCAAACTCATACAATATTTAATGTCATTTAGATGAGAAGATATGTCAGCAAGCAACTGTTTTCCTTCCCTTTGTCTCATCAGTTTAAGCTGATTTGACGCCTTTTTAAGAGTTTCAAGAACAACTTCATGAATCTCTTCATTTCCAGTCTCTATTTCATTTATGGTTGTAATATCATCTAAACTAAACAATTGTTCTAACGTGATATCGCACTCAAGCGAATACCTATCCTTCGTTAGCTTTAATGAATTAAAATAGCTATCCATTAAAGTCCAATCTATATGTATAGACCTTTTAACAAAATTTTCCCCATCTATTGTCAAAAAGGCTTCTATTCGTCCACGATGAACGTATTCACCAATAACTTTTTTCATTTTATCTTCTATTATAGACAAATGTCTAGGCATTCGTACTATAATTTCACAAAAACGGTGATTAACTGATTTTATTTCAGCAGTGACTGAAATGTTATTAGACTCAATATGTGCCCGACCAAATCCTGTCATACTTACAATCATTTCATCACTTCCATTCTTAATAATGCCAAAAGTAAGCTAATAATAATGGAAACACATTATACTACTAATTTTATCATTTTTTCCTGCTAGATAACAGTTACTGTTAGTTTACAAAGATTATACAGTCCATAGCAACTATAAAGGGGCTTACTGCAAATTAATGCGGATTAATAAGAAAAGCTCAGGGCGCCCGCCTATCGGCGACAAGCATAAGACGAGCCCTGACTGAAGGCGTTTTTTGCCTTCGGGAAGGGATTGGCTTATGACCTCAGGTCCGATGGCGCCCGGAGCTAGACGTAGATAGACAGAGACACGAAGTTATACACAACCTTACAATTTTGTAAATTCTTTAACAATAAAAAAAGGTAATAGAGGTTAACTCTACTACCTTTTGGATTATACCATAAACTATTTTCTTTTTGTTGTTAAAAGTGAACCTGCAAGTAAAAAAGTTGGTACAGCTGATAGGCCGATAATTAGCAACCAGTCCTGAAGTATAATCGATTGAGTATGGAATATTGGCTGTAATGGTGGATAATAGATAACAACTAGCATTAATAGCATCGATGAGATAACTGCCCAGACTAAATATTTGTTTTGAAATGGATTTCTGTGAAATACAGACCGTTCACTTCTGCAATCAAATACATGGATTAATTGAGCTAATACGAGTGTTGCAAACGCAATGGTTTGTGCATACCCTAAGTTATTGGGATCCCTGTCATAGATAACCATGAATGCAGCCAAAGTTACAACACCAATCAAGAAACCTCTGCTAATGACTTTCCAGCCTAAACCTCGGGAAAATACTCCCTCTCTCGGATTCCTTGGGTTACGTTTCATGACATTATCTTCTGCTTGATCTAGCCCTAGTGCCATTGCGGGAAGCCCATCTGTTACAAGGTTGACCCAAAGAATTTGTATCGCTACTAAGGGTAAAGGAAGCCCTAACAGCATCGCAAATAACATGACAAGAATTTCACCAACATTTGATGCCAGCAGGTATCTGATAAATTTTCTAATGTTCTCATAAATATTTCTTCCTTCTTTAATAGCTGCTTTAATCGTTGCAAAATTATCATCTAATAAAACAAGTGAAGATGCTTCTTTAGCAACATCTGTACCAGTTATTCCCATAGCAATTCCAATATCTGAAGCTTTAATAGCTGGTGCGTCATTTACTCCATCGCCTGTCATGGCAACAATGTGACCTTTCTTTTGCAGCGCTTTGACAATCTTTAATTTATGTTCTGGAGAAACCCTTGCAAACACATATACGTCCTCAACTATTTCTTCTAATTCCTCGACTGTCATTTTTGATAAGGTGTAGCCATCAAGGACCTTGCCACCCATTGGTAAAATTCCAAGCTGTGTTGCGATAGCCTTTGCTGTTATAGCATGGTCACCTGTAATCATAACCGTTTTTATTCCTGCTTGTTTACATTCCTTAACAGCAGCTTTTACTTCTGGACGTGGAGGATCAATCATCCCTTGCAAGCCAATAAATGTAAGATCTTTTTCAGCTTCATTTTCATTGATCATTTTTTGATTAGAATTAATTGGTTTAAATGCAATCGCAATTGTACGAAGCGCTTGCCCAGCTAAAGTATCAATAGCAGTTTTTACCTCATTTTGATACTCCGAAGATAAATATTGCTGTTTGTTATCCCATAAAATTGATTGGCTCACATTTAATAATACATCAGGTGCTCCCTTTGTAATCACAAATTGTTTACCGGTACTATCCTCTACGACTACACTCATCATTTTTCTAGTTGAATCAAACGGAAACTCATGAATTAATTTAAATTCTGTTTGCAATAGTGCTCTTGTTAGTCCAGCTTTTAAACCGGCAACAAGTAAGGCACCTTCTGTAGGATCTCCATCAACTACATATTCGTCCTTCTTCATTAACAATTCAGCGTTATTACATAATAGGCCAAAGGTGAGTATTTGATGTACAGCCTTCTCGTTCTTTGGATTAATTTCTTGTTCTGCTGTATAAAAGCTTCCGTTAGGATCATATCCTGTCCCACTAACCTGCCACGTATTTCCGCTAGACCAAAGATGTGTAACAGTCATTTTATTTTGTGTTAATGTTCCTGTTTTATCTGAACATATAACAGAAGCACAGCCAAGTGTTTCTACAGCAGGAAGTTTCCTAACGATCGCATTCTTTTTAATCATACGTTGTACACCTAAGGAAAGTGCAACAGTCACAATAGCTGGAAGCCCTTCTGGGATGGCTGCAACAGCTAAGGACACTCCTGCTAAAAACATCGTATATAGATCATGACCTTGTAAAACGCCTACTATAACGACTAATGCAGTTAATACGAGTGCAACAGAAATTAAAATTTTCCCTAATTGTTCTAGCTTTCGTTGTAAAGGTGTTATCATCGTTTCTGCAGATTGTAATAAATCAGCAATTTGTCCCATGGCCGTATTCATACCAGTGGCTACAACAACACCGATACCACTTCCCCTCGTTACCAATGTACCCATAAACGCCATATTTTCCTGATCACCTATATTGACATTATCACCAGTGATAGGCTCAACAAACTTTGGCACCGGCACAGATTCACCTGTTAATGCAGATTCTTCTATTTCTAAACTTTTCGCATCAATAATTCTTATGTCTGCACCAATTCTATCTCCACTTGTAAACTTAACAACATCCCCAGGTACGACCTCTCTCGACGGAATCCGAACCCATTGTTTATTTCTCAATACAAAAACTTGCGGTGCCGATAATTCCTTTAATGCATGAAGCGATTTTTCAGCCTTACGCTCTTGGAAAAAACCTAAAATACCATTTATTAGAACGATGGCCATGATTGCGATTGCATCTATATACTCTCCTAAAAGTCCAGAAATAAGGGTAGCGGCTAGCAATACAACAACCATAAAATCTTTAAACTGCTCTAAGAACACAAGCAAAGCAGATGGTCTTTCAGCCTCCTTAAGTTCATTAAAACCAAGCTGTCTTTGTCTTAGCTGAACTTCCTTATCTGACAAACCTTCTTGAAAATCAGTGTTAATTTTCTCCTCAATTTCTTCGTTTCTCATTTCATACCAATTCATCCAACCACCACACACCCCTCACAAAAAAATCTTCGTCTATGATGACTAATCTCTATGAAAGCTTATTCAGCCTCGTCCCAAAAAATGCTATACTTTTTAATGAGTGATTATTAATCGTTTAATAATTGGAGTTTTTGATGGTCGAAACACTACTTAAAATGGTAATGTTAGGTGTGACTTAAAAACGTACTAAAATGAGAAATGGGTGTTCACTATGTCCTTTGATGGCATTTTCACAAACGCAATTACAATGGAACTTAAGGCAATGTTAGAAAATGGAAGAATATCAAAAATATATCAGCCATATAAAAACGAGCTTATTTTTCAAATCCGAGCAAAAGGTAAAAATCATAAGCTTCTACTATCAGCACATCCTAGTTATGCCAGGCTACATTTAACGGAAGGCACTTATGATAATCCAAGTGAACCACCAATGTTTTGCATGCTTCTAAGAAAACATTTAGAAGGCAGTATTATTGAAGACATCACCCAAGTTGGAATTGACCGTTTAATTGTTTTTACAATTAAAAGTAGAAACGAAATCGGTGATATATCCTATAAACAGTTAATTGTTGAGATTATGGGCCGACATAGTAATATCATCTTAATCGATAAAGACAAACAAATGATTTTTGATAGTATTAAACATGTTTCACTGGCCGTCAATAGGCATCGTACTATCCTACCAGGGCATCCCTATATTTCACCACCTGAGCAGGATAAAACTAACCCATTGACAGTTGACCATGAGACATTCAGTAAGCAGATTGACTACAACGCTGGAAAACTAAGCGAACAAATCGTTAATAAGTTTGCAGGTGTATCACCATTACTTGCTAATGAAGCTGTTTATAGGGCTGGACTAGCTAATCGTAAAACTCTTCCAGATGCCTTCATTTCCTTAATGGATCAAGTTAAGTATGGTCAGTTTCAACCACAAATCATTAGAAAAGGAAATAAAGAGATTTTCTATGTCCTAACACTTTCACATCTTGAGGGAGAATCACAACATTTTTCTTCTATAAGTGAGCTACTGGATCGATACTACTACGGTAAAGCTGAGCGGGACCGAGTTAAACAACAAGGTAATGATTTAGAACGGTTTATTGTTAATGAATTAAGTAAAAATAAGAAAAAGATTAAAAAACTTGAGGCCACCTTAAATGACGCTGAAAAAGCAGACAAATACCAATTACGTGGAGAATTAATTACCGCTAATTTATATGCTATTACACGAGGACAAACTCAGGTAGAAGTAATTAACTATTATGATGAAAACAATCAAACAATGATTATTGACTTAAATCCACAAAAGTCACCATCAGAAAATGCTCAAAGCTATTTTTTAAAATACCAGAAAGCAAAGAAGTCTGTCGCGATTGTAAAGGATCAAATTGAGAAAACAAAGGAGGAGATCATTTATTTTGATTCACTATTTCAACAAATTGAATCTGCTTCTCCAAAAGACCTCCAAGAAATACGCGTAGAACTAATCGAAGAAGGGTATTTACGTGGTCGTCAGAAAAAAGGGCAAAAGAAAAATAAACCACAAAAGCCGGTAATCGAACAATATCAGGCAAACGATGGTACTGAAATTCTTGTGGGTAAAAACAACAACCAAAATGAATATCTAACAAACCGCCTTGCCGCTCGTGATGATGTTTGGCTTCATACGAAGGATATTCCCGGGTCTCATGTTGTTATTCGTAGTAAAAACCCGTCACAGGAAACATTACTAGAAGCAGCTAATTTAGCAGCCTATTTTAGTAAAGCAAAGAAATCTTCTTCTGTACCAGTAGACTTTACATTGATTCGGCATGTTAAAAAACCTAGCGGTTCAAAACCGGGTTATGTTATCTATGACAATCAACAAACTGTATTTGTAACTCCTGATGAAGAACTAGTAATTAAAATGAAAAAGTAATCCGAAAACAAAACTCTGGGTACCTTCATTCTGGCTCCCAGAGCAAAACACTAAAACAAAAGTTATCATTACTTTGTTAAAAAGAGTTGAGAAACTAGGTTCTCAACTCTTTTTTCGCTATTTAGAAATCCAACTTTCATCTGAAGGATCTTTTCTCCAACTTTCTAATTTATCAAAGTCGTCATTAGAAATAACCTTCTTTTCTAATGCAACTTCTACTAATGAAGGATAGTCACTCAATGCGTATGCTTTAATATTTGCATCAGCTAGCTTTGTCACTCCCGCTTCTAGGCCATATGTAAAGATTGAGACAACACCAAGCACTTCACAACCAGCTTCCCGTAATGCGAGCGCAGCCGTGATCGCACTTCCACCCGTTGAAATCAAATCCTCTACTACTACAACCTTTTGCCCCTCTGCAATCTTACCTTCAATTTGATTTCCTTTACCATGCCCTTTAGCTTTACTACGTACGTAGCACATAGGAAGGTCAAGTAGGTCACTTACCCATGCTGCGTGTGGGATTCCAGCTGTTGCTGTTCCTGCAATTACATCTACCTCTTTAAAATGAGTCTGGATAAGCTGTGATAAGCCTTGGGCGATTTCCTTTCGCACAGCTGGATAGGATAGGGTTAGGCGGTTATCACAGTATATCGGAGATTTTAAGCCTGATGACCATGTAAATGGATCGTTAGGCTGTAAAAATACTGCCCCTATTTCTAATAAATGTGCGGCGATGTGCTTTTTCATATTGTTACCCCTTCCCAATCAGAAATAAATTGACGATAGACTTGAATAGGTTGATTTGCTTTTGTAATGCTTCTTCCGACCACAATAGCAGTTGAACCTAGGTTTCTTGCGGTCTCAGGTGATACAACTCTCTCTTGATCTCCAATAGCATCTGTTGCTAGTCTAATACCAGGAGTAACCGTTATAAAATCCTTACCCAGAATCTCCACAATAGTAGGTACTTCCAGGGAAGAACACACAACTCCATCTAAGCCACTTTTTTTTGCAAGAGAAGCGTAGTGAAGAACCGTATCAGCTAGTTTTTTTTCAATCCATATTTCTTCCTTCATTACCTTTTCTGACGTACTTGTCAGTTGAGTGACCGCTATACATAAAGGTCGCTTTTTTCCAGCTGGTGTTCCTTCTTCTAAACCTTCTACAGCTGCTTGCATCATTGCAGTGCCTCCAGCAGCATGAACATTAATAATATCGACACCTAGTTTAGCTAGACCTTTCATTGCGGATCTTACCGTATTTGGGATATCGTGAAGCTTTAAATCTAAGAAGATTGAGTGACCTTGTTCTTTTAAATACGTAATAATACTTGGTCCTTCTTGATAAAAAAGCTCCATTCCTACTTTTACAAATAGTTGTTGTTGATCAAAATGTCTTAAAAACTCTTTAACTTCGATACTACTTGGAAAATCAAGAGCTATAATTAACGGTCTTTGCATGCTTCCCCCAGCTCCTTCCAACACATTCTGAGATTTGATCAATTTCTAATTCATCAAGAAGGCTTGGTAAGTCTTCAATAATAGTTGGACAAACGAATGGGTTAACGAAGTTCGCAGTACCTACTGCAACCGCACTCGCTCCTGCATAAAGATATTCAATTACATCTTCAGCTGTTTGCACACCGCCCATCCCAATAATCGGAATAGAGACTGCTTGACTTACCTCATAAACCATTCTGATTGCTACTGGTTTTATAGCTGGTCCTGACAAACCACCTGTCTTATTCGAAAGTATTGGTTTGGCTGTTTTAAGATTTAGTTTCATACCAACTAGCGTATTGATCATCGTTAACCCGTCTGCTCCCGCTTCTTCAACAGCTTTTGCCATGTCTACGATATTAGCTACATTTGGTGAAAGCTTAACATATACAGGGACATCAGATACAGCCTTCACCTGTTTCGTTAGCTCTGCGGCAACTTCGGGAATTGTTCCAAAAGCAATTCCGCCCGTTTTTACATTTGGACACGATACATTAAGCTCTAAGGCTTTTACATTAGAAGCTTTGGAAAGTCGGCTAGCAACCTCAACATAGTCGTCTACTTGTGAACCAGCAACGTTTGCAATAATAGGAACATCATGTTGCTCTAACCATGGTAATTCCTCTGACACAACCTTATTTAAACCTGGGTTTTGTAACCCAATCGCATTAAGCATCCCTGAAGTTGTTTCAGCAACACGAGGGGTTGGATTACCAAAACGGGGTTCAAGTGTTGTTGCTTTGATCATAATTGCACCGAGTAGGCTTAGGTCATAAAACTTGGCGTATTCTTTTCCAAATCCAAAACATCCTGATGCAGGCATAATTGGATTTTTTAATGAAAGACCTGGTAATTCAATTTGTAATCTTGTCATATGACCACCTCACCTACCTTAAATACTGGTCCATCACTACATACTTTTTTATACGTAAAGCCATTTGGATCATTTTGAAGATGACAAACACAAGCAAAGCATGCACCAACTCCACATCCCATGCGTTCTTCTAAGGAAATATATGCTCTTTTATCAGCATATCTTTGTTCCAATGCTTTTAGCATCATCGTTGGACCACAGGAGTAAAGAGTGTCAAATTGTAAGCCAAAATTAGTGATAACATCTGTTATAAATCCCTTTGATCCATATGACCCATCTACAGTTGCAATATATGTTTCTCCTAGTAATGAAAATTGCTCTTCGTAAAACACTGCACTCTCCGTTTGGAAGCCCAATACATGGATGACATTTACACCTTTTGCAACTAATTGTTGGGACAGTTCATATAATGGAGGAACACCTATGCCTCCTCCTACTAACATAGCTGTTTCTCCCTTGTCAGTAGCTTCTACTGGGAAGCCGTTACCTAAAGGGCCTAATACATCAACTTGAATTCCCGCTTCTTTTTCAGAAAGGACTCGCGTTCCGTGTCCTTCCCTTCTGTATATCATTGTAAACTGATTATGTTGATGATCAATATTTGCAATACTGATCGGACGACGTAGTAATGGCTCAGAACCACCAGTTACCTTTACATGAACAAACTGGCCTGGTTGATTCATCTCACTCACTAGATTACCTTCAAGCGTCATTTCATATATGTTTTCTGCAATTGTCTCCTGTTTCACAACTTTCATCAGTTCTTTTTTTATCATTAATAAACCACCTCAGGACTTTTCATAAATGACGGCATTGATTCAGTTGAAAAAGTCATCGATTCTAGTACTCGTAAAATCGCTTTTGCAGTGTCCAATGAAGTTAAGCAGGCAACACCATTTTCGACTGATTCACGACGTATTCTAAAGCCATCACGTGCAGGTTGCTTCCCTTTTGTTAGTGTATTAATAACAAACTGCGCTTCACCCTGACGAATTACATCCAGCAGATTGGGTTTTTCAGTTCCAATTTTATTTACAACTTGAGCAGGAATATTTGCTTGCCCTAAGTAATTAGCTGTACCACTTGTTGCTAGGATACGATAGCCAATCATATGGAAGCGTCTTGCAATCTCTAATGCTTCTTCCTTATCCTTATCAGCAACTGTTAATAACACAGATCCATAAGTAGGAATTTTAAATCCAGCCGCAACCAACCCTTTATATAAAGCCTTCTCTAACGTTGAATCCTTGCCCATTACTTCCCCTGTTGATTTCATTTCAGGTCCGAGCGTGATGTCAACACCGCGTAGCTTTGCAAACGAGAATACTGGGACTTTTACATACACTCCTTCACTTTCTGGGTGAAGGCCTGTAGTGTAGCCTAAGTCTAGTAAACTAGTTCCTAAAATCACCTTTGTGGCAATGTTCGCCATTGGAATGCCAGTTATTTTACTTAAGAAAGGTACTGTTCTACTTGACCTTGGGTTTACTTCAAGTACTAAGACTTCCCCTTTGTACACGACAAACTGGATGTTAAGCAAACCTTTTATTTTTAACCCTCTCGAAAGAGTAATTGTGTAATCTATAATTTGTTGTTTTACTTCCTCTGACAAACTTTGTGATGGGTAGACTGCGATAGAATCTCCTGAATGGACACCTGCACGTTCAATATGTTCCATAATACCTGGTATTAACACCGTCTCGCCATCAGATATCGCATCTACTTCGATTTCTTTTCCGATCAGGTAACGATCAATTAAGACAGGATGCTGCGGATTCACATTTACTGCATTTTTCATGTAATGTAATAGTTCTTCAGTTTGATAAACAATTTCCATTGCTCGACCGCCAAGTACATAAGAAGGTCTCACAAGAACTGGATACCCAATTGCCTCAGCTATTACAACAGCTTCAAGAACAGATGTCGCCGTTTTACCTTTTGGTTGTGGCACACCTAGGATAGATAGCGCTTGTTCAAACTTGTCCCGATCCTCAGCCCTGTCCATGTCCTCAAGTGAGGTTCCTAAAAGCTTTACCCCTCTTGCTGATAGTTCACTTGCAAGATTAATAGCCGTTTGCCCACCAAATTGGACAACTACCCCAATCGGATTTTCTAACTCAATAATGTGCATAACATCCTCAATCGTTAATGGTTCAAAATAAAGCTTGTCAGAAATGGAGAAATCTGTCGAAACAGTTTCTGGATTATTATTTACGATAATGGCCTCATAACCAGCCTCTTTAATCGCCCATACAGAATGTACGGTTGCATAATCAAATTCAATTCCTTGGCCGATTCGAATGGGTCCAGATCCTAAAACGACAACACTTTTTCGGTCTGTCACGATCGATTCGTTTTCTTCCTCATATGTTCCATAGAAGTAAGGTGTTGAGGATTCAAACTCTGCAGCACAAGTGTCAACCATTTTATAGACAGGCATTAGCCCAGCTTGTTTTCTAAATTCATATATTTCTCGTTCGCTACAGTTCCACAGTTTGGCAATGGCTGAATCTGCAAATCCCATTTTCTTAGCTTTTAAAAGTACATCTAGATTGTGAACATTAGTCGTTAATTCATTCTCAAAGCTTATTATGTTTTCGAGTTTTTGAAGGAAAAATAAGTCGATTTCACTCCAATTATGAATGGTTTCAATTGTCACGCCGCGACGTAAGCTCTCGGCAATGTAAAATAAACGCTCATCCCCTGCTTTACGTATACGTTTTTCAATCGTTTCATCGTTGATTTGTTCTCCGTCTTTTAGCTCAAGGTGATAGACATTAAATTCTAAAGAACGAACCGCTTTTAAGATTGACTCTTCAAAATTTCTACCAATTGCCATTACCTCACCGGTTGCTTTCATTTGAGTACCAAGTCTCCTATTGGCTGACTCAAATTTATCAAATGGCCATCGTGGAATTTTCGTTACAACATAGTCTAAAGCTGGTTCAAAGCAAGCATAGGATTTTTCTGTAACAGGATTGATCATTTCATCTAATGTTAAGCCCACTGCTATTTTTGCTGCCAATTTTGCAATTGGATAGCCTGTTGCTTTTGAAGCCAGTGCTGACGACCTGCTTACCCGTGGATTTACTTCAATAATATAATAGTTAAAACTGTACGGATCTAAGGCTAATTGAACGTTACAGCCCCCTTCGATTTTAAGAGCTCTAATGATTTTTAATGATGTATTACGCAGCATTTGATATTCACGATCACTTAATGTTTGGCTTGGTGCAACCACAATGGAATCGCCTGTGTGAACACCTACTGGATCAATATTTTCCATATTACAGACAACAATTGCGTTATCAGCTGAATCACGCATCACTTCATATTCAATTTCTTTAAAGCCAGCAATACTTTTTTCTAGTAAGCATTGATTTACAGGACTGCTTTTCAATCCACTAGTGACGATTTCAATAAGCTCTTCCTCATTTTCACAAATCCCCCCACCTGTACCACCTAAAGTGTAAGCTGGACGAACAATGACTGGGTATCCAACATGTTGAACAAACTTGTAAGCTTCTTCAAGCGTATGGATAATATCGCTTTCTGGAACCGGTTCATTTAACTCATTCATTAAAGTTCTGAATAGATCACGGTCTTCAGCTTGTTCTATTGAAGAAAGCTTCGTACCTAATATCTCCACTCCACATTCGTCAAGAACACCTGATTTAGCAAGTTCTACAGCTAGATTTAACCCTGTTTGGCCACCTAATGTTGGGAGTAACGCGTCAGGTCTTTCCTTACGAATAATTCTACTAACAAATTCTAGTGTTAGTGGCTCAATATAGACTTCGTCTGCAATTTGCGTATCTGTCATGATAGTTGCAGGGTTTGAGTTAACCAAAATGACTTTATAGCCTTCTTCCTTTAGTGCTACACAAGCTTGTGTTCCTGCATAGTCGAATTCAGCTGCTTGCCCTATCACAATTGGACCTGAACCTATCACAAGAATACTGTTAATGTCTAAACGTTTTGGCATAATTTTTCCCCTGCTTTCTTAAAAGTCTCGATCATTTGTAAGAATTCGTTAAATAAATGATTTGCGTCTTCTGGTCCAGGTGAAGCCTCTGGATGGTATTGGACTGTAAATGCTGGATATTCTAGGTGACGTAAACCTTCTACTGTTCCATCATTTAAAGCAATATGTGTAACCTTTAGTTTCGTATTAAGTAAAGATGCTTCATTAACGGTGTAGCCATGATTTTGTGAAGTAATGGCAACCTTTCCAGTTGCTAAATCCTTAACAGGATGGTTTGAACCACGATGACCAAACTTTAATCTTTCTGTATCAGCGCCATTTGCAAGGGCAAACAATTGATGTCCAAGGCAAATCCCGAACAACGGAACCTTACCAAGTACAGCATTAACCATTTCAATAGCTTCTTTAACATCCTTTGGGTCCCCAGGTCCATTACTAAGCATAATACCGTCAGGACTTAAACGAAGAATTTCATCTGCTGTCACATTATATGGTACAACAATCACGTCACAATCCCTTTTGTTTAATTCGCGCAAGATGCCATGCTTCATTCCAAAGTCTACTAATACAACACGGTGTCCGCGCCCAGGACTTGGATAGGCACTCTTAGTCGAAACCTGTTCAACTTGGTTTGTAGGTAAAATTTCTCCTTTAAGTTTTGCAATAATCTCATCAACATTTACATCCATTCCACATAGAGCGCCTTTTAATGTCCCGTATTGTCGAATGATCCTAGTTAGCTTTCTTGTATCTATTCCCGCAAGCCCAGGTATGTTTTTTGTTTTAAAGAATTCATCTAAGCTAAATTGATTTCTAAAATTTGAAGGATGATCACATACTTCCTTTACAATAAAGCCTTGAATTGCAGGGGTAATCGCTTCAAAATCATCCCGATTTATACCATAGTTACCAACAAGCGGATAGGTTAGGGTCACGATTTGACCACAATATGATGGATCAGATAGTATTTCTTGATAGCCTGTCATCCCGGTATTAAAAACAACTTCACCTACTGTTTGAACCTCACTACCGAAACCTTCACCCACAAAAATGGTTCCATCCTCTAAAATTAATTGTCGTTTCATACTGTGACACTCCCTTTCTCCCAAACTAGCTTTCCGTTAACAAATGTCATAACAGGCCAGCCTTTACATTTCCAGCCTGTAAAAGGTGTATTTTTACCTTTAGATAAAAAGGTTGAGGGATCAATTTCTTCTTCTTTCGTTAAATCAATTACTGTCAAATCCGCTTTTCTACCAACCTCTAACTTTCCAAAAGGTAACCCAAAAGTGTCTGCTGGTTTGCTAGTTAAAAAGCTTACAAGTTGTTCTAATGAGATAAGATTTGTTTCAACAAAGTGCGTATACATTAATGGAAATGCAGTTTCTAGTCCCACAATCCCAAAAGGAGCAAGCTTCATCCCTTCCGCTTTTTCTTTAAGCGTATGTGGCGCATGGTCAGTTGCAATAAAATCAATTGTTCCATCTAACAATCCTTCACGGAGTGCAGCACGGTCCGCATTACCTCTTAAAGGAGGGTTCATTTTAAAATTTGTGTCTAACCCTGGAATATCCTCATCACATAAAAGTAGATGATGAGGAGAGACCTCTGCCGTAACATGAATACCAGCACGTTTTGCGTCTCTAACGACCCTAACCGATTCTTTCGTACTGATATGACAGACATGGTAATGACACCCTGCCGCTTCTGCTAATAAGATATCTCTAGCAATATGTACTGATTCACATACTGATGGGATGCCATTTAGCTCATACTTTTTTGAATACTCGCCCTCATGTACACTCCCCTTATTAATGAGTGTGTTTTCTTCACAATGTGCCACGATTGCCATTCCTACTTTTGCTGCTTCTTTCATTGCTTTTAGCATCATTGCGGCTGATTGAACACCAACACCATCATCTGTAAACGCAAATGCGCCTGCTTCTTTAAGTGCTTTCATATCTGTTAAGTCTTCGCCTAGCTGTCTAGTTGTAATAGCAGCATACGGTAATACATTTACATGGCCAGTTTCGATAATTCGTTTTGTTAACCAGTCCATTTGCTCTTTTGTATCTGGTACAGGTCTAGTATTTGGCATTGCAGCAATTGTTGTAAACCCACCTTTTGCAGCAGCAAGTGTACCTGTTTCAATTGTTTCCTTCTGCTCTCCACCAGGTTCTCTCAGGTGCACATGCAAATCTATAAAGCCTGGTGAAATAAACTTACCGTCAAGATCGATGATTTCGGTGTTACTCGCATCTAGACCTAGACCAATCTCTGTTATGATGTCTTCTACAATTTTTATCTCAACTTGTTCTACTACACCATTCGAATTTATCCATTTCCCATTTTTTAATAGTTTTACCATACTGCAACTCCTCCTTGAACTGATAGTAGTGCGCGTTTTAATGCCGCCATACGAATGTATACCCCATTTTCCATTTGCTTAAAGATTCTAGAACGCTCGCATTCTACAAGTTGACTTGCAATTTCAACATCCCGATTAATGGGAGCTGGGTGCATAATAATACTTCCTGATTTCATTTTCTGTTCTCTTTCAATAGTCAATCCATATGACTCGTGGTAATCTTGGGCTGATTGTTCCATGGCTTCGATATGTCGTTCATGCTGAATTCTCAACAACATCACAACATCGGAAGTTTCTGTTGCTTCATCAATGTCGACATAATAACCATATGGGTTTGTTTGGTCCTGCCATTTTTCAGGAGCTGAAAAGACAACCTTTGCACCTAATCTTGTTATTGCCTCAGCATTTGAACGCGCTACTCGACTATGGCGAATATCACCAATAATCGCTACCTGCAAACCTTCAAATCTAGTAAACTCTTGTTTTATCGTTAATAAATCTAATAAAGATTGAGTAGGGTGATGACCACAACCATCTCCTGCATTTAAAATTGGTATCTCAATTTTCCCACGAAGCTTTTCAAAATAGTGATCCTCTGGGTGACGAATGACTACTGCTTTAGCACCTAGAGCCTGTAATGTTCGAACTGTGTCATACAAACTTTCACCTTTTTGAACACTTGATGTTTCAGCTTCAAAATTTAAAACATCTAAACCAATTTTCTTTTCGGCTACCTCAAAGCTAAACTTTGTTCGAGTACTAGGCTCAAAAAATAAGTTTGCTACGAATGTTTGTTCATTAACCATCCAGCCTTTACCTAAGGAAAAAAGATCAGCATCTGTTAATATGTCATTGATTTCTTCTATTGATAAGTCAGTCATTTTTAAGAGATGTTGCATTCAGTTAGCCCCCTGTTCATGGTTGTTATGCATATTTTTAATTATATAAAAACACCCTGACCTTTAACTAAGTCAGGGTGTTTAGCGGTTTGTTTACATGACTAAGCACTCAAAGTCCTTAGCCATCTACCACACCCTTGAAAGTCTCTCTGGACTTAATTAAAAGGTGATACTATGCAACAGAATTTTTATCACGTTCATTAATAGTTTCTGGTTTTTTATCTCTTCCTGGTAAGATCAGGTTAAGAACGATACCCAGAATGGCTGCTAATGCCATGCCATGTAGTTCAAAGTTTTCACTTACTTTAATAAATGCCCCACCAATTCCAATTACTAGGATTACTGACGAAATAATTAGGTTTCGTTTCTCACCAAAGTCAATTTTACCGTCAACTAGCATCCGTAACCCAGAAGAAGCGATGATACCAAACAGTAAGATTGAAACGCCACCCATAACAGCCGTTGGTACAGAACTAATTAGAGCTGTAATTTTGCCGATAAATCCGAATAAAATTGCGATTACGGCTGCTCCAGCAATAACAAACACACTATATACTCTTGTTATTGCAAGAACACCAATGTTTTCTCCATATGTTGTGTTTGGCGGGCCACCAATTAAGGCAGCAATCATTGTCGCAACACCATCACCAAGAATTGATCTATGAAGTCCCGGGTTCTTTATATAATTTCTACCTACCACATCACTTAAAACCATTTGGTGACCAATATGTTCTGACAAAGTAACAATAGCAACAGGAACCATTAATAATGCAATATCCCAAGTAAATATTGGTGTATAGCTAACAAATGGGATTAGGAAATCTGGAGCTTCAATCCAAGCAGCCTCTCTAACTCCAGTTAAGTCAACAAGCCCCATAGTGGTTGCAAAAAGATAACCACCGACAATTCCTACTAGTACAGGTATTAGACCAAAAAATCCTCTAAAAAATATTGCACTAACAATTGTTATTGCAAGTGTAACCAGGGCTACAAAGAGATGTGTTGAGCTATATATTAATTGATCTGCAGGTGCACCGGAATTCTCATACATTGCCATCCCAACAGCAACATTCGCCAATCCCAAACCAATAACGATGATAACTGGTCCTACGACCACAGGTGGAAGTAATTTCATAACCCACTTATAACCAGCATTTTTTATGAGTAAAGCAACTATTCCATATACTATCCCTGCCAATAAACTTCCAATCATTGCTCCACCTGGTCCACCAAGAGCCTTTGCTGCAATAATAGGTGTGATAAAAGCAAAGGATGATCCTAGATAAGCAGGAACCTGACCTTTGGTAATTAGCAAGAATGCAATTGTACCCAATCCACTTGATATTAACGCAACTGCTGGACTTAATCCAACAAGATAAGGAACTAATATTGTTGCACCAAACATTGCAAATAAATGCTGTAAACTAAGTGGTAGCCATTTTCCTAACGATGGCTTATCATGCACATCTAAAATAATTTTTTCATTCTCTGTATTCATTTCTTTTTCCTCCTCGTATATATCGTCTCTTGAAATTTCGTTTTAATCCATACCTTGTTGTGTATCACGTTACTAAATACTGGAGGATTGTGCTTAAATAAAAAACCTCTTTCGAGTCTATATAGACACAAAGAGGTTTTTGTAGTTTCTGCTTTTTTAAGCAAAAATAACATACCCCCCTTTGTTAGCCTCACCGGACCACCTTAAAAAGGGAAACTTATTTTTCATGTATTGACACTTGGTCAACCTTATCAATCTCTATTAATTCTACAACAATTTTTTCTGAATTTGATGTTGGTATGTTTTTCCCAACAAAATCTGCTCGAATCGGCAATTCACGATGACCACGATCAGCCAGGACTGCTAATTGTATCTGCGCAGGTCTGCCAATATCAATAAGAGCATCAAGTGCAGCTCTAACAGTACGGCCGGTGAAGAGTACATCATCTATAAGAATAACTTTCATATTTGTGATATTAACAGGAATATCAGAGCCTTTTACTAACGGTTCTTGATCGGCTGTCTTTTTTGTTAAATCATCACGGTACAGTGTAATATCAAGTTCACCTACAACTATTGGTTTACCCTCTATTTGTTCAATTCTTTCGGCTAATCTTTTAGCAAGATGTATACCTCTTGTTTTAATACCAACAAGGATACAATTATCAATACCCTTGTTTCGTTCGATAATTTCATGTGCAATCCTCGTTAGCGCTCGACTTATCGCCTGATCATCTAATAAAATTGCTTTTTGGACCATTGCAATCACCTCACTAATTTATAGTTTTTATAGTACCCGAAAAGCTCAGGTTGCCAAGTGTTAAGCAATATTCAATAAGAAAAGCGCAGGGCGCCCGGAGCTAGACACTAAAACTAGGTTCAAATTTTTATACTTTCTTATCTTTGCAAAAAACCTCTCACCATTGGCGAGAGGTTCGGTAGTGGGAAGTATAGGCACAGATGGCCTATTATTTCCTGTCCGATTCCTTCTCAGCCTCACGGGACTGTATTAAAGGGTCTTATTTAACTAAAATAATCATACAAAACGAATCGAAATTTGTCAACTACGATTTTTGAGCAATGTAAGGATCTGTTCGAATTCTTCTGGCAATGGTGCTTCAAATTCTAAATACTCTTGTGTTCTGGGATGCATAAAACCTAAAATACCTGCATGTAAAGCCTGACCATCAATAGGTAATGTTTTTTTAGGTCCATATTTAGGATCGCCTGCAAGTGGAAAGCCAATGTATTTCATATGAACACGAATCTGATGTGTTCTCCCTGTTTCAAGTTGACATTCAACAAACGTAAAATCCATAAAACGATCTAATACATTAAAATGAGTGATAGCCTCTTTACTATTTTCATCAATTACTGTCATACTTTGGCGATCACGTTTATCTCTTCCAATAGGGGCGTCAATTGTACCGTGGTCATGCTGGATGATTCCATGAACAATTGCTTTGTATTTCCTAGTTACTGTTTTTTTCACTAATTGATTTACTAACGATTCATGTGCCACATCATTTTTAGCAACCATCAATAAGCCTGAGGTATCCTTATCGATACGATGTACAATTCCTGGTCTTAACACACCATTAATACCTGAAAGATCTTTACAATGTGCCATTAAACCATTTACAAGAGTCCCTGACGCATGGCCGGGTGCAGGATGTACAACCATTCCTCTTGGCTTGTTTACGACTAACACATCACTATCTTCATAGTATATATCAAGATTCATTTCTTCTGGAACGACATCGAGCTCGACGGGTTCAGGTAACATTATGAGGATATTATCTCCCTCATTAACTTTATAGTTTGATTTAATACTTTTACCGTTTACAGTTACTAGTCCTTCTTTGATCCATTGTTGAACTTGATTTCTTGACCATCCATTATTTATAGTTGATACGGCTTTATCAATTCGATCGCCTTTTTGTTCTTGCTCAATTTTCACTTCAAATTGATTCATTAGATGTCTCCTTCTCTTGTTTACCTTCAAGCAATGTTAAAATTAAAACAAGACCAACACCAACAACTAGTGCTGAATCCGCAATATTAAAGATAGGGAAATCATATGTGAAAATGTATGTATTTATAAAGTCGACAACTTCCTTGCGGAAAATACGGTCGATAAAATTCCCAATTGCTCCGCCAAGCATCAACCCCAATGCTATACCCATTAAGCGTTGTTGTTTAGGCAATCTTTGAATATAAATTACAAGTATTGCTACCACTATAACCGTGATTATATAAAAGAACCACATTTGACCTTGTAAAATCCCCCATGCAGCACCACGATTTCGATGGGAAGTTATGTAAAGGAAGTTTTCAATTACAGTAATACTTTGTCCCAAATTCATATATGACACAATTGCCCATTTTGTCAACTGATCAACCAAAATGATTAGTAGTGCGATTATATAATAAATCATCATAGTACCCCCCTATCATAACATTTTATCTACTTTAGAATTTTAGCATAATTGTTTAGAGTGCACAATTAATTGCATGAGATAAGGAAAAAACCTAGATATGTAAATCTAAAAAACAGAAGTGATTAACACTCCTGTTTTAGGACATTACATGTGGGTTGTACGTTTGGGGATAAACATTTTTTTCGTAAAAATGACTATAGGTAAAATCAGAAATTGATCTTGCAGTGGGAAGAATATTGAGTTTTTCAAGAGGAATGGTTTCTCCTGTATCCTCACAAATACCATAGGTCCCATTTTCTATCTTCCATAGTGCTAGCTGTACATCCTGATAATCTTCTTTTACATGGTGTAAAATTATTTTTTCTTTTTCTGAATGATCTTTTTCATATCCGAACTCTGCACTCATTTCATAAAAAGCAGCATGGGAAAAAAGTCTTGATTGAAGCTCCTGTTTTGTAATTTCTAATTCTGCTTTAATCTCTGCATATTGACCGTTCAATAAGAACGCCTCCTTGTAATGCTTTTGATTAATGCTAATAAGATAGTAGTGATAGTGTAACCGAAATTAACAACTTTAAAGCCCACAAGTTTTTCCTATCTTTTGCTTTATTTCATTTTTCATTTTCAGTAAAACATTCGAGATTTTATATTTTTTTTGTCGGTTAACAAGCTAACATATTACAAAATTTACCAATGCGCGACAACCTTACAATTTTATAATTTCCTAAACATTGAAAAAGACCTTGAAAACAAGGTCTTTTTCGTTTTTGCCATATTTATATACTATGTCTTGAAATCCCAGCTTATGCTGATTAGATTCGCAAGTAATGATTAACTTTTCAATAACTTAAGCATTAATTTGTAGTTACAACACTTGCACAACGTTCACATACTGTTGGCTGCTTAGAATTTACACCAACTGTTGTAGAAACTACCCAGCAGCGTTCACATGTTTTTCCTTCTGCAGTTCCAACTACAATTTTCACCTGACCAAAGCTCTGTGCTTGTTCAGGTGCATCTTCATAATTACCACTGATTTCAAAGCCAGATACAATGAACAGTTGTTTTAGGCTTTCTTCAACTGACTCAAGGAGCTGTTTAGTTTTCTCATTTGGATACAATGAAATACTTGCGCTTAACGATTTTCCGATAACTTTATCGTTTCTAGCCACCTCAAGGGCCTTTAATACGTCATCTCTTAAAGACATAAAGGAATCCCATTTCGTTTCAATCTCTTCTGCCTGATCAACTTCTCTTGCCTCTGGCATATCAACTAACTGAACACTTTCCTCACTTACAAATTCGATATGGCTCCAAACTTCATCAGCTGTGTGAGAAAGAATTGGCGCTACAAGCTTAGTTAAAGCAAGTAATGTTTCATAAAGCACAGTTTGAATGGCACGACGTTCTTTATTATCTACAGCCTCAATGTATAGCACATCTTTTGCAAAATCCAAATAAAACGAGCTTAATTCAATTGTACAGAAATTATGAACAGCGTGGAAAATAGCAGCGAATTCGTAATTTTCGTAAGATGCTTTAGTCTTCGAAATTAGCTTATTTAATTTAACAAGCATATAGCGATCTACTTCACGCAAATCCTTCACATCTAGTGCTTGATCTGGTGTAAAGTCTGCTAAATTACCTAGTAGGAAGCGGAATGTATTACGAATTTTTCTATAAACTTCTGCAACTTGTTTTAAGATATTATCTGACACACGTACATCGGATTGATAATCAACTGACGCTACCCACAAACGTAAAATATCAGCACCTAACTGGTTCATAACTTTTGAAGGAACAACTACGTTACCAATTGATTTACTCATCTTACGCCCTTCTCCATCAAGAGCAAAACCGTGGCTTAATACACCCTTATATGGAGCTTTACCTGTAACAGCTACTGCTGTAGAAAGTGAAGAGTTAAACCAACCACGATACTGGTCAGAACCTTCTAGGTAAAGATCTGCAGGACGCTGTAAATCATCTCTTTCAACTAGTACCGCTTGATGTGAAGAACCTGAATCGAACCATACATCCATAATATCCGTCTCTTTCGTGAAGATACCGTTTGGACTTGATTCATGTGTAAAGCCTTTTGGTATTAAATCCTTGGCATCTCGTTCAAACCAGACATTTGAACCATGTTCTCTAAATAAATTTGAAACGTGGTCAATCGTTTCATCAGTAATGATTGGCAACCCATCTTCCCCATAAAATACAGGAATTGGTACGCCCCATGCACGTTGACGTGAAATACACCAATCTCCACGGTCACGTACCATGTTAAATAGACGAGTTTCTCCCCATGCAGGAACCCACTTTGTTTCTTTCACTGCGTCCATAAGATCAGAACGAAAATCTTTAATTGACGCAAACCACTGAGCTGTTGCTCTGAAAATAGTTGGCTTCTTTGTACGCCAGTCATGTGGATATGAATGTTTAATAAAGGATAATTTTAATAAAGCATCCACTTCTTTTAATTTTTCAGTAATTGACTTATTCGCCTCATCATAAAATAGTCCTTCGAATCCAGGTGCTTCTTTTGTCATATAACCTTTTTCATCAACTGGACAGAGTACACTTAAGCCATATTTTTGACCTATAATAAAATCATCTTCCCCGTGTCCTGGTGCAGTATGAACACAGCCTGTTCCTGCATCAGTTGTAACATGTTCTCCACACATTACTAATGAGTCGCGATCATAAAGAGGGTGCTTTGCAACAATGTTTTCCAATTGAAGACCTTTAACTTTTTTAACAGTTGCAACATTATCCCATTCAAATTCTTTTGTGACAGCTTCTACTAAATCTGTAGCAACAACAAACTTTTTACCACTTACTTCCACTACACTATATTCTAGGTCAGGATGAACAGAAATTCCTAAGTTTGCAGGAATAGTCCATGGCGTTGTTGTCCAAATAACAATTTGCACATCACCCTCAAGCACGCCTTTACCATCCTTCACATTAAATCCAACGTAGATAGAGGCAGAACGTTTATCTTGGTATTCAATTTCAGCTTCAGCAAGTGCTGATTCACTAGAAGGGGACCAATATACAGGTTTTAACCCTTTATAGATATAACCCTTTTTGGCCATTTCACCGAATACTTTAATTTGTTGTGCTTCATACTCAGGCTTTAACGTAATATATGGGTTCTCCCAATCACCGCGAACACCTAAACGCTTGAATTGCTCACGCTGACTATCTACCTGCTCATAGGCATACTCTTCACATAACTTTCTAAACTCGGCTACAGTTAACTCTTTACGGTTTACCTTTTTATTCTTAGTTAGAGCCGTTTCTATTGGTAAACCATGAGTGTCCCAACCTGGCACATATGGTGCGCAGAAGCCACTCATTGATTTATAACGAACAATAAAATCTTTTAAAATTTTATTTAGAGCATGCCCCATATGAATATCACCGTTTGCATATGGCGGTCCATCATGCAAAATAAACAATGGACGATCTTTAGTGCGCTCTTGAACTTTTTTATAAATGTTCATTTCTTCCCATTTTTCTTGAATTTGCGGCTCCCTATGTGGTAAATTTCCACGCATTGGGAAATCTGTCTTTGGCATTAATAACGTGTCTTTATACTCCATGTAATCATTCTCCTCCATCACTTGTTTCTTACTACATCATTTCCAATTTTTCCAAAGGTTATTTGATTTCAAACCTTTTTTAAAAACAAAAAGAGACCTTCATATCCCAAAAGGGACGAGAAGATCTCGCGGTACCACCCTTACAGACTAAATGAAAAAGGGTACACCTATGTCACCATTTCTCTAAATAATTAGCCCACTCAAACATTCTTTAACGTGAATGACTCGCCTATGCTTACTCTTCATGTTCAGCAAGGAACTCCAGGGTGATCTTCATTTTTAACACTTATATCGGGCTTCCACCATCCCCAACTCGCTTAATAAGCCTCTAAAAAACTACTGTCCCTATCTACGTTACATGTCAATCTAGAATTATTCTTAAATTATATGCTACTTAAAAGCCAAACGTCAAGTCACGCTTTTATTATCTTCAGATTCATCAAATACAGGCTCAACATTATATTCCATTAAATGATCCCAATCGTCTGTTTGAATCAAATCAAGCTGAGCTTCAATAAGCATTCTAAATCTATTTCTAAAGACCTTTGATTGCTTTTTTAGCTCTTCAATTTCGATAGCTATTTTTCTTGATTTCGCTAGTGATTCGTTTATTATCCGATCTGCATTTTTCTCTGCCTCTTTTATAATTAATTTCGCTTCTTTTTGTGCGTTTCTCTTTACATCCTCTGCTGTTTCTTGAGCAATCAAAATTGATTTATTCAACGTCATTTCAATATTTGTAAAATGGCTTAATTTTTCACCTTGCTCTGTTAACTTAGCTTCAAGTTCCTTTTTTTCACGAATAACTAATTCATAGTCCTTGATAACTTGGTCAAGAAACTCATTTACCTCATCTTCGTCATACCCACGAAAACCTTTGTTAAATTCTTTATTATGAATATCCAATGGCGTTAAAGGCACTAATGCCACCTCCAGTAGTGAATTATATGTATTATTTACAGATAGATAGAGACCCACAGTGCATCTATCCAATACTTCTCAAATCTCTGATTTCGACTCATTTTTCTGATAGTGAACTCCCTATTTTGTAAAGCTAGTTAATTAAGACCAATTATATTTCAATCTCTATTCGACATATTCGACACTAGAAAGTCAAAATCCTTCAAAATATTATAAATTATTTTTGCTTACCTACAATTATTCGCCATTTTTCTTTTTTTGTTTTTCCTTCTATTGTTATTAGCTTACTTCGTCCATACCCCCTAACTGAAAGTACATCATCTTCCTTACATTCAAAAGCAGGTTGATCTATTGTTTTCCAATTAACTTTGACTACACCACTTTGGATAAGTACCTGTACTTTTTGTCTTGAAAGATTAGTTATTGCAGATAGAACTACATCCAAACGCAAAGAGGAGACAGTTATTGCTTGCTCATACCAAATTTCTTCAGCCGTAATGATAGTAGAAAAAGAGATTTCGTCAATTGAAATGGTTGCTTTTCCTATTGCTTGTAGATTCATTTTTATATAGTCACTAATTTCTTTTGCAACAACGATCTGAACCTGATCTCCGTTGGTGAGTATATCGCCAAACTTCGATCTCTTTAGACCTAATGACATTAATGAACCAAGAATTTTCCGATGATCAATTGATACAAACTTAGAAGGATAATTAAGTTGGAAAAGTGATAGTTGGAAATCGTCGACTTCTGGAATGAAATAATGTGGAGATACTATGGCTCGTTTTCGTTCTGATGAAGAATGACCGCCAAATAATTCAACCTTTATTTCTAGATCATTTCCAATAATCTGTCTAACAATTTCTTGTTCTCTAGGATCGAGAAAATCAGTGTTTTTCGGAGAATATTGAGTTAACACCAATTCCCTCCATGATAAAACCTGATCAATAAAAGCATGCTCTTCTTTTCGAAAATGCTGATAAATACTCATTTTTGAACGTTCTCCCATACTGAAAACTTGTTGCTCTAAGAGCAATTATAGGGTTTAGATGGTCAAAAAAGTTACCACTATACCGGTCTATTGTTTGACGAAGCAACCATTTATATCAAAATATCCTACTCAAAATGTAGAGGCCTTTAATAGGTAAAAGAAACTCGGCATAAGCCGAGCTTCTTTCTTTAGCCATTATTAAAACATTCCAAATAATGTTCTCAATCCCAAGGTCGCGAAATTTAATACAAATATTGCAACAATTGGAGAAATGTCAATCATCCCAAGCGATGGAATTATTTTACGAAAAGGCTCTAAATATGGTTCACAAATTTTTGTTAAAAATTGACCTATTCGGGATTCTCTTGCATTAGGAAACCACGACATTAGTATATATGCAATTAACGCATATGAATAAAGTTGAATTAGTCCTTCTAATGATCTTAATACTACATCCATTTTGACCTACCACCTCTTTTCTGATAGCTCATCATCAGTTACGATATCAGATATATTCCCTGAAACATCAACATTTTCAGGTGTACACAAAAAGATATTTGTTCCAATTCGTTGAATGTCGCCACCAATCGCATACACAGTACCACTCAAAAAATCGATAATTCTTTTTGCTTGATCATGTTGGATACGTTGCAGGTTAACAACAACTGCACGTCGACTTTTTAAATGGTCTGCAATCTCTTGTGCTTCTGCATATGCTCGTGGTTCATATAAAATTACCTTTGATGACTTTTGCACACTTTGCAGACTTACTACATTTTGCTTAGCGGCCGACCTAGTTGGCTTAACAGGTTCTAGCTCTTCTTCTTCAAAATATTCTTCTTCATTGTATTCGTATTCATCTTCTAATGCAAAGAAACTTTTAAACTTTGATTTCAGACTCACAAGGAGCACCCCCTTAAAATTCTTTACCTACTAAAGAGGTGCCTAATCGAATAAATGTAGCACCTTCTTCAACAGCAAGCTGAAAATCATTAGACATACCCATTGATAATTCTGTACATGGAGCATGACGGAGATTTAAAGCTTGTACATCATTTCGCAATTCACTAAGCCTCCTAAAGCAAGATCTGATTAAATCCTGATCTTCCGTAAATGGGGCCATTGTCATTAAACCAACTATTAATATGTTAGGATATGGTTCTACTGCTTTTACAAATTCCAAAAGCTCTTCAGGGGTAACGCCATGCTTCGATTCTTCTTTAGAGACATTTATTTGAACAAAACACTTAATCTTTTTAGCTGAACGTTTATCAATCTCAGCGGCTAATGACAATCGATCTAATGAATGAATATAATCAATTTTATCAATAATATGTTTCACCTTTTTAGTCTGGAGGGATCCTATAAAATGCCAGGAAGCATCATTGCCGATTTTGTCGTGTTTTTCGAGTAAACCTACATCACGATTTTCTCCCAAATGTACAATACCTGAAGAAATCGCTTCTTTGGCTCGCTCTACACTGACATACTTTGTTACGGCAATAATCTTTACAGTGCTTGTCTTTCTTTTTGTACGTTCACAAGAGATAGCTATAAGCTTTTCTATAGCTTGTAAATTTTGTTTTACATTCATTATGTATTTAGACCTCCCCTGAGTCCAATAAAACTAGCCATTCTGCCAGTCCTTCCTTTATCACGGCGATGTGAAAAAAACAAGTCATTTTCACAGCTTGTGCAATAGGAGGAAACTTGTATGTTTTCATGTGGGACCCCTGCTTGGACCAAGAGTAATTGATTTAACATTTTTAGATCCAGAGAATATTGTCCATCACTTATTAAAGCATATGGGGTTATTTGATTTATGTTTAGAACTTTATTCACGGCATCAATAACAAAGCTATCAACAATGTAACAACATATACCAATCGAAGGACCAATTACAACGAAAATGTCTCTAGGATCGACGTTTTCATCACAACCCCAAGTTCTAATCATTTCTCCGGCGATATCTTTGACTGTTCCCTTCCATCCAGCATGTGCGGCACCAATAATACTACGTTTAGGTGCTAGAAAATAAAGCGGAACACAATCTGCATAGCAAAGCGTTAAAAGAACATTGGTTTCCTTAGTGTAAAGACCATCTGTATTTTTGATACTATCTTCATATGTAAAAACCCCTTTGCCAAGATGTTGCTTTGTAACTTCGACAATTTTATTATCATGGATTTGCTCTGAACAAACCCAATTAGAGGTTGTAAAACCAATTTCGTTTGATAATTTTTTTCGGTTTAATGAGACTAAGCCAATTTCATCTTCTACATGTAGTCCTAAGTTAAAAGAAAAAAATGGCAAGTTACTAAAACCACCCTGTTTAGTTGTAAATCCTGCTACAACTTCCGGGGCTATATCTTTCCACGTATTTATTTTCAGAACAGCTTCGCTTGTTTGAGAAAAAATAGCATCGGTCATAGATTTCTTTCCTTTATCATAAAAATATTCCTGCTTTCCCCTATTTTATCATAGTTTTACAAAAGAGAGTGCGAATATGTTAGAAAAATGTCAAAAGAAAGCTAAAAATTACTCCAAATTACTTTGATATCTGACAAGAATCACATCAGTCCCTACCTTTACTATATTTCTCCAGGGTATGGTTACGGGTTCATCCCGTCCAAAGAAGCCGAGTACCTTTCCAGGACCTGAGATAATAATAGCATCTATCTTACCAGACGTTAAGTTAATATCAAAATCAGTGATGTTTCCCAAACGCCTTCCATCTCCTACATTAACAACTTCCTTCGTCTGAAATTCTGAAATATGGATCATGCTGTTTCCGCCCTCCAAAAACACCTTTTACTGTACTATATGATTCCGTCACCAACAATCATGAGTAAAATATTCTTTTTTCGCATATTTATAATCCGTTCCATATGTTTTTGTAGGTTAGCAAGTGTTTTTGACACTAAATACACATAAAAAGAACTGCTCACATGTGAACAGTTCTGACAATTAATTCTGAATGTTTTTATTCATTTGTCTAATTGCTGCTTTTTCAAGACGAGAAACTTGAGCCTGTGAAATTCCAATTTCTTCAGCAACTTCCATTTGCGTCTTACCTTGGAAAAAGCGTTTTCTTAATATTAGCTTTTCACGCTCGTTTAGTCGCCTCATACCCTCTTTTAAGGCAATTTCTTCAATCCAGGTAGAATCACGATTGCGCTCGTCACTCAACTGATCCATTACAAATATTGGATCCCCACCATCATTATAAATTGGTTCAAATAAAGATACTGGGTCTTGGATAGCGTCTAGCGCAAAGACAATTTCTTCATGTGGAACATCTAGAACCTTCGAAATTTCTTCTGCAGTCGGTTCTCTTGATGTTTCACTCATTAATCTTTCCCTGACCTGCAATGCTTTGTAGGCAATGTCACGCAATGAGCGCGAAACTCTGATTGGATTATTATCACGTAAGTATCGACGAATCTCACCGATAATCATCGGCACAGCATATGTTGAGAATTTTACATTTTGACCTAAATCAAAATTATCAATTGATTTCATCAGTCCAATGCAGCCAACTTGAAACAAGTCATCCACAAATTCTCCTCTGTTGTTAAAACGTTGAATGACACTAAGAACAAGTCTTAAATTACCATTAACTAACTTTTCTCGCGCAGTTAAATTACCACTTTGCATCTCTCTAAAAAGTTTTCTCATTTCTTCATTCTTTAGTACTGGAAGCTTTGAAGTATCTACACCACAAATTTCTACCTTATTTCGAGTCAATTCTTTCCCTCCTAACAGGAGTTGCTGTACAAAGTTAAGTATCTCCTTTGGAGGGAAAAATATGCACAAGCTATTCTTGCGATTTTTACAAAAACGAAAAGAAAACTCGATAAGATGCCTGTATAATAAGCAACCTATCGAGTAAAATATTTTTAGTCAAACCATTTTATTAAATTCTTTGCGTAATCTTTTAATAATTCTCTTTTCTAGTCTTGATATATAAGATTGGGATATACCTAACATATCCGCAACGTCTTTTTGTGTCTTTTCTTCTCCACCAATTAAACCAAAACGAAGTTCCATTATTTGTTTTTCACGTTCATTTAATTGATGTAATGCTTTAATTAATAATTTTTTATCGACATTTGCTTCCAAGTCCTTCGTAATAATATCTTCATCCGTTCCTAATACATCTGAAAGCAACAATTCATTCCCGTCCCAATCGATGTTTAATGGTTCATCAAAGGATACTTCAGAACGAATTTTATTATTTCTTCTAAGGTACATTAGTATTTCATTTTCAATACATCTAGAAGCATATGTAGCCAATTTAATTTTCTTTTCCGGATTAAATGTATTGACCGCTTTAATAAGACCAATTGTACCAATACTTATAAGGTCTTCTATATTAATCCCAGTATTTTCAAACTTTCTAGCGATATAAACAACCAACCTTAAATTCCTTTCGATAAGGATAGATCTTGCTGCCTTATCACCTGTAGGTAGCTTTATGAGCAGGAGTTCTTCTTCATCTTTCGATAGTGGAGGTGGTAATGCTTCACTGCCACCTATGTAGTATATTTCATCAGTTTTAATCCCAATCTTAAGTAAAAACTTATACCATAAATATGTTAAGCGAAGTTTTAGTTTGACCATGTAAAGTTCCTCCTTCTAATTTGAAAATTGATGAGTATGATAGTATTAGTAACACTAAGACGCAGACTGAATGGATGATGAAGTGAGCATCTTCGGATGGATAATACAGTCATACTCCCCATCAGATGATAAAATCGTATGATTAAGAGCTACGAGCCCTTTTTTCACAATTATTTGCTCATTACTATGAAAAATTGTAATTTCGTCAGGTTTTAAAGCAAGTAGAAACTGATGCTCCTGTCCAACTCCACGATATGGTATGATTCTTACTCTATTTTCCCATTTGTGCATATCTTGATCAGATTCATCCGTAGTGAAGGAATCCATGTTTTTTGATTGTTCGATAATACTTTCTGGGAAGTACTCCCCTGTTTTATTTACATCTACAATTAAAACCGGACTCTTTGTAATCGGATCATATAATTGATTACCACTATCTATAAGACCCTTTAACTGAATTTCTTTATTTTCAATGGTAATAACCACCTTGGCTATTTGGTCATATTGAATTTTCTTCATTTCTATCTCACCGATTTGCTTACGGGTAAAGAACCATAATAACGGAAAACCAAGTAATACAAACCCCCAGCTTACAGGATTTCCAAATTGGTTCGTATTTGTCATCAGTACCCCATTCATTATTTCCATTTCATATTTTAGGAAATAATGAACACCAATCATCCCACCCCCAACCATAAATGTTGCAAAATAAAAAGTTACTAGATTTTGAAAAAAGAATCGAAAACGCTTGTATCCAAATGCTATTCCTATAATAAAAAATGAAAAGATGAGTTTTATGACAGGGTGTGTTGCATACATTGATAAAGGAGAAACCATTAATATTACGATTAAAGATCCCAACAATGAACCGGCTACTAATCTCCAAATGGTAATTTTCCTTTTTAGAATAAGTGCTGTTAAATATAGTAACAAACCATCAAAAAAAAAGTTCAACAACCATATTACATCAAGGTAGATGTACAAACGCTTTCTCCTTTCAAAACATAATCGTAATAAACAGGTTGTGATCGTGAAATAAGAGCTATTAAAAAATAGTATATAGTACATTCTATATGGAAGTCTGTCACTTCATGCCGATTAGAGTGGAGAAATTTTGATAGATTTCTTCGAAAATTGTAAAATAATGCTTATTGTATCTATTTTGTAAGTTTCTGGCTGTTTATTTATTATTTTCCCTTTAAAAATTTATTTTTCAAATATAGTATTGTTAAATTTATAATAAACCGCTCGGGAGCCTCCCATTGAAAAATGAAACAAAAAAAGACATGAATCTTTAAGATTCATGTCTTTTTTAACTGTTAAGGAATTTATAAAATTGTAAGGTTGTGTATAACTTCGTGTCTTTTGTCTATCTACGTCTAGCTCCAGGCGCCATCGGCTCTATGGTATAAGCCATTTCCTTTAAGAAGGTAAAACCACCTTCTTAAAGGAACCGTCTTATGCTTGTCGCCGATAAGCGGGCGCCCTGCGCTTTTGTTCCTTACCTACGGCGGTTTCGATTTCTTAAGAAAGTAGGAATATCTAGCGCCTCGTCAGCTTGTGAATGTTGATTTGTACGGGTAGAGTTATCATGTGAAACGTCCTCACGTTTAGTATCTCTTGATCCCGAAACAGTAGGTTTATTCGTATTGATTGTTGGTCGAACTGATTTTGCAGGGTTAATGTCTGCTTCACTAAAGCCAGTTGCAATTACAGTAACTAAAATTTCATCCTTTAAGTTCTCATTAATAACAGAGCCGAAGATCATGTTTACTTCTTCATCTGATGCAGATGCAACAATATCTGCCGCTTCTTGCACCTCATATAGACTTAAGTTAGAACCACCAGTGATATTCATTAGAACACCTTGTGCACCATCAATAGACGTTTCTAATAGAGGACTTGAGATGGCACGTTTAGCTGCTTCTGCAGCACGATTTTCACCAGTTGACATACCGATCCCCATCAATGCTGAACCTTTGTTGGACATAATTGTTTTAACATCGGCAAAATCAAGGTTAATTAAACCAGGAACTGCGATTAGGTCTGAAATACCTTGAACACCCTGTCGTAATACGTTGTCGGCTTCTCTAAATGCTTCTAGCATTGGTGTGTTTTTATCTACAATCTCAAGTAAGCGGTCATTAGGGATGACAATTAATGTATCTACTCCCTCTTTCATTGAAGCTATTCCTCCAGCTGCTTGAGTTGCTCTTTTTTTGCCTTCAAAAGTAAATGGTCGTGTTACAACACCTACAGTTAAAGCACCTAAATCTCTTGCAATTTGAGCTATAACTGGGGCTGCACCTGTTCCTGTGCCTCCACCCATACCAGCAGTTACGAAAACCATATCTGCACCTTTTAATACTTCTTCAATTTGTTCTCTACTTTCTTCAGCAGCTTTTTTCCCAACCTCTGGATTTGCACCCGCACCTAAACCACGTGTCAGCTTTCCACCAATTTGCATTTTAATATCTGCTTTAGAAAGATTTAATGCTTGTGCATCTGTATTCACTGCGATAAAATCAACACCCTGCACACCATGCTCAATCATACGGTTTACAGCGTTGTTTCCTCCGCCTCCGACACCAATTACTTTAATCGTTGCTAATTGATCAAGACTTGTATCTAACTCCAACATCTCAAGGTCCTCCTAATTCATCGAAAGAACTTCTCGGTACCTTCTATTCAAAGAAGTAACCGAAAAATCTTTTAACTTTTTTTCCAATATTTTGATCGTCATTTGTTTTTGGTTTGTATTTTGCTTGTGGTTGTTTAGAAACTCTTTTTTCTCCATTATCTTGAGAAACAGTTGAACCAATTCGTTTACCCTGTATTTTCGCATGTTCATTCGCAAATTTAATTAGTCCTACTCCAGTTGAAAACTGTGGTTCACGAACGCCGATATAATCAGGTTTTGCTATCCTAACATTACTTTGCAAAACAACCTGGGCTAATTCTAATACTCCTGGTAAATTAACAACCCCACCTGTAAGTACGAATCCTCCGGGTAGGTCTCTAACATTAAGCTTTTTTAAATCATTTTGCAATAAATCGAAAATTTCCTCTAATCTTGCTTCAACTATATCAGAAATCTCTAACTGATTAAACTGTTGATGCTGGTCACTCCCAATGATTGGAACACTAAACACTTCTTCCTCTGAAGCATGATCATAGAAAGCATGTCCATGTTTAATCTTAATCTTTTCAGCATCTTCAGTAGATGTTCGTAAGCCTATTGAGATATCCTTTGTAATATGATCTCCACCAACTGGAATAACGCTTGCAGATTGTAAAAAACCATCTTTAAATATTGCAATAGTCGTTGAGCCACCGCCAATATCTACTAAGGCTACGCCTAGATTTTTTTCATCTTCTGAGAGAGTAATAGAACCTGCGGCTAATGGTTGTAAGCATATTGCAGCAATCGTAAGTCCTGCACGTTCAACACAACGTAATAAATTATGTAATATCGTTCTTGAAGTTGTAATGATTGTACCTTGCATTTCTAAACGGACACCTAACATTCCTCGTGGATCACTGATTTCATCATATCCATCAACAATAAATTGCTTAGGAACTACATCAATTATTTCACGCTCAGGTGGTATAGAAACAAACTGTGCTGCTTCAATTACTCGCACTACATCTTCATTACTAATCTCACGATTTTCACGACTTTCACTCGAGACTGCCACTACTCCATGACATTCCTGTAAGTGAACATTGTTGGCAGGTACACTAACTACAACTTGATTAATAGGAATGCCTACCATTCGTTCAGCTTGTTCAACAGCCTTTTTAATAGAATGAACGGTTTCATCTATATCTACAATTGAACCTTTTTTAAGTCCTTCAGATTTTACATTTCCCACACCAATTATGTTTAAAGAATCATGGCCCATTTCACCAATGATCACTTTAACACTGGATGTACCGATGTCAAGACTTACATAAATTTCATTGTTGTTCATTCTTTGGCACCTCCTTTAACAATTAAAGCATCTTACGTATCATATTTGAAGAACAACAGCTTATAATTAATTAAAAAATTAGTTATATAAAAGTAGTATTCAACAAATACAGTATTTTCCCTTTTAAATAATTCACTTTTTTTCAATTTTATCTCTAGAAAGACTCCATTTTGTTATTAAAATCCTTCTTATGACGGCAATGTTCTGAAATAGTCTAACTCCAAAAGCAAATACCGCTACTAAATACAAGTCTACACCAAGATGAACACCTAGAAAAGCTAAACTTGTTGCTAGAAGAATATTAAAGAAAAAACCTGAGACGAAGACGGCTTGATCGTAAATATTTTGTAAATGGGCTCGTATACCACCAAATAATGTATCAAGCGCGGCAAGTACGGCAATCGATAAATAATTGGAGTATTCATCAGGAATTTTAAATTCCGAGGATAAGCCTAATAGTATACCAATAAGTAATCCAATAATCGGGAGCCACATTATGATTTCCCTCCTTTTCCAGCAGTAAATGGCTCTAGATCTTTAATTCGAATTGAGTCTTCATACGCTGGAACCGTTACTTCATTTAATGGTTCTGAAACGGATAGGATAAGATTATCAGAAAAGAAATCTTGTATTGAGTTAGATACTTTCATCCGGTTTGAAAGTTTTTCTGCATCCTTCGTTATCACTTTGATTTCAATCGGAAGAGAACGAATAGGATAGGTGTCAATTTTTGTGTATTGCTGTATTTCACGTATTACTGTTGTATTTATCACCCTGTGCCCATCAATTGATATTTCATCAGCCTCATACGAATTTAGTTCGTTCACCAATCTTCGCAAAAGTTCTGGTGACACATAACTTACCGGTGCCCCAACAGAATTAAAAGCAGGTTCAACTGTAAGAATAATTCCAGGTCCAGTTACTTCAGTCAATCCAGCCATAACCCGTAACTCTTCTAATGTTTCTCGAAGAATTTCTTCTTTGCTGTCGTCCTTTTCTGATTCATATTTGACAATCTTTTCTTCATATTTATAAATCTCAGATAAAAGCTCAGAATTAAGTTCCTGCTGTCTTTTAAGGTCTTCTCTTAATTCCCAAGTATCCCTTGTATCTCGCACTACTGGTTCTTTTATGGTTTGGAATTGGACGGCTATCATTATACCGATCACGACTGTCACAATTGTAAAACTTATACTAGATTTTTTGTCCAACAAAACCACCATCTTTCTTTGTAACAAAAGACTTTTTAACTTCGTTGCTTTTGAAGTACTATTTTATTTAACTAGGATTGTGGCATCTTTTTCTCAAAATCTCAAACACACCTATTTTATATGGTAATAACAACCAATCTTTTAAAAAAAGAGCCAAACGAAATTATATTATTCATTTGTTTGCAGTAACGGGTCCATTACTATTTCAGATTTTTTTTCTGTTTTTACTACAATATTGTCTGCAAGGAGCTGATCAATAACACCACCATTTATATTTAACGCTGGAATTAAAACCTCTGGGTTTCCAATGGCAGAAATAACAAACGGTGCCGGAAATTGGTTCCCATCAACAGTTACGACAGGACCATCACAATATATATAGGAATCACGTGAAAGTCTTTTGCCATTTACCGAAACTGCTTGGGCACCAGATATGTACAACTCATTTATCACTTTAAAGAGGTGACCTTCATGAACTATATAATCGTTAACATCCTCACCTGATGGTGAGTATGAAGCGTCCTCTAAGGTAACCTGTAAACCTTGGCCTTTTACTTTTACTTCACCCACATACATCCGGAGATTTTCAACATCTTCCACAAGATTAAAATAAATTTTTTCTTGTTCTCCTTTTGCTAGTTCTTCTTCAATTTCACGTACATTTTCTTGTTTTTCGTATAACTCTTGTTGGAGTAAACGGTTTTTTTCCTCTTGTTCAATTATTTGGTTTCGATACTCAAATTCTTTCGTCCATTGTCTTTCAGTAGGTTTTCCTTTTGCAACCTCTGTTTTAGTAAATTGATAAGAAAAAGAGATCATGAATCCAAGTACTAAACATACGAAGGAAAGAATAACATGCTTACCTTTCACTTTCATCTTCTTTTTCATCCTCTCGTTCATAAGCCTTAAAATAAGGAACTACCTCAAGGTAAATAACGCCTTTTAAACTTGGGTCCAGTTCGCTTATGATTGAAGGGTAGGCTGACATTTTCTCAGAAAAACTTCTAACCGTTGCACTAACTTCATATCCGTCATTCATAAATAACGTGATATGTAATGGATCTGATTTTTCAGGAGAATGATGAATTTCTGAAATAGAATTTGTGATACTATCTGGCAGTTTTGATAATTCAACTGCCATCTCTTGAATATCCTCACCCTTTTCCCAGTTCTGTAGAATGGGTGCATCAGCAGGGGCCAATGTTTCTTTTACTGAATCTAAAATCTGTCCATTTTCTAAAATCGGCAAATATTTTTCTTTATTTAATATATAGGCAACTCTTTTATGTTCTTCAACATTAATAATAACAGTGTTTGGGAGCTTTTTGTCTATCGTAGCAGACTTTATTTGTTCATGCGCTTCGATTTGTTCAGTCATTTTTTTGACATTTATGCTCCAAAAGCTTGTCCGTTCTGATAGAGTGCTTAACTTTTTAATCTCAGTTTCT
Source organism: Cytobacillus sp. S13-E01 (assembly GCF_029193815.1). Taxonomy (GTDB): domain Bacteria; phylum Bacillota; class Bacilli; order Bacillales; family Bacillaceae_L; genus Bacillus_BV. The sequence goes on from NZ_JARFVC010000001.1 coordinate 203,599, forward strand.
GAAACATTATAATTTCCAGTTATTTTCACCTGAGACACTTTACTAAGTGGAGATTGAATATAAGCCACACCTATAATCAGAAGAAAAAAGAAGGATATGTAGATAACCAATCTTTTGTTTGCTTTTTGTTTTCTCTTTTGTTTAAGCTTCGGAATACGATCTTCAATCGTAACAACTTTCCCTTTTGACAATACATTCACCCCACACTAGATACGAGATAACTATTTGATAAACATTCCAATCTAAAGAGGGCCTTAACGACAACAATGTTTAGAACGTCTTAAAGAGAAACAACGGCATATTACATGCCGTTTAACGTTAATCAATAATATTATATCACAGATGTAATTATTTAGGTTCTAGAATCCATGTTACTTTCGCCCTATAATTTCAACTTCTGTCTCCAAATTTATATCATGTAATTCTTTTATCGTCTCTTTTACAAATTGGATTAAATCTAGTACATCTTGAGCTTTTGCAGTGCCAGTATTGACAATAAAGTTACCATGTAACTCTGAAATTTTTGCCCCACCAATGCTATGTCCTTTTAATCCAGAATCCTCAATTAATCTCCCAGCATAATTCGGAAGTGGATTTCTAAAAATACTACCTGCACAAGGGAAGTTCCAAGGTTGTGTATTTCTCCTGTAATCCTTGTTTTTTTTCATTAATGCCACGATTTCTTCTCGTGCACCAGAAACTAATTCAAAAACGGCTTCAATACAAATACCTGGTCGTTCCTTCTGCAAGATAGATGTTCGATAAGAATACTGCAACTCTTCATTTAAAAACCATTCCATTGTCCCATCTTCAAATAAGATATGCGCCTTTTTAATTATCTTCGAGATGTCTGACCCATGTGCTCCAGCATTCATGTAGACTGCTCCACCAACTGATCCTGGAATACCGCTTGCAAATTCAAGCCCAGATAACCCTTTTTTGCTAATCATAGTTGATAATTTAATAACAGAAAATCCACCACCAACTGTAATTGTTTCTCCGTCTATTTTTAAATGGTCTACGCCATCTCCTAGTTTGATGACAGCACCTTCGATACCTTTATCTGACACTAAAAGATTGGAACCTCTGCCAATAGCTCGCCATTGAATACCGTGTTTTTTAATAATGCCTATTGTTCTTTGTATACTGTCAATATTCTTTGGCTCTATAAAGAGATCGGTTGGTCCACCAATCTTTATTGTTGTATGATTTGCTAATGGTTCATTTACTAGTACTTTTCCGACGTCTGCATCTAGTAATTCCTGAACGATTGTATCCATTATAAACCTCCCTGACAAATGGTTAAATCTGAAAGAATTAGATAAAAATCTATTTTTTTATTAGTTTATGCTTAAATTTCGCCTAAAGGTACACTTCTATTTTTTTAGGTTAACAATGAGATTATATAATCTTGTTGAAGCATCCTGTATACCTAGTTTCTCTGATGCTTCTTTCATTCTTTCCAATTCTTTATTGTCTAATAATACCGAGTCAATATCAGACAATAATTTGTCTCCATTCATTTCTTTTTCTAAGCGTAATATAGCCGCTCCATTATCACTAAGAGCTCGAGCGTTCTTTTCTTGATGATTGTTTGTAACATATGGACTAGGTATTAGTATACTAGGCAGACCTATAGCTGTTATTTCTGCTAATGTGGTTGCCCCAGCTCTTGCGACAATTAAATCAACACCTGATAATACCTCAGGCATGTTATGAATAAAGGGCTTTATGATAACATTTTCAGGATTTCCAACTTCGTTAACCTTTTGTATAACATTTTCATAATGGACTTCACCTGTAACATATAATACCTGGTAATCTTTTTTACCAATCTCTGTTAGAATGTCGAGGAAAGCATCATTTATCGGTCTGGCTCCTCTACTTCCACCAACTATTAAGACAGAACGTTTAGTATTGCTTAAGCCTACAGATTCTCTACCAATTATGCCGTTTTTACCTACTACTTCTGAAGCACGAGGGTTTCCTGTTAATACAACCTTGTTATTTGGAAAATAATGTCTTGCCTCCTCAAAACAAATGGCCACCTTGTCAACATAGCGTGATAAAAACTTATTTGTTAATCCGGGCACACTATTTTGTTCATGAATAATGGTTGGAATATGTAATTTGGATGCAGCATAAACGACTGGGCCACAAACATACCCTCCTGTACCTATGACAACATCTGGTTTAAATTCTTTTAGATAACGTTTACTAACACTTACTCCTTTTAAAAACCTCATCACAGTTTTAACATTATCTAGTGAGATTTTGCGCTTGAATCCGGTAATTTCAATCGATTTAAATGAGATATTTTCTCTCTTTACAATCGTGTTTTCTAAACCATTCTCTGTTCCGATATATAAAAACTCCGCATTAGAATTAAGCTTCTTAATTTCTTTTATAAGCGCTAAGGCAGGATAAATATGCCCACCTGTTCCACCACCACTAATTGCAATTTTCATAGAAGCAAAACAACCTCCTTGATGATAATAAGAAAAGCGCAGGGCGCCCGCCTATCGGCGACAAGCATAAGACGGTTCCTTTAAGAAGGGGGGGTTTCCTTCTTAAAGGAAATGGCTTATGACCTCGAGCCGATGGCGCCCGGAGCTAGACATTAAAACTAGGTACAAACGTTTTATACTTTCTTATCTTTTAAGAAAAGCGCAGGGCGCGCCTGCTTTCAATTATTTTTAAACAGAATATAAACCCTGTTGTTGGTTAAACAGGGTTTCTCTCATCACTACTAATTATATCACTCGCTATCCTATCAAAGAAGTAGTTTTTTATATTAATATCTTGCATAACGGCTAATGTTTAATAAAACACCGACCGCCATTAACATTAAGGTTAGTGATGACCCACCATAACTTAGAAATGGAAGGGTTATCCCAGTAACCGGCATTAACCCTGTTACTACCCCAATATTTATAATTACTTGGATTGCAATCATCCCGATTATTCCAATCCCTAAAAAACTACCATACAAATCCGGAGCACCTAGTGCAATTCTAACACCTCTCCATAACAAAAGGCTAAACAACAAAATAACAAACGAACCGCCAATAAAACCTAATTCCTCTGCTAGAATTGCAAAAATGAAATCTGTTTGAGGCTCAGGTAGATAGAAGAATTTCTGTCTACTCTGTCCTAATCCGAGTCCAAACAATCCACCAGGGCCTATTGCATAGAGTGATTGGATAATTTGAAAGCCACTGTCAAGAGGATCTTCCCAAGGGTTAAGGAAGGATGTTATCCGTTTTATTCTGTATGGAGCGGATAGTATTAACCCTATAAATCCAGCTAATCCTAGTAACCCTAATCCTACAAAATGACTGATTCTAGCCCCTGCAACGTAAATCATTACAACAGAAGTACCAACCATAACAGTACCAGTACCAAGATCTGGTTGAAGCATGATCATTGCAAAAGCAAGAAAAACAAGTGAAAGGGATGGTACTAAGCCTTTTTTAAAAGATGTGATCTTTTTTTGATTCTCTGATAGATACTTAGCTAGAAATGCTATCATTGCAAGCTTCATAAACTCAGACGGTTGAACTGAAAATGCACCAACACCGATCCAACTCCGAGAACCGTTTCTTTCCATTCCGATCCCTGGTATTAAAACTATGGCTAATAAAACAAAACAAGTAATGATAAGGATTTTTGCCCATGTTCTCCAAGTCCAATAATCTAGGTTCATAATAAAAAACATAGCGACTACCCCAACACCTGCAAATAATAGCTGACGCTTAGCAAAAAAGAACGAATCGTCGAATTTATAAGTCGCCCAAATTGCACTAGCGCTATAAACCATGATTAATCCGACAGCTAGAAGGGATAATGTTATTACAATTAATATAATGTCGGGCGTGGATTTTTTGGTCGACAACGTAAACACCTCAAGATCTTAGATTAAGGGCTTGTTGCACGGTGTTAAGTATAATATGTAAAAAAGCAGTTATAGAGCCTATTTAAAGGTCTTTTAGGCCTATTACAGCCTATTTCAAATGCTATTTTTAATTCTTAGACGAGCCCTCACTTAAGCTTATGCACGGCATCAATAAACATGTCTCCTCTTTCTTCAAAAGTTTTATATTGATCCCAACTAGCGCAAGCAGGAGATAACAAAACGACATCACCAGCTATTGATAGCTCATAAGCAATATTTACCGCATGTTCCACATTATCGACATGTTGTATCGATTCTATTCCAGCTAGTTTTGCTGCTCGTTCAAGCTTACTCGCTGTTTGACCAAACGTAATAAGTGTTTTGACATTTTTTAGTTCGGGAATAAGCTCATCAAATTCATTTCCTCTATCAAGTCCACCCGCTAACAAAATAACTGGCTTTGCAAAAGCAGTAATCGCTTTTTTTGTTGCTAAGATATTTGTCGCCTTTGAATCATTATAAAACTTACGTCCAGCAATTGTTTCAACATATTGTAAACGGTGCTTTACTCCAGTAAATACATGTAAGACATCCCGAATCGTCTCATTATCGACACCTAATATTTTAGCTGCAGAAAGTGCAGCCATAATGTTTTCAAGATTGTGTTTTCCAGGTAGAGCAATATCTTTTAAAGAGAGGACGTTGTCTTGATTATAATAAATGCAATTATCTTTAATATAAGTCCCCTCTTTCAGAACTTGTTTTGTTGAAAATAAAACCTTTTTTGCTTTATTACTATCTCCTAAGGAAAGCACTTCCTCGTCATCAGCATTTAAAATACAATAATCCTCTTCGGTCTGGTTTTTAAATAATTGTCCTTTTGCATTGACATAATTCTTTCTTGATCCATGATAATCAATGTGTGCATCAAAAATATTTAAAAGAATCGCTATTTTCGGCCTAAACTCTTCAATACCCATCAATTGAAACGAAGATAACTCCGTAACAATTAGATTTTCACTTGATGCAGTTTGAGCAACTTCACATGCAACCGTACCAATATTACCAGCAATTAAAGGTTGCTTCTTCCCTTGTTTAAGAATGTCAAACAATAACGTAGTAGTCGTTGTTTTCCCATTAGATCCTGTAATTCCAATAAAGTCAGCCTCTGACACATGATAGCCAAGCTCTATTTCGGTAATGATTGGTATTTCCTTGTCCAGCGCTTTAAGGACAAGAGGATTGTTGTAGGGAATCCCAGGATTTTTTACAATAACGTCAAAATGATCATCCAAAATCTCAATTGGATGACCTCCGCAAATAACCTTTATACCTACTTCCTGCAACGCCTTACCCGCTTCATTTTCTTCAATTGGCAACCGATCGTTCACTGTGACCTCTGCCCCTAATTTATGAAGCAAGTTAGCAGCTGCTACCCCACTCTTAGCTAGCCCTAGAACAAGTATTTTCTTTTGTTGATATTCAGTAGTATTTTTCAATTAAATCCACACCTCTATATAAATTGCTAGTATTGCAAATAATAAGCCCACAGTCCAAAAGGTAACAACAACACGCCACTCTGACCAGCCAACTAACTCGTAATGATGATGTAATGGACTCATTTTAAAAATACGTTTTCCTGTTGTTTTAAAAGAAATGACTTGCAAAATCACTGACAATGTCTCAATTACAAAGACTCCACCCACTACAATAAGCAAAATTTCAAGCTTTAGTAAGATTGCTATTGTTGCAATAGCACCACCGAGCGCAAGTGAACCGGTGTCACCCATAAACACTTTCGCTGGGTGTGCGTTAAAAACAAGAAAACCAAGTAACGCTCCTACGATCGCTACAGAAAATATAGCAACCTCATATTGTGATTGATTCCACGCTAATACAGCAAAAGCACCAAACGCAATTGCCGCTGTACCAGAAACCAAGCCATCTAGTCCATCCGTTAAGTTTACTGCATTTGAAAACCCAACTAACCAGATGACAATAAACACTACATAAAACCATCCTAAATCGAATGAAATATCAAAACCAGGAATTTCTACCACAGTTGAAAAATTATACTTCTTAAATATAATATAGAAAATAATTGCTATTATCACTTGACAAGCTAATTTTTGTTTAGATGTAAGACCTAAATTTCTTTTCATAACTACTTTAATAAAATCATCTAGAAAGCCAAGTAAACCATATCCTAGTGTTACAAATAATAATAAATATGTTGTTACAGTTGGTTCTGCAAATTTCCCTGTCATAACAAGGGCTGTGATCACGATAGAGAGTAAAATAACTATTCCCCCCATAGTAGGGGTTCCAGATTTTTTTTGATGTGATTTAGGACCTTCTTCCCTAATGCTTTGTCCAAATTTTAATCTACGTAAGAAGGGAATAAATATTGGAGATAGTAAAACACAGATTAGAAATCCCATAATTATTGTAAATAAGATTACCTGTTCAAGCATGACTATTCCCTCCCTCCTCTTTATTTTGACTCGAATTTGCTAGCTTATTTTCTAATTCTTTTAATATAGCTATTACAGGACTATCATATGTGCAGTTTTTTTCATTATGATTATCAGTTCTAGGAAGTACAAATTTTGTTTGTACTTCAAAGCTAGTTTCATTCGTCTTTTCTACATAATAGGTGACTAACCTATTTAGTGCATCCAGTGTCTCTTGGACAAAAAATACTGGAAAGTGATTAGGAACAAGTTGAGGTAAAGGCAATTCTAGTGGCCAAATAGCGGCAATAGCTCCATGTGTAATCGCCTCGCTAAGAAACTCTTTAGCTTTTTTTTCATCAGTTGCTTTATTTATTATAGGAATATACAGACCCTTAGATACATATACATTCGAATCAACAAATACCGTAAGAAAAGGGAGCGTCTCATCTTGAATTCCTTTTGATGATTGGAAAAGATTTTTCACATGTTTATATACTAACATCAATACATCCGCTCCTTTATTGCTTGTGAAGCAACTAAACGATCGTCAAAATCAAAGACCTTCTCACCAATAATTTGATATGTTTCATGACCCTTACCTGCAATGATAATAACATCATCCTTATTTACTTTTTCAATAGCATATTTAATTGCAGCTGCCCGATCGATGATCGTCTCGTACTTTTCACCAGGCACTCCTGCTTCCATATCGTCTAAGATTGCCTTTGGTTCTTCAGAGCGTGGATTATCTGACGTGAAAATAGCCGTATCCGCATACTTGGTTGCTATTTTTGCCATCAATGGCCGCTTTGTACGATCTCTATCGCCCCCACACCCTACAATTACAAAAACATTTCCTTTAGCAAACTGCTTTACTGTTGTAAGTACGTTCTCTAAGCTGTCAGGGGTGTGTGCATAATCCACTATTACTGTGTAGCCCTGTCCTTCGTTCACTAGTTCAAAACGACCTGAGACACCTTCCATTATTTCAATCGATTTAACAATTCTGTCAATTGGAATGTTTGAATACAAACAAGCAGATATAGCAGCTAATACGTTATAGACACTGAATTTCCCTATAAGTTTCATCTTAACTTTTTTTGTCCCGTGTGGTGTAATTAAGGTAAACACTGTTCCCGATGATGTCATTTTTATATCTTCAGCCATGACATCACTCTTTTTGTCAATACCATACGTAATGACCGTAGCCGAGGTACTTTTTATATATTCCTCAGTCGCATTATCATCATTATTTAATATCGCAAATTTCGGTTTGCTGTGATCAAAGTGGTTTCCTAAGCCCGCAAAAAGCAGGCCCTTTGCTCTTCGATAATCGTCCATCGATGTATGAAAGTCCAAATGATCTTGGGTCAGATTGGTAAATACTGCCATATTAAATTCACAACCATGGACCCTTCCTATATCGAGTGCATGTGAAGAAACCTCCATTACTGCTGTATCTACCTTTTCTTCTACCATTTTAGAAAATGTTTTTTGCAATGTTAAAGATTCGGGTGTTGTATTTTTGGTTTCGTAGGTGTTTTCACCTATTTTTATATACATTGTGCCTATCATACCGGTTTTTTTACCATTATCGCTAAACATTTTTTCGATAATGTGTGTGGTCGAAGTTTTTCCGTTTGTTCCGGTAACACCTATAAGATGAAGCTTTTGTGTAGGTTGGTTATAAAATGCATCAGCCAGCACTGCCATTGCTCTTCTTGTGTCATTTGTTTTTATCACAGGTACAGTTACATCAAGATCCCTCTGGGAAACAATAGCAACTGCTCCTTTTTCTTCTGCTTGCTTTGCAAAATCATGTCCATCAAAATTATATCCCTTAATACATATAAACAAGCAACCCTTTGTAACGGCACGTGAGTCCATTTCAACAGACGTGATTATAGGATTGGCCTGTCCGTCAATTGAATAGTTATGTAAATGAGATAATAACGTATGTAAATCCATCATTACCATTTCCTCTCAATAAATATCACGAGAACTCCGCATGAAAGTTCCTTATCTGTCGGTTGATTCGGTCATACAAATCATTCCCTTTATAGATTCATTTCCCCTAAGAACGGATATTCTAAAATATACTTAAGTTAACATATTACGATATTTCTATCTTACCTGTCTAGGGTCTTTTTAGCCCAACACACAAAAATTCTATACTAAGCTATTTTATATGATAGTACTCACACATGTAAATCCTATTGATTAGAAAATAGGTTTTCTAACAGCATGATACTAACTTAATATCGTTTGGGGGTAGAGGATTATCAATAGAAAAAAGAAGCCAAAAGGAAAGTTCCTAATGGCTATTACTCTTTTTTCGAAGAATCGTCGTCTTTTTTATCATCTTCTGTACCCATATACACTCGTATTGAAGTTCCCTCTTTTACTTTAACACCCGGGTCTGGCGCTTGTTCCACAACAACATTTCCTTCACCGCTAATATCTAATTTAATATTTAATAATTGTTGCTGAATTTCTTGTTTAGTTAAACCAATTACATTTGGTACTTGGACCAGTTTTGGATCTAACCAAGATGTAGATTTTTTTTCAATTTGGTTTTTTCGAGGCTCAATTCCTAAAGCCCTTAGGCTATCTTCCATAATGTTTCCTACAATCGGTGCAGCAACTACCCCTCCAAACTGAACTGTTCCTTTTGGATTGTCAACGGCTATATAAACAACAATTTGAGGATCATCCGCCGGAGCAAATCCTATAAATGAAACAACATGGTTATTTTGGAGATACCCTCCACCCGGCTTCGACTTTTGTGCTGTTCCGGTCTTACCTCCGACTCTATAACCTTCAACAAATGCTCCTTTTCCAGTTCCCTGAGCAACAACACTTTCTAATGCATAACGGACTTCTTTTGATGTTTCCTCGGAGATAACTCTTCTTTTTGCTTGTGGGGTATTTCTACTAATTACATCTCCAGATATAGGATCTAACCATTCCTTGGCAATGTATGGAGTATAAAGAGTTCCACCATTAACTGCAGCTGCAACAGCTGCAACCTGCTGGATTGGTGTGACAGATACACCTTGACCAAAAGCAGTAGTTGCTTGTTCAACTGGACCTACCCTATCCAAATCAAACAAAATTCCTTTACCCTCACCTTGAAGGTCTATTCCAGTCTTTTGACCAAATCCAAAATCCTTAATGTACTTAAATAGTGCTTCTTTCCCCAAACGATCTCCTAATTCCACAAAACCTGGATTACATGAATTTTGTACAACTTCTAAAAATGTTTGGTCACCATGTCCACCTTTTTTCCAACATCGTAACCTAGCATTACCTACTTTAACAAAGCCAGGATCTGTAAATGTATCTTTTTCTAAATCGACTTTTCCCTCTTCTAACGCTGCGGCAAGAGTGATTATTTTAAATGTAGAACCAGGCTCATATGTACTCCATACTGGTAAATTACGATTATATATTTCTGAAGGTACATTTTTAAAATTGGCTGGATCAAAATCTGGTCTACTTGACATAGCAAGGATTTCACCATTATTAGGATTCATAGCAATAGCTATTACACCATCAGGATTATATGTTGCTTCCGCTATATCTAACTCTCTTTCAATGATTGTCTGAACACGAGTATCAATTGTTAGTTTTAAGTTTAAGCCGTCTTCTGGTGGTGTATAATCATCTGCGATATTAGGCATCCGTTTTCCTTTTGCATCTGAATAGAACTGCACACTTCCTTGTTTACCACTAAGCTGCTCATCATAGTACAATTCAAGTCCTGTCAATCCTTGGTTATCAATGCCCGCAAATCCTAATACATGTGATAAATAACTTCCAAATGGATAATTGCGTTTTGAATCCTCCGCTATATATACTCCCTTTAAACCTAAAGCCCTAATCTCCTTTGCCTTTTCATGAGTGATTTTTCTTCCTTCAGGGTGAATTCTTTCAATTGATGCTTTTTTCGTTACATGTTTATACGCCTTTTCCTTAGACATATTTAAGGCAGCTGCCAGCTTCTCTGCTGTTTCAACTGGGTCTTCTACTTGTCTTGGAACAACCATAACAGATGGCGCACTCATATTTGTCGCTAGCTCAACACCATTACGATCTAGTATCTCCCCTCGCTCAGGTTCAAAAGGTATGTTACGACTCCAAGAGTCTTCTGCAAGTCCTGTTAATTTATTTCCTAAAATGAACTGAACATAACCTAATCGAACATCGATAATCAAAAAGATTAAAAACCCAACGAGTAAAACAATTGCTAGCCTTTTCCTAACAGTTACATTTGAGACCCGCATAATAGATAAGAACCTCCTTTAATCTAGGCTCTTTCAAATATATGCTTGTACTTTTTTGCATAGAACAAAAATATGTTCAAAAAAATGGAATCAGCATATAACGCCAATTCCATAACAAATTATTATTTAATTAAGAGGAGGTTCTTCCTTTGTTTCACCATCTATGTCAGTTTCTGCAATTTCTTCCTCAACCTTTTTCGTAAACGGCGGTTCTAGTTGAATTATAAGATAGTCATTTTCTTTTATTTTTGTACCTGGAGCAAGGTTCTGCTTTACTACATAACCATTGCCAACAATATTTGGTTTTAGTTTTGTTACATTAGCAATTTTCATTATATCCCTAAGAGACCATCCAGTTACATCAGGCATTTGAACATCACCATCAGTTAGCAAAATCACCTTCTCTCCAGGGTTCACACTTTCACCTTCATACGGAATTTGGGTTACTACCTTATTCCCCGTTCCTAGAGTAATAACCTCAATCTGCTGTTTTGAGAGTTGTTTCAAAACACTATCTATAGATTTACCACTATATGATTGTAATTGAAAACCTCGCTGGATATCATTAGTCTTTTCGGATTTCTCCTGGTTTGTAGGCTCAATATTCATGTATTGTAAGCTGTTTTTCATGACAGGATTAAAAATCAATGAGACGGGTTCAGAACCCTTTTCATAGTCTTCAAGCTTAGGTTGCTCTACAGCTACATAAACAATAAGTTTGGGATCATTCTTTGGTGCCATACCTATGAATGAAAATATATTGTTTCCAAGACCGGTTAAGTAACCACCTTTTGGATCAGGAATTTGAGCTGTTCCTGTTTTGCCAGCTACGTCATAGCCTTCTAGATAATATAGTTTACCGGTCCCATTTTCTGATGTAACAACTGTTTCTAATAGATCTAATACCTTTTTAGAGGTTTCAGCTGAAATAGGGCTACCTACCTCCTGAGGCTTGTAATCCTTCAATACCTTATCCGTATCTGGATCGACAATCTTATCTACTACATAAGGTTTCATCATTTTCCCATTGTTTGTTATTGCTGTTGCAGCCTGAATTTGTTGAATTGGAGTAAACGCAGACCCTTGACCAAATGCAGTTGTTATTTTATCCAACTCATATTGGAAATTTATTAGGCTATTTACTTCGCCTTCAAGATTAATTCCTGTCGGTTGATTAAACCCAAAACGGTTTAGGTATTGAAGTAAATTATCTGTCCCTAGTTTTTCAGCAGCAAGCTTAGCAAATGCAACGTTCGAGGAACGTTGTACCCCTTCATCGAAGGTAATCTTGCCCCATCCAAGTTTGTTGTGATCTCTAATTCTATCACTACCAACATAGTATTCACCTGATTGATAAACTTCATCGCCATTGTAAACACCTTCTTCTATAGCCGCAGCGAGGGTGAAAATTTTCATTGTCGATCCTGGCTCAAAGCGATATGAAATTGCATCATTTAAATAATTGGTTATATCACGAACATTTGGATTAAAACTCGGCCGCGTACTCATCGCTAAAATCTCACCTGTTTTTGCATTTGCAACAATACCGATCATTTTATTAGCTTCATATTTTTTAGCAGCATTATTCATAGAGTCTTCTAAAAACGTTTGAATTTTTTGATCTATTGTTAAATAAACATTATTCCCGTTATCCGGGGCTATAATTTGCTCTTTCGCATCAGGAAGCTTAAAACCTTTTTTGTCTGATTGGAATTTCATGTAGCCATCCTCTTCCTGAAGATACTCATCTAGGCTTTTTTCAAGACCTAACATTCCAACCGTAACATTTTTATTACCATCTTCATCTTCTTCAAGCTTTTGGGCATACCCGATAGTGTGAGATGCGAACGTACCATTTGGATAATATCGTTTCGAATCACGGATAAATGCAATGCCCGGTAAATCCAATGCCTCAATTTCTAATTTAAGACTATGATTAATATCTCGACCCTTTGAGCCAAATTCAACTTGTTTTCTGTCTTTACTAAGTATGCTAACTAAATCAGCTTCATTCATCTCTAAAAATGGTGCTAATTTACGAGCAGTATCCTGTGGATCCACTACGTGCTGCGGGTCTTTATCATTTGTTGTAAGAGTTTCATCTAAAATTGCAACAACAGTGTATGCAGGTGTATCTTGAGCTATAGCTTGTCCTCTTCGATCATAGATCGTCCCTCTTTGGGCCTCAATTGTTTTTTGCTTTGTATACTTCTTTTCTGCAAGAGCAGCTAGTACTTGTCCATCAACGACACCAGTGGTTTGTATGTATATAAATCTCCCAATTAATAAAAAAAAGAGCATCGCAAATAAAATCGTTATTAACGCAGCTCCTCTATTTATATTTTTACTTTTAGGCCATTTCATAACGTTAATCCACTACTACTTTTACATTATCTTCATTTAAAAATAAACCAAGTTCTTGGGCTTTCCCCCATATTCTCTCATATGTACTTAGTTCCTTTACTTGAACAAGTAAATCATTATTTTGTTTAGATTGACCTTCAATTACTGATTCTATTTGCTGGATTTCAATGTTTGTATTATATATAGCAATTTGATTTGAGACAATTTCTGTAGCCCCAAACAAAACTGCACACGCGAATAAAAATCCTAGACATTTTTCACCCAAGGTAAACCTTGCTTTTTTATTGACAGATACCTTTTTCTTAACGGTTAACTCCTCTTGATATTTGTGATTATGATTGATTTTATACGCTAAATTACTCAACTTGAAATCCTCCTTCTCCCATTTGTTCTATTATATCTATAATTTCTCTGCAATTCTTAATTTAGCAGATCTTGCCCTATTATTTACCTCTAGTTCATCTTCTGAAGGTAAGATTGGTTTTCTAGTTACAAGTTTTAGTTTCGGTTTATACTCATCGGGGATGACAGGAAATCCCGGTGGTAACTTCGGCCCTTCACTTGCTTTTTTAAAGGCAACCTTACAAATGCGATCTTCTAATGAGTGAAACGTTATCACACTTATTCTTCCCCCGGTTCTTAACAATTCAATTGATTGTGTAACTGCATCCTCAAACACTTTTAGCTCATCATTTACAGCTATCCTAATTGCTTGAAATACACGTTTCGCAGGATGTCCACCAGTTCTTCTAGCTGGCGCTGGTATCCCTTCTTTGATTAACTCTACCAGCTCAGCTGTTGTATTTATCGGTTTTTGTTCACGTGCAGCCTCAATTTTACGGGCAATTTGTTTAGAAAATTTTTCTTCACCATATTGAAAAAAGATCCTAACTAGTTTTTCATATGACCATGAATTTACTACATCATAAGCTGAGAATTCCGAGTCCCTGTCCATTCTCATGTCAAGTGGAGCATCGTGGTGGTAACTGAATCCACGTTCTGGGGTGTCTAACTGCGGCGATGATACACCTAAATCATATAAGATCCCATCAACTTCAGTAATTCCTCTTTTAGCTAATTGTGCAGAGATATGTAAAAAATTACTTTTTATCAAAACAACTTTATCACCATATTCAGCTAGTTTTTCCTTAGCATTGCTTATCGCAGTATTGTCTTGATCAAAAGCATATAATTTACCCGCTCCAGTTAATTTTGAAGCTATATATATGCTATGCCCTGCACCACCAAGTGTGCAGTCAACATAGATTCCATCCTTTTTTAATTGTAATCCATCAACCGCTTCGTTTAGTAGAACCGTTGTGTGTTGAAACATGTTAGCACCTCTAACCTAATTTCTAGTGATGAACAAAAAGCTTTACCCCTTTTTGAACATTCCCTTGTAGTAGTTTCCACAAAAATTTGTATTATATATCAAAATCAATCATATTTTCTGCAATTTCGGAGAAAGATTCTTCAGAGTGTGAAAAATACTCTTCCCACTTCGTTTTTTCCCAAATCTCTATCCTGTTCGAGACGCCAATTACAACACATTCCTTCGCTAACCCAGCGTATGACAGTAATGGTGATGCAATATTAACTCTTCCTTGTTTATCTATTTCACATTCAGTGGCACCCGAAAAGAAAAACCTTGTAAACGCACGGGCATCTTTCTTTGTAAGTGGGAGGGTTTTCAATTTATCCTCGAGTATTTTCCATTCACTGAGTGGATAACCAAATAAACACTGGTCCAATCCCCTAGTTAAGACAAACGTCTCACCAAGGCTATCCCTGAATTTTGCCGGGACAATCATTCGACCTTTACTATCAATATTGTGATGGTATTCTCCCATGAACATACCCAGCGTCCCCACTTTCTGAGTTAATACTACCACAATCCCCCACTTTTCACCACCAATATTTTAATTATTCTCCCTAATAAAAAAAACCCTGCAAATAACAGAGTTTTTTTATAAAAAACTATATTTAATTATACTTTATGAGTCTTGTGCCTTAAAAAACTGGTTCTACGTTGACCCGCTTCCTTTTAGTAAGAAAAACTACTGCTGAAAAGAATACAATACATTCTTATAGGCGCATAACAGCCCCCACTAGGGAAGTTTTCTTTATACCTTAATAATTTTATGCTCCCAATCAAATACAAACGTTAATTTCATCATGTCATGCACAAAATCAAGGCCATACCTATTTAAATAATAAAAGATATTCCATACCCTTTCTTGAGGAGAGCTGTTTGGATATAATGACATTTCTATTTTGCTAAATTTATTAAGCTCAACCTGGTGTTTGTTCTCAATTTGCTTGTTTATCGTATTCTTTACAAAATTGAATTGAGATTGGATTATGCTAGCATTTTTAAGTAATAAACCTTCCATACTTTCATCTATTTTTAATGCCGCTACTCTTATTTGTTTATGTAACAACTCAACTTCACTTTGAACATTATCTACAATTTCATCTACATTAAATGATGTATGAGCCTTTATCCATTGTTCCTTCTGCCCAGTTACACCCGATGTTAGAACAGTCTCAATAGGGAGGTTAAGTTCTTTTAGATCATTGTCAATATTTCGTTCGATTAATGTTATCATTATCCTAGGCACAACCGGAGGCATTTGAAGGTTGAATAGAGAGAATACTTCTTTTAGTTCCGCCCAGTAGGCAACCTCTCCAGGCCCTGAAATGAAAGCTAGTGTTGGAAATAAAAACTCCTGCATTAAAGGACGTGTAACAACATTATTACTCAACTTCTCAGGGTGATGCTCCGCAATATCTAGTAATTGATCTGCTGTAAATTCACACTCATTACTTTTTCCACGAAACACTTTTTCTTCCGGACAATATTCTAATAAAATTCGTTCCCCATCTAGGTGGTAAAACAAATTAGCTGATTTGGGCTGCATTTCGATTATTTTGTGATAGCCATTGTCCTGCAATTTTTGTTGTTGAATCATTACAGAATCATGAATTTCTTTGTTGCTTTCGATCATCGTTTTAAAATAGTCAGATTCAATCTTGCGAAGTTCTTCTGATCCCGAATCAACCATAACTACTCCATACTCTCCAAAGAGTTCAGTAATGATTGAAACAAATAAATCCACATATGTAGTTGCATGATTAACCATTTCATTTAGTTTATGTAATAGTTCATTTGTAAATTCTGTTTCACCATATGATTCAAAAATTCCCTGTATATATGTCAAACATATTTCTTTATCCATTTCAATATTTGAAACAGATTTCTTTAGTTGTTGTTGATGGGGCACCATTTTCTTTTTTATTAGAGCCCGTTCCGCTACGTATACATGGTTAATCTCAGCAAAATCGTGATCCTCACCAGCGACCCAAAAAATAGGTACGACTGGGCAATTAAGCTCTCGTTCTTGTTGCTCAGCAAGCTTTAAAATAGATACTAACTTGTGGATCGTATAAAGAGGACCGGTTAGTATACCAGCTTGTTGCCCTCCAATTACCGCAACACTATTCTGGTCTTTTAATTTATTTATATTCGCTACCGTTTTTTCACTACAATTAAACCTTTGGTTATAGGTTTGCAGATGTTCTACAAGGCTATCCCTGGGAAACGACCTTTTGATAATGGCATCCTTTCTAGTTTGAAAAACTGATGGATAGTGTATGTTATAATCAAAAAAACGTTCCATATCTATATCATTTGTGAGATAATCCGTTACAAATTTATTATTTGAAGGGATAGAGATATTTTGAATCTCCATATTTAGAAACTTCCTTTCTAAGTAAACGTATGTGTAGTCTATTCGAAATTATAGCACTTTTTACTTTGAAAGAAAAAAAACTTGCTTAATGAATTGTTGTTTCGTATACACGCCTAATTAAACCGACAACCATTAAGACAAAATAACTAACTACAAACAGTAAAAAAGTAAAGCGCCAGAAGCCTTTTAATACTTTGGTTGTATCAATTTCTTGTTTTACCTTCCAATGAATAAATACAAAGATCATAGCAGTCAATAATAAAATAATGATGAGTAGCCAAAGATAGGAATTTCCTACAATAACCAAAATCAGAAAATGAACTGAAATAATGAACAAAATAGTAGATAAATCCACTGTTAATAAGAACGATTTCTTTTTATTTGATATAACACTCTTACAAATTATATAAATAATAATTAATCCAATAATTGGCATAGTGACTATAGTAGCCGTAATTCCTGCAATCAATCCCTCCATTTAATCTCTCCCCTGCCCTTCTAGTCCCTTTATTGCATCATATAAAAAAGGTGTGAGCTTCAATGATATATTTTTACTAGCCCCTTCATTGATTATAAAACCTAGAATAGCATCTATTTCAGTCTTTCTTCCTTCTTCAATATCCTTAAGCATCGAAGACCTATTTTTAGCTGTCCGTTCACAAACCTCCACAATACGATTCCACGATTCACACTTATCACCAATCATTATGACGGAACTAATTTCATTGTATAATTCTTTCATATTTTTCATGAAATGAGGGTTTCTGATTAGTTCTCCATTTGGGATTTTATAGATAGCTGTAAGTGGATTTATTGCACTATTAATAATTAGCTTCTCAGCTACCATACTGTACCAGTCTTCCACAAGCACAAAAGGAAAATAATGTGGCGTTTCCAAGGAATGCACAATTCCTCTATCCAAACTTCCCTTTAAAGCTGCAATTTTTGTTTGTCCAATTCCAGTATGTTCTACACTATTGTCTGTCAGCTTTAATGCACCATGCTCGACAATTCCGATGTAGACATTCTTGTTAATTAGGTCTTTAAGCAGTGAAAGGTGCCCCATACCGTTTTGGATAAAAACTATATTACAATGTACATTTTTTAATCCTTTCTCTTTATCTAAAAGCTCTTTAAGATGGTATTGTTTTACCGCGACAATTACTAGATCCTTATCAAAAGGATGGTTACAAAGTTGCTCGGCTTTTATTTTAAAATGTCGTTTATGATTATTACTGACTAATGAAAGGCCAGCTTCGTTTAGTTTCTTTGCTTGTTCTGATCTTTTAGTGTAGATGGTTATATCATGGTTGTCCGCTAAATAAGCAGCAAATAAGAGTCCGATAGCACCGCCACCAAGAATACCAATTTTCATTTGTAAAACCTCTCTAACTTTTGTACTATTCATATTTTACCAAAAAACATATCGATAGGTTACCTTTAATTAGTAGTTATTTTTATTTTAAAAGTAAGAAAAGAACCAATAGCGAATTTCTCGCTATTGGTTCTTCTTTTCACACGGGATATACAGGATGTTTTCGCTGACCGAAGATTAATTCTTTTGTTTCATATAAAGCCAATCTATTACATAACACATCACGTAATTCAGATGCCGCAACGATATCATCGACAATCATTTCTGATGCTAGCTTATAAATATCAATATGCTCTTTATACTCTTGATGTTTTTGTAAAACGAATGCTAGCTTTTCTTTTGGATCCTCAATCTCATTGATCTTGTTTGAGTATACAGCATTTACAGCAGCTTCTGGACCCATAACCGCTATTTGAGCAGTTGGCAATGCGATACAGCAATCTGGTTCAAATGCAGGACCAGCCATAGCATACAATCCTGCACCATAAGCTTTACGAACAATAACTGATATTTTAGGAACTGTCGCTGAGCTCATCGCCGCTATAAGTTTAGCGCCGTGACGAATGATACCTGCTCTTTCTACTTTTGTTCCAATCATAAAGCCGGGAACATCAGCTAAGAATAGTAGCGGTATGTGGAAAGCGTCGCATAGCATAATAAATTTGGCTGCCTTATCTGCTGAATCGACAAATAAAACTCCGCCCTTTACTTTCGGCTGATTTGCAATAATCCCCACGGGACGACCATCGATCCGCGCCAGGCCTGTAATAATTTCTGGAGCGAAAAGCTTTTTAACTTCAAAGAAACTGCCTTCATCGATTAGCGCATCAATACACTCATACATATCAAATGGTGCATTTTGATTTTCAGGAATTATATCGACTAAATTTCTTCCTTGTTTTGGAGCCACACTTTCCACTACTTCTGGTTTTTTTTCAAAGTTTTCAGGAAAATAGCTCAAATATTTACGAGCCTCTGCAATTGCTTCTTCCTCATTTGGAGCTAATACATCTCCACAACCACTAACTGAACAATGCATTCTCGCTCCGCCCATTTCTTCTAGTGTTACCTTTTCCCCAATTACTTTTTCCGCCATTCTAGGAGACCCTAAGTACATTGAGGCATTTTTATCAACCATAATTACAATATCACAAAAGGCAGGTATATAGGCTCCTCCAGCAGCAGATGGACCAAATAAAACACATATCTGCGGGATCATACCTGAAAATTTCACTTGGTTATAAAATATTCTTCCTGCTCCACGTCGATTTGGAAACATTTCTACTTGGTCAGTGATTCTTGCACCAGCAGAATCAACTAAATATAGTAACGGAACACGAAGCTTTTCTGCTGTTTCTTGAATTCGGATTATCTTTTCAACAGTTCTTGCGCCCCAAGAGCCTGCTTTAATAGTCGAATCATTGGCCATCACACAAACAGTCTGCCCATTCACCTTACCAATTGCCGTTACAACTCCATCAGCTGGTAAATCACCCGCTTGATTATTGGCAAACTTTCCATCTTCTGTATATTCACCTTTATCAAATAAAAGCTGTAGTCGCTCACGTACAAATAATTTATTCTGTTCTTTTAGTTTTTGGTGGTATTTCTCATGCCCACCAGATTCTATTTCAACATTTTTATCCTTAAGTTTTTTCTCTATGTCGCTTGTTCGAATCATCCTGCTCCCCCTTATTTATTGATTTTTCGCAGTAAAGGGCAGTACCCCCTCTTAGTCTCATTCACTAGAATGGGGGCTAACTGCCCGTAAAAAATTAACTAAGAATAGAAGATATATCCATCATGTTTATTCAAGAACGAGGAGTACGTCTCCTTCATTAACAAAATCACCAATATTCACTTTCAATTCCACCACTTTTCCAGCTTCAACACTTTCCACTGGAATTTCCATTTTCATAGACTCAAGCATTATTACTTCCTGTCCACTTGATATTTCATCACCTGTAGTAACTAATACGTTTAATACTGTACCTGCCATTGATGCTGTAATTTCTTTCATGCTCGCTTCCTCCTGAATAATTATTTTCCTACTGTTTATGAGTATGAACAGATTTTGTTAAATAAGCTGTTGTATATTGACCTTTATTAAAGGCTTCATCTGTTAAGATTGAAAGAAAAAGTGGAATATTAGTTTTGATGCCCTCCACCTGTAAATCAGCCAAGAAGCGATGTGACTGCTCTAATGTTTGCTCCCTGTTCGGGCCTCCTACAATTATCTTAGCAATCATCGGATCATAAAAAGGGGTAACAACAGATTGTGATTCATACCCGCTGTCCACTCGAACACCCTCAACTTCCGGATATGTAAACGTTTCAATCTTCCCTGGGGAAGGTAAAAAAGTATTTGGGTCTTCTGCATACAAACGGAATTCTATTGCGTGACCATGTGTGCTAATTTCTGCTTGATTAAGCGGTAGACTCTCACCACTAGCAACAAGAATTTGCCACTTAACTAGATCTAGGTTTGTGACCATCTCGGTGATGGGATGCTCTACTTGTAGGCGTGTATTCATTTCAAGAAAATAAAAATTTTCCTGTTCATCAACAATAAACTCAATTGTCCCTGCATTCGTATAATTAACATGCTTTGCAGCTAAAATTGCTGCATTAAATATCTTAGTTCTTGTTTCATTAGAAATAAATGGTGATGGTGTTTCTTCTACTACCTTTTGATTTCGTCGTTGAATTGAACAATCACGCTCAAAAAGATGCACAATATTACCATGACTATCCCCAAATATTTGCACTTCTATATGTCTCGCTTCATCAATAAATTTTTCAATAAACATCTCATCATTGCCGAAATATGCCTTTGCTCGCGCTTTTGTAGACTGGTAAGCTTTTGTTAGTGCTTGTTCATCTTCACATCTAATCATGCCTATCCCACCACCACCACCGCTCGCTTTCAACATCACAGGGTAACCAACATGGTCTGCAAAACTACAAGCCTCCTCTAGAGACTGTAAGCTAACTTCACTTCCAGGAACCACAGGGACTGAAGCATCAATCATTGTTTTGCGGGCTTTTACTTTATCTCCCATTAAGGAAATAATATCTGGACTTGGGCCAATAAAAATTATCCCTTGCTCTGTAATCGCCTTTGCAAACTCACTATTTTCTGATAAAAACCCATATCCAGGATGTATTGCATCTACCTGCTCCTGTTTTGCAATTTCAATTATCTTCTCTATTTGTAAATATGACTTAATAACGGGTGGTTCACCAACTCTGAACGCCTTTGATGCAAGTTTAACAAATGGAAGATCTTTATCAGCGTCAGAATAGATTGCGATAGTCTCTATTCCAAGCTCGTTGCAGGTCTTAATAATTCTTGATGCAATTTCTCCCCGATTTGCTATTAATATTTTTCGCAAACTGTAAACCCCTTTCATATATACTAAGACAAACCCTTTACAAACTTATATTTCTACATTTTTTTTAAAAATCCTTCTTTTTTGTGTAAACGCTTTCTATTATTTTCTACAGAATTATTTGTATTTTTGTTATATAATTAGTAATTATAGAGTCTTACCATGCCATAATGGTTACTATGATTAAGATAAGGACTTTGATAAGGGGGAATTATAATGGTTATTACAAAAGTTGAAAGGTTATTAATAAACTATAAAACATTAGAAGAGTTTAAGGAATTTAAGGAATATGGACTTCAAGAACTTTCGATGTTTGAAGATCTTCAAGCAAATATTATTGAAAATGACAGTGATTCACCTTTTTACGGAATTTATTACGGTGATAAACTAGTAGCGCGAATGAGCTTATATCGTTTTGATAAAAAGTTCGATAAATACTTTGAACCAGCTCACGATTATCTAGAATTATGGAAGCTTGAAGTATTATCAAATTATCAACGCAAAGGCTTTGGAAAAGCTCTTGTTGACTACGCAAAAAGCTTTGACCTTCCTATTAAAACAAACCCACGCGTAAAGTCAGCTGATTTTTGGAGCAAAATGGACTTCAAACCAGTAACCTACGATATGGAAAGAGACCTGGGGGAAAATCCACTTGTTTGGTATCCACAAGGTGTTCAAGAAAAAAATAATTAACCAGTAAACAAACAGCTGATCCGATGGGGTCAGCTGTTTAAGTTTAGTTTTATACTAATCCTTACATATACTCACTTTTCAATTCTTTCAAAATTACCATTTATATCCACCTGGAGCTTTAACTTACGACTTTTTTCATCTTCTTGCAAAACAACCATTTTCCTTGCCCGTTCCATAACTTCAATTAAAGCTTTATAAGCTTCTTCTATAACCTCTAAATTATTTGCTAATGTTTCCTTCTCCTGCTCATATTGTTCGTTTATCTCTTCGAGTTTTAAGACTAATTCTTGTAACACTTTATTTTCCTGTTCTAATTGTTCATATTTTTGTTGTGACTGTTCATACTCTTCTAAAATAGTAATGACCTTGCGAAGGGAGGGTGTGTCTAAGTCCTCCTGTACTTTTGCAGTTACGATTGGTACGGGGGCTTCACTATTGTTTTCATTAGTATTAGTATCTTTCTTTGAATTTTTCCTTTGTTTTTTAGCAAGTTCAATTCCTGATTTATATTGCTTTCGAACATATGAATTCCATCTGAACCCACATGCTGCAGCGGTCCTCGAAAGACGTCTACCTACTTCCTCAAAGGCACTTAACTGGGTTCCACCCTCTCGAATATGACGCAAAACAACTTCCGCTAATAATAAATCTTCATCTTGTGTCCAGGCATCCTGGCGTGTTGTTGTCATAAGCACTTCCCTCCTAGTGTCTGCTTTTTCTATACATATGCAACTACTAGAAAAGATAGACTACTCAGTATTCTACCAATACATACTAAAGTGAAAATAAAGAAAAGAGGAGGGTTCCTTGCTTAGCGACAAACAGACTTGGCTAATCCCTCTTCTAGCTGAATCTTCCAAGTTCCTCGAGCACTAAGCTTTAGCTGCTATCTGGATAAAGGCGACCTAGACCTACACACCCGAAAGATTAGCTTTTTTTCAAAAATCTGTCTACTGCTTGGTGATGTTCATCTGTTTCCCATAAAATGGCACATTGTTCAATTTCAGCAAACATCTTCTCCTTAAAGGGTATGCCCCACTTTTGATTTGCTACCATCTTGTAAGCACGCAAGACATTTGTTTCTTTAGACACTATAGGTATTAAAAATGAAAGACATTCCTCCTGCAGACGATTTGAGTCTACAATTTTATGTACAAAACCGACTTCTAACCCTTGTTGAGCTGATATAACAGTGGCTGTCATTAAAAATTCCATTGCTTTTGCATATGGTAACTTTTCCAACAACATCGTCGCACCGCCCCAACCTGTCGTTATACCAAGAGTTCCTTGAACAAAACCAATTTTACTAACTTGACTAGCTATTCGAAAATCACAGGCTGTAGCTAGCTCACATCCCCCACCAATACATATCCCATTAATTAATGCCACAGTTGGCTTTGATAAGGTATGGATGGAATAAAGAATTTCACCCATTTTTGAAAGCATTTCATAGGCTTGTTGTTTTGTTCTCAAATTTTGAAAAGCACTTAAATCACCCCCTGCGCAAAATGCGCGATCACCACTTCCTGTTATAACTAAAGCCTTATCCCCTTGATTAGCCTCAACCTCAAAAATAGTTTGTTGAAACCCTTCTATCACATCATAATCGATTGCATTTCGCTTTTCTTGTCGATTAATCGTAAACCATACAATACCATTTTCGTCTCGATTGACTGTATATTTTTCCAACACTAACACCCCTTGAACCAATTAGTAAGAGACAAATACTATCGCTATAGACCAATTATACAAATAACTTTAGAAAATTAGGAACTTAAACGCATTCTAAGAACAGGATTACTCTTCATTTTCCAAACTAAAAAAGTAGTCACATATGTGACTACTTTTTTAGCTAACGTAAGAATTAACCGTTATTAACAATTACTTCTTTCCCTTTGTATGTTCCGCATGCTTTACATACGCGATGAGCAAGTTTCATGTCACCACAGTTTGGGCATTCTACCATACCTGGTACTTGTAACTTAAAATGAGTACGGCGTTTTCTTTTTGCAGTTTTAGATGTTCTTCTAAAAGGTACAGCCATTATTCCCACCTCCTTAAACAAGAATTAAGATGGATATGAAGGCCGGATAATGCCGGTTCTTCTAATCTTAGTCTTTTTTGTCGTTTTCGAAAAATTTTGATAATCCAGCTAAACGCGGATCAATTTGATTACTCTTATCTTCCTCTGTAATTACTTCCCAATCACGACCAGCCTGCGGCGCTCCGCCACGGACATTGTCATCATCACTAAAAACTTGCAAAGGAATCTCAAGAAGAATTAATTCTCTTATAATAGGATATAAGTCAATCATTTCTCCGTGAACATAGTGAGCATCTTCATCAGTTTCAAACTCTGATGTTTGACTTAGTAAAAATGTCTCAGTTGTAACAATTTCAAACGGATAGTGCACATCCACTAACGTTCGAGAGCAAGGTAATATCAACGTACCTGAAATTGTAATATGAAAGGATACTTTTTTTGAACTAAGATCAGCATGTCCGCTTACTTTGACAGGAGAAATGTCTCTTATCGTATTAAGTCCAATTAGATCACTTGCATCAACAACCTTATCAATCGATAAACCTTTATTCTGCAACTGATGTAGTTGCGTAATTGACCATTCCATTATGAAATCACCTCAAGGCAACAAAGGTAATTATAGCTTTGTAGAATTGATTTGTCAATATTTTTTCTTTACACTATAATATAGACAATCTACATACACTTTACCATGTTTATTATAAATTTCAAAAATATTTTTATTTAAAAATATAATTTCATGAAAGTTCAAATTCTAAAATGTACTCAACTCCAGGTTTTATTTATCTTTTCCAATCTAAATATAAAGCAGGTGAAAATTGTGAAAGCAGTTGGAGTCGTAGTTGAATATAATCCTTTCCATAATGGTCACTTTTACCATATACAAGAAAGTAAGAAGCAAACAAATGCTGACTACATAATTGCTGTAATGAGTGGTAATTTCCTTCAACGTGGGGAACCAGCCCTTTTATCTAAATGGTCTAGAACAAAAATGGCTCTTCAAGGTGGTGCCGATATTGTTATTGAGTTACCTTATGCTTTTGCAACTCAGAAAGCAGAAATATTTGCAAATGGCTCTATTTCTATTCTAGATGCGATGAAATGTTCCGAAATGTGTTTTGGTAGTGAGCATGGGTCAATCCAAGAATTTAATGCAACTGTTACTTTTATGAGCAATAACGAAGAAATCTTTAATAACAATATTAAGCGGGCCCTTAAACAAGGAGTCAGCTATCCAAAAGCAGCGTCTCTCGCTTATTATGAACTTCATGGGAGAGAAACATTCCTTGATTTATCAAAGCCAAATAATATCCTTGGATATCATTATGTAAAAGCCATTCACGACCAAGCTGCTCGTATTAAGGCAACAACCATACAACGAACTAGTTCCGATTATCACGATCAGGATCTCCCGTCATCTCCGATTGCAAGTGCAACAAGTATTAGGAAGGCTTTATTTAACAGCGAAAGAAGCTTAGATGAGATTGAAAAATTTGTTCCGATATCAACGAAAAGTGAATTACAAACCTATATCGATCACTACAAGCTATTACACAGTTGGGAATTATATTTTGGCTTATTAAAATATAAATTATTGACATTATCACGTAAAGAACTTCAACAACTTTATGAAATTGAGGAAGGTCTAGAAAATCGTTTCGTTACACAAATAAAGAGCTCCCATACATTTCAAGAATTTATGGAAAATATTAAAACAAAAAGGTATACATGGACCCGGCTCCAAAGGGTATGCTGTCATATCTTAACACATACTACAAAGGAACAAATGTCATCAATACAAACCAACCCTAGATCAACCTATTTGCGCTTACTTGGTATGACGCAAAAAGGCCAACACTATCTTCAGTCAGTTAAAAAAGATATCACGCTTCCCCTTGTTGCTAATTTATCATCCTATTCGGACCATATTATGGAGCTTGATATAAAAGCAGCAAATACATATGCGATGATTTTTGATGAACCTATACGTTCTAACTACATGAAGATGGAGTATTCAACACCACCTATAAGATATAATGAAGAAACTCAAGCCTTTAACTAGTAAAAACAGCTTAGGTCATGATAAATGATCCCAAGCTGTTTTTTTTATCCCTTATTTCTTTGGTTGAAGATTATTTAGATATTCTAGCGCATCTTCAAAGGTATTGATTGGTACAATCTCCATATCTGTTCCAATCTCTTTAGCAGTAGCCAAAGCCTCTTGATAGTTTGATGTCGTATTTCCCATTTCATTAGGTGCTAAAAAAATTTCTACTCCCGTATTATCAGCAGCCACAATTTTTTGTGAAATCCCACCAATTCTACCAACAACACCTTTGTCATTAATGGTACCCGTACCAGCTATTTCAAAGCCCTTCGTTAAATCCCCTTCTGTTAGCTGATTATAAACCTCAAGTGAAAACATTAAGCCTGCAGAAGGTCCACCTATTTTTTCACTGTTTATCGTGATATCAGGCTCAACAGTGATTTCTCGATCGGTTACTAAGGAAATCCCAACTCCTACCTTTGTTGGATCTGTTGGGAAAGGCGTGATCTGTACTCTTACGGTTTCCTTTTGACCGTTTCGTTCAAACATTAAATCTACTTCTTCACCTTGTTTTTTTCCACTTACAATTTCGATAAACTCATCAGAGGTGTTAAACTCCTTTCCATCCGCCATATAGATTCGGTCCCCCGCTTGGAGCTGTTCAAATGCAGGCATTCCTTCAAGAACACCCATTACATATACCCCCTGGTAGGTAAAAGAAACAGGTTTATCGGCATGCTGATAGGCAACAGCAATTGCCGCTTCCTTCGAGCCTTCCATTAAGTAAAGCTGACGATATGTATACTCATCATCACTTTCACCTTCATTACGTATTTGTTCCATTGGATAAATCATATTGTATTTGTTTAAATATGCCCAAGCGTACGAGAAGATATTTGCTCTTCCCATCCTAACTGTGGTTAGCATAAAGCTACCTTCTTCATCATCAAAACCACCTTCTACTTCTACAAGCGGCTTAAGTTCAGTTGCTAAACCCGGTTTGGTGACATAGTATGGTAGTTGGATAAAGGAAAGGCCTATAGCGAGAAGTGAGCTTATTACTAGTACTTTTATATAGGTTTTATTTGGTTTCATTATGGTTCTCCTTCCAACCCTCGATTAAAGCTTTTATTTTGGGGATATGAAGTTTCGTTTCTTCTTCTCCAATTCTAATGATATCTTCTATATTTGTAAAAGCCCGAGAACTATATTGTTCTACACGGGGTCGGATCATTACATCTGATGCTATTTCTCTTTCTTTTACAAGCTCATCTTGCATAATATCAATACTTTGAAGGATAACATCGAATATAGAAGTAATTTCATCATTTACTTTCACATGTGAAACATCGACAGCAATAATTAGATCGGCCTTCATATCTCTAACAACCGAAACAGGTACTCTGTCCACAACGCCACCATCAACTAAAAGACGCCCATTAACCTTCTCAGGAACAAAAATACCTGGAATTGAAATACTTGCTCTTACAGCATCAGCAATAGGACCTGATTTAAAAATAACCTTTTCTCCGTTTAATAAGTCTGTCGCTACAATAGCGATTGGAATATCTAATTGTTCAATATTTTTTCCGTGTGTAAAAAGCCGTATAAGCTCTTTGACACGTTTCCCCGAAATAAACCCCATCTTGGGAACTGTAAAATCTAAATAATATTTTCGTTTAAAGGCAACTGCAAATTTATATAAACGTTCAATATCAAGCCCTGCCCCGTAAAAAGATGCAACTAAGGCGCCCATACTACTTCCCGAGATCATATCGATTGGAATATTTTCTTCTTTAAGTACCTTTATAACTCCTAAATGAGCAAATCCCCTCGCTCCACCAGAACCTAATGCAAGGCCAATTTTCGGATGAGACATGCTACCACCTCCACAATCTCTTATGGCTGTTGTCCTAAAACACTAGCAAGTAAATTTGAATCTTGTACAATCTTATGGTCTAAACGGATGACCTATACACGTATATTAAAATATATGGTAGTTGTCCTATTGTTTTTTTAAAATTCACTCTCTTATTCTATCACTCAATGTTAGGCACTGTATAGAAATGCAGACAGACTAGGAGGCACACCCCTTGAACCGTTCGAAATTTAAAACATTTGCATTAGCAACTTTTGTTATTGGAATGGCAATAGCCCTTATTACATACCCTCAAGAATCCTTAGAAGCCTCTAAAATCGGATTAAGCATGTGGTGGGAGGTTGTATTCCCTTCCCTTCTCCCATTTTTTATTGTGTCAGAGATGCTAATTGGTTTTGGAGTAGTTAAATTTATCGGCGTCTTACTCGAGCCACTAATGAGACCTTTATTTAGAGTACCAGGGGTAGGTGGATTTGCATGGGCAATGGGAATGGCATCGGGATTTCCGGCCGGCGCAAAGATTACAGCTAGACTACGCCAAGAAAAACAAATTACCGCAATTGAGGCTGAAAGACTTGTCTCTTTCACAAATGCCTCAAACCCTTTATTTATATTTGGTGCTATTGCTGTCGGCTTTTTTGGCAATCCTAACTTAGGGATTATACTTGCACTATCACATTATTTGGGTAATTTTTGTGTTGGGCTTATTATGAGATTCCATGGACCATATGATAAAAAAAGTATCAAAGAAAACAGCAAAGTACTCCCTTCTTTACCAGAAGCCTTTAAGGCCTTACATCACACACGTTTGAACGATAAAAGACCTATAGGAAAATTACTCGGTGATGCCGTTATTACATCAATCCAAACATTATTAATGATTGGTGGCTTTATTATATTATTTTCAGTCTTTAATAGACTACTGTTACTAATTAATATTACAGATGCAATAGCATTTTTCACGACCTATTTCTTACAATTATTTAATCTCCCAGCTGATCTAAGTATACCTCTTATATCTGGGATATTTGAAATTACTCTAGGTAGCAAGTTAACAAGTCAAGAAACTCAAACACAATTACTACATCAATTAATAATCACAAGTTTTATTCTTGGTTTTAGTGGTTTTTCTATCCATGCACAGGTTGCAAGTATTTTAGCTGATACTGATATCAGGTTTAAGCCCTTTTTTTTCGCACGAATCCTTCAAGGCTTCCTATCTTCAATCATTGCACTTCTACTATGGAAGCCTTTGTATGTTGATTATTTAACTTATAATCAGATCGTACCAGTACTTCAAACAAAGCTTACTGAATCTTGGACTAATACTCTCTGGGATACATTAATCCATTATGGACCGACCATTACTCTATTGTCATTATCGACCTATGTTCTTTTATATGCTGCAAGAATGAAAAAAATATAATAGGAAAGCGGAGCGCGCCCGGTTTCGTTAAGAAGGTGAGTTTCCCTTCTTAAATCAAATGGCTTATACCATAGAACCGATGGGCCCGGACCTAGACACTAAAACTAGGTACAAATTTTTATAGATATTTTTTACAAACAAATCTTTCTTCTAATAAATGCTTACAAAAAAACAGTCGGTGACTTGAACTGACTGTTTTTTCTATATGTATCTACGGGTTTCTAGCAAACTGATTAGCTTAAATTTGCAAATTTCTTTTTAAGTGCATCCTCAACTACTTTAGGAACTAGCTCTGAAATATCCCCTTTATATTTCGCTACCTCTTTGACAATACTTGAGCTTAAAAATGAATATTGGTTATTTGTCATCATAAATAATGTCTCAATATTTTCGTCAAGAACTCGGTTCATTGAGGTAATCTGCATTTCATATTCAAAATCAGAAACTGCCCGTAATCCACGTAGAATAGTATTTGCATTTTTACTCCGTGCATAATCCATTAGTAACCCTTGAAATGAATCGACAATCACATTATCGATCCCTTTAGTCACCTCTTTGATTAATTCACATCGCTCATCCACTGTGAACAAGGGCTTCTTTGAAGAGTTATTTAATACAACAACATATATTGTATCAATTACTTTTGCTCCTCTTCGAATGATATCTAGATGCCCTAGTGTAATCGGATCAAAACTACCAGGACAGACTGCAATACTTCCCATTATTGTCCCCCCTCCACATCTGCCTCAAATTTATATACAGATAATGACGTAACCCCATAATTTTCATGTTTAATTTTTGTATATGTACCAATCGTTTCAGATAGTTGTACTTCTTCGCTGTGTTCAGCAACAATAAAACCGTTAACACTAAGTAATTTATTGTAATGAATTTTTTCGATAAGTTCATTAAGCTGTTGCTTTTTATAAGGGGGGTCTAAAAAGATCAGATTGAATTGCAGGTCACGCTTTATTATCGCTTTTAAAGCACGCTCAGCATCATTTCTATAAATTTCCACTTTATCACTAAATCTACAGGCTTCAACATTTGCACGTATCGTTTGAATGGCCTTTTGGTCTCTATCAACAAAAATCATGTGATCAAGTCCTCTACTAAGCGCCTCGATTCCTAGTCCCCCACTACCGCCAAAAAGGTCAAGACCTGTTCCACCATCAAAATAAGGGCCTACTATATTAAAAATGGCTTCCTTTACTTTATCTGTAGTTGGTCTCGTTGTTACACCTGATACCGCTTTTAAGGGCCTTCCCTTACATGTCCCAGATACTACTCTCATTTTTATCACCACATTCTTTTACAAAATTACAACAACTATCATTATTATCCTATCATAAACAAAAATAAGAGGCTAGATTTCAAGCAACAATACCACTAAGGCAAAGTATGTGCTTAGTGGTAGGAACAAATACTACATTTTTAATTAGGAAACTTTATTTTTTTAAAAAATTAGATTATATGTATACTCAAACAGAGAATGGTCATAATTAGTAGTGACAACATCATTCGAGGATGTTGTTGCCAACCGCGGAGAAGACTTACGTTTCCCCATAAGTTCTTCCTCCGGTTTCTCCTCTCCCTTTGCCTTCTACTATGGAACTGTAAAAAGTTCCATGGAATAGAAGGAACCTGCAGAATGTTCTGCAGGTTTTTTTTATTGTTTAGGAATTTATAAAAATGTAAGGTTGTGTATAACTTCGTGTCTTTGTCTATCTACGTCTAGCTCCAGGCGCCATCGGATCTGAGGTCATAAGCCAATCCGTCCGGAAGGTTAAAAAACAACCTACCAGCCGGCTTGTCTTATGCTTGACATGTACAGGATGTGCTGATGTCGATGTTCGCCACAGGACGTGGCGGGTTTTAATCGATGCGCCGAAAGCCGGGCGCCTTGCGCTTTTGTTATTTTAAAGATATCTAAAGTATTAATTTATTTCATTTTTCCAACAACACATGGTAAAGTATTTAAGGAAAGAAATCGCAGGAGGACTCAATTATGATTCAACGATTTATTGAATTGGGCGAAGGATATTCTGATATTTACGAATTACTGGAACTCTCTAGAGCCAACAAAGAACGGCTTTCAAAGCTATTTGTTTTTAAAACAAAATTTGCAGGACGTGATTTATCTTCATTTGCTATCGCATTACAACCTACAAATCCTGGTAAATTTCAAGCTCTATATATTTGTAGAGAAGGAATTCCGAATAATGAAGAGACACCAAATAAGAGATCTGAGTTATTTAGAGAGCTTGCAGATGAACTAGATAAGAATATCATTTCTCTAGAGGTAAAGCACTCGTCAGTTTTTGGAGAAAAAGAACTATATTTCCAACACCTTATTGGAATATTAAGAATGAACAAATATATTCCACCAATGCAATAAGAAAAGCGCAGGGCGCCCGGAGCTAGACACTAAAACTCTGTTCAAGTTTTTATACTTTCCTATTTTTTAAAAAAAGGGCAGCTTACAAATAATTATAAGCTGCCTCTTTTCATATTTATTTTAGGACATCATTTTTACAGTCCAATTTTATAATCATACTCTTTTGCCTTATCTGGTCTAGCATTTTCGAATTCCATTTTTAAAAAAGGCTTATATGATGGCTCCACCTTTTTAACAAATGAAAATGCTTTCAATTTAGAAATGGTATACTCGAGATCATCTATATTTATGTAAATTACAACATATTTTAATTTTTTTGAAACGTAATGGATGTTACCAAATCGACGTAACATTTTTACTTGTTTCAAAGAGTGTAACCATACGATTATACCTTGACGTTTACCAAACATTGTTTTTCTCCTTTTAACAATTAACCACTTGTTAATAGTCTAGCACACCATTTTATCATTTTACAATATTTATAATTTATTTGTACCTAATTAATAAAAGCACATGGCGCCCGGACCTAGACACAAAAACCAGGTACAAAATTTTAAATACTTTCCTATATTTTAAAATAAACACGAGATAACCCTAAAGTTATCCCGCTTTATTTACATCCGCAGCCTCCACCTGAGCCACAGCCCCCACCGCAACTCATCGAATCAAAGTAAGGATTCCCTGAAGGGACTTTAATATTTTCTGAAATCGCACTACCTAAAAGCACACTAATTTCATCTAATATTGACTGAAGATTTTCTTCAGCTTTTTTAAAAGCATATATAATCTCATTTAAATCCAACGTTCTTTTAAGCTCTCTTATCTCTAAAGTAACTGTTTTATAGTCTGGGTGGTATTTACCAAACCTTTGAACCTCTTCGTATTTTTCTTTCATGATAACGAACTTTGAGATAAGCTGTTGTGCGGTTTGATCTTTTCCTAATTTATATAAACAACGACGATAGTCATCAGCAATATCTGATTGTAAAATCATGTTTGCTAAGTCTTCCGTTTTACCGAGAATTTCTACTCTCTCTAGGGTAGCAAGCATAGTTATACACCTCCAACAACTATCATATCATAAATCCATTAATTTTAGTTAATAAAGTAAATCATATATACATCTCCATTTTTATTTTGCAATTGTAACTTCAAACTCTTTGCTTAAATTATACGTCGTTGAATCATTGTTTACCAATTCCACTCTAATTGTGTGCTTTCCTGTTGGTAATTCTTTTGCTATAAATGCTGCAGTGTAGATCTCATCTACCTTTTTATCGTTTAAATATAGGTCAATATGTCCTTCACCTTCTGAATTTACCTTCTTACCTTTTGTGAATTTGAAATTTGAGACAATACATTCAACATACACATCTCTTGCTTTAACATGATGTTTAACTTCAAATGAACGTTGTTTGTTTTGCGAAGCCATGGCCTCTACTGTTTTTTCATTACTTATATTTGTTACTTCCATTGGAATGATTTCCATAAATGTTTCTGGTTGTGGTTTATCATTTGTACAACCTGATACAACCAATGCAGTTAGTATAAATGGTAGTAGAATTAATTTATGCAAACACTAACACCCCTTTTGTGTTAGTGTTGCACTTCATCTAAGTTTTAATCAAAAAAAAAGGAACAATAATTGTTCCTTTGTTAATCTCCTTCCCCCATGGACTGATACATTTGTAACATCATTGATGCAAGACCGAGTGTATTTGAAAATTTCTCAACTTTATGAGGAATCGTTTGCTGAAAATAATCCTGTGATGAAAGGCGTATTGACTGTAGGTCCCGAGGGTTGCGTGTTAAACTTCTATACCACCTTGGATTTTCACGAATAAACCGCTGAATCTTTTTATCTTTTTTAATATAGTCTGAAATTTCTTTTCTCATTTAAAAAGGTCCCTTCGTAACGATGCGAATAAAATCATGCTTTAATCCTTGCGGAAGGAAAATGGTTGATTCCCTCCTGATGAACCTTGGTTTGTATTTCCAGCCTTATTACCTTGGAATTGATGTATTACACTTTGTATTGTAGAGATTGCATTACCGACATTTGAAATCTGTTGCTGGAACTGATTCATATCTGTTTTTTTAATCGTTGAAAAAATTTGCGACATGAAGTCTTTTTTAGACTTACCTTCACTATTCTCTTTTTCATTGTCCTTTTCTTTATATGGACTCCAACTGTTGTCCTTTTCGCCAAGTAAATACCAATCTTCATATAACTCTTGCCAATTTTTATTACCTTTTCTAACTTCTTGAATTAACTTTGGATGTTCCTTAACAAATTCCTTAAATTCTACTATTGATGGATGGAGACTTCGATTACCCATAGCATTCACCTCATATTGTAATACAATTGCCTAGTATATTTTATCGAAAAAGGATGAAGATAGTTCGCCCAATTTACATTGAAATTGCCAAAAAGATAAAAATGTTGTTACAATGACAATATTGCATTAGAAATTGCCCAGAAAGGATTATGTTATGGACGAAAAAATAACCCAAAAATTTAAGCAACTACTAAAAGAAGCTAGTAAAGCAGACAAACAAGTTATAGAATTATTAATTGAAGGTGTTCTTAGAAAACAATCTAGTCTGAATGGCTCATATTTAGGAGGTATTTTAGGGACTAAAAGTAGACTAACCGACAATAATCAATATGAAATGATTATCCCAAATACTGAATTAATCCAGAACTCATTACAAATTGTTCATGGAGGCATTACAGCGACACTACTCGATTCGGCAATGGGATCGTTAGTCCATTATAATTTACCAGTGGGTGCTGCAGCTGTTACCTCGGAAATGAAAATTAACTACTTAGCACCAGGCAAAGGTTCAGAATTGAAATGTATTGCCTCTATAATCCATCAAGGGTCAAAGATTGTTGTTACAGAAGGAAAGGTTTATAGGGAAGATGGTAAATTAATTGCTCATGCTACTGGAAGCTTCTTCGTAATCAAGAGAAATTAATATATAGAGATTAAATCCGGAGGAACAATATGGTTGCTGCGATTCTCATTCCACTTCTATTTTTGTACTTCTTCATATTAACAAAAAAAGAAAATAAAAAGTACACAGAACAATGGCTTGCGGTGCAATATGTAAAAAAAGAAGCAATACTTTCAGGCATTGTTACAAGCGTAACAGGTGAAAGACAAAGATTTTATTATAATAAATACGTATTTGTAACTGATATAATCATTAAAGACAAGGTCAAATATAGCAAAGCAAGGCACATTATTCCGATTACATCTACATTTTCACCTCCAACAATTGAAACAGGATCTACTATTCATTGTGTTGGTGAGTGGGAACAGGATGTATTCCGTTTTTTTGAATATAAGACTTAAGAAAAGCGCAAGGCGCGCCCGCCTATCGGCGCGTCGATTAAAACCCGCCACGTCCTGTGGCGAACATGGACATCAGCACATCCTGTGCATGTCAAGCATAAGCCAATCCGTCTGGAAGGTTGTTCTTTGACCTTCCAGACGGATTGGCTTATGACCTCAGGTCCGATGGCGCCCGGAGCTAGACACTAAAACTAGGTACAAACTTTTATACTTTCTTATCTTTTTTAAAAAACGAGGAAAACTTTGAATAAGTTCTCCTCGTTTTTTTTAATCTTCCCATGTCTGAATGAAATTTTGAGTATAATATTTTTCATAAACTCCGACACCTAAATGGGTAAACTCATCGTTTAAAAGGGTCTCGCGATGTCCCTGACTATTGAGCCACCCTTCAACAACTGCAACGCCATCTACATATTGCGCTGCAATATTTTCACCAGCTAATTGATATAATACCTCACCCTTTGCCAGACGATCTGCAAGCCCACCTTGGACCGGAGAATCATGTGAAAAAAAATCTTTTTCACTCATTTCACGGCTATGTTTATAGGCAACCTTTGAAGTTTCTTCATGCCAGTTAACAGGATTTAGTTCGTGCCGAAGCCTAATTACATTTGTGATATCAAATATCTGTGCTGAAGCCCCTTTTTCGACAGCTTCCCATTCTTGTTCTGTTAATTCTTTTGCAGATAATAGTTCACCTTTATAAACAAGCTCATATGGTCTCTGTTTGACTAATACTTCTCCATCCATCAACCTAATACTTGAAAGTTTTTTTGTGAATTTATCAAAATAAAGCTGAGCATATACATCTCCAAATGCAACCAATGGTCTTTGCGAAAGTTCATCCTCTGTTAGTTCAAATCGGTATGAATTTTTCTGTGCAGACAATGACAAAGTTTTTTTAATGGTAACAAGCTTATTAATCTCTTCAATAGATTGATTAATATAGAAAGGGGAGATCTCAACATCTTTCCCTATTCCGTATACCGTAACAACCTTTCCATCCTTTATACCTACTTGAATATATTTAGTAGGATCATCATTATAAATCCACCAATCATAATCATATGCGGTCATATCAATTCGATTAGGCTTCCCTATTTCCTCTTCTATTTCTTTACTAGTTCTCCCCATGTATGTAAAGATTCCATCTGTTGGTGCTACATTTCCACTTAGTATTGTTGATACAGCTTCATTTTTCTTTTCTGTATTTTCGAGTTGACTTACACTAGTAGAGCTTTGGTTTTCTCTATTAGTAGAATAGAAATAAATGCTAGTGAGTATCAGTAGAATTACTATAATGTAACTTCTTAAGTTCTTCAGAGGTACCCCTCCCCAATAGTCTTTTCTATCATTATATTTTGAATACTAGATTTATATTCCTCAAAATTTCATATAGCTTACTATTATTACTATAGCTGGTGTTATAGTTTTTGAAATAAGAAAAGCGCAGGGCGCCCGCCTTTCGGCGACAAGCATAAGACAAGCCGGCCGGAAGGTTGTTCTTTACCTTCCGGACGGATTGGCTTATGACCTCGAGCCGATGGCGCCCGGAGCTAGACACTAAAACTAGGTACAAACTTTTATACTTTCTTATCTTTAAAAAAAGACACCCGAATGGTGTCTTTTTTTATTACTATCTAATGATGAAGGTGTTCACTTTCTGATATTTCACTCAAAGCATGTCCGGCTTTTTGATCAGACAATTTATTTATAGCTAGATCTCCAAGGGCAACAATCCCTACTAATTGTCCATTATCGACAACTGGTAAGCGACGTATTTGGTGTTTAGACATTAATTGAGAGGCTTCATAAACAGAAGTTTCAGGACTAACAGTAATTAAATTGTCGCTCATTACATTTGTTACTTGATTTGAACCTGAACGCTTTTCAGCAATACCCCTAACAACTAAGTCTCTGTCAGTTATCATCCCAATCAGCTGATCATTATCGATAATCGGGATTGCTCCAACATCGTTATCCTTCATTTTAACTGCTACTTCATATACATTGTCAAGTGGAGTGCAATACTCAACATCCGTTGTCATGATCTCACGAACTGATTGCATTATGGACCTCCTCATTTTTTACGATGTTCGTCTGCATAAAGCAAAAGGACAAAGCCTACACTTTTTAGTGAGGCCCAGCCTTTCTTTAGTATGTTCGCTAGGTGGTGCAAACTATTCAGATACGAATGAAAAAAGTGATTGCCATGTTTTTAGATTATATATGAGATTAATTTGTGAATGTTTTAGTACATAATGTCTTGTTATATTATCTATAGATTGCAACTTGAGGCTTTTCGTACTATTATTATACAGAGAACACTTCTTAGTTGTATGTTTTAGGAGGGAAACCATGAAATTTGACAATACGGGAATTGAAAATCAAACTGTCGATCTCTCAAGATTAAACTCATTAATGGAAGATTTAGGGTTTGTTTTAGCTGGTCAATGGGATTATGAGCGTGCTACATATGATCGTAAATTTGAAACTAAAGGAGAAGTTTTTTATTTACGGGTTCAGGGATATGCTATTGAAGGTGAAATTGATAGCAACCATGCTGTTGTAAAAATATTAGCACCTCTACTAGGTAAGCACTATTATCCACATGGTGTTGAATATGGAGAAGGAGAAACCTTCCCTAAATCATTGATTGAACAAAGCCAGAAATTAATTGCTCAAATTAAAGAAGGTATTGAACACATCAATCAATAACTTATTGCAGGGACAGACGAGTCTGTCCCTTCGCTCATTTTTTTAAGAAGCTTTAATTATCTGGTCTACTTTAATATTAATATTTTTTATAGAAACACCTGTCATAGCATAAATTTCTTGAGCAACCAAATGCTGTAATTTTTCGCATATTTCGACTACGTTGTTCTCAAAATACACTGAGATTTTAATATTAATTTCTACACCATCTTTGTCATTTTCAATGGATATTCCTTTTTTTGTATAGTTTGGTTTCAGCACTCCAAAAATATCATCTTTTATACCTGAAACAGATTTAGCTATTCCTTCAACATCTTCAATTGCCAAAAGTGTAATAATAGCTAATACTTCTTCCGTTATATGAAGCTTACCATTAGACAATATCTTCTCAATCATATTGAAACACTCCTTTCAATGGTATAGAGCTAACCTAGCTAAAAGGGGTCTTTAAACCTTAAAAAGTTGGTTGTAGTATAGTGTATGTTCGAGGTGGAAAATTGGGCACTTTTTACTTTAAATAATTGTTTAATAAATAGGATATTTTTGTTG
Organism: Cytobacillus sp. S13-E01; assembly: GCF_029193815.1. Lineage (GTDB taxonomy): Bacteria > Bacillota > Bacilli > Bacillales > Bacillaceae_L > Bacillus_BV. The sequence continues at coordinate 242,232 of NZ_JARFVC010000001.1, forward strand.
GTTTTCTTAGTGTTCTTTAATATAATTTTAAGTAATATGTAAATTTAGAAAGGAGTACCCTATTGTCCTACCTATTCTCAAAAAGAGCAGCTCTTATTATATTAATCATCGTATTTCTGGTTATAATTGGTTATTGGATCCTTCCAGTGTCAATTCCATTAATAATTGCATTTATTACAGCAGTAATGTTAGAACCCGCTGTTAAAGTATTCCAGCGACGTCTAAAAATAAAAAGAAGTATATCCGTTCCAAGTATTTTTATCTTGTTCTTGTTGTTAATAGCAGCAAGTAGCTATTTTATTACAACAAAAGTGATTGGTGAAGCTATTCAGATTATTGAAAGTGCACCTTCTTATATTAATGAAATAAATCGAGTGTTATTAGATCTCGAGCAGAATCTTTATTATAGATCCCAGGATCTTCCACCAGAATTCGTTGCAGCACTAAGCAGACAAGTTGAAGACTTTCTGTTAACCGTACAAACAGACCTTGCTGCATCAGTTAATATTGATAACCTAAAAACAGTCCTTACAGATATACCTAATTATCTAGTAAGCTTTCTAGTTTACTTAATTGCACTTTTTTTATTCATGATTGACTTACCTAACCTTAAAACAAGAATGTATGCACTACTAACTGATAGAACTGCTGACAAAGTTAATTTTATGGCCTCAAGATTATCATATGTTGTTTTTGGCTTCTTTAAGGCACAATTCCTTGTTAGTATAATTATCTTTATTACATCTTTTATTGGGCTTTTATTTATCGCACCTGATGTGGCACTATTAATGGCATTCGTCATTTGGATTATAGATGTTATACCTATCATTGGTTCTATCGTTGTCATGGGCCCATGGTCTTTATTCCATTTTATAACTGGTGATGTTGTTTTAGGTACAAAGCTAGCAATACTAGGTACTGTATTATTAATCATTAGAAGGACTATTGAGCCTAAAGTAATGGGAAGACATATCGGACTATCACCATTATCGACTTTAATTGCCATGTACCTTGGTTTAAAATTAATTGGTATTTTAGGGTTCATTATCGGACCCCTCTTGTTAATTGCCTTTAACTCAGCACGTGAAGCTGGAATTATCAAACTAAACTTCAAAATATAAGAAAAGCGCAGGGCGCCCGCCTATCGGCGACAAGCATAAGACGAGCCCTGACTGAAGGCGTTCTTTGCCTTCTGGAAGGGATTGGCTTATGACCTCGAGCCGATGGCGCCCGGAGCTGGACACTTAAACTAGGTACAAACTTTTATACTTTCTTATCTTTTAAAAAAGAGGGACTTACAGTCCCCCTCTTTTATATCGCTTTTCGTAGTTCCCACATAAGAAATTTTCCATCCTTTTTGGTACATCTCATACCAAGTTTCTCGAATAACTTTATCGATTGTGTGTTACTATCACTGCATTCAGTTATTACCTTCTTTACATCTTTTTGTGTGATCATCCACTCAATTAAAGCATCAATACTTTCGTATGTTAAACTCGTATCATTTAAATCACTAACCATAGTATAGCTTAAATGGACCGTCCCCATTTTATCTGGCTTACTATGAACATATACGTCGCCTATAATACTTTTTTCTGCATAATTAATGACCAACCAAAGTCCCCAACCGTACTCCGAATCATCTTTTTCAAGCTTTTCAATATAAAAAGGGAGCAAACCGGTTACTAAGGGAGCAGGCCAGCCCTTCGGTATTATAATCGGTGACCTATCCTCGAGCTCCTGACGGTGAAATACTATTGACTTAGCAATATCAAGAGAACATGGGACGATTAGCAAACGCTCAGTAAATATTTCAATCATTATCCACATCTCTCCCCTTCCAAAGTGTTAGGAAAATTCTTAACTCGCATAAAGTGAAACTTCAATCAGTTGGAGTTTTCTTCCCCCCTGATTGTTAGTTGAACTTATAACGCAAGGAGCGTACACGCCCTGCCCTGTGCACTACGCCTTACTTGCACTTCCTGTGCGTCGACGGACCTTTAGGGGCAGTTGATCCTTCTTCAAAACTTCCTTGAATTCTCCAAGTTTTGAGATGGGGATCTTACTGCCCCTTAAGCGTGGGATAATGAATGTTATAAAGAACCAAGCAAGATGTTGGATCATAAGGCTAACGACTACAGAAATATTACCTTTTATGAAACTAATTTACTTTATTAATTACTTGAAGTTTCATTTTAACCGTTTTACAGATTATTAAAAATGAAAAGTAAATCTCTATTGACGATAATAATGAATCTGAATCTAAAAAGCTACGTTATTCAACCCTAATAAGAAAAGCGCAGGGCGCCCGCCTTTCGGCGCGTCGATTAAAACCCGCCACGTCCTGTGGCGAACATCGACATCAGCACATCCTGCACATGTCAAGCATAAGACAAGCCGGCTGGAAGGTTGTTCTTTAACCTTCCGGACGGATTGGCTTATGACCTCAGGTCCGATGGCGCCTGGAGCTAGACGTAAATAGACAGAGACACGAAGTTATACAAAACCTTACAATTTTATAAATGCCTAAACAACAAAAAAGTGTTATAGAATAATTATATTCCATAACACCTTATACATATTACAATATTAAAAACCTAAGATCGCTTTTATTACAGAGGTTGTTTTACCACCTTGGTAAAATACATACAATAATAAATAAACAGCTAGCCCTGTTGTTGCTGTAAAGAACCAGATAACACTGGTAATAGGACCAATTTTTCTGTGTTTACTGATACGGTTGTTAAACCCATGTAAAAGTGTAATAATTCCAAAAACAGCCCCGGTGGTAGCTAGAGTAATATGAAAAATTAAGAAAATCGTATAATATATTTTAATGTCATCAGGACCACCAAATTCGGTATTACCAATAAAGATTGTCCTTGAAGCGTATATAATAAAGAATATTAAAGCAAATACTGCAGCAGTAAACATTGCTTTCTTATGTGCCTCAATCTTTCCTTTACTTACTAAATACCAACCGATTGCAACAAAAATGGCGCTTAAGACAATAAAAGTTGTACTAATTGTAGGTAGAATAGGTAAAGTATAGTTCATTATTGTTTCCCCTCTCTTGTTATACAATTCTTTTTCTTTAAAATTAGGTAAAAAACTTAACAAAATAATGCCCAAGAAAAAATTGGGCATTATTTTGTTATTCAGAGGGATATGGGTTCAACAGAAGTGCTTTTTCTTCAAGCTCATCCTGTTCCCTTTCTTTACGAACCCATTGAAAGAATACATAACTTAAAATCGCACCGTAAACGATTTCTTGAATTATTTTCATAATTACTCCACCAGTTCTCTGATCTTCTAAAAGTGGCATTGAGTTAAACATCTGTGGTCCTATTAAATCTAGTGAAGAAAGAGTACCTGCAGGTACACATAATTGTAATGCATTTGCCCAAGCCTGTGGATCTGTATACGTGGCATACAATGGTGTTTCGGCAAATATAATTAAAGCACATGCTGGAGTTAAAAGAATTCCGTTAGCAAATATATACCCGATTTTCTTTATACCAGAAAGTGTTTGCCACTCTTCTAATGGATTAACTAACGGCCACCACATAATGAATGCTGCTAAAAAGATAACAATCGTGGTAAGCGCATGAAGAAACATATCAGTTTTGACTACATCAAAGATTAATGGCATATGGTAAAGGGAGAATAGTCCATTAAAAACAAATATAGCAATTAAAGGTTTTGTAAAAAACTTCATTAACGGTCTAATAATGGGTTGGTTAACTACTAGACGTAACAACCAAGCAGGCGTTCCTAAAATTAATAAAGGCGGAATAACTAAATATACCACTGCCATTTGTGTCATATGGGCACTGAACATTAAATGTCCGAGTAGGTCAAGGGGACCACCTTTAAAAAGATACAACAGGATCATTGAAATCAAAAAAAGTAATTTTTGCTTTAGGGTCGCTGGCTCACTATTTTTAAAGCGATTCCTAAACGGGCCAATAAGTAGAAAATATACTGCTGTAATGACTGAAACAAAAAAGAAAAAGTAAGGACTCCAGAGCGCCTGAAAGCCGAATATACTTATGGACATGGTACTCACCTCATATGTATTGCATAGTACGACAATTTAATTATACAACAACCAGTTAAAGGCTATCAAATGAACGTTTTGTAACATTTCGAGTGTGTAAATAGTGAAAGTATAACATAAGGTCTCGCCTTGACCTTGACACAAAAACTAAGCACGAAATTTTATGTGTACACATATAAATTCTAATATTATAAAAAAGAAAATCGACTATTAGTCGATTTTCTTTTTTTGTAAATTAAGTTTACCACCAGATGATTGTCGTAAACGTAAGAATAGTTATAGCAGCTACCACTACTCCAGAATACAAGAATAAAGAGGGAACTTCATGCCCTTTGTGTGCCATATGCATAAAATAATATAGTTGGAAAAGTAATTGCACAACAGCTAATAGAATAATAAATGGAACAATGAACCATCCTGTAAAATCAAGACCTACTGCTAAAAATGCTAGAAATGTTAAGAATAGTGTAATACCAAATGTAATCAGTTGGTATTTCATATCTTCTGCATTTTTTTTCTTACGATAAGCTACATCAATCTTCGGGTTACCTGAGTTTGAATGAGTTGTCGCCATCAGTTTATCCCACCATTCCCATTAGATATACTACAGTGAAGATGAAGATCCATACTACATCAATAAAATGCCAGTATAGACTAGCAACATAATATTTAGGCGCATTGTGCAGATCTAATCCTCTTCTAGCATTACGAATGATTAACGTCGTAATCCAGCATAGTCCAAATGCAACGTGTGCACCATGTGTACCTACAAGAACATAAAATGCTGAACCGAATGCGCTACTAGTTATCGTATGCCCTTCATGAACATATTCTGTAAATTCATAAATTTCTAGGCCTAGAAATAATGCACCCAGTAATACAGTAATACCTAACCAAAGCTGCATTTTTTTAAATTCAAAGTTCTTCATGTGGTACATTGCATACACACTAGTTAGAGAACTTGTTAATAATATCATAGTTGCAAGAAAAACAAGTGGTAATTGAAAAAGTTCTTGTGATGTTGGACCACCATTTGTTTGTTCCCTTAAAGCTAAAAATGTTGCAAATAAGGCGGCAAATAATACTGTCTCTCCACCCAAGAAGAGCCAAAATCCTAAAAATTTATTCTTCCCTTCGAGGGTTGCTTTCTCAGGCGATGCTGGAAACGTTTCAGCTGTTAATTTTTCTTCAACGTGCATTATGCCTTAACCCCCTTATCATTGTCATCATCATCCAAAAGGTCTTCTTTATGAATATGGTAGCCATGGTCGTCAATAACTGAACGTAAGAACATAGAACCAAATGTTATAAGTGCCCCGACAAACATGACTGCATACGCCCAAGGCTGTTCTGTACGATACATAATTCCAAATGCTGCAATAAATAAACCTAATGAAATTGTAAATGGTAAGAATGACCCATTTGGCATGTGAATATCTCCTAGTGGTTCTGCTGGAGTCATACCTTTTTTACCTGCCATTTTCTCAACCCATAACGCATCCAAACCACGAACTAATGGAAGTTGTTTAAAGTTGTATTCTGGTGGAGGTGAAGATATTGCCCACTCCAATGTACGCCCATCTCCCCAAGCATCAGCTTCTGCTTTAGGACCATTAATAGATGTCTTAACAACATTTACTAATAAAACAAGAGTTGAAACTGCCATGAAGAAAGCCCCTATGGAACTAATTAAATTACCTAATTCTAAACCTTGGCCTGGTAAGAATGTGAATATACGACGTGGCATACCCATTACTCCAAGGAAATGCTGAATAAAGAATGTTAAATGGAAGCCTATTAGGAATAACCAGAACGTAATTTTTCCAAGTGTTTCAGATAGCATTTTACCAAACATTTTTGGCCACCAGTAGTGAATTCCACCAAGTAGACCAAATACTACTCCACCAACGATAACATAATGGAAGTGAGCTACTACGAAATATGTATCGTGATATTGGTAGTCAGCAGGTCCAACTGCTAACATAACACCTGTTACTCCGCCCATTAAAAATGTAGGGATAAACGCAATTGCATAGAGCATTGGAACTGTAAACTGTATATGCCCACCCCACATAGTCAATAACCAGTTGAAGATTTTAATACCCGTTGGTACAGCAATTGCCATAGTAGCAACTGCAAATATAGCGTTTGCAATTGGACCTAATCCAGTTGTAAACATATGGTGAGCCCAAACCATGAACCCTAAGAAACCGATTAGTACGGTTGCAAATACCATTGATGAGTAACCAAATAATCGTTTTTTAGAGAATGTTGAAAAGACTTCAGAGAAAACACCGAATGCTGGTAAGATCAAAATATATACCTCAGGATGACCGAAAATCCAGAATAAGTGCTCCCAAATAATTGTATTACCACCCATAGTGGGGTCAAAGAAACCAGTTCCAAACAAACGGTCAAACATCAAAAGAGCTAGACCGATAGTCAATGGTGGGAATGCGAATAAAATTAACGCTGATGCTACAAATGTAGACCAAGTAAATAATGGCATACGCATATAAGTCATTCCTGGTGCACGCATGTTGATGATGGTAACAAGGAAGTTAATCCCACCAATAAGCGTTCCAATTCCAGAAATCTGTAGTCCTAACGCGTAAAAATCAATCCCGTGTGTCGGTGACGCTAATGATAGTGACGCATAAGATGTCCAACCAGCATCAGGTGCTCCACCTAAAAACCAGCTTAAATTTAGAAAAACTCCACCAAAGAAAAACAACCAGAACCCTAGTGCATTTACAAACGGAAACGCAACGTCACGCGCCCCAATTTGAAGTGGCATGATTGCATTCATTAATGCAAATAACAACGGCATTGCTGCAAGGAATATCATAGTTGTTCCGTGCATTGTTAGGATTTCATTGTACAGCCCTGCGCTAATAAAATCATTGTCAGGTACCGCTAATTGTATTCGAATAAAAAGTGCTTCTACTCCCCCAACAAGGAAGAAGAATCCACCTGCAATAAGATAAAGGATGGCAATTTTCTTATGATCAACTGTTGTTAAGTAATCCCATACAGTTGCGCCAAAGCCTTTTTTTTGAGTTAACGTACTCACAGTTTAACCTCCTTTTTAACATAATGGAATCATTAGTCTTGTACTTTAAGACTCATTAAGTACTCTGTAAGAGCATCAAGCTCCTCTTCTGAAAGATCCCCATAAGTATTCGACATTTTATTTGCTGGTTTGACTGATTCAGGATCTCTTAACCAGTCTTTAAGATTTTCCTCATTAAATTCTAAAATACCAGCAATCATAGTACGATCACCAAAGTTAGTTAAGTTTGGTGCTGTCGGCCTTTTCTCAGAGCTACTAACTGCATGACAGCCAATACAACTCTTGTCATTAAACAATTGCTCACCTTGTCTTGCTAAATCTGTTTGTGGTTCAGCTACTGCTGTTTTCATATCTTGAATCCAATTATCAAATTCTGCTCTTGGTAATGGAACAACTTTAAAGTCCATAAATGCGTGTGAAGGTCCACACAACTCAGCACATTTACCGTAAAACAACCCACCAGCTTTATCAGTAGATGCCTGGTCAAATTCTAACCAGAATTTATTTATGTTTTCGGTATTGGTGTCCATTTTCCCACCGACTGATGGAATCCAGAAAGAGTGCTTTACATCAGATGATTTTAAATTGAAGTATACTCTCTCATCAGTAGGTACAACTAGTTCTTGACCTGTCACTACCCCTAAGTCAGGGTATTCAAATTCCCACCAATAGAGGTTAGCTGTTACATTTACAACAAGTGCATTTTCGTCGCGAGTTTCCTCTTCCATAGGAGAAACGTCAGCTAATTTGAATGTTGAAGTAACTGTAGGTACTGCCAAAATAATTAATAATATAATTGGGATAACAGTCCATATCATTTCTAGTTTGTGATTACCTTCAACTTGTTTAGGTATTTTGTTTTCGTCTCCTTTACGGCGACGGAAACGAATTATAACATAAATGAAGATAACGGAAACTACTACAATTACGATTACCATAATTAAAGTACTCAAAACCATTAATGAGTACTGCTCATCCGCCACTTCACCAGCCGGTTGAAGCGTGGATAAAAATGGTTTACCACAGCCTGCTAACAGTAACGCCATCAGTCCAAATAATGAAAATGCGCGCACATTTGGTAGCCATCTTTTCATAGCTTAATCAAACCCCTCTTTCAAAGATAGTAATAAAAAATAATATCTTTTAAATTAAAAGATATAAGTTACTCCCATAAGCGAGGGTAAAAATAACCTCCGCCTATGATGTAATTCTTCATCAAGTTCTATTTGTCTAAGTGTATCCAAACTTGGATAAACCTAAGATTGGATATTTTCGACAAGAAGAGCTAGATAAATTCTTTTTCAATAAGTTAATTTCTAAGAGAAAGAATTACTAAGAGTAATATATTGAAACTCTCTTAATTAGATTGTAACAACAACCATCGCTACAAACATAATGGTCAAATAATTAAGTGAGTAAACAAACATGTATTTTGCCCATTTTACATCATCTTTCATTTTAATGCCATAAATTCCAATTACTAACCAGCCTAGATTAAGGAGAGTAGCTAATATCATAAATGGCACACCTAATGAAAATAGATAAAAAGGAAGTGGTAATAGACAAGCTACCCATAGAACCATTTGGCGTTTTGTCATAGCAAAACCATGAACCACTGGAAGCATTGGAACTCCTGCTGCCCGGTACTCCTCAACTCGCCTCATTGCAATTGCCAAAAAATGTGGTGGTTGCCATATAAACATGATTAGGAATAAAATCCAAGCAACCATATCTAGCTGCGGGTCAATAGCTGCCCAACCAATTAATGGAGGAACCGCTCCTGAAATACTACCGATAACAGTGTTAATAGTGTAACGTCTTTTAGACCAAATAGTATATAAGAAAACATATGTTACGGCGCCAATTAAGCCAATAATAGCTGCAGTAACTGTTGTTAACAACAATAAAATAGTTCCTACTAGAGTAAATAGTATTCCCATGATTAGAACACGATTGGGCTTAACCTTACCTGTGACTGTAGGACGTGTTTTTGTACGTTCCATTAAATGATCAATATCACGATCTATGTAGTTATTTATGCTGCATGATCCTGCAATTACAAAAGATGAACCTATCAATGCATATAAAACATTGTCTAAGTTACCTAGAAAGCTCATTCCTGTGAAATGAAGTGCTAGCCATAGTCCTGTAAAGGTTGTAATAAAATTGGAGTTCACAATACCAATCTTAATTAATGCAAGGAAATCCTTCCACGCTGTTGTTTCTTCTATATTATGAGAGCTTCTTTGTTTAGGTATATTGACAGCATCATGTATGGCTCTCGTGTTTGCCATTTTTAACTCCTCCTTTTTCATGCGGACATAGCCTAACCTCACATTCCGCTAACCGAATGTGAAGTTTCCATTTATAACAGGTTACAACCTTCAAGAATTGAAAAATATACATACTCATTTAATAATAGAGTAAGTGGCTTTTTATAGTAAAAATAGTTAGTCGTTATTTATGTAAATTTATTTCATCAAAATTCTACAGAATTATTATTGGACACTTTTTATATTATATAAAAAAAAGCCTCTTCTGTATATTAAATCACATTTCGGATTGCTTTTGTGAACATTTTTTGTAAAATTTTTGTCTATTTTGTGACTCCTCCCTCCTTATTTATTATATGCACTCCATTAAGTTATATAATAAGTCATATCCTATTGTAGGTATTGATTTTTCTTCTATTTACACTATCTTAACAGTGTAAATGTTGCAAATAAAAAGAAATTAGTTAGTTTTAAGTTTTCGTAACACACTACAGTACTAGCAAATCATCAGTTTATAATCAACCACTTTTTATAAGAATAATATATTTTTTCACTATAATTATGCAGCATGTTGAAAGTAGATCGTGAAATATCTTTAGGTGTATAATTTATTCCTTTGATTAACATGCGAAAATTGTATATTATTGTAGAAGTGGTTATTCATTATTGTCTTTGAATTAGTATTTTTTATACTCTAGTAAAAAAAAAAGTGGTTTTATCTTTATTTAGAGAGTTGGAAGGTGGAAAATTTGCATCGTTTGCTTAAATGGTTCGCAGTAGCAACAACGGTTGGAATGCTGTTAGTTCTAATTGGAGGAGCACTTGTTACAAAAACAGAATCGGGCGCTGGCTGTGGAGATTCTTGGCCACTTTGTAATGGCGAGTTTGTACCAAATAGTATTACTCCCAAGTTATTAATTGAATTAAGTCACCGTCTTGTATCTGGTACTGTGGGAATAATGGTATTAATTTTATCTATATGGACGTGGAAAGCAATTGGGCATGTACGTGAAACTAAATTTCTTTCAATACTATCTTTTTCCTTTTTAGTCCTTCAAGCACTACTTGGTGCAGCAGCAGTAATGTGGGGGCAATCAAAAACAGTTCTGGCATTACATTTCGGGATTTCCTTGATCTCGTTTACCTCTGTTTTATTACTAACCTTGTTAATATTTGAAGTCGATAAGAAATTTAATGCTGCTACATTAGTTATTGATTCTAAAATGCAATTTCATATTATTGGTGTCATAGTATATAGTTATTTTGTAGTTTATTCAGGCGCCTTTGTCCGTCATAAAGGTGCAAGCTTGGCATGTCCTGATTGGCCTGTTTGTAATTTTAACCAATTAGGTTTACCAACCCAATCTCATGAATGGATTCAAATGGGGCATCGCACTGCTGCAGGCCTAATTTTCGTCTGGATATTCATCGCCATGCTCCGAGCTATTAAATACCATAAGCATCAAAAGGTGATTTATTGGGGCTGGATTGTATCTTTTATTCTTGTAAGCTTACAAGTCATATCAGGTGCTACAATCGTGTTCACAAATCTTAATTTATTTGTAGCTCTTGCTCACGCTCTATTTATAGCTTGTTTATTTGGAGTGTTAAGCTATTTACTGTTATTAGCAACACGTAGTAAACGTAATCAACAGTCGCTTCAACAAGTAAAAGAAGATAGAATCAACATAAATTAAAACTTCAATAAAAAGTGGGATCTCATGCCCCACTTTTTATAATAACGCTAAGAGCGTGCACGACCTGTGCGTCTTGGACTCAGTTTATCCTCCGCCTCAATACTTAATTTTCTCGGAAAGTATTGAGGTGCGGGCCTTATTGTCCCTTAAGCGGTGGGAAAATTAAAAACGAGGGTAAATTACCCTCGTTTTTTGTTATTTAGAAACCTCTATTAATAAGTCACCTGTTTGGATAGCTTCACCATTAGACACATGAATATCTTTAATTATACCCGTGAACGGAGATTGTACAGTTGTCTCCATTTTCATCGCCTCTGTTATCATCAAGTGGTCACCTTTACTAACCTTTTCACCCTTTGATACTAACAATTTAATTACTGTTCCCGGCATTGTTGCACCAATATGCTCTGGGTTATTGTTATCAGCCTTTGACTTTGCTAGTACAGTAGCTTTAATGCTGTCATCTTTTATAACAACTTCTCTGGACTGTCCGTTAAGTTCAAAATAGACAACTCTTGTTCCGTCGGTTTGAGGCTCTCCAATTGACACAAGCTTAACAATTAACGTTTTACCTTGTTCAATTTCCACTTCAATTTCCTCACCTAAGCGCATCCCATATAAGAAAGTTGCTGTGTCAAGGACTGATATATCACCATATGCATCAAAGGTCTTATGGTACTCCATAAATACCTTAGGATATAGTGCATATGAGATAGCCTCAAAGCTCGTAACCTGTCGACCAAGTGTGTGGAATAAATTTTCTTTTACGTTATTAAAATCAACTGGTTCTAATAACTCACCAGGACGAACAGTTATCGCCTCTCGACCTTTCAAGATAATTCTTTGTAATTCCTTAGGGAAGCCACCATGTGCTTGACCTAGATAACCTTCGAATAATTCTACTACCGAATCTGGAAAATCAAGAGTTTCGCCTTTTTCATATACGCCATCTTCAGTTAAATTATTTTGAACCATATATAGTGCCATATCACCAACTACCTTTGATGATGGTGTTACTTTTACAATATCACCAAACATATCGTTGACATTCCGATACATTTCTTTAACCTCATCCCAGCGCTCGCCAAGACCGACAGCCTTTGCCTGCTGTTGAAGGTTACTATATTGTCCACCAGGCATTTCGTGGACGTATACTTCAGTATGTGGAGATTTCATTCCACTTTCAAAGTCTACATAGTATTTTCTTACATCCTCCCAATAATGTGAGAGCTGCTCTAGTGCATTAATATTTATATTTGGTTTTCTATCAGTTCCCTCTAAAGCATAATATAGCGTGTTTATACTAGGTTGAGACGTTAAACCAGCCATTGAGCTTAATGCCACATCAACAATATCAACACCTGCTGTAATGGCTTTTGAATAAGTCATTATTCCATTGCCACTTGTATCATGTGTGTGGAGATGAATTGGAATATCTACTGTTTCTTTCAAGGCAGAGATTAGCGTATATGCAGCCTCCGGTTTTAATAGACCCGCCATATCTTTGATTCCTAGGATATGGGCACCTGAGTTCTCTAATTCTTTAGCAAGTTGAAGATAATATTGTAAATCATATTTAGTTCTCGTTAAGTCAGAAATGTCACCTGTATAGCAAATTGCTGCTTCTGCTATTTTCCCATTACTACGCACTGCCTCTATTGCAGGCACCATTCCTTTGACCCAGTTCAAACTATCAAAAATTCTAAAAACATCAATACCTGCATACGCAGATTTTTCTACAAATTCATTTATCACATTGTCAGGATAATTTTTATATCCAACCGCATTCGATGCTCTCAATAGCATTTGGAATAAAATATTTGGCGCTTGGTTACGCAATGTTAGTAATCGATCCCATGGATCTTCCTTTAGAAAACGATAAGCAACATCGAATGTCGCACCACCCCACATCTCCATAGAGAACAGTTCCGGTAGCAATCTTGCTGTCGGCTCTGCTATTTTACTTAAATCATTGGTCCTAAACCTTGTTGCAAGCAAGGACTGATGAGCATCTCGAAAAGTTGTGTCAGTTAATAGTACTTCCTTCTGTTCTTTTAACCATGATACAACACCATCTGCTCCCTTTTCATCAAGGATTTGTTTAGTCCCATTAATAATCGGCTCTGTGTGCTTAATTGTTGGAATACGTGGTTTTGAAAATACTGGTTTCTTTCTTTTTTCAACCCCGGGGAAGCCATTGACGGTAACAGTACCGATATAAGATAGCATTTTTGTTCCACGGTCTTTACGTTTAGGGAATATAAATAACTCTGGTGATGAATCAATAAAGGATGTGTTATATTCACCATTCATAAAGCTTTCGTGTTTTATTACGTTTTCTAAGAAAGGGATATTCGTTTTAATTCCTCGAATTCGGAACTCTTTTAAATTTCTGACCATTTTGGATGCAGCTTGTTCAAACGTTAAGGCATGTGTGGAAAGTTTGACTAATAACGAATCATAATAAGGTGTTATGACCGCACCTTGGAAACCATTCCCAGCGTCTAATCTGACACCAAATCCGCCACCAGTTCTATATGCCATGATTTTGCCTGTATCAGGCATGAAATTATTTAACGGGTCTTCTGTAGTAACACGTGCTTGTATGGCAAATCCATGAGTCCAAATTTTTTCCTGTACTGGAATACTGACCTCTTTACTATGTAAAGAATGTCCTTCAGCAATTTTTATTTGCGATTGAACAATATCGATACCTGTGATCATTTCAGTAATTGTATGTTCTACTTGAATACGTGGATTTACCTCAATAAAGAAAAATTCTTCTCCGGCTACTAAATACTCCACCGTACCCGCATTAATATATTCTACATTTTTCATCAAAGAAACTGCTGAGTCACAAATTCTACTTCGAAGATCCTCTGAAAGTGATACACTTGGCGCAATTTCCACTACTTTTTGATGGCGACGTTGTACTGAACAATCTCGTTCATACAAATGGATAATATTACCTTCGTTATCACCTAGTATTTGTACTTCAATATGTTTAGGATTTTCAATTAGTTTCTCAACATATACTTCATCACTACCGAACGCAGCTTTTGCTTCAGACTTAGCTCTTTCGTAAGATTCCTTAAGACCTGCCTTACTACGAACAATACGCATTCCACGACCGCCACCACCTAGTGATGCTTTAATAATGATCGGATAGCCTTGCTCTTCTCCAAAACGTACAACATCTTCTAATCTTTTAACTGGTCCATCAGTTCCTGGAATAACAGGAATATTCGCAAGTTGCGCCTGTTCTCTCGCTTTTACTTTATCTCCAAACATATTTAAGTGGCTTGATTTTGGTCCGATAAAGATAATTCCTTCTTCTTCACATCTTTTTGCAAAATTTATATTTTCAGACAAAAAGCCATAGCCTGGGTGTATTGCATCAATTTCATTACTTTTTGCAATATCGATTATTCCTTCAATATCTAAATACGCATCAATCGGTTTTTTTCCTTCTCCAACTAAATAAGCTTCATCTGCTTTATAGCGATGATATGAGCCTGCATCTTCCTTTGAATAGATTGCAACAGTACGAATATTTAATTCTGTACACGCGCGGAAAACTCGGATTGCGATTTCACCACGATTTGCTACTAGCACTTTCTGGATGTTTTTTTTCATGATTCTCCTCCTCGACTTTACTATTAGTATAACACTTTTTTAAATAGTATATCACATTGAGCGATTTTTACATATTAATCTATTAAATTGATACATTACTTTTTCTGAATCCTTGAACATCCGGCTTTGTTTTTTCTATATCTCTTTTATATGTTGCTTCATAATTAACAAACATTGATACATTTACTAATATCCCCATTGAAAATAATAAAAGAATGAGCGAAGAACCTCCGTAGCTTATAAATGGCAATGTTACACCAGTTATAGGTATAAGTCCGGTTAGTCCACCTAAGTTTATAAAAGATTGGATAGCAAGCATGGCTGATATTCCAATGGCTAGCAAGCTCCCAAAGGGATCCGTACATTTTCTAGCTAATAATAGCCCTTTAAGGATAACAAACCCCAGCAAAAGGAGTACAAATAATACTCCAAATAAACCTAATTCTTCAGCAATTACTGCCATTATAAAGTCTGTATGAGCCTCTGGTAGGTAGCCAAATTTTTGGATGCTTTGTCCCAACCCAAGGCCTGTTATACCACCAGACCCCATTGCAACATATGAATTAATCAATTGGTATCCTGCATTGCCTTCATATAAAAACGGATCTAAAAAGCCTTGAAATCTAGAAACTCTTTCAATTGTGAAAATTGATTCACGCTTAAGGAAAATGATTGGAGTCATAATCAACAATAAAGTAAGTCCAAAAAAAATCAACTTAGCTATGTTTTTAATTCCAATACCTGAACAAAGAATAATAACGGAAGCAATTAAGCCAATAATGAAGGCAGTACCTAAATCTGGTTGAATTACAACAAATAAACATATTACAAAGGTGAATAAGATTGGAGGAAGAACAGCTCTATTTAAGTCATTAATATAAGACTGCTTTTTTGCATAAACAGCGGCTAAATAAATAATAACACTTAATTTAGTAAACTCAGATGGCTGAATTCCTCTTGATCCTAACATCAACCAGCTTTGTGCATTGTTTGCAGTATATCCAAATATAAAAACTAAACCTAACATTCCGATTGAACCCATTACAATTGCTGTTAGAATCCTTGAGTTTGCAAATGCCTTGTACGGAAAAATCATTGCGGCTAGAAATGCCACGAAACCAATAATTAATGAGATTTTTTGCCGATTATAGAAAAAATCTGGATTGTTGAATTTAGATGCTGCTAACACCATACTCGAGCTATATACCATGACAAGCCCAAATACACAAAGCATAAATATGGCAATTATTAATGAATAATCATATGATTTAACTATCTTTTTTATCATCAAAGCATCGTCCTCTAAATATAGGTTGCAAACACTTATGGTTTCTTTATACTATACTTTTCTATTTAAATTAAATAAATCCTGCAAAAATTACTAGATTATAAAATAGACACTTATCGATCAATATGTTAGTTGTTGTAAAAAAACTCAAACCATCCTAGAAGAATAGTTTGAGTCTACAACAACCTTGGTAGCTATAAGATTGACCTAACTGTAAGTAATGCTAACTACTTTGTACATTTTTAAAAGTGGTTAGCTTATGTTTTAATAATTTTTATAAAGTTATTTTTTTACAGAGGATTCATGAAGCGTTGATAGTTGACGTTCGAGCGTATCAAGAAGCTCTTTGCCATTGTTTTCTTCAATAAGTCCTAATCTTACAGCGAAATCTATTTCTCGTGACAAGCCAAACATTTGTGTATCTAATACTTCCTCATATAAAGGGCACTGAGGCATTGTTAGATTATCCATTTGGACTTTTATCAGTTTTAATATTTTATCAGCATCGGTCTTAAGCAAAGCGTATGCTTTTTCACGATGATTAACTACAGTTTCAGCCGCCATATCAAACCCCTCCGTTCACGAGCGATTGCATAATCCTATCTATAAATAGTACAGTGAAAATAGCAAAATTGCAAGAGAAATCCAAATCCCCCTAGTATTTTTAAAAAATTTAGGGTGAGACGTTCAATATCTCATTAGCAAGTTCACTGAGATAATTTATATCACGGAACGTTTCCATAAAAGTCTTGTTCTAGCAATACGAAGTGGACTTCCTAGTGCTGAAATAAATTTGCCGCTTCTAAAAGACTTGTGTATTATTTTTTTGCTATCCTGACTAATCCTTGGTGCTCTTCACTAGAGCTACAATTTACAACAATCACCACATACTTTTAAAGTTGGTGATTATGATACCATATTGGTGACAAATAAAAATTAAAACTTTATACTTATACTTAAAAGGCTGGTGTTTTAGATTGGAATCAATAATTATGGTAGAGGGTAGTGTAGAATATAAGATTACGCTAGACCCAAGTGTATGGATATTTGATGATCGAAAAGTTGATTTAACTACATATTTTGTAACAGAGAAGGTACAAAAAGATGAACTTGAGGAATATACAAAAGCAGTCTCAAAGCATTGGGATCGAGAAATCCAGGAGGGTGCAATATATCCACCTACTTTAAAAACAGAAGCAACATATAAAAAAGAACAACTTCTAAAAGGTACTTTCGGAATCCCATTGCGTTATTTTCTCGATAATGCAACACCAAAGAATGAGGCAACAACTGTTATTATTCAGACAGATAGCATAGATCTTGAAATTTCTCTTGAGCAGGCATATCAAGCTATTTTAGGCTTTTCAAAAGATGGTAAACCACTAAAAACAGATGGTCCGGTCCATTTCTATTTCGGAGACGGCTCTAATAGGAACAATCCTGTAACACATGTGACAAAGTTTTTAATTAAATAAGAATAATTGCGTGTGAGCTCTTAGCTACAGGCATTAACCATTTTAAAAACTGAGCCCCTTGTATTGAGGCTCAGTTTTTATAGCTAATCGGAATTTATATCCATAAATTCTAAAACGCATAAGGGCAACTACGCCTCTGTCTTCGCCCTTGGGCTCGCCACTTTGCCTAGTTTTCTTTATAAGATATCTGCTGCTAACTGTGCTAATCCAGAGCGTTCACCTTTTATCAACTTAATATGCCCAGCAATTTTCTGATCTTTGAATTTTTCTAATACATAGGTTAAACCATTATTATATTCGTCTAAATAAGGATGGTCAATTTGTTCTGGGTCCCCCATTAAAACAATCTTACTCTTGTCTCCAACCCTTGTTATAATTGTTTTAACTTCATGTTTGGTTAAATTTTGAGCTTCGTCAATTATAATAAATTGTTCCGGTATGCTTCTTCCACGAATATAAGTTAGTGCTTCAACTTCTATCGAACCCATTCCAGCTAAAATTGCATCTAGTTCTCCTGGTTTTTTCGTATTAAATAAATATTCGAGGTTATCATATATAGGTTGCATCCAAGGTCTGAGCTTTTCCTCTTTTTCACCAGGTAAGAAACCTATATCTTTTCCTACAGGAACAATCGGCCTTGCTACTAATAATTTTTTATAATGACCAAGATCTTCTGTTTGCATTAGCCCCGCAGCAAGAGCCAATAAAGTCTTCCCGGTACCTGCTTTTCCAATCAACGTAACTAAAGGTATATCATCCCGTAATAATAGTTCTAGAGCCATTGTCTGCTGCGCATTCCTCGATTTGATACCCCAAATATGATCATGATTAAACACTAACTTTTTAACTTTCTTACCTGTGTGATCAACAACCCCGATTGCCGAAGATGATGTCCCAAGTGCATCTTTCATAACAATGAATTGGTTAGGGTAAAATGGGTGATTAGTTAACTCTGATAAACTTAGTTCACCTTTTTCATAAAATCGATTAAGTACATCTGTGTTTAAATAAAGATCCAGTAATCCGGTATAGATATGATCAACTTCAACAACTCGATCACTTAAAAAATCCTCTGCCTGTAATCCTAGTGCATCAGCTTTTACCCTTACAAGTGTATCCTTACTAACTAAAATGACAGATCTACCATTTTCCTTGGTTTGTTCTTCTAACGATAGGTTTTTTGCTACTGCTAATATCCTGTTATCATTCGTCTTCTCAACAAATATTTCTTGTAACTGATGAAAGGATCGATGATTCAACTCAATCCTTAATACCCCTCCATTTTCTAGCGGTATTCTTTCATGTAGCTTTCCTATTTCACGTAATCCATCAATTAACTTCGAAATCTGACGGGCATTCCTACCTAACTCATCCATATAACGTTTTTTTGAATCTACTTCTTCTAAGACAACTGCCGGTATTACTACTTCATTTTCTTCAAAGGAAAATATTGAATGCGGATCCTGCAAGAGAACATTTGTATCTAAAACATATATTTTACTCAAATTTCCGCCTCCTACCCCAATATTTTTTTCTTTTTGTCAAGGGAGTGAAACAGGCGTCCGACCACTCGTTAGCAAAATATATAAATATTACTATAGAATTGAATCTACCCTCACAACCTGCTGTTTTAGCAAACCTTTACTAGCATTTGCAAAACGAGGAAAATTTCAAAACCCTATAGTACATCAATATAACAATGCTATTCCTAAATAGTAATTAGATTTTTTGTAGTTTAGACGGACCGTTGATAAAAATATATGAGTTCATGAATAAAGATAGAAGAATAATTAAACAATAAAAATAGAAAAACTTGGTCTAGCCCATAAAAATATTTCAAAATCTCTTTTATAAAAGTATTTTTAAATGCTTTAAACGAGGTTTAAGTTTCTCAAGGAGGGAATATGTTTTGAAAAAATTAATTGCGTTAACAATTCCAATCTTTTTCCTATTAGTTGGTTGTGGTGCAAATCAAAATGCAAACGAAACTAACGATAATAGAATTCAAGTGAAAAATACAACAGATGGAGTAACAGTTGATCGCAAAACAGGACAAGACATCTCAAAGCATTTAGTAGAACTTGCTTCAAGTATACCAAACGTAAACGATGCAACTGCTGTGGTAATTGGCAATTTTGCTGTTGTAGGTATTGATGTCAACGCAAAGTTGGATCGTTCACGTGTAGCATCAATAAAGTACTCTGTTGCGGAAAGTTTAAAAAATGATCGTTACGGGGCAAATGCTGTTGTAGTTGCTGATGCGGATACCGTTGAAAGACTTAGACAAATGGGTAAGGAAATACAAGATGGACGCCCGATTACTGGAGTTTTAGATGAACTAGCACAAATTGTCGGTAGAATAATGCCTGATATACCAAGTGATATCATTGATAATGACAATGCTAATCCTACAGAGCAAAATGACAAACAGCTTAAACAAGGCGAAGAAAAAAGGTTAGAAAAAGAGCAACAAGATCAATCAAAGAACAAGATGAAAGATCAATAAACTTTTAAGAAAAGTCCTTTTGAAAAAAATTTCTAAGGACTTTTCTTATGATATCGAAATTTATAGGTTGCCCCTTTTTTTGTGTAAAATTTTGGATCTAGTTTTGGTTGTCTAGCTCCAGGTGCCACCCGTCTCTATGGTATAATCCGATAAGCGGGCGCCCTCTCGCTTTTGTTCTAACTTTAGGTCAATCTCATCGCATCCATCACTTGTTTATCCAGCTTGTCAGCCGCCACTTCATCATATGTTTTTTCATAATTTGGTTCATTTGAAATCTTCGAACCATAGAACATAACATCGCGCACCTCATTGATAGCTATTTCTACTAGTGCAAGTTTAAGTGGTACTCCGTCCATTTTTTTAACCTTAATATGTGCCTTACCACTGATTGAATAGGTAGATTCATTAGCAATTACATTTAACACAACTAAAGGATTATTATTAATATTCTCGACGATTCGGGATCTGTTATCGATTGAAATATACACTCTATTCTTATCAGGTGCTAGAACCCATGATAACGCACTAACGTTAGGCCCCCCTGTTTCGTAATCAACCGTAGATAATATAGCGTACCTTTCTTTTTGTAAACTCTCAAATAATGATGGGATTAGTTTTGTTTCAACTTGATTTGCCAATTTAAAAACCTCCTACATTGTATATACATATAATACCTTTTTTCTTCCAAAGATTAAACTCTTTTGGTTTTCATGCTATACTATAACAAAATATTCAGTTTTAGGTAATTATATAAGAAACAGTAGGAGTGTTAAAATGAGAGTCAAATGTGTGATATGTGATAAAATAAATCAAATAGAAGATGAAACAGGCCTTGCAAAAAAATTACGAAACCGTCCCATTCATACATATCTTTGTCCTGAATGTAACACAAGGATAGAAAATAGAACAAACGAAAGAAAAGCTACAGGAAAGTTTAAATTATATCGAAAAAAAGCCAAACAAGATGACTTGTGGTAAAAAGCACTTGTTTAGTGTTCTATGAGCGGACTTTTCGTTGACGTTTATAAATGCTTATCTTTCAATAAAATATAATAAAAAAAGCGCAGGGCGCCCGCCTATCGGCGACAAGCATAAGACAAGCCGGCTGGAAGGTTGTTCTTTACCTTCCGGACGGATTGGCTTATACCATAGAGTCGATGGCGCCCGGAGCTAGACACTAAAACTAGGTACAAACTTTTATACTTTCTTATCTTTTAAAAAAGCCGAACATTGTGAATGTTCGGCTTTTTTATATTGGGTAATTATTATACTTTTCAGGTTCTTTCTCTATTTGATCATGCATAATATCAATTAACTCAATAGGAAAACGAGCCTTTTTTGATTCTCCATCTTTTTCATAAAAGACTTCATACATGACATCATCTTTTTTCACGATAATATTTGATAGCTTATGGTCATTTAGTAACATATTATTAAAAAGTTCATAGGTTTCTTGTGCTGCTGTATCATCTGGTCTTGCATCTACAACTACTTTGATTGTCAGCCAATTATAAATTGCATCTTGTAGTGAATTCATAAAGGATCACCTACTCTGTTTTAAAATCTTGCTTTTTAGATTGATGTAACCGAATTTTATAAATAATTAATATAAGTGCAGCTACCACAAGACCTTCAGCAACAGGTAGAAAAATCCCTAGAAATGTTAGAAACGTACCACCCAATGCTAAGAAAAAGTAAATAACTAGTGATTTTAGAATCGGTAGCTTTTTTGCAAAACCAAGTTTATAAACTATAATCGAAAGTCCCACGATCGTTAAATATAATAACCACATTCCTACTGTGGGGTTAGTATCGACTCTAAATAATGCAGCGAAAAAGGATAGTCTTTCAGCTATATCCATTTAATTCTCCCCCTTTGATCTTTCCATCTAAAAGGTAGTTCAAGAGGTCTAAAAAGAGCCACCTGAATCTCGATTCTTTTTAAACCCTTTGAACACATCACCCATTAAAAGTAACAGAAGACAAAGTTCACAATATATGTGTTTATTTTATAGTTTCAGCTAATTTCTTTTTCTTCGTAACTCTTTCACGTTCGCTTTTCTCTAATATCTTTTTACGTAAACGAATTGATTCAGGTGTAATTTCACAATACTCATCATCATTTAAATACTCAAGGGATTCCTCAAGTGACATTAAACGAGGTTTTTTCATTGTTGTTGTTTGGTCTTTGTTAGCAGAACGCATATTTGTCATTTGCTTAACTTTAACCACGTTAACCGTTAAGTCATTTTCACGAGTATGCTCCCCAACAATCATACCTTCATAAACATCCGTTCCTGGTTCAACGAAAATGGTACCACGATCCTCGATTCCCATAATCCCATACTGACTAGTTTTTCCGCTCTCCATCGAAATAAGAACACCTTGTCTGCGCCCACCTACTTGACCTGATGCCATCGGCTGGTAGCTGTCAAACGAATGATTTATAATACCGAAACCTCTAGTTAATGTTAAGAACTCTGTAGTATACCCAATTAGCCCTCGAGCTGGGACCATAAATACTAACCTTACCTGGCCATTACCATTATTAATCATGTCGAGCATCTCACCCTTACGCGCACCAATTGACTCCATAATAGAACCTGTATGCTCTTCAGGAACATCGATTTGAACACGTTCTACAGGTTCAGAGCGAACACCATCAATTATGCGTACAATAACTTCAGGTTTTGATACTTGGAGCTCAAAGCCTTCACGACGCATGTTTTCAATTAAGATTGACAAGTGAAGCTCACCACGTCCTGAAACAATCCACTCATCTGGTGAATCAGTATTTTCAACACGTAAACTAACATCTGTTTCTAATTGTGCACGTAGTCTCTCTTCGATTTTACGAGCGGTTACAAACTTACCTTCTTTTCCAGCAAACGGACTGTTGTTAACAAGGAATGTCATTTGTAATGTTGGCTCATCAATTCTTAGCACTGGTAGGGCGTCTTGATGTGTTACAGGACAGACAGTTTCACCAACGTTAATATCTTCCATTCCAGAAACTGCCACTAGATCTCCAGCTTTCGCTTCTAGAATTTCAATCCGTTTTAGTCCAATAAAACCAAACATCTTTGTAACACGAAATTGTTTGACAGATCCATCAAGCTTCATTAAAGCAACTTGTTCTCCGACTTTCATCGTTCCACGGAATACACGACCTATCCCAATTCGACCTAAGTAATCATTATAGTCTAATAATGCTACTTGGAATTGTAATGGTTCCTCACTATTATCTATCGGCGCTGGAATATTTTCTAAGATAGAATCAAATAATGCTTCCATATTTTCATCTTGTTTCTCTGGATCAACACTTGCCGTTCCATTAATTGCAGAGGCATATACCACTGGAAAATCTAATTGTTCTTCAGTAGCATCTAATTCAATGAATAGATCAATTACTTCATCAACAACCTCTGCGGGACGAGCAAAATCACGGTCAATTTTATTAACTACAACAATTGGCGTCAATTTTTGCTCAAGTGCCTTTTTAAGCACGAAACGGGTTTGTGGCATACAACCTTCATATGCATCCACCACAAGTAATACTCCATCAACCATTTTCATAATACGTTCTACTTCTCCACCAAAATCAGCATGCCCTGGTGTATCCATAATGTTAATTCGTTTATCTTTATAGTTAATCGCAGTATTTTTTGCTAAAATTGTAATACCACGCTCACGTTCGATAGCATTTGAATCCATTGCACGCTCTTCAACCTGTTCGTTTGTTCTAAATGTACCAGATTGATGCAATAATTTATCAACTAAAGTTGTTTTCCCATGGTCAACGTGGGCAATAATCGCGATATTACGTATATCATTGCGAATGTTCAAGTTTTTCATCTCCTAAATTCATCTCTTCTTTTATAACCTTTGATATTATACCATAAACATAGTAATAAAGAAGAATGTTTATTTTTTTAAATCCATTATTAATAAAAACAGGTGTAAAAATCATGTTATAATACACCTGCATCATCAAAAGGGGGACAAACTTTCATGAAATCCATTAATTACCCTATGCTAGGATTTGCTTTTGCTACAGCTTTTTTCATTATGTTGATTGGAGTTGCAATTTCATTTGGAAGCTTATTAGGCATATTATTATCAATTTTAGCTGTTTTTATTGTAATGGGCTTTGGTTTTGTGACTAAGAAGAAAATGCGCGAAAAAGGTGGGAACTAATTCCCTTCTTTTCGCGCATTTTACTTTTATTATAAGGGTCTAAAATTCTATTGATATCAATATAGTACCAATCCACAGCTTTGTAAGTGACTCTTACTAATTATCTCCAATATCACCAGGATAATCTTCATACTTTAAAATGATTTTCTAAAGTATTATCCTTAAGAATAGGATGATCGTATTCATTATTCTTAAAACTTTTTACTTTAATATGTATTCAGCTAGTATTTGTTTGTGCAATTCCCTTTTTGCAACTAAAATAGAATTCTCTCCTAAGTAGTTTAAAGATTTACCCTCTAAGGTTGTTACAACACCACCCACCTCTTCAATCAGAACAGCACCAGCAGCAAAATCCCAAGGAGACAATCGCATCGTAATGTATGCATCAAGGCGTCCAGTTACCACATATGCAAATTCAATGGCTGCAGAGCCATATGATCTAGTTCCTCTGACATGCTTAATCAAAGGTAACAGAACATTTGAATCAATTCGCTTATTATCTGTAACCCAGGTTGCGTTAATTCCTAATATGGCTTCATTTAATACCACTTCTTCTAATTTTTGAATACTAGTACCATTTAAAAATGCACCTTCACCTTTAACAGCATGGTACATTTCATCATGTACGACATCATATATTAACCCTATCTTACCAACACCATTTTCATAAACTGCTACTGAAATAGCAAAGTTACGTTGTTGATGGATAAAGTTCATCGTACCGTCTATAGGATCTATAATCCAAATCACACCGTCTAATGTAGTTACGCGATCTCCCACGCCTTCTTCGCCCAATATTTGATGTTCTGGGTAAGCTTTATTTATCTTGTCAATAAAATATTGCTCTGTATCCTTATCAATATTCGTAACTAAGTCATCAGCATTCGATTTTGTTTGAATCGATAATTTCGTTTTAAAGGAAGCTCGAATTCTTTTACCGGCCTCTTTCGTCCATTCAATTGCTTTTTTATTTATTTCATACCAATCGCTCATTTTTTGATCACCCTCCGGAGTTTAATCATTTGTATGTAATTAGTTACTAGCTTAATGGAAATTTAGAGCCAAACGCAAGTAGTATAAAGTGAAACTTCAATAAGCAGGATTTTTCTTCATCCCTCACTGATTATTAGTTGAACTTATACCGCTAGGAACGCGCACGTCCTGTGTGCTTCGCGGACCTTTAGGAGCAGACAATCCACCACCTAAACCTCTTCGAAATCATAGTGGCATGAGATAATTAAATATGAAAAACGAACCACATTGGTGTGATTCGTTTTTCATATTGTATTAAAACAAACTATTTGAACATTTCCTGTCTAATTTTTTCAAGCTTTTTTATACATTCGTTTTTTTTAGTCTCGTCATTATCTTTCATAGCATCGTAAAGGGTTGCCAATTCATAATCTAACTCAAGACGTAACACAGCTATACGTTTTTCACCGTCAACTCGCTTCAACAGGTTAGTCACTTGCTTCATTCCTTGCACCCCTTTCTTTTTTTTACATAATACTTGGCTTTCGTTGTTATAATTTTCTGATAGTGTATTTTATATATATTATGTCGATTAACAAACATTGCAACAAATTTGTGCTTATACCTATTTTTCTTCTTTCATCGATAAAAGACCTTGAGTATTTCATTACATATTCTCTTTAGGGTTATGTTACTATAATTAAAGCAAGTAATTTGGAGGTAAATAGTATGAATTTTACGGGATTCACCAAAGATGATTTTGAAGTCTTTAAAATTGAAGGGTTAGATAATCGAATGGATCTGCTGAGAAGCACCGTTCGTCCTAAACTTGAAGTCCTTGGACATCACTTTTCTCCGACATTGTCTACCTTAACAGGCGATGAGATGTTCTATCATGTTGCTAAACACGCAAGACGTTCCGTCAATCCTCCTAAAGATACTTGGGTTGCGTATGCAACTAATAAAAGAGGATATAAAATGTTACCACATTTTCAAATAGGGTTATGGGAGTCCCATCTCTTTGTTTGGTTTGCCGTAATATATGAATCACCTGTTAAAGAAGCATTCGGTAAAGTACTCAAAAACCATATAGGAGAGATAAAAAGCAGTATTCCCAACAATTTTGTATGGTCAGTGGATCACACAAAGCCAGATGCACTTAGCCATTTGGAAATAGCGGACGAAGATTTTTGCGCAATGTTCGAACGATTACAAACGATAAAAAAATCAGAAATATTGTGTGGTATTAACATATTGAGAAATCAGATAGAAGAAATGAGCCCCTTGCAACAATTAGATATGGTAGAAGATACATTCAGGAAGTTAATTCCATTATATCAGCTATCACAGAATATTTCAAAAGAGATGATTTAAGGACAGAGGTTACCCCTGTCCTTTTTAAAGGGTAAAAAAGTATTAAAGTTTTTTACCTTGTTTTTTGTGTTGGGGCTATCTGCTCTATTGATTTTCTTATTGAGAATATATTTAGCCTTTAATTTTTTGAATGGCCTCTGATTCCATTGCTTTTTTAATTATTTTGTATGAAGAATACCCAGTTGTTTCCTCAAATTCACCGCAAATTTTCTTTTCTTCTGATTTACTTGGTACAATTTCTTTAAATCTTTTATAGGCATTTATTAGTGAATTTCGTTCAACTCCACCTTCATATGCTTTTTCAACACATCCGAAAAATTTTATTACATCTACGATTTCATCTATTTTCCAATCATGAGAGATTGGGTATTGATAACTCACTTACCATACACCTCTTTATTTTTGTTAGGATCACACACTCTTTGGAATTAGTTTTTCCATTTTGTACGTATTCCTTCCGCCTCGGATATCATTCTTTTAAATAATTCTTCAACCGATGGTATATCATGTATTAACCCCATTACCTGTCCTGCCCATGCAAAGCCTTCATCGACCTTGCCTTCGTGTATATATCTTTTGTTAGCAATGCCACTTATATATTCTTTAAGGACTTCATACCCCTCATCTTTCTTTTCTAGCTCACATATCTTTGTTGTCCACGTATTTGCAATTACACGTGCAGGCATACCGATTGAACGTTTAATAACAACTGTATCATTTTCCGTTCCATTTACAAGTGCTTCCTTATAGACCATATTAGCATGAACGCATTCCTTTGTTGCAATAAACCTTGTACCCATTTCAATTCCTTCAGCTCCAAGACTTAAAGCAGCCATTAATCCTCGACCATCACCAATCCCACCTGAAGCTATGACAGGTATACTTACGCTATCAACAACTTGAGGAATTAATACAAACGTTCCTGTATCATCCTTACCTAAATGACCACCACCTTCTTGCCCAACTACCATAACAGCATCTGCACCCAGTTCTTCTGCTTTTTCAGCTTGACGTCTGGCTGCTACTAACACTAATTTTTTTATCTCAGTCCCTTTAAGCTGGTCAAATAATGGAGTAGGATTTCCACCAGTCATTGAAACTACAGGAACATTTTCTTCAATCGCAACCTCTAGCATATGGGAAAATGGGCGCCCGTGTTGACCAATTGCAAAGTTTACTCCAAATGGCTTAGTCGTTTGGTTTCGTACCTTTCTTATTTCTTCACGAAGCTCCTCAGGTGATTCTAAAGACATGGCCGTTATTTGACCTAGGCCTCCTGCATTTGATACAGCTGCTGCTAAATCTGAGTAAGCTAAATAAGCGAGCCCACCCTGTATAATTGGATACTGAATGCCAAATGTTTTCGTTACTCTCGTTTCCCAATTCAACTTAGTACTCCTCCTCTTTAACCTTCTACTTTACTTACTTTTCATTCTCTATAACGATATGAGAATCCTTTTTATTTTTGAAAAACATGTTTATTCCTTTACCCTATGAGAAAACTTAAGTAAGAATACGTTTTTTTCTATGCAAAAGAATCGTTTAATGCTATAATTCATTTGTTTTATCACATTTGGAATTGCCTATAAAGAAAGAAATCTCCAATAGACGGCACACGATTGCCAAAAAATATTTGTTAATTTAAAGAGGTGCAAAGCAAAATTGTCACAATTAGAAACACCGCTATTTAGTGGAATAGTTAACCATTCAAAAAAAAATCCTGTTCAGTTCCATATTCCAGGTCACAAAAAAGGCACTGGGATTGATCCAGAGTTTCGTGAATTCATTGGAGATAATGCCCTGTCCATTGATTTAATCAATATTGGCCCATTAGATGATTTACACCAACCAAAAGGGATGATTAAACAAGCACAAGATCTAGCTGCAAAAGCATTCGGAGCAGATCATACATTTTTCTCGGTTCAAGGAACGAGTGGAGCCATTATGACAATGGTAATGGCTGTTTGTGGGCCTGGGGATAAGATAATCGTTCCTAGAAATGTTCACAAATCAGTTATGTCTGCAATTGTGTTTTCTGGGGCTGTTCCTATTTTTATACATCCAGAAATAGATAATGATCTAGGCATTTCACATGGTATTACTACAGACTCGGTTAAAAGAGCCCTTGAACAACATCCCGACGCCAAGGGTGTACTCGTGATTAATCCAACCTATTTTGGAATTGCTGCAGACTTAAAACAAATTGTTACTATAGCTCATTCATATGAGGTACCTGTCCTAGTAGATGAAGCACATGGTGTTCATATCCATTTTCATGACGAACTACCGTTATCAGCTATGCAGGCTGGTGCTGATATGGCTGCTACAAGTGTACATAAACTAGGTGGTTCCATGACACAGAGTTCAATCCTTAATGTTCGAGAAGGCCTTGTCTCAGTTCAACGAATTCAGTCGATATTAAGTATGCTAACTACAACATCGACATCCTATTTGTTACTTGCATCCTTAGATGTTGCTAGAAGAAGATTAGCGACTGAAGGTCATGATCTTATTGAAAAAACGATTCGACTTGCAGAAAAGACACGTAAGGCGATTAATGAAATAGATAGTTTATATTGCATTGGCAGAGAAATAGTAGGCTCAAAAGCTACCTTTGATTATGATCCTACAAAGTTAATCATCTCAATAAAGGAAATAGGCTTAACAGGCTACGATGTTGAAGGCTGGTTAAGAGAAAAATACAATATCGAAGTTGAACTATCAGATTTGTATAATATTTTATGTATTATTACACCTGGAGATACCGAGAAGGAAACGGAGCTATTGGTTAAGGCACTAGCAGAGTTGGCAAGTGAATATAGACATCAAGAGGATCTTAACCATAAACCTGATGTTTTACTGCCAAATATACCATTACTTGCATTAACGCCTAGAGATGCTTTCTATTCTGAAACTGAAATCGTTCCCTTCGATCAATCAGCAGGACGAATCATAGCAGAATTTATCATGGTTTATCCTCCAGGAATTCCGATATTTATACCTGGTGAAATTATTACTGAAGAAAATTTAGCTTATATTCAAATGAATCTCGAAGTAGGGCTACCGGTCCAAGGACCAGAAGACCATGAATTAAAATCACTTCGGGTAATTAAAGAACATAAAGCAATAAGATAATAAAAGCGCAGGGCGCCCGCCTACCTGAGCGTCGATTAAAACCCGCCACGTCCTGTGGCGAACATCGACATCAGCACATCCTGTGCAAGTCAAGCATAAGACAAGCCGGCTGGAAGGTTGTTTCTTTACCTCCCGCACGGATTTGCTTATGACCTCAGGTCGGATGGCGTCTGGAGCTACCAAAACTAGGTGAAAATTTTATACTTTCTTACCTCATAAGAAAATAGCATGCAGTAACTGCATGCTTTTATTTATATTTTAAAATTGTCTATTCTTTATCTGTTTTGTTACAGTGGCACTCTTCACATTTAGCGTAGAGTGTAGTTACTTTTTCATCTTCAAAATGGTCAATAGTATTATTACAGATTTGACATATGATTGTTCCCATTTTCAAAATACCCCTCTCCAAGCCTCGTATTTATTCTGTATTAAAGCATCCATATTAAGCTATAATCCCAAGATTGAAAGCGCTTAATGTTATGTTACTTTTATAATAATATGGCATATATATTAAGTCAAGAACTAATTGTATGACACAATTAGTTCTCCCCTTGGCAAAACTGCTAAAATTTTCTATTAGTTTCATTTAAGAAAAGCGCAGGGCAGTTGCTCCTGAGGAACGTGATTTAAACCCGCCACGTCCTGTGGCAATTTCGACACTTGCACATCGTGTGCTTCGAGGACTCTGATGAAAGACGCTTTCTTTGCTTCTGCAGGAGGAGTTGAAGTTACCGTTTTTTATTTTTTATGCAATTTCGGGCATCAGATTGCCCTTTTGGTTACCGTTTTTTATTTTTTATGCGATTTCGGGCATCAGATTGCCCTTTTGGTTACCGTTTTCTATTTTTTATGCGATTTCGGGCATCAGATTGCCCTTTTGGTTACCGTTTTCTATTTTTTATGCGATTTCGGGCATCAGATTGCCCTTTTGGTTACCGTTTTCTATTTTTTGCTCGATTTCGGGCATCAGATTGCCCTTTTGGTTACCGTTTTTTATTTTTTATGCGATTTCGGGCATCAGATTGCCCTTTTGGTTACCGTTTTCTATTTTTCGCACAATTTCGGGCATCAGATTGCCCTTTTGGTTACCGTTTTCTATTTTTCGCACAATTTCGGGCATCAGATTGCTACTTTGGTTACCGTTTTCAATTTTTTGCTCGATTTCGGGCATCAGATTGCTACTTTGGTTACCGTTTTCAATTTTTTGCTCGATTTCGGGCATCAGATTGCTACTTTGGTTACCGTTTTCAATTTTTTGCTCGATTTCGGGCATCAGATTGCCCTTTTGGTTACCGTTTTCTATTTTTTATGCGATTTCGGGCATCAGATCGCTCTTTTGATTACTGTTTTCGATTTTTTGGAGTTACATTTTGGTTTGAAAGCCGACTCCTATTAGAAATCACTGATACAAGGTACTTTAGATACTGATGCCCAGATTGTTGATCTTTATGCTGTTTCCAAAACAAAAAGGGTGGCCTATAAATTCTGATACTATAAAAAAGTGCAGGGCGGCTGCTCATGAGGAACGTCGATTAAAACCCGCCACGTCCTGTCGCGAACATCGTCATCAGCACATCCTGTGTAAGCCAAGCGTAGGACCAGTCGGCTGCAAGGTTGGTCTTTAACCTTCCCGGAGCTAGACCACTTAACTAGTTAAATTTTTATTCTTTCTTCCCTTTGAAAAAAATCAGACCACAATATGGTCTGATTTTTTTCATTACTATTCATATTGGGTTTCAAAAGGAGTCTGTGGTAATGATGTCTTAAAAAATTCGGCGAGATCTGCTGCTTCTGCTTGGGTTTCGATGCGGAAAATACGTTGTAGGTAATCTAGATCCTCAATATCTTTTGGATCAAGGAGAGTAGAACGGCCTGTTTGCATACATATGACTAATGGTTTTCCAAAAAACATGTTAGTATAAATTATCCCGAAATCATAGCGGACATTCTCTGTTGTAAATCCAACAAAGCGTACCTTAACATTTTCTTGATCATCATAAAGTTTGTCAAATAGATTCATAGAATGCCTCCTCATTTTTTATTATCAGAATATTATTATAACTTAATTATACTTAAATGACAAGGTCATTTTCTGTTTATCAGTTGTCAACAACTTTTAATAAATGCTAGAATAAATAAGATGATATATTTAAAAGCTAATTTAGGAGTGAACGATCTTGGCAAACGCATACATAAAACTTGTTCCAGCCTCCACTAAACAAGAAATGACACTTGATGAGGTGAAAGAGCTTTTTTTCTACTATAAAGAGATAACTAGTAAAACAGGAAATCAATTGAGCTGGGAATATTCTGAGGTAGCCTTCCCTTACGACCTTAAAGCCAGTAATGATGGAAACCCTGACTGGTTTTATCTTAAATCAGATGACAGTCGTTATAATCTTATTCTTCTTGGTGTAGGTAAGGAGCTAATTGAAGAAGACGACGATAGTAAACGAGAACAGTATTATATTCAAGTAACACTACCTCAAGCTTCTACACACGGCGATAAAGGAAAAGCTAATGAATTCTGCAAATTCTTAGGAAAAAAATTAGAAGGTGAATTACAATTATTTAACGGTAGAACAATGTACTATTACAAAAGGAAGTAATATGTAAAGAGCAGAGAGATCCGCTTTCGAACTCAAACAACACGGTTAATTCACCGTGTTGTTGTTTGGTGTTTGAATACGATTTGGATCAACCATATCAAAACCTTTTGATTGTAAACCTTGAACGATATC
Organism: Cytobacillus sp. S13-E01; assembly: GCF_029193815.1. Taxonomy (GTDB): domain Bacteria; phylum Bacillota; class Bacilli; order Bacillales; family Bacillaceae_L; genus Bacillus_BV. Next base: position 274,659 of record NZ_JARFVC010000001.1, read on the forward strand.
ATGCAATGCTTCATTCGTCCAAGCCCTATCATGCATTAAAAGGTTTGCCCCATTCTTAAGTAATGGTGTATTTACCATAATATCCACTAACGCATCCTTCGTTAAATATTCCTTTTCCCAATCATATCCGTAAGTCCAATTCATAACTTGCATTCCCTCTTCTAGAGCTAACGCTTTACTATAATCTGTATTAACACCATAAGGAGCTCGGAAAAATGTTGGTCGTTCTCCAGTTACTTCTTCAACTAAGTCATTCAAATTAATGATTTCTTTTCTTTGTTCTTCCTTTGTAAGGTTACTAAGATTAGCGTGAGTCATTGTGTGATTTCCAATTACGAAGCCCATGTCATAAATTTTTTTCAAATTTTCTTTTTCTGCTTCAGTATTAATAAAATGACCATTAACAAAAAAGATAGCGTTAACCCCTAGGTCTTTTAATGTCTGTGCCATTTCTAGAGAGTATTTTTCTGGTGCATCATCTATTGTTAATAGTACAATCTCATCATTTACATCACCAATCGGATCAATACCCCAGTTTTTACTGTTAACTTCATAGTCTGATAGAATAACTTCCTGTCCTTCAACAGCATCAGTATCTTCTGGTTCATTTAGTTTAGTATCATCATATCCCTTTTGTATTTGTTCGTTTTTGGTATCTTCTGGTTGAACGGCTACTTCTTCTATTTGAGGAACTGTGTTTACACCTTCTTTCCCATCCTGAGTATTTTGTTGACCACAACTGCCTAGTATGATTGAAAAGATGATAAACGCTGTAATTTTTTTCAAGCTGCTACCTCCCGTTAAGGATACTATTAATTATATTACAAGACTCGATGTTTATATAGTTATCCAAAACAATTGACGACTTGTAAAGAAGATTGCCAAAGAAATAATGGTTGCAAATGATGCATTTCGCTTTGATAAGCCCATTGAAGTTGCGACCCAATAGGCTAGATAACTAAATACAATAAATAGGATTAATTTTGACTTTATTCCGTCCTGTTTAGATACCCATAACGCAACCGTGTAACTACTCCAAATAAGAAATTGAATTAACAAAATCATATAAACTCTCATAGCTGAAAGCCCCTTCGTTTGAGAACGTTTTATCCCGCGTTAACGGGCAGTATAACCCCCACTTCAAACCTTAGAGAATTCGAAGAAGTTTTAGTGGGGATGAAAAAAACCCACTGAGGGAAGTTCCTTTATGTTATATATATGTTCAAAAGACGTGCACTATTTTTCATTTTTATAACAATTAGATGACAAGCAATAGAATTTTTTAATTACATGATAAAATAGATTTGAAATTTGTCGATTAATATAGAAAGAAGTGGACAATCGTTATGAGAAGCTTATCCGTTTTAATGTTTTCTGTACTTCTGCTCTCATCTTGTCAAATGGTTAATCCTTCACCATCCACAATACTCACAAATAGCACTGAAAAACAACTTATGTTTTTCTCAGATGAAAACAACTTGCAAAAAGAAGGTAATTACTATGATGCTTTATTAGAGATTAAGAAAAAATATCCTAATCAAGTAACTCAAATGAAAGTAATCCCTTCTAGTGAAAAGGTTCGCTATGCTAACTTCGAGGTTTCTACATACCCAACACTGCTGGTTATCAAAGAAAATGTAGTGATTACTCAAATTGAAGGAGAGTTAAGTAAAGAAGAAATAATAAAGCCACTTGAAATAGCCTTGTCTAATTAAAAAATCGCCCTCTAGTCGTATAGAGAGCGATTTTTGTTTATGCATGCTATAAGTTATTTAATTATATGGATAGGACTTCCTATTGCTACTTCCGCAGCTTCCATTGTAATTTCTCCAAGCGTTGGATGTGCATGAATTGTCATTGCAATATCTTCCGCAGTCATCCCCGCTTCAATCGCAAGTCCAAGCTCAGCAATCATGTCAGATGCACTAGGGCCTGCAATTTGAGCACCTATTACTAGCCCATCTTCTTTACGAGTAATTAACTTCAAAAAGCCCTCTGCATTGTTAAGCGCTAATGCACGGCCATTTGCAGCAAATGGGAACTTAGAAGCAACGATATCTAGCCCTTCATCTTTTGCTTCTTTTTCTGAGTAGCCAACAGTAGCAAGCTCAGGATCTGAGAATACAACTGCAGGTATTGCGTGATAGTCAATTTCAGCTCGATGGCCTGCAATTGCTTCTGCAGCAATTTTACCTTCGTAAGAAGCTTTGTGTGCTAATGGAGGTCCTTCAACAATATCACCAATTGCGAAGATATTACTTACACTTGAGCGACATTGCTTATCAATTTTAATTAATCCACGGTCAGTTAATTCAATACCTACCTGTTCAAGACCTAATTCGTCAGTGTTTGGACGACGACCAACAGTCACAAGAACATAATCAGCTTCTACTGTTTGTGTTTCACCTTTCACTTCAAATGTTACAGTAGCGCTATTTTCATTTTGTTCCACACTTTTAGCTAATGCTTTAGTGTGGATTTCAACACCTTTTTTCTTAAGCTTTCTTTTAACAAGAGAACTCATTTGCTTTTCAAAGCCTGATAAAATTTCATCAGCACCTTCTAAAATAACTACTTCAGTTCCAAAATTTGCATAGGCCGTACCTAGCTCTGTACCAATATAACCACCACCGATAACGACCATTCTCTTAGGAATTTCCGAAAGGTTAAGTGCACCAGTAGATTCAATTACACGGCCACCATATTTAAATGCTGGAAGCTCAATTGGACGTGAGCCAGTTGCAATAATAGCATTCTTGAACGTATACGTCTGTGCTGAGTTTTCATCCATTACTCTTATTGTATTATTATCAACAAAATAAGCTTCACCACTAACGACATCTACTTTATTTCCTTTTAGTAAACCTGCGACACCGCCAGTTAGTTTATTTACAACACCTGATTTCCATTCTTGTACTTTTGAAAAATCAACTGTCACATTCTCTGCCTTAATACCCATGTCTTCTGAGTGTTTAGCATGATCATAACGATGTCCGGCTGAAATTAAAGCCTTGGACGGGATACAGCCAACATTTAGACAAACCCCGCCTAATGTACCTTTTTCAACAATCGTTACTTTTTGTCCTAGTTGTGCTGCTCGAATAGCTGCAACATATCCCCCAGGACCAGCACCAATGACAAGAGTATCGGTTTCTATCGGAAAATCTCCTACTACCATTGATTACGCCTCCATTAATAATAGTTGTGGGTCGTTTAATAAGCGTTTGATATGATTTAATGCATTTTGGGCAGTCGCACCATCGATCATTCGATGATCAAAACTTAGAGATAATGCTAGCACTGGTGCAACCACGATTTCACCATTTAGTACTACTGGTTTTTCTGCAATGCGACCAATCCCTAGAATTGCAACCTCAGGATGATTGATGACAGGTGTAAACCATTGACCACCCGCTGAACCAATGTTTGAAATTGTGCAAGATGCACCTTTCATCTCATCTGGAGAAAGCTTGCCATCGCGTGCTTTACCAGCTAATTCATTAATTTCATTAGAAATTGAGAAAATTGATTTACGATCAGTGTCTTTAACAACAGGAACTAATAGACCTCTTTCAGTATCCGCTGCTATACCAATGTTATAGTAATGTTTGTGAATAATCTCATCTGTTGCATCATCAAGTGACGTATTTAATGCAGGGAATTCACGTAGGGCTGAAGTTAAAGCTTTCACAACATATGGTAAATATGTTAATTTAATGCCTTTATCAGCTGCAACCCCTTTAAATTGCTTACGGTTGGCTACAAGCTTTGTAACATCTACTTCGTCCATTAATGTTACATGTGGTGCAGTATGTTTCGAATTAACCATAGCTTTAGCAATCATTTTACGAATTCCACTCATTTTTTCGCGCGTTTCTGGATATTGCCCCGCAGGAATAGGTTGTTTTACTGGAGCTGCTTTTTCTTCAGTCTTAACAGTCGTTGTTTCTTCTTGTACCTGTTGCTGTTCACCTTGAGCTGCGACTACAGGTGCTCCACCTTGAAGGAATGAATCAATATCCTCTTTAGAAACTCGTCCGTTTTTACCAGAACCCTGTACTTTACGGATATCTGCGCCTTTTTCACGTGCATATTTTCGAACGGAAGGCATAGCAATTACTCGACGGTTTGGATCAACTTCCACTTCATTTACAGATGATTGCGCCAAAGCAACTTCCTGATCTTGGTTCGTTTGAGGGGCTTCCTCTTGTTTAGGCGCTTTATCTTCATCGTCACCTTTAAACACCAAATCTTCGTATCCTGGAGCATCAAATTTAATTAATGTGTCTCCAACTACTGCAACAGTGCCTTCTTCTACTAAAACCTCTAATACTTTACCTTTTACAGGGGAGGGAATTTCTACAACTGCTTTGTCATTTTGAACTTCACAAAGTACGTCATCTTCATTTATTTCATCACCAGGTTTAACAAACCATTTTACGATTTCACCTTCATGGATACCTTCACCGATATCAGGCAGTTTAAATTCGAATGCCAAGGTTTTCGCCTCCTATTATGGATAAGTGTCATTTAATTATTCACCTAAAAGAAATTAGCACACGTGGTCTGATTTCTTACAATTGATTTTAGAAACTAAAAATTGATAACTTTTTTCGCAGTTTCAATAACATCTTTAAAGTTTGGAAGCCATACTGATTCAGCAGCAGAGAAAGCAAAAACCGTATCAGGTGCCGTCACACGTAAGACCGGAGCCTCAAGACTTAAAATAGCACGGTCATTAATTTCAGCAACTACATGCGCGCCAATTCCAGCTTGTTTTTGAGCTTCTTGAACTACAATAGCTCGTCCTGTTTTTTCAACAGAAGAGATAATTGTTGGGATATCTAAAGGGCTCACCGTACGTAAGTCTACAACTTCAGCCGAAATCCCTTCTTTTTCTAGTTCCTCAGCAGCCTTTAAGCACTCATGAACCATTGCTCCGTAAGTTACCATAGTTATATCAGTACCTTCACGTTTGATATCTGCTTTTCCAAGCTCAATTGTATATTCTTCCTCAGGCACATCTTGACGGAATGAACGGTAAAGTTTCATATGTTCTAAAAATACAACAGGATCATTGTCACGTATTGCTGAAATGAGAAGTCCTTTTGCATCATATGGTGTTGATGGAATCACAACTTTAAGTCCAGGTTGTTGTGCAACAAGTCCTTCAAGACTATCTGCATGTAGTTCTGGTGTATGTACGCCTCCTCCAAAAGGTGAACGAATTGTTACCGGGGCATTATATCTTCCACCGGAACGATAGCGCATACGGGCCATCTGACCGTTGATTGAATCTATTACTTCATAAACGAAACCAAAAAATTGAATCTCTGGTACAGGACGGAAACCTTGTAAGCTAAGTCCAATCGCTAGACCACCAATTCCTGATTCAGCGAGCGGTGTATCAAACACACGTTCTTCACCGAATTCGGCTTGTAAACCTTCTGTTGCACGGAATACGCCACCGTTTAACCCAACGTCTTCTCCAAATACTAAGACATTTGGGTCATTTTTTAATTCTGTGCGTAACGCATCAGTGATTGCTTGAATCATAGTCATTTGCGCCATGGCTTACTTCGACTCCTTTTCTTTATATATTTCCATTTGCTCTTCTAGGTTTAGTGGTAGATTTTCATACATGATCGAAATCAAATCAGTAACTTTCTGTTTTGGTGTATCATCGGCTTTTTTAATGGCATTTTTAATATCTTCTTTCGCTTCTTCAATTACTTGATTTTCTTGTTCTTCACTCCATAGACCTTTTGCTTCAAGGAATTTCCGGAAACGTACGAGTGGATCTTTCTTTTCCCATTCATCATCTAACTCTGATGAACGATAACGTGTTGGATCATCTCCAGCCATTGTGTGTGGACCATAACGATATGTTAACGTCTCAATTAAAGTTGGTCCTTCTCCATTTATCGCTCTTTGACGCGCATCAGCAACCGCTGCGTAAACTGCTAATGGATCCATTCCGTCTACTTGTATACCAGGAATACCTGCTGCAATTGCCTTTTGGGCAATTGTTTTTGCAGCTGATTGCTTTTCAACAGGGGTTGAAATTGCAAATCTATTGTTTTGAACAACAAATATAGCTGGTGCCTTATATGCACCTGCAAAGTTAATTCCTTCGTAAAAATCACCTTGTGAAGCACCACCATCACCTGTATACGTGATAGCAACAGATTTAGCTCCGCGTTTTTTCATACCTAAAGCTACACCAGCACACTGTATGTATTGAGCCCCGATTATAATTTGGGGAGAAATTACGTTTACACCTTCTGGCATCTGATTTCCTTTAAAATGCCCACGTGAGAATAAAAACGCTTGATAAAGTGGTAAGCCATGCCAAACAATTTGTGGCACATCACGGTAACCTGGTAAGATAAAGTCTTCCTTTTCTAAAGCAAATTGAGAAGCAATTTGTGATGCTTCTTGACCTGCAGTAGGCGCATAGAAGCCTAAACGTCCTTGACGATTTAATGAGATTGAACGCTGATCAAGGATACGAGTATATACCATTCTACGCATTAACTCCTTTAATCGATCATCACTTAAATCTGGCATTGCCGCATCACTTACAACCTGACCCTCTTCATTTAGAATTTGTAATGTTGGGAAATGTTCAGCAACCTTTTCAAGTTGTTGTTGGCTATCAAATAGAACTTGATTTGTTTTTGCAGCCATCTAAGTCACCTCTTCCTTTCTTTTAACCGTTTCGTTTTAGTGTGGATAAATGAATTATTCATACAGCTTTAGGTTACCCAAAAACAAATTTTACAAGACATTTTTCGACCTATTCTACAATTGCTATTTATTCTATAGTTTTCCACAAAACCTTATACAAAAAACAATTGAGACAAGGTTATTTAATAAAACATCCAGAACTCTCTTAGAAAGTTACTGTATTAATTTGTTTCAATCAATGATTAATACAATTATTGTTTACAGATTCAAGTTTACAACAAGACGTTTTAGCTAGTCAATCTCTTTACCCCTCCTTTTTACAACTTATTTATAGTATTTATTTTTTACCATAATATTCTAGCATTATAGCTCTGTACTATTACAACGGATTAAGCTGTATTATAATCTACCTCTCGGGTACACCATAAGACAATCTAACATCACAGTGATTAAAGAGCAAAGGTTAGAAACATACAATCCATAGCCATTTTGTGAGTAGAGGGTAAATTCGCTAATAGAAAAAGAGACTGTCCTAAGACAGTCCCTTTTGAAAAAATTATTCTTCGTTATAGACTACTTCTAGCCCTGCATTTTTATAGAAAGCTAACTTAGCCTTATTATATTCTTCAGTAAATGTATTAAACTCCTCATTCGCACTGATCACTTTTTCATAACTCTCGTTTATTTTCTTGATTTGTTCCTCTAATGCCTCTAGCGTTAACTCTTCATTCTGAAACATTTCGTATAGTTCTCTATCATAGCTAATTGCTTCTATATAGTTAGAATAAAGTTTTTCATAACTAGTATATCTGTTTTCCATGATGGTTACTAAGTTATCTGCATCTTCTTTTAAATTACTGTCTTTTAAAGTGCCAATGGTTTCTTTCACTGAGTTAAATTCTTGCTTTGATAATTCGATACTTGAGTATTCTTCTTTAAGACGAGATTTACGTTCTTCAACAATTGTTATTGCCTCTTTTGATAAAGAGACTATTTTATCAAATTCTTTCATTCCTAATGAAATGATTTCATCATAAAGTGCTTTCTCTTCTTGTTCAAGCTCTACTAAAGGGTTTTGCTGTTCTTTAAAAGAAGTTTCTAAAGCAACAACCTCTTCAAGTGTCTCATATATCTCTTCCTCAGGTGTGGGACCCCCCATACAAGCGGTTAATGTCGCTAAAACAAACCCAAGTATCAATAAAACTACTTTCTTTTTTGCATCCACTAAAAAATCCCCCTTACTATGTAACATATTATACTATAAGGTTATCTCCCTTTTTTGACAACAAATGTGGAATGTTATTTTCATGGTCTATCCCTCAAAGTTCCTACACTTTTTTTAATGAACTTTACCACTTTACCTTCTTTTAAAAAATTAAGTTATTACACCATTTATCTAACTTTATGTGCTTGTCCGATAATTTAGAACTGATTTTTGATTAAGTAGATGATTTTTACAAACCTAAACTTCTACGATAAAATATATTTCATCCTCTAATTTCGTATACTTAGTGAGGGTGATTTTTTGCAAAACCTTTCACTCAGCAAAAATGATTTAAAAAAATGATATCGTTTGATAAACTAAATACATAGTATATATGGTCTGTACATAAAGTTAACCACACAAAGGAGTGGAAGTATTTGATTACAATGGCAGATGTTATTACAGAAGGTCATCCTACTTTAAGAAAAAATGCAGAAGAAGTGACCATGCCTCCGTCTCAAGAAGATAAGGATATACTGCAGAAAATGATGGAATTCGTAAAAAACAGTCAAGATCCCGTTATATCTGAAAAATATGAATTACGCCCAGGTATTGGAATTGCTGCACCACAAATAAATATTTCAAAGAGAATGATTGCCATACATGTTACTGATGAAAACGATCGATTATATAGCTACGCCCTTTTTAATCCCAAAATTATTAGTCACTCCGTAGAAAAAAGCTACTTGACTAGTGGAGAAGGTTGCCTATCAGTAAATCGTGAAGTGCCTGGATATGTTCCACGTTACGCAAGGATAAAAGTAAAGGCGACAACACTTGAGGGCGAAGAAGTTAATCTTCGTTTAAGAGGATTACCTGCAGTTGTTTTCCAACATGAAATTGATCATCTTAACGGTGTAATGTTTTATGATCATATTAATAAAGAAGATCCACACGCTATCCCTCAAAACGCAATAGCGATAGATCGGTAAGGAACTCAAAAAGATAATAGATAGAGCTTTGTCAGCTCTATCTATTTTAATAAACCTACTAGTCTAAGACCATGTAAAATCCCATCGTTGTCTACATCTTTCGTAACGATGTCTGCACGCTTTTTAATTTCATCAAGTGCATTACCCATCGCTATTCCTGTTCCGACAAAATCGAGCATCTCAGCGTCATTTAACCCATCGCCAAAGGCATATACATTTTCTCTATCAATCGCGATTGACTCCATCATCTTCTTAATACCTTCTGCTTTAGAGCCTCCCAAAGGAATAATGTCAGTAGAATAATCGTGCCAACGAATGAAGTGAAAGGCAGGATATTTTGATACATAGGTTTCTTCTTCTTCTTTCGTACAAAAAAGTAAGGCTTGGAAAATTTCTCGATTAGTATAAAAATTCGGGTCATAGGCAGGATGTTCGAATTTTAAGCTACCCATACTTTCATGTATATATTGATGACTTTCTACACTTGATCTCATAACACTTTCATTCATAAATACAATTGGATGGTTACTTTCATTTGCATGTTCTTTTAGCTTTGGAAGTAGTTTTGAGTCTAAAGGATTCTTATATATAACTTCACCTTCGTAAACTACATATTGGCCATTAAAACTAATATATGAAGTGATACCAAGCTCACGCCGTAATTCTTGGAACATAAATGGCGCTCTTCCAGTTGCAATCGCTACATTTACTCCTACTTCTTGGAGGTTTTTTATAGCAAGTTTTGTACTCAATGGAAGGTTTTTATCATGATCTAGTAATGTTCCATCTATATCAAAGAAAACTAATTTTTTCTTCATTTTTAGCATCCACCTCGTCCAATAGCCAAAAGTAGCCACAGTTTATTATTTATATATTTCTAACCTGTATGGAGGCATACAGCTTAGCCCATATGCTAATTTATGGTTCAAAAAAAGTCAATAATTAGGTTTTTATAAAAATATATTTAAAATACCATTTATACCCATGAAAATCATTCGGAAATAGTCATATAATAAGGATGGATTAAAAATTTTATGCAGCCAAAAAAATAAAAATAAATAAAATTTTAATTATTATGATACTTGCTATTTACATTGGACAAGGTAGGTTTAAAATAGTAAATTAAGGAGATGATGAAGTCATGCTCAAAAAGTTACGGAAAAAATTGCTAAAACAATGGTCGGATCTTCTTAAAAAGAAAACAATAGCTTAAAATGTGTCTTTATTTAAATATAGTGATGGAGCCCTTTTACCATGATAACATCTAGAAGGGCCTATTTTTTCAATTTTTTCTTTTATATAAAATCCAAAAATATTTTATCAAATGAAGAAAAAACATGAAAAACTTGCTAATTTTTTATATAATAGAAAAAGTGATTCTAACAAACGGAAGTTAAGGAGAGATTTGGCAATGATTTTTAAGGTGTACTATCAAGAACCAGGCAACGAGGTTCCAATTCGTGAAAGAACGAAAACTATGTTTGTTGAAGCTGAGGCGGAAAGATACGTTCGGGAAAAATTAAAAGACCGTAATATTAATATTGAATTGGTACAAAGAATTCAGGGTGCACATCTTGAATATGAACAACAAAATGTAGACTATAAAGTATTGGAGATATGATGATTTATGAAATTTGTAAAAAATGATCAGACTGCTGTATTCGCTTTTGGCGGATTAGGCGAAATCGGTAAAAACACATATGGGGTTCAATTTCAAGATGAAATTATTTTAATTGATGCAGGTATTAAGTTTCCAGAGGATGAGCTTTTAGGTATTGATTACGTTATACCTGATTATAGCTATATTACAAAAAATGCCGAAAAAATTAAGGGTTTATTTGTAACTCATGGTCATGAAGACCACATCGGTGGAATCCCTTATTTATTACGTGAAATAAACATCCCTATCTATGGCGGGAAGCTGGCATTAGGGTTAATTAGAAATAAATTAGAAGAGCATGGACTTTTACGAACTGCCAATCTAATCGAGATTAAAGAAGATGACATTATTAAATTCAGAAAAACATCGGTTACATTCTTTAGAACAACACATAGTATCCCTGATTCATATGGTATTGTCGTAAAAACACCACCAGGTCAAATTGTACATACTGGTGATTTTAAATTTGACTTTACACCAGTTGGAGAACCTGCAAACCTTACAAAGATGGCTGAAATTGGGAAAGAAGGAGTACTATGTTTACTCTCAGATAGCACCAACAGTGAAATACCAAGTTTCACTATGTCAGAACGTCGTGTTGGGGAGAGTATTGATGATATTTTCCGTAAAGTAACTGGAAGAATTATTTTTGCAACATTTGCATCCAACATCCACCGTTTACAGCAAGTAGTTGAGTCTGCAGTTCAACATGGTAGAAAAGTTGCTGTCTTCGGACGAAGCATGGAGGCTGCAATAAATATTGGACAGGACCTAGGATATATAAGATGTCCTAAAGAAACTTTTATTGAAGCATCACAAATTAACAGAATACCAGCTGACCGAGTTACTATTTTATGTACTGGTAGCCAAGGGGAACCTATGGCTGCTCTTTCAAGGATTGCTAATGGAACACACAGACAAATTCAAATAATCCCTGGTGATACGGTCGTATTCTCTTCATCACCAATCCCAGGTAACACAATAAGTGTAAGCCGAACAATTAATATGTTATACCGTGCTGGTGCTGAAGTTGTTCATGGCGCTTTAAGTGATATTCACACTTCAGGTCACGGTGGCCAAGAAGAACAAAAATTAATGTTACGATTAATTAAACCTAAATATTTCATGCCTATTCATGGCGAATACAGAATGCAAAAAATGCATTCCAAGCTTGCAGTAGATTGCGGAGTACCAGAACAGAACTGCTTTATTATGGACAATGGTGAAGTTCTTGCTATTAGTGAAAATGAGGCTTCTGTAGCAGGTAAAATACCTTCTGGTAATGTCTATATTGATGGAAGTGGTATTGGTGACATCGGTAATATTGTGTTACGTGACCGTCGTATTCTTTCAGAGGAAGGTCTTGTTATCGTAGTCGTAAGTATTAACATGAAAGACTTTAAAATCTCAGCAGGCCCAGATCTCATCTCACGTGGATTTGTCTATATGCGTGAATCAGGTGACTTAATAAATGACGCCCAGGCTCTTATTTCTAAACATTTAAATAAAGTAATGGAGCGCCGTACGACGCAGTGGTCAGAAATTAAAAATGAAATTACAGACACACTGGCACCTTTCCTATATGAAAAAACTAAACGTCGTCCAATGATATTACCAATTATTATGGAAGTGTAATAAGAAAAGCGCAGGGCGCCCGCCTTTCGGCGCGTCGATTAAAACCCGCCACGTACTGTGCTACCATCGACATCAGCACATCCTGTGCAAGTCAAGCCGGGTGAGAGTTTTATCCTTTCTATTTTGAAAAAAGAGCCAATCTCGATTTTGAGATTAGCTCTTTTTTCTATTCTTCAACTAAATTTTTCTCAAATCGATCAATGTCAGTGTCCGCACCTATTACAATCAGGATATCACCTTTTTTGATAATTTCAGTTGCTTGTGGGGATACAATTATATCTTTTCCACGTTTGAATGCAACGATATTGATTCCATACTTTGCACGAATATCCAAATCAATTAGTGAATATCCGTCAAGTCTTTGACTAGCAACAATTTCGACGATACTATGCTCATCTGAAAGTTCTAAATAATCAAGAACATTGTTAGAAATGATATTGTGTGCAATCCGTTTACCCATGTCACGCTCTGGATGAACAATTTGATCAGCACCAATTTTATTCAATACTTTTTCATGATAATCATTTTGAGCTTTAACGGTTATATGTTTGACACCTAGTTCTTTTAGAATCAGTGTTGTTAAGATACTAGCTTGGATGTTGTCTCCAATAGCGACAATAACATGATCAAAATTGCGTATTCCTAGGCTTTTAAGGACAGATTCATCAGTAGTATCCCCAACAACTGCGTGTGATGCTATCGAAGCAAATTCATTAACCTTTTCCTCAACTACGTCTATCGCCATTACTTCCATTCCCTCTTCACTTAAAGCTCTACATATACTACCACCAAAACGACCTAGACCAATTACTGCAAATTCTTTTTTTTTCAAGATACATGCCCCCAATGATTGCAAATTGCATTATTATGATTTTACTCATTTTAACATATCGTACTATTTCTTTATATATAAAAAGCCAGGATATTAGTCTCCTGACCTTCCTTGATTGGATGAATTGTTTTGCTGTTTTATTTTTCGAATAAATAGGAACAAGATTACACTTATTACTACTAGTAATATAAGTATTGGTGAATTACCAATTATAAATACAATAAAACCCGAAGCGGCTCCAAGGATAAAGTTTATACTTCCCATAAACTGTTTCTTTGTTTTTTCCCATGTATTTAATTCACCACTATCGATATCCGGAATGACTACTTTATTTTCAAATAAAGTCATTGTAACAGTTGATAAACTTGCTTTGTTTTCCAAATAGGACATCTTCCCTTTAATTTGCTCTATTTCCTCTTGGATGCTAGCTAAGTCAGCGGAAATTTGTAATAAATCTTTCGTTTCTTTTGCTTCTTTCATAAACTGCATTAATCGTTCTTCTACAACAAGTTTTGATTTTAATCTTGACTCTAAATCAACATATTCTTCTGTTACATCCTGACCAGTAACATTGCGAAATCGTACCTTTTCACTCATTTTTTCCACTGTATCAATAAAAGTAGTAAAGTTTTCCTGAGGTATTCTTACCGTTAATCGTCCTTCTATTTGCTGCTCTCCTTGATCATATACATTCGATTCAACAATATATCCTTTCATTTCTTTCACCAGTTTTTCAATACTGCTTTGAATTCGTTTATAATCGTCCACTTGCAATTGTAAATCCGCGTTATATATTACCATTCTATTCTGGCTTTCACTTTTTAAAGTAACAGATTTTTGGTTTTGAGATTCTTTAGCAGCACTGTCGTTATTCATTTCTTGGTTTGACTCTTTCGTTTCATAAGCCATATCATTCGCATTCTCAGACTTTGCCGATTCAGACTGTCCAGCATTACACGCAGTTAAAAATAAAATGAAAATAAAAACAATTGAAAATAAATAATATCTAACCAATTCATCACACTCCTAGACAATTATGTAAATTGTATTCTTTTAAGTTTAGACGTACATTTCATATAAAAAGTTACAAAAAAACGGGAGAGCTATTCCCCCGCTGCAATTATCCTACATCATCTAGTATTTTAAACTGCGCCTTTACCAAATTGTGATATTGACCTTGTCGTTTCATTAGTTCATCATGTGAACCCTGTTCAAGGATCTCCCCATGGTCTAATACTATGATGTTATCAGACTCACGTATCGTTGAAAGACGATGCGCGATAATTATCGCAGTTCTTCCGTTTAATAACTTCTTAAGTGCACGTTGAATCTTTACTTCTGATTCAGTATCTATACTAGCAGTCGCTTCATCTAGAATTAAGATTCGAGGGTTTGCAAGCAATGCTCGAGCAAATGATAATAACTGTCTTTCGCCTACAGAAAGAACATTCCCTCGTTCTTCTACTTCTGTTTTAAAGCCGTTCGCAAGCTTTTCAATAAAAAGGTCAGCACCAACAGCTTTCGCAGCTTCTATAACGTCATGATCAGTTGCGTCTGGTCTTCCAAAACGAATATTCTCCATAATCGTTCCTGAGAAAATAAAAGTATCCTGTAGTACGACACTAATTTGTGAACGAACACTTCCTACTGTAAGGTCCTTTACATTGTAACCGTCAATTTTAACTTCACCACTTGTAGCGTCATAAAAACGGCTAATTAAGTTGGCAATAGTTGTCTTACCTGACCCTGTATGACCTACAAGAGCAACTGTTTGACCTGCTTCCATCGTTAAAGAGACACCTTTAAGAGCTTTGCGGTTTTCATCATATGAAAACTCAACATGTTCAAACTCAATTTTGCCCTTCATATCTTCTAACTTAATTGCATTATCTTTTTCAGACACGATCGGTTTTTCATCTAAAAATTCAAAAATTCTCTCTGATGAGGCCATCCCCATCAAAAGTTGATTGTACACTTGACCTAATCTTGAGATAGGTTCCCAGAACATCCCTAGGTAGAATGCAAATGAGACAAATACCCCAATGGTTACCCCACTAACTTCTGGATTTTGGATTAATGTTGCACCGTACCAGATTAATATTGCTGTTCCAATTGCGTTAGACATTTCTACAAAGGGACGAAACATTGCATTCTTCTGAGTAGCATCGCGCCAGCTTTCAAATGTCTCTGTATTTACACCGTCAAAAAAAGCCATATTTTCTTTTTCTTGAGTAAAAGACTGTGTTACACGAATTCCTTGTATACTCTCATTTAAATGCGAGTTAAGCTTTGCTTGCTTTATTCTTACAGTTTGCCATGAGCGGCGAATCTTTTTCCGTAAGCTTGTAGAAATAAAAAACATGATTGGCAAAATAATTAAAATAGCAATGGTTAACTCGGGACTTAAAGAAAATAATATTACAAAAATACCAATTAATAATAAGAAGTCCATTAAAAGATTAATTACCCCACTTGTAAATAATTCTTGCAGTGAATTAATATCATTCATGATTCTTACTAATATTGACCCAGCCGAACGCTGATCAAAAAAGCGGTGGGATAAACCTTGGACATGTGTAAAAAGATGCTTTCTCAAATCATAAATTACGTTTTGACCTAGTAGATTCATATAACGAATACGGAAGGTATTTGCTAAATATGAAATAAAATATAGACCAGCAATAATAAGTACAAGCGTAATTAATAGTTTAGTATCTTTATTTTTAATCGCATGATCCATTGTATATACACCAATTAAGATTGGAACGATTAATCGAACAGCAGTTGCTATGATTACTGTTAAAAAAGCAAGTGGCAGTAAGTTTTTGGAATATGGTTTCATGTAGCTAAACAACCTTGCCATTTGCTTCCAATTAAATGGTTTTTCGATTACTTGGTCTGTTGAATACTGAAAGCGGTCGAGTTTGCTTCGCTTTTCTTTCTTTTCATTCATATTGTTCACCTACCTCATTGTGTTTGTGATTGTAGAACTGTTTTTTGGTCTTTGAATTGAATATCGTAGATACGTTGGTATGGCCCTTCATTGCTTACCAATTCTTCATGCTTTCCGCGTTCAACAATGGCGCCATTTTCTAAAACGAGAATCTCATCTGCATGCTTTAGGGACGAGATTCGATGGGCGATAATGAATGTTGTTCTTCCCTTCATAACTTCTTTTAACGCACCTTGGATTTTGAATTCTGTTTTCATATCAACTGCACTTGTTGCATCATCTAATATCAAAATACTTGGATTGATACAAATAGAACGAGCAATTGCAATACGTTGCTTTTGCCCACCAGATAATCCCATTCCACGTTCACCCAGCATCGTGTCATAACCTTCTGGAAGCTCCATAATAAATTCGTGTGCATCAGCACGTTTTGCTGCATCAATAATCTGTTCTATCGTTGCATCAGGGTTACCATAGGCAATATTAGCCTTAATGGTTGAAGAGAATAAAAACGATTCTTGTAGTACAAATCCAATATTATTTCTTAAGGTATGGAGAGAATAATCACTAACATCTCTTCCATCAATTAATATTTGACCTTTACTTGGCTCATAGAATCGGGTAATTAATTGGGTAATACTTGTTTTTCCTGATCCTGTTGCTCCTATTAAACCAATAACCTTTCCAGGCTTTGCATTAAACGAGATAGATTTCAATGCTTCTTCATCATCCTCTGTATAATTTAAAGTAACATTTTTAAATTCAACATGCCCTTCTAAGCTTTCCTTCTTAATCGCGGATGGCTTTTCTAAAATCTCTTGTTCTACTTCTAAGATTTCTAATAGACGTTCTCCAGATGCCTTTGATTGTGAAAACATGTTAATAACGAAACCTAAGTTCATGATTGGCCACATAATATACCAGACTAAGCTAAAGAAAGCTACTAACTCTCCGGTTGTTACTGAACCATTTATTACAAGATAACCACCATAAGATAGTAATGTTACGACACAAATATTACCGATAAACTCCATGAGTGGAAAGTACTTGGCCCAAATATCTGATGTTTTTAAATAATGGTCCTTATAATCTGTATTTGAATCATTAAATTTATTAATCTCGAAACCTTCTCTTGAAAGTGATTTTACAGTGTTAATCCCACTAATATTTTCTTGCACCTTCGTATTTAGTCGACCAAATGACTTTCTAATCCCACGAAAAGCTGGATGAACAGTTTTGTCAAATTTGTAAACCGCAACCGCCAAAAATGGAAGTGAAGCAATTGTCACAAGCGTTAAAGGAACCGAATAATAAAACATGACAGTAAAACTAATTCCCAATAAAAATACAAAACGAATTAATTCCGCAAAACCAAAGGATAAGAAAAAGCGAAAACCCTCAACATCTGCTGTTAATCGTGACATTAAATCACCCGTTTTTGCATTGTCATAATACCTGAATGGTAAGAATTGCAGCTTTTCATATAAAGCATTTCGTAATGTATAAACGGATCTAATCCCAAACATATCACCAAGATATTGGTTAAAATATGTTGCAATCCCCTTTAACACCATGATTCCTATAAATCCAATTGCTAGGTAAGGTACATATTCATATTTTCCTTCTCCAATAACATCATCAATTGTAAATTGTAGCACCATTGGGTATACAACGGTAATTGCCGTTACAAACAGTAGGAATATATTTGACCATAAAAAGTAATGCCTAAATGGCCAATAAAACTGCTTTAGTTTCTTAAAAGTTTCCATTTCCAAGCCTCCCACATAAGATGTGAATTTTCTGTGAAAAAGTTACACGTATATATTAATATATCGAGTTTCGAAATTAATTTCCAGTAAATAGTGTAAAAATGTTGAATTTTTTAATTTAAATAAACAATCAAAAGTTTCTTTACGCTATTTCACTTATCTAAACCGAAAAGGTAGACAATGTAGTTAAAAGTAAAAAAGATCGAACCATATGGGGTCGATCTTTCCTTAGTATCTATTGAGTTTTTTCATTTTCATCTAAAACGCGATTCACACGTTTAGTTAACATCTTCATTCCACTTCCACCAGCTTGGAAGTGGCGTAATTGCCCTTGGGCATCAAAAACATAATAGGCGGGAACATATTGGTTTTCAAATACTTCCGTTAATTTATGATTATTGTCAATAAAAGTGGGTTGAGTGATATCGTGCTGCTCTGCAACTTGTTTGATTTCCTCTAAGTCTAAATCTTTTTCAGAACGGGGCATGTGTACAGCTACAACATTCAACTTTTCTTTATATTCGTCACGGAATTTATTTATATCAGGCATTGCTTCTTTACAAAGACCACAGCTGATTGACCAAAAGTGGATTAAGGTAGGTTTATCGCCAATTAGTTGTGTCTTCGTTACTTCACCGTTTATCCAAGCGGTAGCGCCTTCTAATTCAGGCATTTGATCTCTAAGCTTCATAGAAATTCCTCCTATATGACCGATATATCTTGTTATTTTAGGTTGAAAAGGCCTAACATTACTGTTAGACCCTTTTGTATATGTTGTTTACCTTTAATTAAACGTTAAGAGTTGCTTGTCCTGGCTTCCAGTTAGCAGGGCAAAGTCCACCCGTTTGTAATGCTTGAAGTACACGAAGTGTTTCATCAACATCGCGACCAATGTTGTTGTGATTAACTACTGCGTACATTAATTCACCCTCTGGGCTAATGATGAAAAGACCACGAAGTGCAATCCCTTCTTCTTCAATTAATACACCATATTCACGTGACACTGCATGGTTTGTATCAGCTGCTAATGGGTATTTTAATTCACCTAAGCCATTTTCTGTGCGGTCAGTATTGATCCATGCTAAGTGAGTATGAATCGTATCAGTAGAGACGCCAATTACTTCTGCATCTAAGTCTTCAAACTCATCATAACGATCAGATAAAGCTGTGATTTCAGTTGGGCAAACGAACGTGAAATCCATTGGATAGAAGAAAAGAACTGTCCACTTATCGTTTTTCATGTTTTCCTCAAGACTTACTTTACCAAATTCTTTGTTACCTAAGACTGCGTCCATTTCGAAACGCGGTGCTTGTTTTCCAACCATACGTTCTGCCATATGTATATCCCTCCAAATAAAATGTTTAATGAGAAAGTAAAGACCATTTTCTCATTTATATTTACTATAATCAACAATAATAAGTATAAAGTAATCATTTTTTTGAGTCAATATTAAATAATAATTAATTTAAAAAATATAAATTAAAACCCAATTTCAACCCACTGTAGTTATTCCCTGTCCTAAACATCTTTAAACCTAAAAAATGAATAATTGTTTAGGAAAGAAATCAACTTGACATCCAATCGTATCATTTGATTTCTTTCGTCAGTATGCTACAATTTTCACTATGTTCACTAGTTTAACATGCTTTTGTAAGGGGTAAAAATAATAAGCTCTCTCAAAATAAGCATATTCATACATGAAAGGATGATACTGTTTATGAATATTGATATTGATTGGTCAAACATATTGACAGTCGCCGGACTCATTATAATTAAACTATTGGCCATTTTCATTGTATTCTTAATCGTTAAAGCTATAGGCAATAAAGTTATTAAAGGAAGCTTTGAAAAAGTAGCGAATCGAGATGATATTTCAAAAGGGAGAGCGAAAACATTAGAAAGTCTTGCTAGCAATGTCTTTTCATATACTCTACTATTTATCTTTATCGTTATGGTCTTCCAGGTCTTTGAATATGATGCAACCGCACTTCTAGCAGGCGCTGGTGTAATTGGACTTGCTATTGGATTTGGTGCTCAAGGGTTGGTTAGCGATGTAGTTACAGGTTTCTTTTTATTACTTGAAAAACAAATTGATGTTGATGATTATGTGACAACGGCTAGCTTCTCTGGAATTGTTGAATCTGTAGGTCTCAGGACAACACAAATTAGAGGGTTTGATGGCACACTACATTATGTACCTAACCGCCAAATCACGAGTTTAAGTAATCATTCAAGAGGAAATATGCGAGCGCTTGTTGACATTGGGATTTCATATGATGACGACATTGATAAGGCTATCTCGGTATTACAACAAGCTTGTGATACTATCGCAAAGGACGATGAAACAATTAAAGAAGGTCCAAATGTGATTGGTGTTCAATCACTAGGAGCATCTGACGTTGTTATTCGTATTATCGCTAAGACGGATAATATGGGGCAATGGGCAGTGGAAAGAAAGCTTCGCAAGGCTTTAAAAGAAGCATTAGATACAAATGGGATCGAAATTCCATTCCCACATCAGGTGTATATTGAAAAAAAGTAAAAGACTAGGGGTAATAACCCTAGTCTTTTTTGTAGTTTAGGAAATTATAAAATTGTAAGGTTGTGTATAACTTCGAGTTTTTGTCTATCTACGTCCAGCTCCAGGCACCATCAGCTCGAGGTCATAAGTCAATCCGTCCGGAAGGTTAAAGAACAACCTTCCAGCCGGCTTGCCTTATGCTTGTCGCCGATAAGCGGGCGCCTTGCGCTTTTGTTCTAGTAGTTATTAGGAATTTTGAGTTCGATTTAGTCGACTTTCTACTTCTTGACAAACTTGCTCAGCTGTAAGACCATTTGCTTCAATTACAGATCCAGCCGTCACTGTATCTGCCATACCCATCACATTAGAATCAAGTCCGGTTAATACACAACAGTCACAGCCCTTAGCATCATTTTCTTGTTTTAATTGAACTACCTCATATCCTCTTTCTTGTAAAGCTTCTTGAACATCAGTTAATGAACCTTCTACTCCAACTTTGGCCATTACTCATCCACCTCCTCATACATGTAATTTGTCTCAATTTGTATATGATTATTCTAGAGACTTACATTGAGAAGATAATAAGTTTACTTAAAGATTGCCTTTATATTTTAGATAGTCCGTTAAAAGATCAATTGCGGTTGGTATCGCTTCTTCACTTGGTTGTAATTTTGAATGATGTAAACCATATTCAGAGTTTACACCTAACCAAAACATAAACCCAGGAATATCTTTTACCATATACCCAAAATCTTCACCTGTCATTGCTTCTTTACATTCAATTACTTTACCATTTTTGCTTTGGCTAACAAA
Organism: Cytobacillus sp. S13-E01; assembly: GCF_029193815.1. Classification (GTDB taxonomy): domain Bacteria; phylum Bacillota; class Bacilli; order Bacillales; family Bacillaceae_L; genus Bacillus_BV. The sequence goes on from NZ_JARFVC010000001.1 coordinate 295,729, forward strand.
GTCCATGAATTCTTCAGTCAATTCCTTATGATTATAGACTTGATAGTACATTGCTCCATAATCTATTTTAGCTTCACACTGGTATCCGATTTCAATCCCCTTAACTAGTTCTTCAATTCTTTGTTTAACCCTAACCATTGACTGATCAGATAATGTTCGGATTGTTCCTTCTAATTTTGCCTTTTCAGCAATAATATTTTGAACCGTTCCACTCGTAATTTTACCAATTGTAATGACAACACCATCTAGTGGGTTAACATTTCTTGAGACAATTGATTGAAGCTGTGTTACTAATGTACATGCTGTAACGATCATATCGTTTGTCAAATGAGGGTAGGCTGCATGGCCACCTTTTCCTTTTAAATCAATAAAAAGCTCTGATGTATTTGCAAACAGTAACCCTTCCTTAGTTGCAATTGTTCCGACAGGATACTCAGGTGCAATGTGGAGTCCTAGGATAATGTCTGGTCTCCACTGCTTCATGATCTCACTCTGGAGCATCGGTAATGCTCCACCAGGTCCCTCTTCTGCAGGCTGAAATATAAATAATACATCATCCTTTATTCTTTCTTTCACTATATTAGTTAAAACACCCAAGGCAATACTCATATGAAAATCATGTCCACAAGCGTGCATTTTCCCTGGATGCTCTGACCTGAATGGATAGTCAGTCTCTTCCTCGATAGGGAGTCCATCAATATCAGCGCGATAGCCAATCACCTTAGTAGGATTTATCCCATTCACTTTCACAAAAATACCTGTACGCCACGTTTTTACTTGAAGGTAGTTTTGAGGTAACAAACTTATATAATCCAGAAGATATTGTTGTGTTTTATGTTCCTCAAAACCTAGTTCGGGAATTTTATGTAAGTCCCTTCTAATATTAATAAAAGGATGTAGGGTTTCCATATTTTATCCTCCTATACAGATATGGCGCGGATTTTGAAATCCACGCCTAGTGTCTTTAACTATTAATTTAATATGATGTTGACATCTGAAGCACCAAAGTTTAAGCATAAAGGGCCCAAAATAGTTTCTTATTCGTCGTTTAGCTGACGAAGCTCTTGTTTAATTTCCGTTTTTGATTTTGTCTTTTCGTCGATTTGCTTGATTACACGTGCTGGTGTTCCAGCTACTACTGTATATGGTGGTACATCTTCAATAACAATAGCGCCAGCAGCAACTACTGCACCTTTACCTACTGTTACACCTTCTAAAACAACAGCATTCGCACCAATTACTACATCATCCTCAACAACGACTGGCTTAGCTGAAGGTGGTTCAATTACACCTGCTAATACTGTACCAGCTCCAATGTGGCAATTTTTACCAACTGTTGCACGGCCACCAAGAACAGTATTCATATCGATCATCGTGCCTTCGCCAATCACAGCACCAATATTAATAGAAGCACCCATCATAATGACAGCATTATCACCAATTTCAACTTGATCACGAATAATTGCACCTGGTTCAATACGGGCTTTAATACCTTTTAGATCAAGTAAAGGAATAGCTGAATTACGGCGGTCATTTTCGACAACATAGTCTTCAACCTTAGCTTCATGTTCCTCAATTGCAGTTTTAATTTCTTTCCATTCACCAAATACAACACCGGTATTACCTGTAACAAACACTTTAGATTCTGCTCCAAAATCAATACCTTCTAAATCACCTTTGATATAGACTTTTACAGGTGTAGACTTTACACTATTTTGAATAAACGATATAATTTCATTTGCATCCATCATCTTCATATGTTATAACCTCCTAAGTAGTACCTATTATTGTATTTATGGTTCGCTCTCTTTTCCCTCTTATAACCATTTGCTATCAAATTTACTAGGCTAATAAGGGAATTGCCAAGATGTCTTACTTAATGTATCAAACAAAAACTTTCATGACAAGAAAAAAAGTCTAATTATCTATAACTGATTACTCGAGATAAAGTGAAACTTTAAGAGTAGCCGATTTCCATAAATTTCTAAATTTCGAATTCGCGATTTACTGCCCCTTATCCCTGCAATAAACTATCTTTAATTACTTTCACAAAAGCCTGCACTTGTTTTAATTCAAAGGCTGACTCGTAACCAACTAACCATGTATCTCTCTTAAATGGTTCTCCAATATCATTTAATAACGGGATTTTAAAAATATTTGTATCAGTCTCACTCAAGGTTATCGATGGTAAAATCGCATATCCTATGCCATTTAAAGTCATTTGCTTACATGTTTCTATTTGATCGACAACGATTGTACGTTTAGGGCTTGTTTGAAATTTGGTATGCCACCATTCTTGAATTTCCTGATAGTATGTGGAATCGCTTTTAAATTGGATAAATGGTCGTTCTGTTTCCATTACTTGCTCTATTTCTTGTATTTCTGTATCTACTAGATAAAGTGTGTCTGTTAGAAGATGCTGTTTGACACCTTTCCAATCAGGATTTCCACGAATAATACCAATATGGACTGAATTATCATATAAATTTTTTAATATGTCGCTACTCCACCCGGTCAATAATGATATTTTCGCATGAGGATAGGTTGTCACAAACTTTTTTAACACTTGAGGTAACCAATTCTGTCCGATAATTGATGCACAGGCAAGTTTAAGTGTTCCGTGCACCTCCAAATCTAATCCTTGAATTTGTTCCCGAAGGGCCTCTTCTTTTTCCACTACATCCTTTGCAAATTCAATGATTCTTTCCCCCGCTGGTGTGGCAGTTAAACCTTTTTGAGAGCGAATAAAAATTTGTGTTCCCCAGGATTTTTCAATTGATTGTAAACGTTGAGATAGTGCCGGCTGTGACACAAATAGCCTTTCTGACGCTTTTCTCATATTCATTTCATTTGCTAATACAACTAACATCCGAAACTCTGAAAATTGCAAGGTTCCTTCACCCTTTTAATAAGATTTACTTATATTATATCTTAATCTTTTTGTAATTTCATTATGACACTTGTGGTTATATAATAAACATATGAGAGCATTGGAGATAAGGTGGTGGAAATGGAAGAGGTACCTAGTTTACATATGTTTTTTTCTGTTAGGTAGGAAATTAGTAATCTCCGCCCTGCACCAGCTACTAACATTTATTTACATTGCGACTGATAATTCAATTAGCTTATAGAATACTATTTCAATAAGCTGTTAATCAGGAAATCTAACTGGAGGAATTTAATTGAAAATAAACATAAAAAAAATCGATCATGTACAAATTTGCATACCTATTGGTGAAGAAAATAAGGCACGACAATTTTATACTGACCTACTTGGCTTGGTGGAATTGGAAAAACCTGACTCTTTAAAAGAGAATGGGGGCTTATGGTATACCATCGGTGATATCGAACTTCATATTGGGACGGAAGAAATGTCTACATATAAAAGTAAACGTCACCCCGCATTTGAAGTTTCGAACCTTGAAACAATTCGAACTTATTTAGAGGAGAAAAAAATAAAAACAAAAGATGAAAAACCTATTCCAAATGTAAATAGATTTTCTTTTTTAGACCCGTTCGGAAATAGAATTGAATTTTTAGAAAAACTGTAAACTCGCAATCTAGTTGAAAACATCCAACTGGTTCACCCAGCTGGATGCACTTTTTCCTACCTTTGCCCCTTAGGTAAAAAGATAATCAATAAAAAGCTAATAACCGCAAAGACAAATACTCCCCAATAAACATAATGAAGCGAGATTGTTAATCCTTCTTGTAGAACAGAACGTACAGATTCTGATAAAGCGTTTCGTTCTTGTTCATTTAATAAAATATTCATTGATTCAAGCGAAACATTTTCAATTCCTTCTGACCGAATATAGGATTGAAGTTTACTATTAAGAATACCGCCAAGTAATGCGGCTCCAATCGTACTACCTAATGTTCGCATAAACATATTTGCTGCAGTTGCTACTCCTCTCATTTGCCATTCTACGGTACTTTGAATCGAGACTATAAATGAAGTTGTTGTCATCCCCATACCAATCCCTACCATAAAAGACGCGAATGCAGCCCACAATGGCCCATCATCAGGAGATAGTGTTACAAATATTACACTTCCAAAAATTAATGCTACCCCGCCAATAAGTGAGGTTGTACGAAAGCCAATTTTTAACAGCATCCGCCCTGCCACAGTAGATGCTATTGGCCAACCAATCGACATTGTCGTTAAGGTAAAACCTGCTACAATCGGCGAGCGCTCCATCACCCCCTGGACGAAAGCGGGCAAAAAGCTAGATATACCAATAAGCATGACTCCTGTCGTTAATGAAGTTAGATTAGCAATAAAAATTGATTTTTCTTTCCAAATCGCAAATGGCATCATCGGATCTTGTACATGTTTCTCTTGCCAAACAAATAAAATAAATGCAATAAGTGATATAGCTACTAATGAAAGAACAGTTGGTGACGTCCAGGAGAATCGTACGCCACCTTCAACTAATACAAACATTATTGAACTTATCGCAATAAATAAAAGAATGGCTCCTAGTAAATCGATCGAATGTTTTTTCTTTTCAATACCTTCGTGTAAAAATAACACTAATACGATAATTGCTAAGATACCTAGTGGAACATTAATCCAAAATACAAGTCTCCAGCTTACAAATTCGACGAAAACTCCACCAAGCGCTGGTCCCATTATCGCTGAAATTCCCCACACACTTGAAAGATAGCCTTGAATTTTTGCTCTTTCTTCTTTATTATACATATCACCTACTATCGTTGAAGCGATAGGCATGACAGCACCAGCACCGAAGCCTTGGATAAACCGAAATAAGATTAACAGTTTCATTGATGTTGCAAATCCACTTAATATTGAACCTATAAGAAAGACAATGATACCAAATATTAAAATTGGTTTTCTACCAAAGAGATCAGATAGTTTTCCATAAATAAGTACTGTTACGGCATTCATTAATAAATATGAAGAAAAGACCCAGCTATATAATGAGAATCCACCTAGATCCCCTACAATTGCCGGCATTGCAGTAGCAACGATAGTCGCTTCGATCGCAGCCATAAACATCGCCAGCATAACAGCAGCTAGGACTAAGGGTCTATTTGTTTGTTTCGATTCTATTTTCTCTCTTAATTTTTTTGGAATAGCTTGGCCCATTTTTATCCTACTCCTTATTTGGGAACTAAAAAAATAAAGGAAACTTCCCTCAGTGGGGGGTCTTACTGCCCGATAATGCGGGATAAAAGTAATGACCTTCAATGTGAAGGTCACTATTTTTATTTATTTAATTTTTTTATATGGTTATTTAGTTGTTTCAGTACTGCACGTCTCGTAAAAATGCCTTCGAAGAACTTTTCATCATTCTCTACACATACAAATGAATGATTTACGACAAGTTCCAATCCCTTTGAAACCTCATCATATAAGTTAAGAACAGGAATGTTGATATTCATGACTTCTTCAACTTTCATATGTTCCAGCCGCTCAAATTCAATTCTTTCTAATCCTAAAATCGAATCAAATATTAAGGTCGAACTGATTAATCCATGTAGCTTATAATAAGGATCTAGCACAGGAACAGCAGTATATCCTGTCTTTGTTAGAACAAGTAACGCATGCTCTAAATTATTACCAATTTGAACATGGGCAACTTTATCTGCTTGAATTATTAAGTCTTTAACCGTTGTTTCTAAAAACTCTCCACTTTGAAGACTAATCATAGCTGTATTCCCCTCATCAAAAAATTATTTCTAGTATACATTATGCAAACATCTTGGGTTATGGTTGTGAAATTCAGGTTGGAAAGAGAACAAAACTTTACCATTTTATCTCAATCTTATTTTAACATATAATTCAAATTTTTTCTCCGAAAACGCTTTCTTTTTCGGAAAAACAACTAGAAAAAGACCACCACTATTATATTCTAGTGGTCGCCCAAACGAAATCTATAAAGTAAACTTTAATCAGCGATGATTGTTTTAAATTACATTTCACTAATTAACTTATCGTATAATGCTATTAACCGTTTATAAACTACTTCATCCGAAGGCTTTGAACCACTCTCGATATCTGCTATTTCAACGGTTACTAAATCTAATGCGTATCTTTGGTTAAACAAGATTTCCAACAAAAGTGCTTGTTCATCTTTTGAAAGCATGGTAGTAGATGCGTTCCCCATCCATATTTTCCCCCTATAAAATAAATTGACTCCCATACCTAATTATAGTGAGGAAATTGGCTAAAAATGCTTATTTACCCGTAATCTTTTTTATTTGGTATACCGATTTGCATAACTGAATGCAGCATAGGAGTCAGGCTTTATTTTCGCTTCTAATCCCATTGCATTAATTCTTCCAGTCATATCTGAAATCAGATCTTTTGTAACACCCTTCTTTCCAATATCTAAATGAATTTCCAGTGTTAAATCAGCACCTACTTCAGCGTATGGCAGAATTAGATCTGTTAACTCCATTAGATACTCTGTAGTGAACATATAAGCAATTTCTTGACTAAAAGACGTTTCTAATGATATTTTTTCCCTTACACTTTTTATTGGACGCAGTATACAATAATTTTTCAGACAACCCCAGGCACCCTTTCCAACTCTGTGTAGATGAATGGCAGTAATAAAACGAGTTTCGTCCTGGTGTACCTGTGAATCAGTACCAATTGAAAGACGATAGCGAGCACGTGGATCCTTCATAATAAAATCTTTCAGGCGATTTATTACTGTCTCAAAATCCATATTTCCTTCCGTCACATTATAAAACGTAAAGGTCTCACTCATTTTACAGCTCCTTTGTTAGTATTCTATTGATATACTATACGTCCGTGTTAAGTTAATTGTTACATGAAAAGCGCAGGGCGCCCGGAGCTAGACATTAAGACTAGGTACAAATTTTTATACTTGCTTATCTTTTAAAGAAAACTTGGCTGGCGCCTAGTCATTTGACGACTGCCTAGTTGCCCTTACACGTTAGAAAGTAGTTATACTTTCTGATGAGGTTAATCAGAACGAGTTTTTTTAAGTCTTCCGTAAAACAAAAAAATTATACATTTAACCATAAAAAAAGCCTTTCAACTTAATGAAAGACTTTTTACCCCTTACTTGTCTCAATATTTCTTTTGACAAAATTACATTTTGAACAGGTAAAAATTACGTTTTGATTAGATTGTGCGGTTAGAACTTCCTCAAGTCTTGATTTACTTTGACATTTTGGACAAGTAACCATTGGATCCATAAGAAAGCCTCCATTTTAGTTTAAAAGTCTTCAGCCTTAATATAAATATTTGGCAAATTAATCGCACGGTTCTTAGTTGCAAGTACTAATCCAATATCTGTACTGCTTTTTAAATCATCCACTATCGTAAATGGTACATTTGATTTATTAGCTAATTTAATGTATTTAGATAGATAAGCATAATTAATTTCTCCATCTAAAAACAATTGACAGTCAGGGTATTGTTTCATCAATCTCTGAATAGGTTGATAAGTGGTATTCTTCATGACTTGTCTATTTGTTAAAGCTAGAATGACTCGTTCTTTAATCGTAGATAAGAACTTCTTTCGTTCATCTATATTTGTTTCTTTAACTCCGTGTATACCTTTATCAATATAATCTTCAAGATTCCCGCTCATTGGCCACCTCTACTATTTCAGGTTTGAGATGTTTAACGACAAGATTAATTAAACCAACTTTAGTTTATTACATCAAAAATTTCAATCGCAATCATATCTACATTATCAAATTGATATGATTTAGGCTTTTCCCCTTGTTGATAAATTTCTAGTTCAAACGTACTTGTTTTTTCAAAATACTTTACACTACATTTTTTTTCACCATTTACTTCAAAAAATCGTTGTGGAGGTTCTCCCCCATCTGATTTTTCTTGTAGACTTATTAAGCGTGTTAAAATTCCTTGAAGCTGTGACATATTACCTCTCCTTCCTCTATAGATGCCCTTTTATCATAGCATTAACAATCCTGTTTGTTCTATCCAAAAATTTATAGATCTTATGTATTAATTCACTTAGATAATTTTCAGAATTGCAAAACCATTTTTCTTTACACTATTCATTAATCAGCTTACAATATTCAGTAGATAAAGTAAAACTTTAATTGGTTCTAGAATATTCCAAGTTTTTGGGTGGATTTCTTACAGCCCATAGTTAAAGGAGCTGATAACTTGAAAAATCCGATAAAGATAACAGATAGAATTTATCTGATCGATGATTTTGATTTAGGTAGACCAGCACGAACAGGCACATATGTCATTAAAGAAGACAAACTAACGATCGTCGAGACATGTGCAAGCCCTTCTATACCATATATTCTAGAAGGTTTACATACTTTAAACATCCAACCTGAAGATATCGAGTATATTATTGTAACACATATTCACCTTGATCACGCAGGTGGAGTTGGGTTATTAATAGAAAAATGTCCAAATGCAAAGGTAATCGTACATCCAAAAGGAGCGCGCCACCTTGTTAATCCTTCCAGGTTAATTGCTGGTGCAAAAGCAGTTTATGGTGATCAGTTTGAAGCGCTTTTCGACCCTATTTTACCCATCCGAGAGGACAAAATAATCATAAAAGAAGACGGTTCAACCTTAGAACTTTCGAAGGATTGTCAGTTAACTTTTTATGATACCCCTGGTCATGCAAATCATCACTTTAGTATCCATGAGTCTGTTAGTAATGGCATATTTACTGGAGATACAGTGGGGATTTATTATCACGAACTGGTTTCAGAGGGTATAGAGCTTTATCTGCCATCAACATCACCAAATCAATTTAACCCAACTGCAATGCTTCAATCTGCAAAACGTATTGAAGAATTAAAAGTAAATTTTATTTATTTTGGCCATTATGGAATGTCTTCAAATGTTAATGAGGTATTTAAGCAATTACACTATTGGCTCCCTTATTTCATGGAAGCTGGAAAAATAGGACTTACCACCACAGAAAATAAGACTTTATTAGAACAAAAGGACGCAGTTAAAAACGCTTTACTAGCTCCTATCACAACCTATTTAGATGAAAAAAACATTCCAAGAGACCATGAAGTATATTCGATTCTAAACCTTGATCTAGACGTTTGCTCAATGGGTATCGTTGATTATTATCATAAAAATCAAAAGAAGACTAATTAGCTGAGATAATTACATAATTCTCTACATAAGAAAAGCGCAGGGCGCCCGGAGCTAGACACTAAAACTAGGTTCAAATTTTTATACTTTCTTATCTTTTGAAAAAAGGAACCATTTTCACTTAAAGGTTCCTTTTTTCATATAGAATGCTTGATTTTTATATTCCATTTCTAGAAAGGAATATAGACTAAAAATTGTGTTGGGAGCTAAATATCCTAGAAACTCTGACGTTGCGGGATGGGAGTATGTCTCATTTTTAATTTCAAGAGAAATACTATTTACGTTTGCCTCATTGTTTTCTAACTCCTTTATGAACTCAGGTTTTTCTTCACTGATTTCATTTTTATTGACTTTCCATTTTGATCCATCTTTTACAAGTATGATGGCCTCATAGTGGTCGTTATACGTTACAGGACCTTCATTGCTTTTAGGAAAAAATTCATAAATAACGTATCTATTTTGTTCTTCATCAAAAATGACGTTTGTATCATTCGTATAGGAAAAGAACGGAATATAATAAAGGGAAAAATCAGTTCCATATGTTATATAACCCTCTTCCTCTAGAAAAAGGTTTTCCTCTAAAAACAGTTTGGCGTATTCATCACTAAAGTACGGTTTTAAAATATCCCTTATTTCACCATATGCACGGTAGCGCTCACCAATTGAGATTTGTGCTTCAAAAGCTTCCTTTAAAAATTCAAAAGCTTCATCATTTGTTAGCCGCTCATTTGCTGATGCTATTACAGGTCGGTGCATTAATAAGAATCCTATAATAACAAGTAACAACATCGTGTAAATACGTTTTCGCATTGCTCATCCCAACCTTTCTACTGCATTACTACTCCTTGTCTAAACATTCTATCAACTTATCTTATTAAATTGGTAACTAATCGTTCGTAAAATTACTGCACCATTTGACAGTTTATTGCCTTTATAAACAATTTACCCTCTTTCTCTTTGTAACTAACAACAGATTATAGGCTTTTATAGAAAATCTAGTATTAATTTGTTAGGAATAACAAGAAAGTTGTCGTTTTGCTTTGTTGCAAAGAATGTTTTGTTACTACCTGAAATAAAAAACTTTCTACACAGAACAAAAGCGCAGGGCGCCCGGAGCTAGACACTAAAACTAGGTTCAAATTTTTATACTTTCTTATCTTTGAACAAAAGCGCAAGGCGCCCGCTTATCGGCGACAAGCATAAGACAAGCCGGCTGGAAGGTTGTTCTTTAACCTTCCGGACGGAATGGCTTATACCATAGAGCCGATGGCACCTGGAGCTGGACGTAGATAGACAAAGACTCGAAGTTATACACAACCTTACAATTTTATAATTTCCTAAACAACAAAAAAACCACACGGCTAAACCGTTGTGGTTTTCTGATGTTTACCAAGAACTTGACAATGCAGTATAGATTATAAATGCTATGACGAGTGCTGATGCAACAGCATATGTTAGAAATACAGGGTTACGAATGTATGGGTGATCCTGTACTTTTTCGTTAATCTCTGTATCATATTCACCTCGCATATTATGTTGCCTAGTCCCTAGTCTATATGTGTAAACAAGCCCGATAGCAAGAATTAAGATTGACAAAGCAGATAGCACAAAATTGAGTCTATCCATACGATATCACCACCTCACATGAGAAACAATTCTTTATATTACAATTCCACAAAAATAAAAACCTTATCCATTTTTTAAAATAAGGTTTTCATAACTAATGACGCTAGCACTATAAAATAGCATCATGATCATACAAATAGGCATAAGGTAAATCAATAAATAGATAATGCTCCTGACTTATTGGATAGGAGAATGTCCTGATAATTTCACCAGTTTCAATATCACTGTATAAATCAGAAAGAATTCCCAACCGATTATGCCTCATTTTCATAATATTCTCTAAAAAATAAGGACGCCAGCTCCAATTCTTCATATAATAATTAGTCTGTAGTTCCCATGTAGAATTGCACTTAAAAATATTTTCTGATTGTTGAAATCCATCTTCATCACAGATATAGATCCGGAAGGTTTTATCTGTTAGTTCTTTTGAAAGATAAATGATAAAATCATTATAGTTTTCTATTTTTTTATATTTAGTGACTAAAGACTGAACATCTAGCTGGAATTGCTCAGCTATATTTTGAATGGCGTTTAATTTTTTCTTTTCATGCCTGATAAACTGCTGAAATTGTTGTTTAAGGCGCGTCTTTAAAAAATCTCTTTCAACAAATTCCTTCGAAGGCTCATGTAGATAGAAGCCTTGATAATAGCGCCCCCCGTTGCGCCAGGCGTACTGGAGCTGAAATGATGTTTCTATGTCTTCATAAAGTAGTGTCGCACCAAGTTTCCTGGCTAGCAATGCGATTGAGTAGACAACATCATGATAGGATTGTGTTGTTGTTGTTTTACGTAAAGCTTGTAGATCTATTTTTAAAATATCTGGAGAAATGAGTCCTATACGATCTAAATTACTACTATCTTTGCCGATATTATCCACTGCAATTTTAATACCATATGTACGGTAGTAGGTAAGTAAGTGGTTTAATTGTTCGATATCTCCTTTAAAGTTGTGCTCTGTAACCTCTAACACAATGTTTTCAAGATTGATGCCTTTTGCTTTAAAGGATAACAACAATTCCAGAAATGACTGACCATGATCAATCATTAAAAGATTAGCGTCACGATTAATAAAAATCAGAACATCTTCTTTACTATTTACAAATTGTGTTAATGCTTTAGTTAAAATGGCATCATCTACCTCAATTCGAAATTCCTCTGGTACCGTTTCATCTTGGAAAAAAGGACCCAAGCTGATGATACCTTGTTCATTGTTAATCCGCCCCAATACTTCATAGCCGATAACACGTTGTTCATCAGCACTTAATACCGCCTGGTAATAAGGAATAATTTGATGTATATTCGTCATTATGTCTAATGCATCCATAGTCTATCCCCTTAACCAACTAACTTTTTATTGTTTAAATAATACCATATTTAAGTGGAATGTTGGAAATATTAGCCTTATAATCTTTCTTCCTTGTACCAGAGGTTAATTTAAACATAAAAGAAAAAACCCTACATAGCTACAGTAGAGTTTTTGCTACAATAATATTAGAACGGATTCTGGTTAAGCCATTGTCCCCCATCCATTGTTATGCACTCACCATTAATGTATGCGGCATCGTCTGATAACAAGAAATAAGCAAGACTTGCAATTTCTTCTGGTGTTCCTAGTCTTCCAAGAGGTACACTGTTTAACGTACGTTGTGCAGCCACTTCCGACTCCCATAGGCGATCCGCCCCACCCGTACGCTCAATTGGTCCCGGAGCGATTGCATTTACACGAATTCCATACTTACATCCCCATTCAACTGCCAATGTTCTTGTCATTGCCAACACTCCCGCTTTTGCACTTGCCGAGTGAATCACACCAGCGCCAGCATTCCAAGCATACGTAGCAACCATATTTAGAATACTGCCTTTTATTCCTTTGTCAATCCAATAGTTCCCCACAGCAGAGCTACAATAAAAAGTTCCATTTAAAACAATATTAATAACTGAATTCCATCCATTAACAGATAACTTTTCAGCAGGTACGATAAAATTTCCAGCTGCATTATTTACAAGATAATCTATTCTTCCAAATGCTTTATCAGTCTCACTTACCATATGGGCAACGTGATCTGGCTCTCTCACATCCATTTGAACTGGAAGAACTTGACCTTCAAATGTTTCAATTTCATTCTTGGTGGCTTCTAACTTCTCAAGTGTACGACCTGTAATTACAACAAAAGCACCCTCGGCAGCAAACTTTTGGGCCATATATTTCCCCATCCCATTTGAACCACCGGTGACGATTGCTACTTTTCCCTTCATAAAAATCTCCCCTTTGAACGAAATGAATGACTATTCATTATTTTACCATTTTTATTCTAAACATTCTAACGATTTTTATATTTTAATCATTTTTACTACTTTCTAGTGTTGACTGATGGGTCACAATAGTTAGCATAAAATTACAAATATTTTACGTTTATTGTTCTTTTTTGTATACTTATAGGGGAAGCTGCCATTTATGGGGGGATTTATGAGTAAACATCAATTACAAATAATTAGTGAGAATGATATTTTACTAGCATTAAGTTATACTAATCAATTAATGGGAACCCTCCTTGTTTCAGAAATAGACAAACAAAAGGTGCTGGTTTCAATCTCGGAATTAACTCGAAATGTTTTAATGCACGCACAAAGTGAAGGTGAATTTATTTGTGAAGTGAACGAAAGAGGCCTGACTATTCTTGTAAAAGACAACGGAAAAGGAATACCATCTATTGATAATGTTATGAACGGTATTAAAGATCCATCCTCCCAAGGACTGGGTCTCGGCTTAAGAGGTGTAAAGAGATTAATGGATGAGTTTTATATCAAATCTTCACCGAAAGGAGGAACTATTGTCATTGCCACAAAATGGATTAATCAACAAAGATGAAAGTGATGAAAAGTTACGACTTAACCGCCTGGCCTCCATTGGACAGTTATCTGCCGGTATTGCTCACGAGGTCCGTAATCCATTAACAGCAGTTAAAGGCTTTCTACAGCTCGTTAATGAGGAAAAACCCGAGCCGTACTTAGATATTGCGTTGGCTGAATTAGACAATGCACTTGCAACTTTAAATAACTTGCTACAGGTATCAAAGCCAGATTTGGAAGCAGAAAAATATGTATCTATTAATTTGCATTCTGAGCTAGAATCTATCCTTGCCCTTTTTCAGGATCAAATTTATAGAGTCGAGATTATTAAAAATTTTAAACACAGCGATCTCTCTATTTCTGGACAAAAAAATGCTTTAAAGAAAGCATTCTTCAATCTGCTAAAAAATGCCTTTGAGGCAATTGAAGGTCGTGGGAGTGTGACGGTTGACTTATTTTCGTCAGAAAAAGCACTTTGTGTGCGCATTAAAGATACCGGAGTAGGAATACCCCGAGATAAGCTTGAGTTACTAGGAACACCCTTTTTTTCAACGAAAGACAATGGTACTGGAATGGGCCTAACGCAAGTATTTAACACCTTACATAAACACGGTGCGAAAGTTACAGTAGAAAGCTTTGAAAAGATCGGGACTATCTTTGAGATTTTATTCCCAATTTCACAAAAAAAGGAGTTAGAGATCACGAAAATGGAAACATTACAATTCGTTGAAGAACAGAGCTTTAAAGAGTTTTTGTATTTAAATAAAGAAACGTTTGATACTCTTTTAAAGAACAGATCAAAAACGATCCTTGCAGAAATTCAAGATTCTCCTATAACCGAAGATAATTTATATGAAATTGCCATCCATATTGTTAGTTACTTGGACCAAGATTCTGAACATGAATTAATTGTACTTGCGAAAGAACAGGGTGTAACATGGGCTAAAAATGATTTACCAGCGATTATAAAACTGGAATGGTTCCAAAGCTTACGAAGTCTTTATTGGGATTTCATGTATAACTACTTTCAAAATAATAATAACAAAATTGATGATTTCTTCTCGCTTGAGAAGAAAACAAATTACTATTTAGACACCTTTTTAAATCATTACATAATTAGTTATAACGACTATAAAAACAAACTATTTCATTCACAAAGAGAAGTCATTGAAGAGCTTTCTGTTCCGATTATTCCACTAACAAACAATATTGCGATATTACCGATTGTTGGAACAATGGATACATACCGTGCAAAAAAGCTTCAAGAGAAAACATTACGGGAAATTGAAAAAAATAAATTCAAAAAAATAATAATTGATTTATCAGGAGTTGCTTATTTAGATACAGCTGTTGTAGCTCATATGTTTAAAATCATCGATGGATTTAGATTATTAGGTTGTAATGCAGTCGTAACCGGCATCCGCTCTGAGGTTGCAAATACTATGATTGAGCTTGGAGTAGCTTTAAATGATAAAGTTGAAACAAGAGCAGATCTACAACAAGCATTAGAAGATTTCAAGATTTTGTAAATTGGTTTATTGCCCCTTTGAAATGGGGAAAAATTTATTTAATAGAATGTTGGTCGTTCCTTAGGGGAAGACCTTTTCTATTTGAAGACCATGGTTGAGAGTATATACAAATATCTTATGAATATAGTAAATGATATAATATAGTTAATTATAGAAAATAAGATAGGTTGGTTCTTTTATGACTAAAAAATATTCACGTCGGACATTTTTAAAACGAATCGTCTCTACAATTACAGCAACTCTTTTAACTACAACCATAGGGTTTGTATATGCTAGGCATATTGAACCAAAACGAATAACTATTTCTAGACACGTATTAAAACATCCTCTAATTCCACATTCCTTTAAAGACATAAAAGTGGTCCAATTTAGTGATACACATATTGGCCATTTCCTTGACCTAGAACATTTATCAAAAATAATTGAAAAAATTAATGAATTGGGCCCTGATATTGTGTTGTTTACTGGAGACTTACTTGATGAGCCAAATAAGTATCCGTTTTCAGCTGCCGTGCCACCTATTCTATCCCGTCTTAAAGCTCCATTAGGAAAGTATTGCATTTATGGTAATCATGATCATGGAGGATATGGATCTGACATTTATAAGAGTATTATGGAACAAAGTGGATTCACAGTAATGCTAAATAGTTCTACGAGGATCTCTATCAAGGGAGCTGATATTGCAATTGCAGGTCTTGACGATGTGATGCTAGGTAAACCGGACTATTCCCATACGTTTAAGGATATTTCACAAGATACCTTGTACACTATTCTGCTTGTCCATGAACCTGATGTGGCACCACAATCTTCCTCTTTCGGAGCACATGTACAGCTCTCAGGTCATAGTCATGGTGGACAAATACAACTTCCCTTTGTTGGACCAATTGTCACACCGCCACTTGGAACTGATTATTATGAAGGAGTTCATACAATCGGAGCCACAACCCTATATGTAAACAAAGGGCTAGGTACAACAAGGCTACCATTTCGTTTTTTAGCACCACCAGAAATATCAGTTTATAAATTCCAACCTGATTAATTTAGCTGGTTATTTTTAATAGCATTCGTAAAAATCGAACTAAAAACAGAGTTCATACTTCATATATTCTAGGATTAGCTACCCAAGTACTTTGGATAAAAAACAGGTGAGAGCTGTAAATGGTCACCTGTTCTTTTAGTATCTATCTAAATAATGCTCTTCAATCGCTTGCTCACAAACAGGCTTGCTAAAAAAGTATCCTTGTGCTTTATCACATTTCATTATTTTTAAAAATTCCAGCTGCTTCGCTTCTTCAACACCTTCAGCTACGACAGATAAACCTAGGCTTTGTGCCAAATGGATAATAGTAGTGGTAATTGCCATATCCTTCCTATCTACTAATACATCTTTGATAAAGGATTGATCAATCTTTAAGGTATCAATAGGAAAATGCTTTAAATAGTTTAAAGAAGAAAATCCTGTACCAAAATCATCAACAGCCACCTGAACACCTAGTTCCTTTAATCGATTCAAAATGAGTATTGCTTCCCTAGAATCCTGAATTGCTCCTTCTGTAATCTCAAATTCTAGACTTTTGGGGTCAATGTTGTTTTCTGCTATAGCTTTTTGAATATATTCGACCAAGCATGGTTGTTGAAACTGTTTAGGAGAAAGGTTAATTGCTACAGTAACAGACCTGTATCCATTATCTTGCCATTGCCTTAGCTTTTTACATACTGTATTTATAACCCATTCACCAATTGGTAGAATTAGCCCGATCTCTTCGGCAAGTGGGATAAAATTAGCTGGGGATATGAACCCAAGTTCTGGATGATTCCACCTTATCAACGCTTCAAAGCTTGTCACTTCCCCTGTCAATACATCAACTTGGGGCTGATAATAGAGAATTAACTCATAACGATCTATCGCTTTTCTTAAACCTGTTTCAAGCAACATCGTTTGCGAAGTACTTTTTTGCATATCAGTACTATAATATTGATAGTGTCCTTTTCCACGTTCTTTTACACGATATAAAGCAGTGTCTGCATTCTTAATTAATGTTTCTCCATCTTCTCCATCATTCGGAAATGTACTTATACCTATGCTTGTCGATATGAAATACTCATGTGTGCCGAATAAAAATGGTTTTTGAATCGACGTTAAAATCTCCTCTGCAATTCGACTCGAATTTGTTTTGTTCGTATTCTGCAATATAACTACAAATTCGTCTCCACCCTGGCGGTAAACAGAATAACCCTCTCCATCGATGTTCAGTAGTCGTTCTGCCACTTCTTTTAATAAGACATCACCAACATTGTGCCCTAAGGTGTCATTCAAAGATTTAAATCTATCTAAATCAATATACATAACAGCTAGTTGCTCTTCAAATTTTTTGGCAATTGAAATAAAATTTACTAAGTTTTCTTTTAAGGCACTTCTGTTTGGTAGTGCGGTTAACTGGTCATGAAATGCCATATATTTCATCATTTTTTCATAGCTAGACTGTTCCGTAATATCTTTCAAAATTACAAAAATACCTGTAATCTCAGTATTTACTACAATTGGTATCATCTTCAGATGGACCAAAATTGTCGTTGCGTTTCTATGTTTGATTCGACAGCCAACAAACTCTCTAGCGTTTCCTAGTAAAGTTTCCTGAAAATGAATAGAAAATGTTGCAACGTCTCGATCATCTAGCAGATTAACTATTGTACAATTGTTTAATTGTTTTTCTCGGTATCCCATTATTTTGAAAGTAGCCGGATTTGCGTGAAGAAGCTTTCCATTTAAATCTAGGGAAAATACTACGTCCAAATTATGATCAACTAGAGACTTATAGCGTTCCGTACTTTCAATTAGTTTTCTTTTTTCAATCATCCGATCCGTTATATCACGAGTAATACTAACGACATAGCAAATTACGCTATCCTCATTATAAATAGGTGTTAATATCGATTCTCCATATGCTTCGTTTCCATCAAGAAGTATGATCTTATCTTGAAAGGAAACAACACTTCGTTTTCTGATAACACGTTCATAGTGCTCTTGAATATGAGTGGATATATCTTTTGGTAAGACTTCCTGTAACGTTTTATCAATATAATCAGGTGTTAACCTTGCTTGTTTTAATGCATTCTCGTTTGCAAACATATAACGAAATGTTGTTGGGTTATCAACTTTCATAATATATATTAGATCTTCGATATGTTTAAGAATAATTTGAAAAATATCATTTTCCATTTTTTTATTGTTGGTGATATTTATAAAATTTCCATTCATATTTCCCTTACGTTTTCCCATTTTACCATCCTCTATCATGGTTCATTTTAATATTGCTATTCTTTCAATTCTACATAAAGTGACAAAATCCTTCAAGAAAGGGATTACATTATAAGGAAACTCGCCGAATGGCGTGCCCAAAGGGCGAAGACAAAGGCGTAGTTGCACTTACATCTTTGGATTACATTTTTTACATGATAAGAGGAAATGCCACAAAACATGTAACTTTCCTCCCCCATTAGGTACTTTTATAGTATAATAATCCTTAGTTTAGAATAAAAGAATCATGTTTTCGAAAGAGGTTTCAACATGTCCACATATCGCACGTTTGTAAAACAGTCTATTTTAAATTATCTGATAGGATCGGTTGTTGCTGTAGTTGGTGTTGGTGGTATGTTCATCTTTTCAACGCTGCAAATAACAAAAACTGAATTGATATACTTAACTTTTATTTTATTTAGCTCTTTGATTATCATGTGTGTGGCAGAACTGCTAATGTTCAAAAAGCATCTTAAACCAATTAAGCAGGCATTTTCTAAAGATTACCCAACACTTGATGACATTCAACAAGCTTATCTACAAACACATCGATTCCCTATCCTGACCGTTAAACGTATATTTGGACCACATTTGTTTGGGATTTCACTTCCGTCCGTCATTATGACTATTTTACTTATTGAATATAACTTGCTCTCTTTTCCGTATCGTTATGTCCTATTTGCAATTATTGGTGCTGGACTTATTGCAGGTATGCATGGTCTAATTGAATTCTTTTTAACCACTAAAGCAATAAAAATAGCTTTAAATCAACTTAGAAAAATGGCGAAAATGCAATATAATGCTGATATCTCACTGAACGGACAAGTTCTAGTATCGATTCAACAAAAGTTCCAATTAAGTGCATTGTTTATCAGTGTGTTTCCAATATTATTATTTAGTCTTGCATCACAGATTCGCCTTCAGGAGGTTTCTGAAAATCAATTAACATCATACTGGAGTTGGGCAATCGTAATATTATTAGTTTCCACTTTTTGCGCTACATACGGGGCTTACCTTTTATTTAAGGATATTTCTCAGCCAATTGACCAATTACAAGCTAGTATGAGAAACATTGAAAGAGGAGAATTCACATTTTCTAATGACATCTATTCTGATGAATTTTCGCGAGTTATAACAGGATTCAATATGATGGTACAAGGACTTAAAGAACGCGATAACATGAACCAACAGCTCCTAAATAGTTTTTACACAACGCTTGCAATGACCTTAGATGCACGTGATCCATATACCGCCGGTCATTCCATCAGGGTAGCAAATTACTCTGTAAGAATTGCTGAAGGAGCATCACTTTCTGTTGCTGAGATAGACTTACTTAAAAAATCTGCACTTCTTCATGACATCGGAAAAATTGGTGTACGAGATAATGTGTTACTAAAGGATGACAAGCTAACTGAAGATGAATTTGCACAAATAAAAAGACATCCTGAAATCGGTGCAACTATACTATTGCAAATTCAGCCTTCTGAAGCAATGGAGCCATTGATTCCTGGTGTAAAGTATCACCACGAACGTTATGATGGTAATGGATACCCACATGGACTAAAAGGTGAAGAAATTCCAGTATTCGGAAGGATTATGGCAGTTGCTGACGCATTTGATGCGATGACCTCTGATCGTCCATATCGTAAGGGTATGCCGATTGATAAAGCCTTAACCATCCTTGAACATGGAAAAGGTACTCAGTGGGATCCGTATTATGCAGACTTATTTATTAAGTTGATCAGAACTGAGGGCGTAAATAAAGAAACTATTAAAGCAACTAGTTAACCTAGTTGCTTCGTTTTTTACAATTGTATTCCTCTTTTAGCGAGCTGTTTTTAATAATTTTTCCAATGTGAATTTGCAAAAGTCAAAAAGGTCAGTATAATGGTATGTAGAAAGGAGAGAAAAAATGAATACCCAGCAAAACCAAGCTCCAATAAAACCAACCGTCGAAAACCTCGCACGGGCAATCTTCATTGTCAATCGACATGCAAAAACGGCTACTAATCCTAAATTTCTCTATTTATTAAAGAGAAAAGCATTAGAAAAACTATTAATTGAAGGAAATGCAAAAAAAGAAGGGCTTCATTTTTCGAGAAATCCGAAAAACAGCAGACAACAATCCGATGTTTTAGTATCAGCAGGGGACTATTTCTTTCACATGCCTCCTTCCAAAGAAGACTTCGCAGAGTTACCACATCTTGGGACACTAAATCAATCTTATAGAAACCCCAAAACACATTTGTCACTCTTACAAGCCAAGAATCTCTTGCAACAATATGTAGGTATGAAAGAGGACTCACCATCACAAAATAGAAAAACTAACAATAGAAGTTACAATAAACCCGTCTTTAAAAAACTTGGTGAAAGCTATTTTTAATTAATATAAAGAAAACAGATAAGTGGCTCTTATCTGTTTTTTTTGATTTATGAAAAAAGTTCTATGGATTTCTCCCTAAGTTCATGAAAAAAAGCAGGTAGGTCTGATTCATCTATACCTGCAAGTATCGCTTTCACTAGCGCTTTATAATACCATGATTGTTTAGCATAACCTCTGTTAAAGCTTTCCCATATTCCGTCCCCATCGATACGACATGCTTCTAAAAGACTGTTGATATTATCTAATTTGTCTGCCGCTATTAGAGCTTTTATTTCAAGCGACGCACCTTCTATGCTGTCAATTGTATGTTGTTTTCGGATCTCCCATGACAAAGCTTTAGTTTCGGTATTTGACATAACCAGAACGGCGATTTTCTTGCCAAAGATCTTTTCAATTTCTTCAATCGTAGTGCTAGTATCTTCAACCACATCATGTAGATATCCTGCAGCCACCACTTCTTCTGAAAACCCGGCATCCCTAAGGGTCTGTGCTACTCCCTCTAGATGTACAAAATAAGGTTCACTAGTTAATTTTCTCTTTTGTTCTTTATGCGCATTCATTGCAAAATCCCTTGCCTTATCCACAAGACTCACTTAACCACCTCTTTCTTTTAGTAAGAATTGTTTCTTAAAGAATGTGCTCATCGATTAATCTTACTAGCACCCCTATCTCGGGTTTACTTACTTGACCCTCTGCCCCCACCATTTGACCTTTGTGACGAAGGTCCTCTGTTATAAGCGATGAAAAGATAATAACAGGCAATTTTGTTAGTCGGGAGTCGCTTTTAATTCTCTTTGTTAAATGGTGTCCATCCATTTGCGGCATTTCAATATCTGTTACAATGATCTGTACATGTTCATCTATCTTTTTATCCTCATTCACAATGGATTCAAGGTATTGCAGTGCATCTTTTCCATTTTCAAAAAATTCTAGATTGGAATACCCGGCTTCTGTTAATGTATCATTTAGTAGCTTTCGTAAAAGCGGTGAATCTTCAGCAACCACTACCTTTTTGTTTGACCTTTCTCTATTTCCTAACTTTTTTATTTGATCAACATTAATCCCTGTTTCCGGATTTATATCTACAACCATTTTCTCAAAATCTAATAGTAATAACATATCACCATTTATTTTTATGACACCAGTAATATGGCTTTGTAGGCCTTGGTAAATATTAGATGGCTTTTCTATTTTATCCCATGAAATACGATGGATTTTTGTAACACTATGTACATGGAAAACAATTTTTTGCTTGTTAAATTCAGTTACGATAAATTTATCTAATGCAGGTGTAGTAGATTTCTCAAATCCAAGCGCTGTTGCGACATTTACTACAGGAAGCACTTCGCCGCGAAGTTCTATTATACCTTCCACATTCTTATGAGAATGAGGCACCTTTGTAATGGGAACCGGAATCATTATTTCTTTTACCTTTATTACGTTTATCCCAAATTTATTGCTCCCTATGCCAAATTCAACTACTTCAAGTTCATTTGTACCACTTTCAAGCAGAATCCCTTTTTTATCTTCCATTAAAATCTTCCTTCCAAACAACTATGATTTCTTTCTATTATATTCGCTACAACATATTCTTTAAAGACGGTATATAAGAATAAGTGGTATATTTCGTGAACTTTGGCGAATTTCTTTACTTAATCTAAAAAAATAAAGGTTGCAAAACTCTGCAACCTTTTTAATATAAATATTGTAAGACACGACTATCGGCCAAATTTGTATCAATTGGACACACGTCTGCGTCTCTTCCATATTGCCACAACCAGACATTCCCCTTACAATTCGGTTTGGATGGTGCAAACGCAGGTGCGTTCCTTTCTTTTGTAGGTCCTGGCTCAGGTTCAGCACTCCATAAAATCGCTTGTACTGCTACTTGGTTATTCGTTGTAACAGCTTTACAATACTCTTGCGCAAATGCACCTTCTGTTGGATCATGATAAATACCAGGTCGATAACCGGTAGGATATAAAGACTCTACCCACCCCCTTATCCAAGCCTCATCAACTTCAAAAAACCTTTCAACATTAGCAAATAAGGCAATATTATTCGGTATTCCTAATCTTCTGGCATTATACACTGCATTTCTTGCAGCAATCTGCCCCTTTGAATACCCAACAGCTTCAGAGAAAACATTATAAATAGGTAATACTTTCATCCCTTTATTCCTTATAAATGCTATTTCTTCTTTCGTTAATCCTTCAGAAACATTAGGAACATCTGTTAAATAACGCCCCCAATATCTGGGACTCCCAAAGTTTGATTTAACACAATTGAAAAGCTCATCATTTACAATGGCTGCTGAATCAACACCCCAAATATAACGCGGCATATCCTTTCACATCCCTTCAAGTACCATTCTGTATATATGTATATGAAAGTATGACTTGTCTAAACCAACATTATTTGAAATCTTATCCGTGAATAAATAGCTGAATTGTTCCAATACTAGGATTAAGCCAAATTAACAAATGGTAGTATATTTGATAAATTGGTTTGGTTTATGTAACATATGAGGATGGATTTTAACTAAAAATATACCACCCCTCATAAAAACCGCTAAATAAGGTAGTAAGAACAAAAGCGCAAGGCGCCCGCTTATCGGCGACAAGCATAAGACGGTTCCTTTAAGAAGGTGGTTTTTCCTTCTTAAAGGAAATGGCTTATGGCCTCAGGTCCGATGGCGCCTGGAGCTGGACGTAGATAGACAAAGACTAGTAATACACAACCTTACAATTTTATAATTTCCTAAACAATCAAAAGACAGGTTGCAGATAATTGCAGACCTGTTTGGATCATCATGTTATTATGTTTACTCTTTCATCATCGGTAAACTTATTATTACTTTTGTACCTTTATTAGGTTTACTCTCGTATTCAATTTTTCCGTTCATTTCTCGGATCAGTCTATTGGTAATCATACTTCCAAGACCTGTACCTCTTGTCTTTGTCGTGTAGTAAGGCAAACCAATTGTTTCTAATTGCGTTTGTGTCATACCCTTCCCATTATCTTCAATATCAATCGTAACAGTATTTTTTTCTTCTCCTGGTTTTTTGGTAATTTTCACAAACCCACCGTTTTCAATTGCTTCAATACCATTTTTAATTACATTTAGTAGTGCCTGTTTTAAGTGATGTTCATCAGCATAGACATGATGCGCACCACTTCCTTTATAAAGGATTGTTACATTACCGTACATACCAAGAGGACGTAGAAGCTCGATAGAATCCTTTAGTACCGTATCGACTTCAACTTTCGTTAATTCAAAATCTGCAGGTTTATTCAGATTAAGATAATTCGTAATAATCTTATTTGTCCGGTCTAGTTCTTCAAGAATAAGGGGTGAAAACTGTTTGAATTTTTCATCCGAAGTATCTTGTTGTAAAAATTGAATAAAGCCTCGTACAGTCGTTATTGGATTACGAATTTCATGAGCGATGGATGCTGCCATCTGACTAATATTCGTGAGCTTTTCCAAATATACCGTTTCGTTAAATTGTTGGTTTGCAGAAATCAACCGCTCAACCACATACAGTAAAGCAAAGTAAGTAACAAGAAATGCAGAAAAATATACTATGTAAAAATTATAGTCTAAATTTTCGACAGTATAAAAAAGGATCATTACATAAAAGAAAAAGTAGATTGTAATTAAAAATGTGCCCGTTATCATCTTATTTTTAGACTGAAGGTAAAGTCGACGGAAACTAATAGCAATAATGAAGGCAAGTAGTGATACAATTACTCCCACCCATGCAAGATTACCTCCAATCAGTATCCTAATAGTAATAACTAACAATGTACAAACCAATCCAGCTAGCCCGCCACCATACAAGGTAACGATGATGATCGGGATCATCCGTAAATCAAAGTTAGTTTCACCTAAGCTTTCAATTGGGTAAAACATGCAAAGAATGGCTGCAAACGCACCAATAAGCCCATAGATCAATTTTTGATTTAATGTTAATGGTCTTTTATTGTTAAACGGAAAGAATAAATTAGCATTAAACGCTAGTGAAAAGATAATTGTTACATTAACAATTAGCGGCTTAATAATTGAAAGCATCGAATTTCCTCCAAAATAAACATTACCGTTATTTTAACATAACAAATTGTGTAGTGTTGTATTTTCATGTTTACTCCTAACTTAGTTAGTAACATGATATAATTTTTACGGGTTTAAAATAATGAGGGAGCAACTTTACAAATGAATCGAATACAAAAACAAATTCAATTTATTGCTGAAATTGACAAACTTAAATCTATTTACCGTCAAAGCTTTATTATCGATGGATCACGGCATGAAAATGATGCAGAACATACTTGGCACTTTGCAATGATGTCTATAGTGCTACTTGAACACGTTGATCATATTGGAATCGATTTGTTACGTACACTTAAAATGGTTTTACTCCATGATATTGTCGAGATAGACGCAGGAGACACCTTTGCATATGATGTGAAAGGCTATGAGGATAAAGAAGATCGTGAACAGGCAGCAGCTAAGAGAATATTTGGACTCCTTCCTATAGACCAAGGAGCAGAATTCTATGATCTTTGGGTTGAGTTTGAATTACAACTCACAAACGAAGCTAAATATGCAGCAGCGATAGATCGTTTGCAACCGCTTATTCAAAATTATTATACTAAGGGCGCTTCCTGGAAAAAACATAGTATCACGAAAGAGATGGTCCTTAAACGGAATAGAAAAATTAAAGAAAGCTCAGAAACCTTATGGAATTTTGTTGTAGAATTGGTTGAAGATTCTGTTATAAAAGGCTATCTTCTACCTTGAATAGTAATTTCAATTCCAATGTGAAAGAAGGTGGCAACAATACGCTGCCACCTTCTTTTCGATTATCCCATCCATTTATGAAGCAACTGTTCATCAGAACCCTTAACAAAAATATCCACACGCCTTCCTTCCAAAGAAACAGCAGCTGGTTCAGATGTAAGAGTTCCACCGAGGTCTTGCCATTCATTCCACTTATTACCATCCCACATGATATAATACAAATGATTATCAAGTCCTTTTGAAAATACATCGAGATGAAATCGTCCCCCTGAAGCAACAGTCGGACTAGAGGTCAACTTGCCCCCTAAGTCAACCCAATCATGCCACTTCTCTCCATCCCATTTCTTTTGTAGGAGAGAGCGATTTTTACCACGAGCAAACACGTCAACTCGATTTTGCTCAATTGAAATGGCGGCAGGTGCTGAAGTTAGTTCCCCTCCAAGATCATGCCACTCACCCCAACTAGTACCATCCCAAGATTTTTGATAAAGTCTTTTTTTAGCACCCCTTATAAATACATCCAACTGATTCTCGCCCCTTGATGCAACAGCAGGTGAGGAAGTGAGCATACCACCTAGGTCTTCCCACTCGCTAAAGCTTTCCCCATTCCAAAACTTGTGAATCAATTGTTGATTTTCACCTCTAGCAAACACATCAATTCTGTTTTCCCCCCATGACAATGCTGCAGGTGATGAGGTTAATTTCCCACCAAGATTATTCCATTCTCCCCATTGGGAGCCATCCCATCGACTATGGTATAGTTTTCTGTTTCTTCCTCTTGCGAAAACATCTTTTCGATTTTTCCCCCAGAAGGCTACTGAAGGTCCTGATGTCAGTCTTCCACCTAAATCCTCCCACTCACTCCATTTGCTTTCCTTGCTTTCTGGCTTGTAATCACTATTTGTAAGTGTTAATTTGATGATTTCTTTTAGTACCCTTTCTATTGTACGATTTGGTATTTTATAAGATTGCAAGGTAACAAATATCGGATGAAACTGTTTTAGTAATCCTTGGAATAAATGGTTAACTTGTTGATCAAGTGAACCATTAGATTGATTTCTAGCTGTAAATGTAAATTGAACAGTCTGCAAAAATAGGTACCGTGAAAGTTTATCGTCGACCTTATATTCCTCTAAATCTTTATATAACGGCTTAACATCCTCCTTTATCACTTTCCATACATGTTGAAGCTGCTCTTTTTGTTTTTTAACATAGTCTGCTGAGTAGATGTTATTTGGAAAATAACTATTATAATAAGGTGTAAGTCGCTGATTTTGAGGATATGGTTGATACTTAGTTTGCTGTTTATACATCATCCCTTAACCTCCTTTTTAATTACTTATCATTCTATCTTATGACGACATTTAAAGAGTTAATCCATCCAAGTTTAAAATCCATTCTTCTTTAAGATGGATGTCATGATTAAACATAGCGTTTAGAATCGCTAATGTTTACAATATAGAAAAAAGGCTTCTAATCTGGTTGGAGGGAGAACATGAAAAAAGGATTATTGCATCATATTGAACTTTATGTTTCGAGTTTAGAAAAAACGAAAAGATTTTGGGGATGGCTGTTAATTGAGTTAGGATACGAGGTTTATCAAGATTGGGAAAAGGGAATTAGCTGGAGACTAGACAATACTTATTTGGTGTTTGTTCAAGTTGACGAGAAATTTAATAATATCCCCTATCATAGATGTAGAGTTGGCCTGAACCATCTTGCCTTCCATGTAGAATCTAAGCAGCATGTAAATGAACTAACTAAACTACTTAAGGAAAATGGCACACATATCTTATATGAAAATAAACACCCGTTTGCAGGAGGCCCTGACCACTACGCTGTCTATTTTGAGGACCCTGATAGAATAAAGGTTGAACTAGTAGCACCATAATATTCATTTTATTGAATCTAAACGAGTTATTTTACCATATTCTGATATATCTAAATTTTTAGAAAAATACTTTACTTTTTTGCCGTTTCGGTTAATAATAGTAAAAACGATAGGAGAGTGATCAAGATGAACCATTACAAAAAAGACCAAAAAAACGAACTCGTTATTATTTCAACACCAAACAGCGAAAAGACATTAATTGAAAGGGAAGCTGAAATGGTTATTGATCATTCACTGCTCTCCTTTAAAAAGACACAATTAATGGATCAAATCGATAATACCCTCACTAACGGGGACGAAGTATTATTTATGGAACTGTCAAAACAATATATTACTTTATTATCTCAGTACAGTTACTTAAATTAAACTGGAGGGGCATTTAATGAAGAAGACATATAAGAAAAAGTACACGTTAGTTAAAAATCGCAGTAAAAAATATATCAGTTATAATCTATCTCAGGAAGAAAAGTTTGCAATTGAATTATGTGCACAACTGCTTTTAGATGAGCTAAGTTATCGTTTTAACGTAAAGAGATTACAGGAATCAATAGACCTTGCCACCGATGCCAAGGATGAACAGCGTTTTAATGAATTATCAAGAAAATATAATGATCTCATACAAATTAATACGTAAACAAGAAAAGCGCAAGGCGCGCCCGCCTTTCGGCGACAAGCATAAGACGAGCACTGACTGAAGGTGTTTTTTGCCTTCGGGAAGGGATTGGCTTATGACCTCGAGCCGATGGCGCCCGGAGCTAGACACTAAAACTAGGTACAAACTTTTATACTTTCTTATCTTTGAACAAAAGCGCAAGGCACGCCCGCCTATCGGCGCATCGATAAAACCCGCCACGTCCTGTTTACGAACATCGACATCAGCACATCCTGTGCAAGCCAAGCATAAGCCAATCCGTCTAAGAAGGTTGTTTTTTGACCTTTTTAGACGGATTGGCTTTTGCCATTGAGCCGGGGTGGGGCACGGAGCTAGACACCAAAACTAGGTAAAAGTTTTACGCTTTTAAAAAGGGGCAACAGAAAAATTCTGATACTACAAATAACTTGGTTCCACCTAGAGATGAAACCAAGCAAGGGGTTTAACGGGTTATTCGTATAAGTGACAGGCAACAAAATGCTGCTTTTGGACTTCTTGTAATTTTGGTTTTATCGTTTTACATTCAGGTTTTACTGAGGGACATCTAGTAGAGAAGACACAGCCCTGTGGAGGATTTACCGGACTTGGGACTTCGCCTGTTAGTTTTGTCCTCTCTAAGATTTGATCCTCCTCTTCAAGGATGGCAACTGGAATAGCTTTGATTAATTCATTTGTATATGGATGCATTGGATTGTGATAGAGGTTTTCACTTGTTGTGATCTCTACTAGATTTCCTAGATACATAACACCAATCCGATCACTGATGTATTTCACCATAGATAAATCATGGGATATAAATAGGTATGTTAATTTTTTCTCTTTTTGTAAATCAATTAGCAAATTGACAATTTGGGCTTGGACAGACACATCAAGCGCTGAAATAGGTTCATCTGCAATGATAAAGTCAGGTTCTACAGCGAGTGCTCGTGCAATCCCAATTCTTTGTCTCTGCCCACCACTAAATTCATGCGCATAACGGTTCGCATGTTCCCGACTAAGTCCCACTGTTTCGAGAAGTTCGTAAACCTTTTTCATACGCTCTTTTCCTTTATAAAGTCCGTGAATTACCATTCCTTCTGAGATGATATCACCGACAGTCATCCTTGGATTCAGCGAGGAATATGGGTCCTGGAAAATCATTTGCATTTTTCGATTTATTTCTTTAACTTCTTTGCGTTTCAATTTGTGGACGTCTTTTCCTTGGAACAAAATGTTTCCCTCTGTTGTTTCATATAATCGAATAATAGTTCTTCCTGTTGTTGATTTACCGCAACCAGATTCACCTACTAAACCAAGTGTTTCCCCTTCAAAAATTTCAAAGGAGATGTCGTCTACCGCTTTTAATGTATTCCCATTCTCTATCTGAAAATGCTTCCTTACGTTTTTCACTTCTAAAACTTTTTTTCTCACTACATGTTACCTCCTTAAAAGTAGACCAACTTATGCATTCGAAGCATCATGAAGCTTCATGGTAGAATTTAGTTTTGGTGCTCTTGCGTCCATCAACCAGCATTTGGCTTCATGCGTTTTAGATATAGTGGTTATCGTCGGATCGAATTCATCACATACCTCCATTGCGTACGGACAGCGTGCAGCAAATGCACAACCATTAATCAGAGTGGACAAATCTGGAGGTGTACCATCAATTGAAAGTAAGCGCTGTGTTTGGTCTTGATCTAGCTTTGGAACAGATTGTAGCAATCCATGTGTATAAGGGTGCTTAGCATTCGTGAATACGTCTCTTTTCGAACCGTTTTCAACAATTTTACCCGCATACATGACACTTACACGGTCAGAGAACCTTGCAACAACACCAAGGTCGTGAGTAATTAGAATGATTGCCATTCCCATTTTTTCTTGTATTTCTTTTAGTAAATCCAAAATTTCTGCTTGAATTGTAACATCTAAAGCTGTCGTCGGTTCGTCTGCTATTAATAAATCCGGCTCACAAATGATCGCCATAGCAATTACAATTCGTTGTCTCATTCCTCCACTTAGCTGATGTGGGTACTTGTTACAGCAATGAACAGCATTCGGAATACGAACCAGTTCAACTAATTCAACTGCCTGCTTTCTAGCCTCTTTCATCGATATTCCTTTGTGGATGACGAGCACTTCAGCAATTTGATCACCCACTTTCATGGTCGGGTTTAAAGATGTCATTGGATCTTGAAAGATCATGCTAATTTTTGATCCCCTTAGTTTGGCTAGATCCTTTTTATTCATCGTTGTTATTTCTTTTCCATTAAATAAAATGG
This sequence comes from Cytobacillus sp. S13-E01, assembly GCF_029193815.1. Lineage (GTDB taxonomy): Bacteria > Bacillota > Bacilli > Bacillales > Bacillaceae_L > Bacillus_BV. Next base: position 326,129 of record NZ_JARFVC010000001.1, read on the forward strand.
AGCCTCCTTTTATTGAATTCCCCTTATTAGGGAGAAGCTTCATTAAACTTTTAGCAGTAACGGACTTGCCTGACCCAGATTCACCAACGATTGCTAACACTTCTCCTTTGTTTATATGGAATGTAACTCCTCTTACTGCATGAACAGATCTATCTTTTGTTTTAAAATGAACATGTAAATCCTTCACTTCTAGTAGGTGGTTCATTTTTATCCCCCTTTACTATTTTCTTAGCTTTGGATCAAGGGCATCACGCAGCCCATCACCAAGTACGTTGAAAGCGAACATCGTTAGTGAAATAAATAAAGCAGGAAAAAATAATCTCCAAATTTCCCCTGTGAGTAATGTAACCAACCCTTCTGCTGTCATCGTACCCCAGCTTGCCAAAGGTACGGGAACCCCTAACCCCAGAAAGCTTAATGTAGCTTCAGCAAAAATTGCTCCCGGTACTGACAAGGTGATACTGACAATAATTGGACCCATAGAATTTGGAATAAGATGCTTAAACAGAATTCGAAAGAAGCTAGCACCTAATACTCTAGAAGCCAAGACAAACTCTGACTCTTTCAACCGTAAAATTTCACCACGAACGAGTCGAGCCATTCCAATCCAGCCAGTGGCTGCCATGGCGATAATGATTGTTATCAATCCTGGTTTTAACACAACCATTAATAGAATTGTGATCAGTAGATGCGGTAGTCCGTATAAAACGTCTACAATTCTCATCATGACTTCATCTGTTTTTCCGCCTTTATATGCAGAAATTCCTCCCCAAATGACACCTATTATGAGGTCAATTAACACAGCTGTAATCCCAATAAAGAGGGAGATTCTGGCACCAACCCATGTTCTCGCAAAAATATCTCGTCCTAAATCGTCCGTTCCAAACCAATGGTCTATTGAAGGAGCAAGGTTAGAGTCAAGCAAGGCCTGATCAGAATACGAATAAGGAACAAGGAAAGGACCAACAATGGCCATCGTTATTAATAAGATAATTAAAACTAAGCCTGTCATTGCAAGTCTATTTTCTTTTAAGCGGATAAAAGCATCTTTCCAGAAGGAAATACTAGGTTTGGTATGGACGACTTTATCCACTACTACTCTGTCTTTATACCGAAATAGCTTATCTGGTACAGTTTGCACGGCTAACTCCTGCCTTTCATTAATCGAATTCGTGGATCGATTACACCATAAGCGATATCTACTAGAATGATAAAAAATACTAAAATTGCACTGTAAAATACAGCTGTTCCTAAAATAAGTGGATAATCACGGTCTACTATTCCCTCTACAAAATATTTTCCCAATCCAGGAATACCGAAGATTTTTTCAATTACAAAGCTTCCCGTTAAAATAGTTGCTGTAATGGGACCAAGAATGGTGACAACTGGTATTAACGCATTGCGTAAAACGTGCCGGAAAAGAAATCGTGGACCGGTTACACCTTTTGCAATTGCGGTTTGAATATAGTCCATTGATAGTACTTCTAATAAACTTGAACGTGTCAGACGTGCAATATAGGCCATTGGTGCCATTGCTAATGCAATACTAGGCAAAACTGTATGACTCCACGTCCCCCAAGTTGCGACGGGAAACCATTGTAATTTAACAGCAAAATAGTTAATTAAGATCGTTGCAAATATAAAGCTTGGGACAGAAAGTCCTATGATTGCAATTATCATTGAAAAGTAATCAAGTCCACTATTATGTTTGAAGGCTGATATTATTCCTAGCAAAATACCGAAAAAGGTTGCAAATATAATGGCTTGTAAACCAAGAATAGCGGACACAGGAAACCCAGAGGTAATTAATTCATTTACCGATTGATTTTCCCATTTTATAGATGGACCAAAATCAAATAGCAATGCTCCTTTTAAATATTTCCAATATTGAACCAGAATTGGATCGTTTAGTCCGTAATAGTTCCTTAAATTATCAAGAACTTGTTCAGGTATCCTTGCCTCACTTGTGAAAGGATCACCTGGTATAGCATTCATTAGAAAAAAAGTCAAAGTAATAATTGCGAACAAGGTAATTATGACTCCAAGTAGTCTTTGAAAAAGAAACTGTCTCATAATATATATCCTCCTCATCAGAATGTTTGTGTAATTTAGGGAAGATAAGATAGCTATCTACTAACTGTCAAACCTTTTGATGTATATAAGAATAGTGCTTTGATATGTAGCTAAATAGAAATTGTTGATAGTCAATAAATTGAACGAAAGAAGTGTGTTGATTACACACTTCTTCAGTCAGTTTACTAATTTTTTAATCTACTTTTCTATTCATAGTAAGTAGTAGAACAGGAGACAAATAAATCCCTTTTTAATGCCAAACTATTCTTTATATGCTTCACGATAATCAATTGCTTGAATAGGGAAGCGGATAATTCCCTTGACATTTTCCTTTTGTAAAAAGACGTCTGTTCCATAGTATAGAGGAGCGATCGCCATCGCATCTAGCAAGATTTTCTCAGCTTCGACCATGTATTGTGCACGCTTTTGGAGGTCAACCTCTATGTCTACTTTTGCAATCAGCTCATCATATGAAGGGATAGAGATATTGCTGTAGTTATAAATATCACCTGTTGTGTATTGACCCATTAAGTTACTAGCATCATCATAATCGGCACCAGTGCTGTAGATTGCTAACTCAAAATCACCAGATTTTACAGTTTGAATAAATACTTTCTGTTCCATTGTTTGCAAAGTAATGTCTATACCAAGATTTTGTTTCCACATTTCTTGCATTGCTTGTGTAAGCTTGTTATACGTGTCATTAGTTTGGAATAACAAGGTAGCATTTGGAAAAGATGACAACCCAAGCTCTTCTAAACCTTCTTTAAGTAATTGTTTTGCAGTTTCGACATCATTGTCCTTATATAGTGCATCGCCAGCTAGACTTCTAAACTCACCATCTCCACTTCCCAAGCCAGGTGGAATAAAAGCAAGTGCAGGTGTCTCACCGCCTTGTGTAACTTTATCAACGATTAATTGACGATTTAGTGCGAGTCCTAGAGCTCTTCTAATCTTTTCATTTCCAAACAATTCAGTGTCATAGTTGTAGCGTAAATAATACGTTCTTGCTTGTGGTGCATTTTTTGCTTCACCAGATGCAATCAAATCACTTTTTATACCATTAGGGAAATTATTGGATACATCTAGCTCGCCTGATTTATACATTCCATATTCAGTATTTTGCTCATTCACCATTACCCATTTTAATTCTTCAAGCTTCACAACGTCGGCTGCCCAGTAGTTTTCATTTGGTACCATAACAATTTCCTGTCCATGATCCCAGCTTTTTAGCTTAAACGGTCCATTAGATACAAAAGAGTCAGCCTCAGTCGCCCATTTTGGATTTGACTCTGCTACTTCCTTATTTATTGGAAGTACACTAAAGAACGATGTCAATCCTAAGAAAAATGATGTAGGTTTCTCTAATGTTACTTCAAAGGTGTTGTCATTAATAACCTTCATTCCAAGCTGTGTTGGATCGGTCAATTCCCCGCTGTTATACAGCACTGCGTTTTTAATAAAGTATAAGTTGCTCACTAATGGTGCAGCAGTTTCAGGTCTGAGTGTCCGTTCCCATGAATAAAAAAAGTCTTCGGCTGTAACAGGATTCCCGTTTGACCATTTCGCATTTTCGTTTAAGTAAAATGTATACACAAGACCATCATCGGAAATATTCCATTCCTTTGCTACCCCTGGAACGGCTTTTCCACTTTCATCTAAACGAACAAGTCCTTCAAACAATTGGTTTGCAATTTCTCCAGCCATTCTATTATCAATCAATGGTGGATCCAAACTAGGTGGTTCAGTTAAGGCATTCACAGTAAGTGTTTGTTCTACTCCTGCATCTGTGGAATCTGGTTTCTCATTTTCATTGTCCTTACCACTTGATTTTTCCGAGCTGCAAGCAGAAATAAGGATCGTTGCAGCTAATAGTACCAATACTATTAAACTTTTACGTGTAAATTCTTTCATTTTTCTCCCCCTTGTCAATGTAAAATGTTAATGTGATTAATTACGAAACCAACTCCTTTTTCGTTTACTTGGAATATTGTTAAAAGGGATCACTACCAAATCAAGGTAATAAACTCCTTTTTCACCAAATACAAATTTCAATTTCATAATAAATAGCATTTTTAAAATATTTAGAATTATTTTTATTTTAAAATTATATTATCCATATGTCAATGTCCAATCGTTATTTCTTAATTTCTCTATCAATGTATTTTGTAAATCACTACGTAGGCACTTGGTAAACGCATTGCTCGAAAATCACCGTTTTGTAGTAAGGGAGAGGATGGGCCTATAGGGCGATGGCCCGATCTTTTTGGGGTTAAAGATATTATAAAATTTTTCCTTGTGGATATCTTTTAGGTAAGGTTTACGACGTCCATCACAAGCGTCTAGCCCCCCGAGGTCTCTTCATCCATTCTGCTTGAGGCAACACTAAAGAATGCTGAGTGAGCATAATCTTCGTTGAAATAATGCTTTAGCATTTTTGGAGCCTCCTCGTCAGGGTTCCAGCGCTTGTCTTTTATTGTTCAATTAATATCGCACGAACAGGACTTCCATCTGCTTCTTTTAGCGGAAGTGGGAGAGCGACTAACTGGTACACCCCTTCATCAACGGAATCTAGCACAATCCCCTCTAAAATATGGATATCATGTCCTAGTAGACTATGATGTGCAGGTAGATCCTTACTATCAAGTACATCAACTGAAGGAACATCAACACCAAGTAACTTAATTCCTCTGTCAGCTAAAAATGGTGCAAGATCTGGGGACAATGACGGTATTGAACTTGGAAACTCACGCCGATTATTCCAAGAATTAGTTCTAATTAAAAGCTTTGTTACTCCTTCAAAGTTTGTACCATTAAAGTGATCAGGAGTAATTGTTTCTACGTTACTTACCTGTATCACTTTTGCCTCTCCTATGTATCGTTCGAGGTCAAGTTCAATCACTTTTTTACCTTCATTATCAAAATGAAATGGTGCATCTATATGAGTGCCTGTATGTGTACTCATTTCAATTTTGCCAACATTAACTGAACCAGATTCTTGTTTCGTCCAACTTAGTCGAAACGAAAATGGCGTATCACCAGGCCATACAGGAATATCAGAGTGAAGAACTTGTGATATATCTATTATTTTCATAATTAATTTCCAACTCCTAGTAAGTATTCATACTTTTTTACATTCGAGGTATTTACAAAAATACCTTCTTCTTCCTTGCTTAAAGTTATAAATAACAAAAAATTTGCATTTTTATTAAATGATGCCTTCAATGAAAATAATTAAATGAAAGTACCCTTTTTAATGTTAAAATAGGAAAAAACAAAGAACTATAGGAAGGATGACCGTAAGTGGAACACCTTATTAATAAAAGAGTAAAAAGTATTGAGATTTCCGGTATTCGCAAATTTTTTAACTTGGTTGCCGACTACGATGATGTTATCTCTCTTACAATTGGACAACCAGATTTTCATACACCAGACCATGTTAAACAAGCAGGTATTAATGCTATTCAAGAAAATTACACTACATATACTCATAACGCTGGATTTTTTGAACTAAGAGAAGCTGCCTGCCACTTTTTACAGACTAACTATTCACTTTCATACAATCCTGAAAACGAAGTCATTACTACCACTGGAGCAAGCCAAGCAATTGATATTGCTTTTAGGACAATCCTAGAGGAAGGCGCTGAGGTAATCCTACCCGGACCTGTTTATCCTGGCTACGAACCAATCATTACCCTTTGTGGGGCAAAGCCTGTCTATGCGGATACGAGAAAAAATGGGTTCCGATTAACAGCAGATTTAATTAAAAAGCAGCTGTCCGAGAAGACTCGTTGTGTTGTCATACCCTATCCATCAAACCCTACAGGAGTTACCCTTTCTAAGGATGAACTAGCAGACATTGCCGCACTTTTAAAAGACAAAGATATTTTTATCCTGTCTGATGAAATTTATAGCGAGCTAGTATTTGATGGATCCCATCATTCTATTGCTACATTACTTAGAGATCAAACAATTGTCATTAATGGGTTATCAAAATCACATTCAATGACCGGCTGGCGTGTGGGCTTTGTCTTTGCCCCACAATCAATTACAAAGCATATGCTAAAAGTTCATCAATACAATGTATCATGTGCTACATCTATCAGCCAAAAAGCAGCATATGAAGCATTAACGACTGGAATAGCTGATGCACTTCCAATGAAACAGGAATATATGGAACGTTTAAATTATGTGTATCAGCGCTTAACAGCCATGAATATTGAAGTAGTTAAACCAAACGGAGCGTTTTATTTATTCCCTTCAATCGAAAAATTTTCACAATCATCCTTTGAATTTGCGATGACACTTGTTAAAGAAGCTGGCGTTGCGGTCGTACCTGGAAGCGCCTTTTCTGACTATGGCGAAGGCTATGTCCGTCTAAGCTATGCTTATTCAATGGATACACTCAAAAAGGGACTTGATCGTTTAGAACAGTTTTTAAAGTGAATCAGTACGGTCTTACTCTTACTCTTACTCTTAAACTTGTGGTTAAATGAAAAGCCATTGGACTAAATCAATGGCTTTTTACTCTTGCTATTTCTTAGCTATTGATTACCAATAGGGAAATAACTCTGTATCTCTTTCAACATAAAATCAAATTGGTCTTTGTCATCAAATTCATCTGAATTCCAATTCGTTAATACCCACGATACTAAGGCCTCAGGTGTGTTAAAAAATTCACCGCTTGAGTCAGCTTTACGAACCGTATAGCGACCATTGTCCTCATCAATTGTGACTTCACAAGGATAAACATTCCCTTTACACTTTAATGAAAACTCCATTATGACACACCCTTTCATCCTGTCATTTTTACTAGTTTATAAAGAGTTTAGTTCTTTAAGAACTAAATTTTTCAATGAAATTTTCTTGTTCTGTTTATCTTCATTGTTTTTTAGTAGTAAAAAGAAGACCATCGACAAATGCTACATCAATGGTCTTTGTTAGACTTTGTATTTTTGTGATATAAAGGTAATAAAAGTTTAAATGTAGTACCTTTATTTAAAGTGCTTGAAACAGTTATCGTGCCCTGATGATTTTCAATAATTTTATAGCTTACCATCAGTCCCAACCCTGTACCCTTTTCTTTTGTTGTATAAAATGGTTCGCCAACTTTAGTTAGTAATTCCTCTGGAATACCTATTCCTTCATCTCGAACGATAATTTCTACATTTCCGTCCGAAATTGCTGTTGTAATAGTAATAGCACCCCCATCAGGCATCGCATCAATTCCGTTTTTTATTAAATTTATGAATACTTGTTTTAACTGATTTTCGTCACACATGATCAGCAGTTCTTGTGTAGAAAAATCAAGTTGGATTTGAATGTTTCGAAGTATTGCTTGTGTATCTAGCAGAGTAGCTACATCTTTTAAAACCGATTGTATATTAGTACAACAAAATTGAACTTCAGTTGGTTTTGCAAGAACGAGCAGCTCACTTAAAATAAATTCAATTCGATTTAATTCTGAATCAATACTTTCATAATACTGTGGTTTTTGCTCGGTTTGTAAAAGCTGAAAGAAGCCTTTTATCGCAGTTAGCGGATTTCTAATTTCATGGGCAATACCGGCAGCCAACTGACCAGCAATTGATAGTTTTTCAGATTTCAACATCAATTCCTCTGCTTGTTTGCGGTCTGAAATATCCCGAATGATTATTTGAACAGCTGGTTCACCGAAGTATGTTGTCGGTAAACAAATTTGTTCTGCATATAACTCTCTACCAGCTAAGGTCAACCATGATTGTTTTTTTAGCTTAACTTCCTTCTTTTCAACCAAAACAGTTTTTATCATTTCATTCATTCTAGTATGATCACAAGAATCTAAAAACGTAAAAATATCCTTCCCAAGCATGTCAGTATAGCTTTTTGCACCAAACATCTTCACACCTGATTCATTAATAAAAACCCATTTACTTTCAAAAACAACAGCTATCATATCAATTGAATTATGTACAATTTTTTGATAGCGTTCTCTACTTTTTTGAAGGATATCTTGAAAGCTTTTTCTTGATGAAATATCATCTAAAACAAAATATTCATAATGATTATTATTTATAAAGGTAGAAAGCAATCGAACTTCTACATCAATGATAAAATCATCAAGCCTTTTCCACTTTTCTTCATTGACTCCTACCTGGCGTCCACCATCTTGGATTGAATGGATTCGTTTTTCTATTACACTATGAAATTGTTCAAGTGCAAAATCGTAGATTGTATGGCCTATTATTTGTTCCTTGTCTTTTGCACCTAGTAACCTTTTGGCAGCCTCGTTTACATAAATCACCTTACCGTACTTTGCTAGAATAACTGCAAATGGTGATACTTCCACTAGTGTTAAAGCATCAGCATTAAATAGGAGCATTTCAAAGGATGACATTTCAGGCTTATTATTTTTATGTAATATTTCTAGTTTAGGGGCTGATATACGTTTACGGTCATCTTCCATATCAATAAACGTAATCTGAAATAGAATTTCTTCTATTTTATCAAAATGGGACTTTTTCACCGTGTCTATTTTACCACTGACCCAATAAAAATTTCCATTTTTATCTTTCATTCTAAATGCACAAGGTACCTTTTCTGTATTCTTAAAAAAGTAGCTTTCTACTAAAAACTGGTCATCTTCATGAATATAGTTTTTAATGTATGAACCAATGACCTCAGTTTGCTGGAATCCTAGTAATTCTTCACAGCCTGATGATATGTACAAAACCTTACCACTTAACGTTACTGTTAGGATTATATGTATTGAATTACTCTCTGGATCGGAATGATTTAAACAATTCAATTTCTTTGATGCTGCTTTTAATTCTTGGCTCATTGGTTTAACTACCCACCTTTATATATCATAGGCTCTTAACAACACTTATATTACTACCTTAGTTTAGAAAATTTAATCAAGCTATAGGAATTAATGCTTATTTTGCTAGAGTTTTTTAGGAAATAAAAAGGACCTAGGATATAAGTCCCAGCCCTTTCTATTTCAATCGTTTAATTTTTAATATCAACTGATTTTTTTGAAAATAGTGTTTTAGCATTATGGATAAACAATTTATCAATCGTTCCTTCTGTGATCCCTTTTTCCCTTAGTTGGGGAATGATATTTTCAAAGAGATGGGTTGGCTGCCAGTTTGCCATGATTTCTTGAATTGGTGCAGGTATTATTGGAGGGCGCCCTAACCACACATTAACTGTATCATGTGAAAGCATAATTTTGTCCTCATAGCCTTCATTTAGCAATGCTAAAAGCGTTTCTACTCTATCTTTATCAAATGGAGTACCTACCATTCCTTGGATACCAAAGCGATCAAAAGCAATATTAACTCCTGTTGCTAGTGTTCTTTTATGGTAGGAAGGTTCGGTATTGCCACACATATGGCCAATTACTATTTTACTTGGATTTACTCCAAGCTCAACTAACAATTGTGCTTGCTCTGGTCCCATTGTTCCTTCTTGAGTATGAGTTACTATGATCGCACCTGTTTCCTTTTGAGCTCTTGCTCCTGCTCTAAAAAACATTTGCTCATATTCTGTAATGACATCTTTACTGCTTGCCAATTTAATAATGCCTGGCTTGATTCCTGTATCACCAATGCCCTCTGTCAGTTCCTTCATGAACATTTCATAAATCTCTTGTTCGGCTGTCCCTAGAGCCTGGCGGAATTTAAAGTACGGTGTTGCCCCTTCTCCCTCATAATAATAGCCAGTTCCACAAATAATCTGAAGTCCTGTTTGTTCTGAGAGTTCACGAAGGAATTCTGGATTTCTACCACATTCATTAGGAGTAGGATCAACCACAGTTCTAACTCCATAGCTCATTAGTTGCATAGCAATTGTAACTCCTACTTCCATGGCTTCTTTCTTATTGAATCCACCAAGTGTGCTATCCCCTTGAAATCCAGGATATCCAAATATAAAGTGTTCGTGAATTAATGTTTTACCCAATTGGTCTACTTCAATAGGGCCTGTTACCGTTTCAATTGTTTCAGTCATCCCATTCACCCCTTAATTTTAGTTAATTCTTCTTCCTGCAGTTTTCGCCATAGAATTTTCCCGCTACTTGTTGTGGGGAAGGTTTTTTTAAATTCTATGTTTCGTGGATATTTATAGGCAGCCATTTGTTCCTTCGACCATGCGATTATTTCTTGTTCAGCAATTTTCCCCTCATAGTTAGTTTGTAATATGATAAATGCTTTGACTGTTTCACCTCTTCTTTCGTCAGGTACTCCTACAACACACGCTTGTTGGACAGCGGGGTGTTTATATAAAAGCGATTCAACCTCGGTTGGCCAAACTTTATAGCCTGAAGCGTTAATCATTCGTTTTACACGATCAACGATAAAAAAGTACCCTTCCTCATCCACTCTAGCAATATCACCTGTTCTAAAAAAACGCTTCCCACCAATTTTCATGAAGGAACTTCTATTTTCGTCCTCTCGATTATAGTAGCCTTTAAATAGCTGTGGGCCATTAACAACAATTTCGCCTATTTCTCCAGTATCTACTTCCACTAAACTTACAGGATCAATTATTCTAGCATCCACATCAAATGATGGAATACCCAGACACTGCAACTTCGGTCGATCTGGTGGATTAAAATGTGTTTGTGATATCGTTTCTGATAAACCATAACCTTCAACAAAACGTAAGCCTGTCAAGTTAAATAATTTCTCTCCAACAGCTTCAGGGAGAGGGGCTCCTCCACCAGAAATGCCAGAAAGTGATGAAATATCATAATTTGATAGGGTTGGATTTGATAGGAAATCAATCAACATCGTACTTATATTGACCCAATGAGTAGTTTTCGTATGTTCAATTATTTTTGCAGCATATTCTCGGTCCCAACGGGTCATCACAACCACTGTCGCTCCAGAGTAGATTGGAGCAAGCATACTATGGACCATTCCAGTAACATGGAATAATGGTAAAGTCATTAAACAAACCGCATCAGAAGTCCCATTCATCCAGTGGTAGGCACTCACTACATTTGCCTGGACTGTTTCGTTTGTATGAATACACCCTTTAGGCAATCCAGTTGTCCCTGAAGTATATGGGAGCACGGCGATATCAGTTGATTTTCCTTTATTTTCTCTGGGTACGTACCTGGCATCTAAGCAATCATTCCAAACAAAATAAGTAGACTGTGCAAATGTTAACCTAGGACAGCTTACTTCTTGAGGAAGACTGCCATCTTGCTCACTTGTACCAACATAATCAGAGTAAGCAGCAACTATTACGTCTTTTAATGGCGTTGTTGTTAAGAGTGGCTCAACTCTTTCAAACAGTTCTTGACCGACCAAAGCATGTTTTACAGCACAATCCTTCACGTAAAAAGCTAGTTCTTCTGATGTATTCATAGGGTTAATAGGTACAACAACAGCTCTTAAGCGTATGATTGCATGAAAGGCGATTATAAATTGGGGTGAATTTTGCATAAATAAAAGAACATGTTCACCTGCTTTAACACCCATTTTATGTTCAAGATAACCCGCAAGCGAGATTACATCTTCATACAACTCACTGTAGGTGATTGTTGTTCCATAATAGTTCAGTGCCTCTTTTGAAGGATACCTCCTGGCTGACACTTCAAAATTATCGAACAACGTTGTTTTGGGCACAGTTAATGTTTTGGATAACCGTTTAGGCCAAAATTCAAAATGATTTTGATTCATTATTTCACCTCGTCTTTCACTTTTGCTTCAAACACTCCTCTTAAAGAATTTCCTACATGCTCAACTGCTACTTTACCTTGATCAAGAAGTGCAAACATACTAACAAAACCATGAATCATACCGTCATAGCATTTATATTCAGTTTCAACTCCAGCCCCAGACAAAGAATCAGCATATGCTTTACCTTCATCACGAAGTGGATCAAATCCTGCAGTAATGATTAATGCTCGCGGCAAATCACGTTTATCCTCAATTTGTAATGGTGCAGCAAGCGGATTTCTAACATCTTCGGGACCATTTAAATAACAATCTCTAAACCAGTTCATAGCAGATTTTGTTAAAAAATATCCCTCTGAAAACAATTGATAAGATTCTGTATTTCCGAAATTGGTTGCGGGATATAGGAGTACTTGATAAGTTATACTTGGTGCACCTTCTTGCTTAGCAAGATAAGAAACGGCAGCAGCTAAATTTCCACCGGCACTATCGCCACCCACAGCTAATCTCGAAGAATCAACATTAATGGACCCAGCATTTTCATATACCCATTTCGTTGCTGCAAACGCATCATTTACGGCAGTTGGAAATTTATGTTCTGGCGCTAGGCTATAATCAACAGAAACAACCACACACTGGGCTGTATTTGCAATTTCTCGACATAGAGGATCATGACTATCTAAGTCTCCAATAACCCAGCCACCGCCATGAAAATAAACAAGTACAGGAAGTGGTCCTTCTCCTTTTGGTGTATATATTCTAATGTCAATATCACCATTAGCCCCTTCAATTGTTTTATTTTCAATTTTGTAAACTGGTATTTCTGGTACACCATAACGTAACCTCTCTTGTGAAACTCCAAAGGCCTCACGAGCGAGTTTTGGAGAGAGAGTTTCCAATGCAGGTGCTCCTGCTGCAGCCATCATATCAAGTAATACTTTCGCTTGTGGATCTAATGTCATTTAAATACCCCTTTCCCATCTTTACTTAGTGCTCTCCTACAAAACTCTTAATTTTGTCTTGTAGGAGAACATATTCTTTTTATTCGCCGCCAATATTCACAAATTCACCGTTTTCAATTGCTGCTACAGAAGGCTTCCAGTTAAATCTACCGTTATCTAAACCAGTAAGATGCCATACCATTTGCTCATCTTCTAGAGCATCAATTCCAGCTTCAACATTTTCCATAATTTTCTTAGGATCTGAGACAGTACCTGCTGCTTGCATTGCCTTTACTAAGACATGTAATGTTTGATAGTTAAACGCACCTTCAGCTGTTGGGATTCTACCAAACTCTTCTTCATACTTAGCTCTAAACGTTTGACCACCAGGAGCATCACTTATATAAATAGGCATTGTTCCTACTGCTCCCTCAAATAAATCGTAACCACCAAGGACTGGCTCCATTTCTTCAAATTTTGCTTGGTCCATGATCATAAAGCCACCTTTAAAGCCAAGCTCACGTGCTTGTTTAATAACTAGTGCTGTCGGTTGTGATGGTCCACCAACGAATAATACATCTGGGTTTTTACTCAACGCGTTTGTAACAATTGTGAAAAAGTCAGTATCTTTACTAAAGTCAATCGATCCCTCGAATACCACTTCTCCCCCATTTTCTTCCCATACTGGAACAATTGTTTCTGTCCAGTCTTTTCCATACTGAGTAGCCGTAGGTAATACGGCTAACTTCTTCCCAAAACGCTCCATCTGATATTTTGTAAATGGCTCTGGGTAAGCACTATAAGCAGGTGGAATACTAAGTGTTAAAGGATTATTCTGGTCTTGTACCTTTGGCTCACTCGTATAAGCACTGATTATAAAGTTTTCTTGCTCATTAAACACTTGGGTTGCGAAAATACCGCCACTATGAGGTACGAAAATAATAGGTGTCTGATTTTCCTGAACGAGTCTTCTTGCGTTTGTTGCCGTTTCATTCGGTAAGTATTTGTCATCTAGTTTCACTACATTAATTTTATAAGTCTCTCCATTCACTTCAAACCCTGTTTCATTGATTTCATCGGCCGCCATCGTTACACCACTAAGTGTGTTTTCTCCATAAAAGGCTGCTGGTCCGCTTAATGGGCCACTAAACCCGATGTTTACAACTTTCGCTTCGGTTGTTGCAGGTTCTTCTTTTTCTTCTTCTGTAGGTTGAGGATCATTTGTCGCTGGTGATGCTGGTGTATTTGTACCACTAGAACAAGCTGCCAGCATTAAAATAAAGACTAGAAACAGTACGAATGAAAATAATTTTTTCATTTGGTTTCCCCCTTTTAATTAGGTATCAAGTAAAGATTACGCAACTCTAAGAAGTTGAAAAAAGACAGGATCACCTCCTTAGTAGTAAGGATTAAAGATTTATGCACCAATATATGCTTTCCTTACTTGATCATTATTAAATAGCTCCTCCTTAGACCCAACAAGAACAATTCTTCCGTTTTCAATAACATAGCCACGGTTTGAAACCTGCAGGGCTGCATTTGCATTTTGTTCTGCTAACAATACTGTCGTACCTTTCTCATTTATTTGTTGAATAATCGTAAACATTTGTTCAACAATTAAAGGGGCAAGCCCTAGAGAAGGTTCATCAAACATTAATAATTTTGGATTTGACATTAATGCACGGCCTATCGCTAACATCTGTTGTTGTCCACCACTTAAAGAACCTGCAGGCTGGTTTCGCTTATCATGCAAAATTGGAAACAGCTCATAAACTTGTTCTAATTCCTGTTTTAAAAGTGCTTTGTTTCTTCGATACACATAGCCACCCATTTTCAAATTTTCATAGACGGACATATCAGAGAATAATTTTCTTCCTTCAGCGCACTGCACGATTCCTTTGTGAACTAGCTTATGGGGAGACTTGCCGCCTATTTGCTCATCAATAAAGTGAATTTCCCCATTTTCTGGTTTTGAAAGTCCTGATATCGTGCGAAATAAAGTACTTTTACCAGCCCCATTTGCACCTAATAAAACAACGAGTTCTCCTTGGTTTACCTCCATATTTATATCCTTTAAAGCTTGAAATTGACCATAGTTTACAGAAACATTAGCTAGTTTTAGCATTTTTGCTACCTCCTAGATATGCTTCAATGACATGTTCATTGTTTTTAATTTCTGAAGGTGTTCCTTCCGCAATTTTTTTGCCATGATTTAAAACCATTATTTTATTTGCTAGATTCATAATCATTTGCATTTTGTGTTCAATGAGGCAAATTGTTACACCATGCTTCGCCATTTTTTCAATTAATTCTGCTAATCCGTCAGTTTCATCAGGGTTAACACCTGCAGCCGGTTCATCAAGTAAAACTAGTTCTGGACTTGTCGCTAAGGCTAATGCAAATGCGACCCTTTTTTGGGCCTCCTGTGAAATCAGTCCGATTGGTTCATAGGCTAAATGAGACACTCCAACGAAGTCTAATGCTTCTACTGCCTTATCTAGACATTCTTGCTCTTCACGTTTTTCACGCTTTGTTCGAAAAATCGCATCGAAAATACCAGATTTCGTACGTAAACGATTTCCGATTATCACATTATCTAGCACGGTAGCCTGAGAAAAAAGATTGGTTGTCTGAAAGGTTCTACCAATTCCTAATTTAGCAACCTTATTTGGTGAAAGCTTTGTAATATTTTCACCTTTGAACGTAATATTTCCTGAAGTCGGAGGATGAAAGCCACTTATTAAATTGAAAAAAGTAGACTTTCCAGCTCCATTTGGACCAATAATTGCAGTTATTTTCCCTTTCTCCACTTCAAGGTCCACATCATGGACCGCCGTTAGACCGCCGAAGGATTTTGTGAGGTTTTCTATTTTCACTAACATTATCCGGCCTCCTCTATGTTTGAGTTAACATTTTTAACCTTTTTAGACTTTTTTCGATTGAGATAATGTTTTAAATCAACATAACCTCCAACCAGACCTCTAGGGTAAAAGAGCATAATTAAGACAACAATCGGTCCGAATAAAACCATTCGATATTCCTCTAAGAATTGCAGTGATTGCGTTAGCCATACAACTAAGAAAGTTCCTAATATCGGCCCTGTAAGTGTACCAATTCCACCTACTAGCAAGTACAATAGCAATTCAAATGTGACCGTAATTGCTGAAATATCTGGTCCAATAAATCGAATAAATGATGAATACAAAGCTCCAGCAAGTCCCGCAAAGAATGAGGATAATGCAAACGCAAGCAGTTGGTTTTTCATAATAGAAATTCCAATTGTCCTTGCCAGTTCTTCACTATTCCTAATCGCAACCAAAGTTCTCCCGAATAAGGAATGAGCAATTCTCTTTACAATGAAGATTGTAAGTATTAAAAAGAATAGAACTAAGTAATATTGTGAAACGATGTTTGTAAATGTGATTGGACCAATAGCATCTGGTGATGGAATCCCAATTAATCCACGAACACCACCTGTTAAATCGTCCCATTTATCAATAATCAAATAAATAATAACTCCTACACACATCGTATAAATTGCAAAAAAGTGACTTCTTGTTCGTAAAGCAACTATTCCAACTAGTAGGCCTGCAACCCCAGATATAAGACAGGCTAATGGAAAGGCTAGCCAAAAGTTCATACCTGCTTTAACCGTAAGTAATCCTAAAGAATATGCACCAATTGCGAAAAAACCTGCATGAGCGAGTGACAATTGGCCAGTGTATCCGGAAATAATATTCAATCCATAAACCGCAATTGACCAAATAAACACGAGAATCATAACTTGATTATAGTAATTATTTTGAGTAACCAACGGGAATAGAATGGCTAATACTAACAAAATCAAAAGGACGTTTTTATTAGAAAATACTCTCCCCATTAATGAACCCCCTTAGAAAATAATCCAGTTGGTTTTACCGTCAAAATAACAACTAATAGCATGAATGCAATGATGTCTTTGTAATCATTAGAAAGATAGGTAGCACCAAGACTTTCTGACAAGCCAAGTAAAAATCCTCCTACGATTGCTCCAGGTATACTCCCCATACCGCCAATAATAATGATGACAAATGCTTTCATAATAACGAGATTACCCATTGTTGGAAAAACGAGATTGATAGGTGAAGCAAGCGAAGCTGCTGCTGCAGCTAAACCTCCAGCAATTGCAAAAGTTAACATAGCAACTTGATTTGAGTTAATTCCTACTAAAAATGCGCCTTCACGATTTTGAGCCATCGCAATAATTGAAGCGCCTACCATCGTACGTGTAAGGAACAAATGAAGAGCAACCATTAGAATGATCGCAGCAATAATGATTAATATCCTTTGAACAGTTACCGTTAAGCCGAATACCGTAACAATATCCTCGTATGGTGAAGGCATTCGTCGATATTCTGTTCCCCATACTAATTGGGCTAGTGATTCTAAAAACATCAGGATCCCAATTGCAGCCACCATAACTCTCATGGGATTAAGATTTCCAAGCTTTTGAAAAACAAACCTCTCACATAAAATGCCAATTAAGGCTACTAGTATAATAGAGAGAAACATGGCAATCCAGTAATTCATACCAGCATTTGTCATAAGAAGTAACGTAAAATACGCACCAATCATGTAAAATGCGCCATGAGCAAAATTCGGAACATGCAATATTCCAAATACTAATGTAAGTCCTAATGCAACAAGACTGTAAACGCTTCCAATGGTTAGGCCATTTAACAGTTGTTGAAATAATAGCTCCATTCTTTCACTCCTCGCAGATTAATTTAAGGATAATTTGAGAATACCCCAGTTACCTAACTGAGTATTTTTTATATTCAGTTAATTTTAAGCGTCCCTTTGTCTTTTTTACTTTTTTCTAGTGCGGCTACTTGATAATACACAATAATTGCTATTAAACAAATAATGATGTGCAGACTGAAAGTAGAGCCATACTCTATATAAATGCCCTTCCAAAATGGAGCAAACTGTATAGCTTGGTTTGAAAATGTGTCTAGCAGAAGTAAGAAAAGCGCAGGGCGCCCGCCTATCGGCGACAAGCATAAGACAAGCAGGCTGGAAGGTTGTTCTTTACCTTCCGGACGGATTGGCTTATGACCTCGAGTCGATGGCGCCCGGAGCTAGACACTAAAACTTGGTACAAATTTTTATACTTTCTTATCTTTTAAGAAAAGCGCAGAGCGCCCATGCGCTTTTCTTAGCTAATCAGAATTTATATCCATAAATTCTAAAACGTATAAGTGCAACTACGCCTCTGTCTTCGCCCTTTGGGCTCGCCACTCGGCGAGTTTTCTTTAAGGTACTAAGATTAGTTTTCCTTTTGTTTTTCTTCCTTGAAGTAGTTCATGAACAGATGCTGCCTCTTCTAATTTGTACACGCCGCCAATAGTTAGCTTTAACTGACCATTCTTTACATATGATAAAAGCTCCTGTAAGCTTGCCTGAAATAGGGAAGGCTTTCTCATTATTTGTGGTAAGAAAAAGCCTATAACTGACTGATTCTTTGCCATTAATGATGATGGGTACAGCCTGCTTTGCTCACCACTAGCAACACCATAAATAACAATCCTCCCAAATGGTGCGAGGCAAGCTACTGTTTTCTGAAAGATATCACCACCAGCCATTTCGAGGGCAACGTCAACACCTTTTCCATTTGTATAAGCAAGGACCTGTTTTTCCCAGCCTTCTGTTGTGTAGTTAACTAGTTGATCAGCTCCAAGCTCACTAGCTAAAGCCAGCTTTTCATCTGAACTAGCTGTTGCAATCACTGAACCCGCTCCAAATAACTTCGCAAGTTGAATAGCAATTGTCCCAACTCCCCCAGCAGCTGCGTGAATTAACACAGTTTCGCCCTTTTCAATTCTCCCCATCGTTTTTAAAATGTGATAAGCACTTAACCCTTGTAGTGGAAGAGCAACTGCATAATTAAAGTCTACTCCTTCGGGTAAAGGAATTAACGAGCGTTCATGAGCAACTGCATAGTCCGCATAGCCATTAGAATCGATTAGGGTAACTACACGTGTTCCGACTTTAACTGAAGTTACATTCTCACCTACTTCAACAATCACACCAGCAACCTCTGCACCTGGAATAAAAGGCAATGGTGTATTTATAACATATTGACCTTCTCTTCGTGCTGTATCTGCATAATTTACTCCTACTGCTTTCACTTCTATCAGTACTTCATTTGCATTTGGTGTTGGTCTTTCAACCTCAACAAATCTTAGAACTTCTGGTCCACCAAATTCAGTTAATTGAATAGCTTTCATGAATTTCATCTCCTTTATTTCCCTTTAAAAATCGGTCTTCTTTTTTCTTTAAAAGCTGTTACACCTTCAAGGTGGTCCACTGTTTGCACCATTAATGTTTGCGTAATTCGTTCTTGTTCAAGAATTTCATCAAGACTTGCTACAAACGATTGATCAGCTATTTTTTTAATCATCCCATATGCTTTACTTGGTCCAGCAGCTAGTTTAGTAGCAAGCTTCATTGTTCCTTCCTGTAAGCCTTCCGCTTGGAATAAATAATTTACAATTCCATATTCATTTGCAGTTTTTGCAGTAATAGGTTCTCCACTAAAGAATAATTGTTTTGCGCGATACGGTCCTATCATTCTTGGAAGGAAATACAATCCGCCACCATCTGAAATCAACCCTACCTGTGAAAAACTTAACGCAAATTTACTATCTTCAGCTGCAACGATAATGTCACACGCTAACGCTAAGTTAAAACCAGCACCCGCCGCAAAGCCATGTACAGCAGCAATTATTGGTTTTTCAAGTTTCTTCATCGCTAGAATACATTCATTCAATTTTCCAATATGATCATATACTTGAACAGGAGAAGCTTCCCCCATTGTTTTTACATCTCCACCTGCTGTAAAGGACCTACCAGCTCCAGATAAAACAACCACTCGAATTTCGTCATTTTCGCCAGCAGCTTTAAAGGCCTCCGTTAGTCCTAAAATCATCTCTGGACTAAATGCGTTTAAGCTATCTGGACGATTTAAGGTGAGTGACAACACTGGACCTTGGGCGGATACGATTAAATGTTCGTTCGTCATAAGTTACCTCCTTGATTATCGTTTTAATTGTGAAAACTACTCGAAAATAACATACTGCTATTTCCCGTTTTTTTTTAAATTTTATTTTATTAGCCAACCACCATCTGCTAGCACATCTGAACCAGTCATATAAGATGCCTCCTGAGAAGCCACGAATGTAATAATATTTGCAATCTCCTCCGGCCTTCCAACACGTCTTAATGCCGTACTTCTCTTAATCGCTTCTACGAAATGCTCATTTTGCAGACCCTGTTCTGTTAAAGGGGTCTCAACAAATCCCGGTGAAACAGAATTCACCCGAATACCATGTGGTGCTAATTCAAGCGCTAAAGCCCTAGTAAAATTGATAACAGCTGCTTTAGCCGAACTATAGTGTGGTATATGGGATCCCGCTTTATGTCCAGATAACGAAGCAATATTTACGATTGAACGGTCTCTTCGCTCATCATCACTTTCTTTATTACTTGCATCGACCATTACCTTTCCAAGTGCCTTAGAAACAAGAAATACGCTTTTCAGATTGGTTTCTTGAACTAAGTCCCAATCTTGAGAGGTTGTTTCAAGTATTTTTGATTGCAAAGACCCACCAGCATTATTAACAACTATGTGTAAATTCCCATAATTGCCTTCTATAAAGGCGGCTAGTTCATTAACATCCTCTTCACTTGTTACATCAGCAACAAATAGGTCAGCCGTTGGTATTTTACTGGTTTCATTAATTTTATTTGCCACTCTTTCAAGCTTTGATCTTGTTCTGCCAACCAAGATTACCTTAGATCCCTCATTCGCAAGACGAATCGCAGTATATTCGCCAATCCCACTACCTGCTCCAGTTACTACAGAAACGGTTTGTGAAAATCTTGTCATTTTACATCCTCCCTTACATTACGAAAGCTTAAGGTGAACACTAATTGGTATATAGTTCTGTCTGGGCTAATACTTCTGCAATCTCTCGGTTATACTTGGCAGCTCCTTCATTTTGGAAGCGACTTAAATTTTTAATAATAAGTCCTATTGTTTGTTGCAGTTTAACTCCTTCTATTGCAGTTGTTACTAGCTTTCTAGCAGACACTTCAACTTCTAATACCACATCATTAATAAATGCAATCGCCAATTTTTCTTTAAAAACTTCTTTTTCCAGTCCATTTTTATTGATTGCCTTTAGAGAACGAAGTACCACAGATTCGGCAGCAAATAGATTAATTGCGATGTCTGCTAACTTCATTAGAGCTTCTTGTTCGTCTTGAAGACTTGCACCATAGGCCTCATATACAACACCTGCACAAAGTAGGAAAATTCGTCTAATCGACGCTACTGCTTCAAGCTCCCTAGCTAGTGGACCATCAAAGTTTGTTTTTGGTTCTTGTAGTTCGAGCACTGCTTTTTGAACCACTTCCTCTAAATGTATTTCTCCTTTTACCGCTTTTCTAAACAAATGTGTAGGAATTAGTAATCGATTGATTTCGTTTGTTCCCTCAAATATACGATTGATTCTAGAATCCCTGTACATTTGTTCAACTCTGTATTCTTTAATAAAACCTGCCCCACCATGCAGCTGAAGAGCCTCATCTGCAACTTGATCTAACGTTTCTGAGCCATACACTTTACAAATCGCACACTCTGTTGCATATTCCATCATTCTTTTACCTACTAATTCCAGATCAGTAGAATCGTATAAATCACCTAAGGCGTCCTCTATCAAATGAGCAGTACGATATTGGATTGATTCTGCCGCATAAATTCGTGACGCCATTTTCGCTATTTTTTCTTTTGTAGCTCCAAATTCTGCGATAGCCTTCCCAAACTGTATCCGCTCATTTGTGAATTTTAATGCTAAATGAAGGCCATATTTACCTGCACCCATACAAGCTGATCCTAAGTTAAACCGACCAAGGTTAAGAACATTTAATGCTATAACATGACCTTTACCTACCTCTCCAAGTAGGTTATCTACTGGTACTATGCAATCTTCAAAGATCACAGATCTAGTTGAAGAGCCTTTAATGCCCATTTTCTTTTCTTCTGGACCTAGTGACAATCCTGGAAAGTCCTTTTCAACAATAAATGCAGTAAATTTAGTTCCATCTACTTTTGCATATACGATAAAAGTGTCTGAAAAAACTGCATTTGTAATATATAACTTTGTTCCGTTTAATAGATAGTGAGTACCCTCTTCATTCAATCTAGCCGTTGTTTTAGCTGCAAGAGCATCTGAACCTGAGCCAGGCTCGGTTAAACAATACGCTCCTAGATATTCACCAGAAGCAAGCTTGGGTAGATATTTCGCTTTTTGCTCTGGTGTACCAAAGTAAGTAATTGGAAGTGTCGCTATACATGTGTGGTTTGAATGTGCAACCCCATATCCGCCTGCTCTTCCAATTACTTCGCCAACTAAACCTTTGCTTATCTTATCTAATCCCAAACCACCATATGCCTCAGGGATACTATGTGCCAGAAGACCAAGGTCTCCTGCTTTATGAAGTAGCCTAACTACTCTATTAAAATCTTGATTTTCAATCGCTTCATTATAGGGATCTACTTCTTTTTCAATAAATTGCTTTGCCGTAGAAGCAATCATTTTATGTTCATCTGTAAAATCCTCAGGAGTAAACAATTGATCTACTTCTAGTTCTGTGAATAAAAAGGTAGCACCTGCAACATTCGTTCTTGTTTTCTCCACTTCTAATCTCCTCCTATACAACAACTTTGCCTTTAGATAAATAAGGTACGATAGGTAAAAATCCGTGTTTTCCAACAAATTGAACTTCTTCTTCAAACCCATATTTTGAAAGCATTTGCCCAACTCGAGAGGTGAGTAATACTTCATCACTTTTCTGATGGTTTCCCCTATAAAAGAGTAAGGCAGACAATGCTGCGTCGGTTAAATTCCACTGGTTATCAGCGTTATTAAGTAAGCAATCAAGGAAATACCCTGCACCATAGAAATCTTCAATACAAAACTCTCCACCTGAACCCGAGCAAATTACAACAAGCGTTTCATCTTTATGTAGTCTATTGATTGTGTCTGCTACTGCACTTCCATTTAGAAGTGAGCAGATATACACCTTTTTTGCTTCGGATGCTTTATTAATCGCAACTGTTCCATTTGTAGTTGATAGTATCATTGTCTTGTCTTTAATATGTTCTTTAAGCTTTAGTGGGTTTGGGTCAAGAAATCCTTCAATTGTTACACCTTCATACTCGCCTACCAAGGCGTAACTATCTCTGATTCTACCTTCCGCCTCTTTTTTCGCAGCTTCACCATTTAAGACTGGAATGACTTCTTTTGCTCCAAAATATAGCCCAGAGGTTATCGTCGATGTAGCTAGAAGTACATCAAATACGACAGCGATTTTATTATCCTTCATTTTTTCTTCATCAATTTCTTCCTTCTTCATGAGAAGATGGAGTTTTGGCATGGTAAGCACCCTTTCAAACTAGCTATGAGATTGATTCACACCACACCCTTAATAAGATGCCTGCAATGCATATTGAATTAAACTTTTAACAGTGTGATTAAAATGAGCAAACCGTTTATCATTTGTTTGGCCTTTTTTATATCGATAGTAAATTTGCTGACAAATTACAGCTAGCTTAAAGTAAGCAAAGGTTAAATAAAAATTTATTGTTGATACATCTCTGCCACTCTTTTTTGCATATTCTTCGATAAATTCAGTTCGTGTGTAAAATCCATCATTTACTGTTACAGGTGGTTTACCTAAACCGCGTTTTAGCAAGTCTGGGTCATCGGCTTGAATCCAGTAACTCATTGTAGCGCCTAAATCAACAAGTGGATCACCTATTGTTGTCATTTCCCAATCAAATAATCCAACCATTTTCGTTAAGTCCTCTGAAAACATTGCATTATTAAGTTTAAAATCATAATGAATGACCGTTGGGGTAGGAGATGCAGGGATATTATTTACCATCCATTTTTTAAGCTTCTCAACTTCAGGTATCTCATCGGTTATCGAACGTTCATATCTAGAAATCCACCCATGAACTTGTCGTTCCATAAAGCCATTTGGCTGACTGATTTCTTTTAATCCTGTCCTAGAATAATCAATATCATGTAGCTGAACAAGCGTATCAACCATTGTCTTTGAAATTTTTCTACACACTTCATGTGTTGGTTCAATGTGTTCTGGAAAACTTGTATCTAACACAATCCCATTCTTACGCTCCATGATAAAAAACGGACTGCCTACTATATTAGTGTCATCGGAAAAAAGAAAAGGTTTTGGAGCTAGTGAAAAAACAGGGTATAGCTCTGAAATAATTCTAAACTCCCTGTTCATATCATGTGCCTTTGGTGCAACAGGCCCAAGTGGCGGGCGTCTAAGAACAGCTGTCCATTCACCAATCGTTAATTGATAGGTTAAATTAGAATGCCCTGCTCCAAATTGTTCGATCGTAAGGTCCCCTGAAGGCAAATCTACTATTTGTTCTCTTAGGAAATTTTCAAGAATTGCTGTATCTAATTCTTCCCCCTTACGAACAGGAATTGTATCTTTTACATTATTTGTCATCAATACCCCTCCCCTTTCTTATGATTTACAAATAGTTAACTAACTGCGAGATGGCGTTCAAGCTCAACTTTTAATAGCTCTGGTATTACTTCACTCTGCTGTTTTTCAAAGTCAAAATAGACAATGATTGCATTTGCTTGAGCTATTAAGCTTCCAGTATGATCGTCCAAAATATCATGATCCAGTTGAAAGCTCTTGTTTCCAATTCTTGAAACATTCGTTGTGACTTTTAATAGTTGATTAAAGTAACCTTGATCAACAAAATCACATTTTGTTGAAGCAAGTATAAAGTTCCATGTTTTTGTATTCATGTTATACCCGATAGATTCAAAAAATCGGATCCGTGCTTCCTCTAAGTAAATAAAATAACTTGAATTATTTATGTGACCAAGTGCATCCGTTTCACCAAATCGAACCGTTATCTTTGATATATGCTTCATGAGATCATCTCCCTAGATTACTATTCTATCTATTCGAGAACGTAGGTCTTCTTTTTTCGATAAATGCCTGCACACCTTCTTTAATGTCTTCTGTTTGAAATACTTCTTCAAACAACTCTGCTTCTCGTTCAATACTTTTCTCAAGTGATAAATCCGCTCCCTCATCCACGGCTCTTTTAATACGAGAAAGAGCTTGTAGTGAGTGTCTACTTATCTTTTTTGCTAAATCTTTTGCTGTTTGTAACCCCTCACCTGTTGGAACGACTGAATTCACTAGGCCAATTTTTTCAGCGGTTTGCGCTGTAATGGCATCCCCAGTGAACATAAGCTCTTTTGCTTTTGACTCACCTACTAGTCTAGGTAGGCGTTGTGTACCACCACCACCAGGGAACAAACCAAGCTTAATTTCAGGTAAACCTAACTGAGCATGCTCTTCAGCAATTCGAATATCACAGGTTAGCGCTAATTCACAGCCACCCCCCAGTGTTAAACCGTTTAAAACGGCAATGGTCGGCTTTGGAAAATTGTCTATTCGATTTAATACTGCATGTGATTCCATAAACGTTGGCTTTAAGTTTGCCTTACCTATTAATTGAGGAAATTCTTTTATGTCAGCACCTGCCATGAAAGCTTTGTTACCATAACCTGTAATAATTACTGCTACAACTTCATCGTCATATTCAAAACCTGAAAAAACTTCATTAAGCTCTTGCACAACTAACGTGTTCATGACATTTAGAGGGGGATTATTTATAGTAACAATGGCTACTTTTTCGGCTTTTTCAACTTGAACAAACAGTGTCATTAACTCTTCACTCCTTCTTTTGGATAATCATAAAAGCCTTTACCCGTTTTACGACCAAGGTGGCCAGCTTTTATTTTTTCCTCGATACACACAGGTGGTTTATCAGCTAAATCACCTGTTTCAGCAAAGCGTTGTTCCATTACATAATATCCAACGTCTATTCCTGACAAATCCATCAGTTCAAAGGGACCAATTGGATGATTTAAAGCCTTCCTACAAATAATATCGATATCTTTATAATCACAGATACCTTGCTCAAATAAACTTACTGCCTCACGCTGTAAAGCTCCTAGAATCCGATTAGCTACAAATCCGGAAATTTCTTTTCGAAGTAAGACTCCCGTGCGATTTAATTGCTTACAAACATCCATTGTAAGCATGGCAGTTTCTTCCGATGTCTTTTCACTCATAACAACCTCAACACAATCCATAACCAGTGGTGGGAAAAAGAAGTGCATATTACAAATTTTATCTGCTCGATTTGTTTTTTCTGCAATCAATGAATTTACAATTGTTGAACTGTTAGATGCTAAAATTGCATGTTTCGGTGTAATTTCATCGAGTTTTTTAAAGACTTCTCTTTTTATATCAAGCTTTTCTACAATAGCTTCAATTACGAAGTCAGCTTGTTTTGCTGCATTCTCTAAACTAGTTGTAAAAGATAAACGGCTGAATGCTGCTAGCTTTTGATCTTCTGAAATTTTTCCTTTTAGGATCCATTTACTCATAATAGATTCTAATTTATCTTTCGCATTTTGCAGGGCTGCTTCATTAAGATCTTGAATGGTTGTTTCATATCCCCCAAGCGCGCTAAGCATTCCAATTTGGTGACCCATTTGTCCTGCACCTAGAACGGTTATATTTTTTATTTCTATAGTGTTCAAATTAATTCCTCCTATCTTTTTACTAACCAGTCAGTATGTTCACTGTAAAAAAAATTTTGACTATAGTAATTTATTCTATATGTAATTAGGAACCCCTTCCTAACATTCGGGATTCCCTACAGTTTATTTTAGCTAATCAGAATTTATTTCCAAAAATTGAATGTAAAAGTGCAACTACGAAACTGTCTTTACCGTACGTTTTCTTTAAGTTTAATCCTCAATTCCATTTAAAATCATCTCAACAAAAATTCTTGCTACTTCTTTGTCTTTGAGTTTTCCTTTCGGGTTAAACCAATTATAACTCCAGTTGGTAATACCGAGTATACCAAACGTTACGATTTCAACTGAGAGGTCACCCCTAAACTCTCCATCTTTCACACCCTGTTCCAGTAAGGTTTGGAGATTCAATCTAAATTGATCACGCTTAGGCAATATTTGCGAAAGGTGCTCTTCATTTAAATTTCTCAGTTCTCGAAAAAATACACGTGCACTCGCACCTTGTTCTTCAATAATATGAATTAACATGTAGACAATTTCATAAAGTTTTGTTTTGCAATCCTTTGATGTATCTGCCAAGATCTTAGCTTGTAAGTGCAATAAGTTTTCGATGTAACGAATATGAATATCCATTAACAGTTCTTCTTTACTAGAAAAATAATAATAAAATGTTCCTTTTGTTACCCCAAGAGAATCAACAATATCTTGTATTGATGTTTCCGTAAATCCCTTTTTTTCAAATAACGCTTTACTTTGCTCTGTAATTCTTTCCTTCATGACATAGCCTCACAATTCTGTATTTTTCCAAACAAAATTATAACATACTTTTCATCTCCTCTTGATTCTTACGAAAACATATTTATTATGAATTTGGCTACCTAAAGGTAGCCATTATTCTATAGAAACCGATTTATTTAATTTGATGCGTTGACATTAACCTCATCTCTTAGAGCCCTACGTAATATTTTCCCAACACTAGTTTTTGGCAGTTGATCTCTGAATTCAACTATAGTCGGTACTCGGTAAGCAGCCATGTTTTCTTTACAAAATGCTTTTACTTCTTCTTCAGTCGCACTCTTTCCAGACTTTAAGACAACAACAGCTTTTACTGTTTCACCACGATATTTGTCTGGTACGCCAATTACTACAGCTTCTTGAACTGCAGGATGCTCATACAAAACTTCTTCAACATCACGAGGGTAAATATTATAACCACCAGCGATAATCATATCCTTTTTCCGATCAACAATATAAAGAAACCCATCTTCATCGACACGTGCAATATCGCCAGTGAATAACCAGCCGTCTCGTAATGTGTTAGCTGTTTCTTCAGGCATATTCCAATAACCCTTCATTACCTGAGGACCCTTAATGACTACCTCTCCTAGTTCACCAACTTCAACTTCGGTAGTACCAGTAGCCAAGTCTACTATTTTATATTCTGTAGAAGGGAATCCGATTCCAACACTTCCTGGTTTTCTTGCAGCAAACATCGGATTACAGTGAGTTGTTGGTGCTGCCTCTGATAATCCATATCCTTCAAGGATTTTCGCTCCTGTTTTGCCTTCAAATTCACGTAATAGTTCCACAGGCATAGGAGCACTGCCACTGTTGCAAACTCTAATACTATCTATCCCATATTCTTCAGCTTTTGGATGGTTTGTAATAGCTACATACATTGTTGGTACTCCTGGGAACGAAGTTGGTTGCTCCCTTTTAATAGTTTGCAACAATTCCTCTAAATCAAAACGTGGCAATAATACGTTACTAGCACCACAATATATTGATAGGTTCATCCCTGAAGTCATTCCAAAAACGTGGAATAAAGGAATAACTGTTAAGCATTTATCCTTACCCGGCTCAAATGACTCTTTAAAAAATTCATAGGATTGTAAAACGTTAGCAACTAAATTACGATGTGTTAGCATTGCTCCTTTTGAACGGCCTGTCGTACCACCTGTATATTGAAGAACTGCAAGATCATGTGCAGGGTCAATATCAACTGGTGTAACGTTACCAGTTGCCGAGCGCATGAACTCCTCAAATGATCTGTCAGGAGCGAACCTAGTTTCTGTCGGCTGTAAACTAACCACAATTACATTTTTCACGTTCGTTTGATCTTGTATTGATTTTAGGCGTGGGTATAGTGCATCAAGAATAACAATTGTTTCTGCTCCTGAATCTTCCAGAATATATTGTAATTCTCTTTCAACAAGCATCGGATTGACTTGAGTAATAATACCACCAGCCATTAAAGTTCCGAAATATGAAATTACATATTGTGGGCAATTAGGTAACATGACAGCGACACGGTCACCTTTTTGGACGCCATTTGCTTGCAATGCTGATGTAAATGCCTGTGATAAGCCAGTTACTTCAGCATATGTCATTCGTTTGTGATAAAAGATGATTGCTTCATTTTGAGGATACTTAGCAGTAGAATCTAGGAGCATTTGTTGTACAGAGATATTTGGAATTTCTAATTCCTTTTGAACAGTTTCAGGATAATGCTCTAGCCAATTTTTTTCAGACATGTAAACGCCTCCATTTTTTAGTTTGTTAAAAGGATGAAAGGTGAATCTACTACTTTATCTATATTACTTTTGCCTCAAGTAAAGAACAATCGTCCATCAATATTAAAAGGTAAGTCCCCCACCGTCCACGTGAATAGTTGTTCCCGTGATAAAAGATGCATCATCAGAGGCTAAAAATAATACAGCAGCTGCAACTTCTTCAGGTAAACCAATTCTTCCTAGCGCATTTGCTTTTGAGATATAAGGCCATTTGCGTTCGTCATTTTTCCACCCGTCGATAATCGCTGTATCGATAATTCCTGGTGCAACTGCATTCACTCTAATATTATTCTTTCCATATTCTAGTGCTGCGTTTTGTGTAAGTAAAACGACACCACCCTTAGAAGCATTGTAAGGAGCCATATATTTTTTCCCTTTGAATCCCAAGAGGCTAGAAGTATTGATAATCGATCCTCCCCCGCGCTTTTCAATATGCGGAATTGCATATTTAATTCCTAGAAATACAGCTTTAAGATTTATATCGATAACACTATCCCATTCTTCAATCGACAGGTCTGCGATACGCACTTCGGAATTACCAATACCAGCATTGTTAAATAATATATCGATTCCACCAAATTCAGAAACAGTAAAGTTTACTAGTTCTTCAACTTCCTTCGGTTGTGCAACATTCGCTTTTATAAATGCGGCCTTACCACCTTCTTCTAAAATCCGATTAACCGTTTCATATCCTTTTTCTTCGTTTATGTCGGAAACTACTATTTGTGCTCCTTCTTTTGCAAATAGGAGTGCGGTGGCACGGCCGATTCCACCGCCACCACCAGTTACAATTGCAACTTTCTCCTTCAGTTTCATGAGTCTACCCCCGCTCAATAATTGTAGCAATTCCTTGGCCTCCGCCAATACAAGCTGTAATTAACGCATACTTACCTTTTCTTCTTTTGAGTTCGTATACAACTTTCGTCATCAGGATCGCACCAGTTGCTCCAAGCGGATGTCCATGGGCAATCGCGCCACCATTAACATTTAGTTTACTAGAATCAAATTTCAACTCACGGTCACAAGCAATTACTTGTGCAGCAAAGGCTTCGTTTAATTCAATTAAATCCATTTGATCAAGGGTCAGTCCTGCTTTTTCTAATACCTTTTTAATCGCTGGTACTGGGCCTATTCCCATGATTGAAGGGTCAACACCTGCAACTGCATAATTTCTGATTGTAGCTAAAGGCTCTAGTCCTAATTCTTCAGCCTTCTCTCTTGACATAATCACGAGAGCAGCTGCCGCATCATTTAAACCTGAACTACTTCCTGCAGTTATCGTTCCATCTTGTAAAAAGGCCGGTCGAAGCTTCGCCAGTCCCTCCAATGTCGTTTCAGGACGAGGATGCTCATCTGTATCAATTATAATTGGATCGCCTTTACGAACAGGTATCGTAACCGGGACAATTTGCTCTTCAAAGAAATTTTCTTTCATTGCATTTGCCATCTTCTGTTGGCTATTAAATGCAAATTCATCTTGTTCTTTGCGTGATATATTGTATTTTTTCACTAGATTTTCTGCTGTAATTCCCATTGGTGGATCACCGATTTCTTTAGGTGAGAGTCTTGATTTTTTAAAAGTAGGTGGCATCACACTGTATGGTTTGCTAGGTTTATCCATTAAATATGGTGCGCGTGACATGCTTTCTGTTCCACCGGCGATGAAGACATCACCATCCCCTGCACGAATAGCCTGGGCCGCTAAATTAACAGCATTAATACCTGACCCACA
Organism: Cytobacillus sp. S13-E01; assembly: GCF_029193815.1. Lineage (GTDB taxonomy): Bacteria > Bacillota > Bacilli > Bacillales > Bacillaceae_L > Bacillus_BV. The sequence continues at coordinate 356,834 of NZ_JARFVC010000001.1, forward strand.
TTGGCGATCAATGGTTATACCAGGTATTTCTATAGAAAGTCCTGTTTGTAATGCTGTTAGACGGGCAATATTGCCTCCACCACTTAACACATTGCCTAGGATTACATCGTCAACCATTTCAGCTGTTACATTTGCGCGTTCCATTGCCTCTTTAATAACAATTGCCCCAAATTGATGAGCTTCTAGTTCAGCTAGCAATCCACCTTGTCTCCCAATTGGTGTTCTAACAGCTGATACAATAACAGCATCTCGTTTCATCAGTAATTCCTCCTTTTTCTAGCAAACTACGAAGTTACATCGCGTGTGTTCCGCCGTCAACAATCAATGTATCACCAGTCACAAAATCTGAAGCCTTCGATGCTAAAAACAACGCCGCACCCTTTAGGTCTGTGTCAGAACCAAATTTGTTTAATGGAGTTGTTGCTAAAATATGATCTTTGCCTCTTTCGATCAGTACCTTTGACATTTTCGTTGGGAAAAACCCTGGGGCAATTGCATTAACATTGATATTATGTTTACCCCACTTAACCGCCAGGTCCTTTGTAAAAGTAATGACTGCCCCTTTACTTGTGTTATAGGCAATTGTATCCATGAATCTAGGATCTGTTCCGCCTAAACCAGCAACAGATGCAATGTTAATGATTTTCCCACTGTTTTGTTCAATCATTACCTTTCCAACCGCTTGACTCATTAAAAACGCCCCCGTTACATTAACCTCCATTACTTTATGCCACGCCTCTAGTGGCATTTCAGTTACTGGTGATGACCACGTTGCACCACTGTTATTTACTAAAACATCTATCCTTCCAAACTCATTTACAGTTTCTTCTACAACCATTTTAACATTTTCTGGATTTGTAACATCACACTTTAAAGCAAGTGATTTTACACCCAATTCCAGTAATCTATTACTTACTTCTTGGCAGGCTTCTAGTTTTCTAGAACAAACAACAACATTTGCACCTGCTTCTGCAAAACCTACTGCGATTTGTTCTCCTAATCCTCTTCCACCACCTGTTACAATTGCGGTTTTCCCTTTTAAACTAAATAACTCAAGTACATGCATATTGAAAGGTCTCCTTTTAATCGTATTTTTAGTAGATTCTCTACTTTCTATATTTACGAAGCTCTAGCTTTGCCACTTGCGCTTTATGAACCTCATCTGGACCATCCGCAATACGTAATGTACGTGCATTCGCCCATTGCGCTGCTAATGTAAAGTCATTGCTTACACCTGCTCCACCAAAAGCTTGAATCGATCTGTCAATAACACGTAAAGCCATGCTCGGAGCAACAACTTTTATCATCGCAATTTCAGCTTTTGCTTCTTTGTTTCCAACTGTATCCATCATATATGCAGCTTTTAATGTTAATAACCGTGCCTGCTCTATTTCTATTCGAGATTCAGCTATCCACTCTTGAATAACACCCTGACTTGCTAACGGCTTTCCAAATGCGACACGCGTCTGGACACGTTCACACATTTCTTCAAGAGCTCGTTCAGCCGCACCGATCAATCTCATGCAATGATGAATTCTTCCCGGACCAAGTCTTCCTTGAGCAATTGCAAAGCCTTTACCTTCTCCCCAAAGAATATTGTCTGCTGGTACTCTAACATTGTCATATGTAATTTCTGCATGACCGTGGGGAGCATGATCATAACCGAACACTGGTAATATGCGTTCAATTTTTACACCTGGTGTGTCAAGTGGAACTAATATCATTGCTTGCTGCTCATGCTTTGGCGCTTCTGGGTCGGTCTTACCCATTACAATCGCGATTTTACAACGAGGATCTCCAGCACCAGATGACCACCATTTGCGTCCGTTTACGACATATTCATCTCCATCCCGGATGATACTTGATTCAATATTTGTTGCATCAGCTGAAGCTACATCAGGCTCAGTCATTGAAAAGCAAGACCTAATCTCACCAGCCAAAAGTGGTTTTAGCCACTTGTCTTTTTGTTGCTCTGTTCCGTAGCGTACAAGCACTTCCATATTCCCAGTGTCAGGTGCATTGCAATTAAATACTTCTGGACCGATTAATGAACGTCCCATGATTTCACATAGCGGAGCATACTCAGTATTAGTCAAACCTGCACCTAGCTCACTTTCAGGTAAAAACAAATTCCATAGACCTTGAGCCTTCGCTTTCTCTTTAAGCTCTTCCATGATTGGTGGAACTTCTGACCACCGATTTTCTTGCTTATTTAATTGTTCTTCATATAATCGTTCATTTGGATAAACGTACTCGTTCATGAAAGCGTTTACTCTTTGTTGTAGCGTGGCAACCTTTTCTGAATATGAAAAGTTCATATCTTCATCCCCCATTCAGTTACGCCAACCTAACTAACCGGTCGGTATGTATCCCTATTACTATAATACAACTGTTAGCAGGATATATTCAAGTTTTATTCTAAAAATTCTTATTAATTAATCAATTACACAGGACTTCTGTTCAATATAAATTTTGATATTATTAAAAGTGAGGATTTCTCCCCACTTTTGGACTTACAATCCGCCTTCGTATTTACCATCATTTTTTGGTGCTTTTTCTTTTTTGGCTTTTTTCTTATGCTTTTGGTTTGCAGCATGACTTCCTAATTCATGACTGAATTCAGAATCAGTTGTTGCCGAATCAAAGCCCTGCTTATTCTTTTGATCTGCGTCATTTTTTTTATTACGTTTTGCCATCTCCAAACACTCCTTTAGATTATCATGCATAAATAGTATCTACAGAGTGAATAGGAAATATTATTATTACTTATAAAGCTTATACAAAGCTTGAGTTCCGCTATTTTCTTCACCTTTTTCAGCTAATTGATCATATAGGCTTTTTGCAAGTTGTAAACCAGGTGTGTCCATACCCATTGCTTCTGCTTCTTCCAAGGCAATACCCATGTCCTTAATAAAATGTTTAATATAAAAGCCAGGTTCAAAATTATCAGCAATCATCCTCGGAGCTAGATTACTTAAAGACCAACTACCAGCTGCGCCTGCAGAGATACTTTTTAAGACATTTTCGGGATCAAGTCCCGCTCTTTTTGCATATGCAATGGCTTCACTGACACCCATCATATTTGATGCAATCGCAATCTGATTACACATTTTAGTATGTTGACCAGCTCCTGCCCCGCCTTGAAGCACTATATTCGCACCCATCATTTCAAAGACTGGTTTACACTCTTCAAAAACAGCCTTATCTCCCCCAACCATAATCGTTAATTTTGCTTCTCTAGCCCCTACATCACCACCAGAAACAGGTGCATCAAGTGCATAAATGCTGCGAGTCTTTGCTTCTTCGTAAATCCTTTGTGCTAAAGAAGGCTTCGATGTAGTCATATCAATTACATAGGTACCTGTTGCTGCATGTGCAAGTATTCCGTTTTTTCCTAAATACACTTCTTCAACATCGTTTGGATAACCAACCATAGTGATGATGACATTTGCTGCCTTTGCTACATCTGTAACAGTATCTTTCCAGCTAGCGCCCTTCTTAATCAATTCCATAGCTTTTTCTTTTGTTCTCGTATATACAACAACAGGGTAGCCTTGACCTAATAGATGACCCGCCATGCTATTCCCCATAACACCAGTACCTATGAAACCAATCACTGTATTTTCTTTTGATATCATAATAATTACACCTCCTGTACTCCTAATTTTTAAAATAAGCTTTTCTATCAGGGTTTTCACTTACTATATCGACTTAACCATACCACCATCTACTAAATATGAGTTACCAGTCATATATGTATTTGCACCAGACAGGAAGAATGTTACCACCTTAGCAAATTCCTCAGGTTCACCATAACGGCCTAGCGGAATATTTTGTTTCATTTTTACTTCTATATCTGCTTTTGTCACACCTTGCTTGTCAGCATTAACTTGATCTAAGAAAGCCACTCTGTCTGTTGCAATGCGTCCCGGTGCAACTGTATTGATCAGAATATTATCTGGTCCAAGTTCAGAGGCTAATGTTTTGGTTAAACCGACAATACCTAAGCGAAATGTATTAGATAATAACAATCCAGGTATTGGTTCTTTTATCGACGAAGATGCTATGTTTACAATCTTGCCACCTTGTTTACGTAAATATGGTAAGGTTTCGCGGATTACTCTTATATAACTTAGCAAGTTCAACTCAAATGCTTGCTGCCATTGTTCATCTGATAATGAATCAAATGTTCCCGCTTGAGGACCACCTGCATTATTTACTAAGACATCAATTCCTCCGAATTCTACTACAGTCTTATCGACTACATTCTTAATATCTTCTAATTTTGTAATATCAGCTTGAAAAAAGGATACCTTTCCTTTTCCAATTTGTAAAAGCTCTTGCTGAACACTTTCTAGCTTTTCAGCATTACGGCTAGTGAGCATGACATTTGTACCCTCTTCTACTAATTGTTTTGCAATTGCTTTACCTAGACCTTGACTAGATGCAATAACAAGTGCAGTCTTACCATTTAATTGTAAGTCCATCTAAATCACCCCATAAATAATAATATAATACCAACTATCATTATACTGATAATTGTGAAATATATCATTAAATTTGAAAAGGGTATCAGATAATTTCCTGACACCCTTTTCCTTATTTTTCTTCCCCTTCAAAAATTTTAATGAATTTGTCCATTTCCTTATTAACTTTCGGCTTTATATGAAAAGGATTTTGTGGTTGAACTAAGTTTTCCGGATTTGCGTCTATTTTGACCCCCATTTCATTACCAGCTGATGCTGTTGTGTCATTAATAATACTTTCATAACGTTCATCAACATTGAAATCATGCTCATGAAAGTTGTTATTACTTCTTCTTGGCATTTCTTTATCCCTCCTTTTTCTTAAATTTTGCTAATTCATTCAGTTGTATGTATGTAAACGTAAGAAGAAAAGATGCTTACACTTTTTGGGTGTAGTTACTATTGTAAGCTTAACTATGGGAATAATAAGGATTATTTGTTCTTACATTAGACTTTATTGTGCTTAGGCAAGTTTTTTGTGGCTTTGATGATTTTTTTTGCTAAAAATAATAATAAAAGCGCAGGGCGCCCGCCTACCTGAGCGTCGATTAAAACCCGCCACGTCCTGTGGCGAACATCGACATCGGCACATCCTGTGCAAGTCAAGCATAAGACGAGCCGGCTGGAAGGTTGTTCTTTGACCTTCCAGACGGATTGGCTTATACCATAGAGCCGATGGCGCCCGGAGCTAGACGTAGATAGACAAAGACACGAAGTTATACACAACCTTACAATTTTATAAATTCCTAAACAACAAAAAAATAGAGTTACTAAATCTTATCAATTTAATACTCTATTTAACATATCCATTCCGAGTTCGACCTTGATAAAAGTGCCCATCATTTTTTATCGAACTTTTGCTATAATCCCATTGTGAACTTTGATATAACCATGCCTCACTATGTCAAAGCCAGCCTCATACACGTACAATCCCATTTGACGAATATCCATTAGCTCACGATAGGTGTGATTCATAACGTCCGCCATTACTTTGTAATAAAGTCGTGATTTTCGTTGGTCACGTGGTGTTGTCATAATTACATATCCACCTGGTTTTACAAATCTACGGTGAAAGTCGAGAATTTCCGGTTTATGCTCATCAGGAACATGCTCCAGTAAACCTACACTAATTACGATGTCAAATTCGCGTCCATATTTAAGATTACGAATATCTTCTACCACATAATTTATGTTCATTTGTTCCTTATACCAAACCTTTGGACTACCGGTTGCCGGATTTTCTCCTAAAAACGGATAGCTTGCTGGAAAATTGCCAAATCGTTCGATTTTACAAAAGGCATCATAGTCAACCATCACCACCTCACCATCTGGGTACATGGCAGATAGCTGCATGGCTTCATACCCTTCGGCTGCACCTAGAAATAGTATCCTCGGCTTTGATACATCTAACCCCTGAAAAAGAGCACGCTTGCCACGTGGATCCCAAATACCATCTTCAATTCTGTGGGCATAGTTCCATAATGATAATCTTGTTAAATCTCCTAAGGCTTCCAACACTTCTGAAAATTTAAAATGCGCCATACTTTTTGTTAACGCTTTCTTTTTATTTGATAACTCAGCTGGCACGTCCTTAACAAACCACTCGTGAAATGATTTATTAAAATATTCCCATGATGTTTTGACTGGCATTGTTGAAGAATGTTCCTTTTCCCACTGGGTCCTCGATTTGGCGACCGTTTTAACCTTGTAAGGAGAACCGACATCCTTCCATGACAGCTGTGACCAATCACTAACAACATTCGCATTAATAAATTTATCTAGTTCATTGTTTGTAGAGTTTCTCAGTTCAACCCTATAGCTAGGTGTTATTAATGTTGTATCAAAATCTTTTTCACTATAAGGATATTGGTTTGGTTCATGTGCAAGAGCCATATACTAACCTCCAAAAAGTTTATTTAGTCATTATACTAATAATGTATTACTTGAAGACTAATAGTCAACAAAAACGATTGATTATTCAGAATATTACTAGTGTATAACCGTTCTACCTTTTGAAAAGACTAGAAGCAGATAATGGTAAAGGAGAGTAAAATATGGGTGCAATTGACCGTGATGGTTACCGATTTGAAACGGAGTATAGTGTCATACATCAAGACGGGGCTTTACATGTTTATAAAGACGGTGATTTTATCAAGGAAATTACATTTAGTTTTCCTGGTGAAAAACCAAGTAGAGAACAAATCGAAAAGCTAGTCGATGAGTTTTTTGAAGAATAATTGAGAATCAAACCGTTCCCTGAAACGAACGGTTTGTTTGATGTTACACTTAACATGATCTTAATTCAACGTAAGAAAAAATCCAATGTGATGAAATACCCAAATGTATTCACTTCACCTTGGCAAATCAGAAATCTGATCTATCGGTACGGCAAGACCAACCGATTCTTCCCCTGATCCGATTGTGGGAATGGTCTTTGCATAAACGACTCCTATCACTTTTCCATCACTATCGATTACAGGACTACCGCTATTGCCTTTATGTATTGGAGCAGATATTCTCATCGTATTGGTAACTCCAAGAATGTTTCCTTCCATTACAATCTGACTATAGGCGAGTGGATTTCCTATAACATAAATATGATCATTTTTGGACCAATTATCATTCTTCTGAAGTTCTAAATAGGGAAGATTAGTACCTTCAATTTCTAGTAAAGCAATATCGATGTCTGGGTATGTTTTTTTAACTTTAGCTGTAAAAAATTCTCCCTTTGGAAAAATAACCAGAATCGATGATAAGTCCTCAATTACATGATGATTTGTGACAATGAACCCGTCAGCGGAAATATTAAAGCCGGTGCCCTTCACATTATTACCTTCAATTGTGACTACTGCTTCTTTATAATTTTGAATGTTCTCAATCTGAGAGAGTTCATTTGATTTTTTAATAAAAGCTAGAGAAGGTAGGTTGAATACTTGAACCCAAACGCCTAATCCACTTAACAAAAGTGCGATAACCAGGCCAAAAACGACCAGTTTGCCAATTGTTGCACGCTGTTTTTTCTTTTTTACTACCTTCTCATCATCTTCTTCAGCAAATAAAAAGTCTTCTAATGAAGGCTCCTCATCCCAAGCATCCACTGGATGTTCAACGAATTCATCTTGATCATTGTGATTCTCCTCATTATCCTTCATACCAATACCCCTTTTTAACAAGAGTTCATATGTATATAGTACCACGGGAAGCGATTTTTGACTCTAAGGATTATTGATATACAAGATGAAGAAAGAGGGAAAAAAAAAACGCTGTCGCAAAAGAATAAATGGTTCCGTTTTGAGGTACATAACGGAAAATTGACATTAGAAATGGCATACAAATCGACGTATGCCATTTTTCTTTTATATAGGGATTTATAATACCGCTTATAGTAAAATAAAACCATTAATGACATAATAAATTTAAAGGACAATGCTTATTGGACACTCAAAATTATATGTCAATTGGGATGTCAATTCTTACGATATTTCTAAATACATCAGAACTCATCCTATATTTAGTAACCAGTGATAATTAAAATAAGAGGAGATTTTCCGGTTAAACTGCGTAATAATGCTTGGTTCGGGATAAATAAGCGGAGGTTTTCCGCTTAAGCAATGCAAAATGATCCATTTTGACGTTTTTTGTGTAAATAGTCGGAATTCTTCCGTCTATTTAAGCTATTTTAAGTGCTATTTCGTAATTAAGAGAAATTTCTCCGCTTATTTATTAAATCATGCTGATTCCCTTATCTCTTGGTCCTTGAGGGTTCGCTCTGAGGTCAACCAATATCTGAAGTTTGGAAAGTGTCAATCCCAGGATTTTGACGCCCAAATTAGCCATGTGACCACCACCTATATCCTCTATGTGTTTCTTGCCTATTTTCGCAGGGTCAATGATTACGAGACACTTGGAGGCCTCTTTGAACATGTCAAAGACGAGATGATTGAAAAAAATTTAGCCGAAAGGTTATGGGATATGTTCGAGGAGCTTCTGCAGGTAGTGATCACGGCTGGTAGCAGACTCTGGAACGGTCGACATCAAAGAGTTCAAAAACTCCCCAGAATACCAATTTCTAAAGGGAGCTATTTGAAGACTCATTTTTAGGTAAACAATTATTTCAAGAGGATAAAGCTGCATAGGCAGTTAAAATGGAATAATAGACAAGCCTTATATAACAAGGGGTTAGGCAGGATTATGAGTTAGAAAATCCTGTTTATTAAGGCTGCGAAACTCAAGTTATAAATTCCTAAATAAGAAAAGCGCAGGGCGCCCGCCTATCGGCGACAAGCATAAGACAAGCCGGCTGGAAGGTTGTTCTTTACCTTCCGGACGGATTGGCTTATACCATAGAGTCGATGGCGCCCGGAGCTAGACACTAAAACTTGGTACAAATTTTTATACTTTCTTATCTTTCAAAAAAACAGTAAGGATCATCCCTTACTGCCTAAAAATTTTCTTTAACCAAAGCAACTACTTCTTCAGTAGTGCTCATAGATAAGATTTTGTCCTTGTAGCTTTCGGTTTTGGACTTGGAAAGTTTTTTGATTTGTGATCGTGCTGGTAAAATTGATGTTGCACTCATACTAAATTCATCTAAGCCTAGGCCAAGTAAGAGTGGAATTGCAATTGGATCTCCAGCCATTTCTCCACACATTCCTGCCCATTTGCCTTCTTTATGTGCTGCTTCGATAACCATTGATACTAGTCGTAAGATTGCAGGGTGGTATGGTTGATAAAGATATGCAACTGTTTCATTCATTCTGTCTGCAGCCATTGTGTATTGAATCAAATCATTTGTACCAATGCTGAAGAAATCGACCTCTTTTGCAAATTGATCAGCTAGTACTGCTGTTGATGGGATTTCTACCATGATGCCAATTTCGATTTGATCTGATACAGACTGGCCTTCTGAAACTAGTTTATCTTTTTCCTCAAATAGGATTGCTTTTGCTTGTCTAAATTCGTCAAGAGTAGCAATCATCGGAAACATGATTTTTAAATTCCCATAGATACTTGCCCGTAATAGTGCACGTAATTGACTTCTAAATATGTCTTGTTCCTCCAGGCAAAGTCGAATGGCACGAAAACCTAAAAACGGGTTCATTTCTTTTGGTAGATCTAAATATGGTAGCTCCTTATCCCCACCAATATCTAATGTACGGACAACGACTGGTTTGCCTGCCATTTTTTCTAAAACAGTTTTATAAGCAATATATTGCTCTTCTTCAGTAGGTAGTTGATCACGGCCCATGTATAAAAATTCAGTACGATACAGACCAACGCCTTCCCCACCATTTTTGAGGACACCTTCAACATCCTCAGGTGTACCAATATTTGCAGCTAATTCTACGTGATGATCATCACTAGATATTGTTTTTTCATTTACTAGCTTTGCCCACACTGCTCTTTGTGCATCATAATCTCGCTTTTTTTGTTGATATTGCGCAATTTGTTCATCAGTAGGATTAACAATAACATCTCCGTCTAATCCATCAACAATGACGATTACACCATTTTCAATATCAGTTGTTACTGTTTTAGCTCCAACGATTGCTGGGATTTCCATTGATCGTGCCATAATGGCTGAGTGGGAAGTACGCCCACCAATGTTTGTTGTAAAGCCTTTTACATACTTTCGATTAAGCTGAGCTGTGTCAGATGGAGTTAAATCCTCTGCGACAATGATTACTTCTTCTGTTATCATACTTGGGTCGGGAATGCTCACCCCAAGTAAATGTGAGATTACACGCTTCGTTACATCGCGAATATCAGCTGCTCTTTCCTTCATATATTCATTTTCCATTGATTCAAACATTTGAATAAACATATTTGCTACTTCCTGTAGAGCGAACTCAGCATTTACACTGTCCGACTTGATCTTATCTTGAACAGGATTTATGAGTTCAGGGTCACTTAATACAAGAAGATGAGCAGCAAAAATTGCTGCTTTATCTTCTCCTAGTTCTTCATTCGTTTTTGCCTTAATTTTTTCTAACTCTTCCTTTGCAGTTGCAATTGCAGAGGTAAAGCGATTTATTTCAGAGTCATGATCAGCAATACTTTTTTTAGTAACCGTTAAATCTGGCTCCTGCATTCGGTAAGACTTTGCAATTGCAATACCTGAGGATGCTGCAATTCCTTTAATTATAGTAGACATTATTCTCCTAACCCTTCTTTAACCATAGTATCTGTAAGTGTTGCGATTGCTTCTTCTTCATCACTGCCTTCAGCTATAATTTTAATTTCTGCACCTTGTTGAATGGCTAATGACATAACACCCATAATTGATTTTAAATTAACCTTTTTACCATTGAATTCAAGATTAATATCTGAGTTGAATTTACCTGCTGCTTGTACCAAAACAGTTGCTGGACGTGCATGAATTCCCGATTCACTAGTAACTTTAAATGTTTTTTCTGCCATTTTATTCTATCCCCTTTTTATTTAGATATTGATATAATTCCCTCTTCTTTTAATTCTATTTCCCCATGTTTTTCAATTTTAACCGTTTCTCCAGCTTTTAAATTTGTAAAAACAATTGGGGTAATAATCGATGGAACATTCTTTTTGACATATGCTAAGTCAACCTTAAGTAGTTGTTGTCCTTTTGTTACTTTATCACCTTGGGCAACAAATGCTTCAAAGCCTTCCCCTTTTAGGTTTACTGTGTCGATACCAAAGTGAATTAATACTTCACGGCCGCCATCGGTTTCTAGTCCAACCGCATGTTTTGTAGGGAAGATGTGTACCACTTTGCCATCGACTGGCGAAACAACCGTTCCATCAACTGGTAAGATAGCAAAGCCATCGCCCATCATTTTTCCTGAGAACACTTGGTCTGGTACGTCTGTTATCGGCATGATTTTACCTTTAAGTGGTGATATAAACATATTCTCATTGTTATCTAAGTCATTTTTAAGTTCCTTAGGAATTACCTCTTCTATTTGTTCTTGGTTTTCTTTCCCAGTTGAAACCTGAGCTGGCCTTGGCGTTTTACCATCGATAATATCTTTGATTTGCGTCTTTAAACTATCTGACCTTGGCCCAAAAATCGCTTGAATATTATTACCGACTTCCAGTACACCCGCAGCCCCAAGCTTCTTTAATCGATCTTTATTTACTTGTTTATTATCATTAACTGAAACTCGAAGTCTTGTTATACACGCATCTAAATGAGCGATATTATCACTTCCACCCATTGCTTCCAATATGTTAAAAGGAAGGTCACCTACCTGTTTGGCATCCTGTTCATCTTCTGCTGCTTCTTCACGTCCAGGTGTTTTTAGATTGAATTTGCGGATTGCAAAACGAAATCCGAAATAATAAATCAATGCGAAAACCAAGCCAACTGGAATCACAAGCCACCAGTCAGTACGACCAGGAAGCACTCCAAAGAGCATGAAATCAATTACACCACCTGAGAATGTCATCCCAATTTTCACATTTAAAATGTCCATAACCATAAATGACAATCCGGCAAAAACTGTATGTATTGCGAACAATACTGGTGCAACAAATAAGAATGAGAATTCAATAGGTTCTGTTATCCCAGTTAAAAATGAAGTGAGTGCAGCAGAACCCATAATACCCGCTACTAATTTTTTCTGGTCAGATCTAGCTTCATGATAGATAGCAAGTGCTGCTGCTGGTAAACCAAACATCATAAATGGAAATTTCCCTGTCATAAACGTTCCAGCAGTTAATTCAGCCCCTTCACGAATTTGTTCAAAGAAGATCTTTTGATCTCCCCGGATAATATCTCCTGCCTGGTTTGTGTATTGTCCAAATTCAAACCAAAACGGAGCATAGAAAATATGATGAAGACCAAAAGGAATTAATGCTCTTTCAATAACTCCAAAAATAAATGCAGCTAATGTGCGATTGGTATCAAGCATATTTGTTGAGAATGTGTTTAAGCCAGTTTGAATTGGTGGCCAAATGAAGATCATAATAATTCCTAGGATTAATGCTGATACAGCGGTTGCAATTGGGACGAAGCGCTTGCCAGCGAAAAAGCCTAAGTATGATGGTAATTCGATATTAAAGTATCTGTTATACATGGTAGCAGCTAGTATCCCTACAATAATACCGCCGAATACCCCCGTCTGTAAGGTTGGAATTCCTAGGACATTTGCAAATGCAGGATCAGCACCCACACTTTCACTAGTAACTCCAAGTGAAACACCCATTGTTACATTCATAACTAAAAAACCGATTATCGCAGCTAATCCGGCTACTCCTTCACCCCCAGCAAGTCCAATTGCAACTCCTACCGCAAAAAGCAATGCTAGATTATCAAAAACGATTCCACCAGAACGTTCCATTACTTCTGCTACAAGTTGGAGCCAACCAGTTTCTAAAGCTGGAATTCTTCTTACCAAATCAGGATTTTGTAATGCATTACCAAAAGCAAGTAAGATACCAGCCGCCGGCAGAATCGCCACAGGTAGCATTAAGGCTTTTCCAACCTTTTGAAGTGTTCCAAATATCTTATGAAACATGCTCTACCTACCTCCTTATATGTATTGACGTTGACGAAACAAACCTACATTTTTTCGAATAAAAACGTTTACAAGTATTGTAAATATAAAAAGGCATGAGTAATAACGTGCCATTTATATCTTTAAAGGTTAAATTACCCCAATAAGATTAAATAAACACATCAAATTCACTCATGCCTGATCGGATCAGTAACACGTAAATGTTAATTATTCAGTTTTATTTACCAATCGTTGGAGATGCATCGTTAGATAAACTACTTCTGCATCATTGACTGGCGTTTTTAGTGTCTGTTGCATCACTTTGATGGCTTTCCATGAAAGATTATAGCATATAGGATATTCTTGCTTCAAGAGATTAGCTAACTCTTTTTGTTCTTTCACAATATCTCCACATTTAACCCTTTTTATCGTGTGTTGTATGTGACGCGCCAATCGCAGGTAAGCTATACTTTCACGGTCTAATTTTATTTTTAATGAATCTTCTACTAAGGAAACTAGTGTATTTATTAAATGCGAATCATGATTTATTTCAGATATTGAATTTTTCGAGATTGCACTATGAATATGGAGTGCTATAAACCCGATTTCGCCTTCAGGTAAATGAACATCGATGGTTTTATTTAGAAGACGCACTACTTTTTCTGCTACTTTGTATTCTAATGGGTATAATGTTTTTGTTTCCATCAGAAACGGATTTTTTAAGTCTATACCTTGTTTTAACCGTTTTATCGCAAATGATATATGATCCGTTAAAGCTATGTGAATATGTTCATCAACGGAAACATTTACATTTTCCTTTATTAAATAGATAACATCATTCATGATTTCAACAAATTCTTCCTCAATAAATGGTAATAATTTTTTATATTGTTCCTGCTCTATTTCCCTCTTTAGAACAAACATTTTTTCATATGAATTTGATTTTATAAGATCACCATGCTTTTTTCCAAATCCAAGCCCTTTTCCAATTAATACAACCTCACCATACAGAGCATGTACTGCAATTAATACATTATTGTTTAATAGCTTTTTTATAGTAAAGGAATCCATATTGAGATCCATCCTTAATTAAATTTTTTATTACTCGGCTGTTTCATCTTACTAACAGGAAGTGTTTTTCGTCAATTGTTATGACTATTTCGGGAAATGTCAGCATATTCAGTTCATATTTTCTAATTAAAAGATTTTCAATCATATATGTGTGGATTTATAAAAACTAAGCATGGGTTAGACATGTCTTAGGAAAAACAGTACATGTCTTAGTTTTTTGTTTTATATAAATCTTGATGTTCCCTTTACAATTCGAAATGCTTGCATTACTAGATAAATAAACATATTATCGTATTTGCTAACCAAGAATAATACAATCTACAATTATCAGGAGGAGAAATTGATGATAAAGCTACTTGTTAGTGACCTTGACGGAACATTATTACCTTTCGATAAAAAAGTAACAGAAAAAGATATATCGGCATTAGAACGAGCAAAAAAGAGTGGGATTGATATCTGCTTCGCTTCTGGGAGAATGGATATTGAGATTAACGAGGTACTAAAATCCATTAATGAAAAATTTCACCGTATTAGTCAAAATGGCGCCTTTATTTCAACAAATCAAGATGTTCAGCTTCTTGCGACAACATTTGAGTCGGAACTGGCAAAACAAATTTTTAATGAAGTTCGATCCTTAGAGTTTATAACGCTTGTATGTAGCTATGATACAAACTTTACTGAACAAAAAAACGAGCATGTGTTAAATATTGAAAAGAGAATGTTTCATCCGATCACAGAGAGTCCTTTTCTTCTAGATGAAATTCCAACAATTAAACCTTCTAAGATTACGGTTCTAGGTGAAGAAAAAGCGATTATACAATTCCAACAAAGACTTCTCAGTCAATATCCAAACCAAATAGATACGTATATTTCTGAAAAACAATGTTTAGATATTATGCCAAAGAATATTAGTAAAGGAAATGCAGTAACAGCGTTAATCAATCAACTTGGATATGAACCAAGTGAAGTAGCTACAATTGGAGATTCATATAACGATATCCCTATGTTTCGCTTAACCGAGAACAGTTTTGTCATGTCACATAGTCATAAAGACGTTCAAAAAGAAGCAATGCATGTTGTTAACTCTGTTAGCGATGCAATAGATATCATTCTTGAAAAGAATCGTCAACTGAGTAAAAAATAACTTTTTTCTTAATCTCTTCATAAATAGAGTATCACTATTCTGAAGTTAGTCAGAAAATAGTTCTATATAGTGAAACTCAAATCTTGGAGGTTTTCTTTATCCCCCTCCTAAACTTCCTATAAATTACAAGAGGAATAAGTCTTAAGCGCGGGATAAAAATTCTGTGTTTAAATTATTGCATCATAGCACAAAATAAGCTTGCTTTAGGCATTCATCTAAAAAGGAGGGGTTATCATATGGCGAAAAAAGGAAGACAAACTAAAATTAGTCAAGAGGTTGCAAACCCAAGCGTTTCTGCTCAAGATGCTGAATTCGCTGGTGAAATCGCGGGTACTCCTAAAAAAGAAAAAAAGAAGCGAAGATAAATTACATAAGAAGGGCTCTTCGCCCTTCTTTTTACTAGTGGTTCCTAAGATTAAATTAGTTTTGCTGCTTTAAATCACGCATTTTGCTTTTTAATTGTTTTACAATTTCGTCACATTGTTTATTTTCTTGTTCGGATAATAACTCTTCACCATAACGAACTTTTTCATAGGCTAATACCAATTTTGAATCCAAGAATTTCTCTCTGGCTAACCATTCCTGTGCAGTCTCGTGACCATATCTACCTCGACCTTTTCGTGCTGCATGCATTTCAAGATCGTAAAGGAGTTTACGGACTTTTTCAGCTGGAGCATTATTTTTCTTAAACCATGTCCGCTCTGCCTGTTCACTACTTTCAACGGTCACCGTATAAGGACTCCCAGCCATTACTGCTTCATGGTTTTTCACCATTTTCTTACGACCTAAGATGAAAGCAAGAATCGCAATAATCATTATTCCGAGGATGGAGAGAACTGTCCATAAATTAAGCCATGATAAACCATCAAGAAAATCATAAATTGACTTGTTATCTTCAAGGGAATTATCCCATCCACGACCGTCCGCACCTGCTCCTTGGGGATTACGTTCGAAGTCTGCATTATCTACAGCATTAAATAACGGAATTGACAGTGTATAAAGCCCTTTCCCTACTATACTCATTATTAAAGAAAGTAAGCCATTAAAGAAGAGTGGAAAACCCACTGCAACTACAATTGCTGCACCAAATAACCCGCTGAACAGAATAAGCATAGAACTGGATTGCTTTTTTGCTTCTGTATTTTTGTCGTTTATCTTACTAATAAACAACCCATTAAGAATTTTTCCTAACATCAGAAAAAGCAGTTGGGTAATCATTAAATATAGCGTTATATTTTTATGTGGGTAAACTTGTACAACAGATCCTAAATAGATAAGAAAACCACCACATAATGTTATGATTAGGATTGTCGATTCTGATAGAATCATACCTTGATTATAATAGGCGATAATGCGCCAACAAATAAATGCCGATAAGGTTATACTTAGTCCAAAACCTAAACCAAAAAGACTACTAATATAGGCTACTAAAGGAATAAGAATCATAACAACAAAGTAAGGTGTACGCTCCTTTAGCTTTAACAATAAATAAAGATAAGCTAATCCCCCTAAGCCAACGATCATTAAAAATGGTAATATTGGTGGTAGAATTGGTGTATGGAAATAAAATAAGACTAGAACGATATAAAGAAATATAATTTCCATTATATATTGGTACACTTTTTGGAAAACATTATCCTGCATGGAAGTCAGCCTTCCTTTCTAAAAAGGAGGTGAGAGTTAAAAAGGTTGAACTATCGTGTTCTGTCAATTTATATACATCGATTCCACGTTTTTTCATACTTTTAAGAACAATGTACTCGTTTTGTTCAAATTCCCCGCAGATAATAACAAAAGGTGAGAGTTGATTCTGTCTTTCAACAGAATAAACCATACTATGAAAAGGAATCGTAACACTATGCTTACTCAAACGTGCGACGAGTTCCAACACTTTTTGTAAATGCTCTTTACCACTTCCCATAGGTATATGTAAGAAAGGTGTTTTACCAGCTCTTCTTACATTGACAAAGATCTCGTAGGAAATAGTACGTTTCGTTGCATATTCAAGTAAATAGGTTAAACCACTTAATAGTTCTTCTAATTTTCTTTCCCTTACATTAACAAAGAGTGACCAGGAAAAGAGTGCCGTACGCTCATATTGTTTGGTTTGTAATCCCTGGGCCGTTCGTGCTGATGCTTTCCAATGAATACGATTAAACGGATCTGTTGCGACATAATTCCTCGCTCCAACAATAGCAGACATATCTTCAAAAAATGACTGCCTAATTGGATAATCACCTTGATTTTTAGGAATGATTTGTTCAATTCCACCAACAGCAACCGGAGATGTATAGATGATTGTTTCAAACGTCAGTGGAACATTCCGTTTTATATAAACTTCACCAAAGCCAAATAAATGTGGGATTCTCATTTCAACAGTCCTAATTTTTGCAATCCCCCGCCTTTTGCCGACGAAAGGTAAATTAACTTCCAGTGTCTGTTTACTAAGAAGAGATACAGGTATGACTAACTCGATTTGTTCTCCGTCAATAATATCTCTACTATTCTCGAATTCTATTACATTATCAATCGTAATTCTAAGTGATGCATTCAAGATTGGAAAAAGACCCTTTTGACTCAAAGATAGCGTGAATTGATCACTCTCTCCCTGAAAAAGTTTAATCAATGACTTGTCGTGAGTGACGACTAAATGAGTAGCAACACGCTTTAGGTAAACTTGATTTATATAAATGAAGAGTAGAAAAAAAGAACCTAAAAAAAGCAGTAAAAAAGATTTTCCGATAATACCGGAAAACAAGATCACTAAGGAAATAACCCCTAATAATGATAACTCATTTCCTAATGAAATTTGCTTTTGCCATTCCATTAATTTACCGCTCCTGCTTCTACTGGAACAGCAACTGTTGATAGAACCTCATTAATTAATTGACGATTCGTCTTTTTAAGAGAGCCTTCCATCGTTAATACAAGACGATGAGCGATAACATATGGTGCCATATATTTAATATCTTCGGGAGTTACAAACGTTCGACCTTCAATATAAGCTTTTCCTTGTGCACCTCTCATTAGTGCAAGTGTGCCACGCGGACTTACCCCTACCTCAATATCTGTATGTTTTCTAGTAGCATGAACAATTCGTAATAAATAATCTTCAACGTCATCCGAAAGCTTTACAGCCTGAACTGCTCTTTGCATTTTTTCAATTTCTTCTTTAGAAAACACTTCTAGTAGCTCATCAATTGGGTTATGTTGTCTATATGCTTTCATAATTTGTTTTTCTTCAGCAAAACTTGGATAGCCAAGGTCAATTTGAACGAAGAATCGGTCCATCTGTGCTTCTGGTAATGAGAAGGTTCCTTGCTGTGATTCAATTGGATTTTGTGTAGCAATAACGACAAATGGAGATGGTAGCTTTAATGTTTCACCATCAATGGTCACTTGGCGCTCTTCCATGACCTCTAATAAACTAGATTGCGTTCTTGGTGTAGCACGGTTAATTTCATCTGCTAGTAATATATTCGTCATTACCGGTCCTGGACGAAGCTGAAATTCTTGTTCTTTCGGATTAAAAAATTGGATACCTGTCACATCACTTGGCAGTACGTCTGGTGTAAACTGAATTCGTTTGAATGTACCACTAATTGTCTTTGAAAAACTTTTAGCAAGCATAGTTTTCCCAGTACCTGGTACACTTTCTAGTAATATATGACCTTTATTTAAAAGCGCAACTAATAATAGTTCCACAACATCATCTTTACCGATGATCACTTTACCAATGCTTTCTTTCAATAATCCTACATTTTCTCTAATATCCATGATTTCCTCCAATAAAATAATGAAATTTTACTAATTATATCAATTTTCCTAAAATTTGAGCTATTAGTCAACTATCTTTGTAAATTATAGTTTCATTATTAGAATCTTGGCTTACCTTTTCTCCATTAGTTATACTCCTAGTCTATTTATTAATCTTATATTCATGGTAAAGTCCCCTTTACGAAAAAAGATATCTTTCAACTAAATTAACCAAAAACTCACTATATTTACCAATTTTTTATCCTAATCTACTTAACGAAAAAAAGAGCCAATTCGACTCTTTTATCTGACCGTTATACCTCTGAAACTAAGTTTTCCAAGCAGTGTTTTAAAAGATGAACCGAATGTACACAATCATCCAGAGATGTCCATTCCCTTGGATTGTGGCTAATCCCGTTTTCACTTCGGACAAATAACATTGCAACTGGAATTTTTTCTCCTAACACCATGGCATCATGTCCGGCTCCGCTTGGTAAGTATTGTTGTTTAATATTATGTGCTTCAAAAGCTTTTGAAAGTATTTCCTGCATTTTATCTTGAATGGGTACTGGTTTTACTCTTGTCGTCTCTTGCCATTTAAAACCAACGTTATGTGATCTGGCAATCATTTTCGCTTCATCTAAAATAACCTCTACGAGTTTGTCTCGTGTCGACTCATAGATATCTCGTATATCAACGTATAGTTGTACCTCTCCAGGTATAACGTTTACACCATTCGGCTTTACAGACATTTTTCCAACTGTAGCAACAGCCGTTTCACTAACCACTCTTGGAAGAGTATGAATTTTATGTATAAACCCGCTTGCTGCAACAAGTGCATCTTTTCGATCGTTCATTGGAGTATTTCCAGCATGTCCTGCCTCACCAGTAAAGGTAATTTCTAACCAACAGGGTCCAGCAATTCCAGTTACGATTCCACAAGGAATATTTGCTTTTTCAAGACGTTTTCCTTGTTCAATATGAACTTCTACATAGGCCGCAATTTCATCTAGATCCCTACCAGCTTTTTCGTACGAATCCAAGGAAAGGCCATCTTCTTCAAGAACTTGTTGAAATGTCATGCCATCACTATCTTTTAGTAACAGCTTTTTATCTAACTCAAATGCTCCCATCATCGCTTCACTACCTGTTAAACCTCCATTAAACCTGGCACCTTCCTCATCTGTGAAGATCACAACCTCAAATGGTCTAACTGGATTATAGCCAAGCTCCTTCCAAGCTTCGACTACCTCTAACGCTGCAAGTACACCTAATGTACCATCAAAATGCCCACCATTAGGCACAGTATCTACATGTGATCCAGAAAGTATTGCTGGAAGATCATTATTTAGACCCTCAAATCGTGCAAATACATTTCCTGCACCATCTTCTCGAACCTGTAATCCAGCATCCCTCATCCATTTTTTCACAAGCTCCTTTGCCTGTCGTTCTTCTTTTGAAAAGCCTACTCGATTAGATCCACCTGATTCTGATAAGCCAAGTTTTGATAGTTCACCTAATCGCTGCGCTAAACGGGTCCCATTAATCCCCCCATGGTCTAATGACCTATCATATTCTCTTACTAATTTCTTTGTTAGATTGAATTCTTGTTTCATTATTTCCTATCCCCCATTACTATTTTAAGTTAATACTAGTATATAGCATTTCTTCATTCAATAGAGAATTTTCCCCTAATCGATGGGTGCTTTGTACTAAAAGGGAAGTTACATCAATCAACGGCAAATAATGAAACCAAATTCACTTTCTAACTATTCCTTATTTACCGGGATTTTAATCGTAACGGTTGTGCCTTTCCCAATTTCACTATCAATTGTTAATGTCCCTTTATGTTCATGAACAATTTTATTGCTAACTGTTAACCCAAGTCCCATGCCTTTTTCTTTTAAAGTAAAGAAAGGTTCTCCTATTTTTTCAAGTCTTTCTTTAGGAATTCCAACACCCGTATCTTTAATAGTAAAGACAATGTAATCATCCTTTTGCTTTACTTTCAATGTTATGATCCCACCATTTGGCATAGCATCAATTGAATTTTTAAATACATTGATGAATACTTGAATCATTTGATTTATATCACCCTTTACGCCAAGATTATCGACGTAATTTCCGACTTGAAAATCAACATTATGTAAAACAGCCTCGTGGGACGTTAGATTGACCACATATTCAACTAGTTCTTTTACCTCGAATCGTTTATGTGAGACACTTTGTGGTTTTGAAAGAACAAGAAGTTCCCCAACAATTTGGTTAATTCTTGCTAACTCAGATAGAATAAGATCATAGCGACTAGTTGATGAGGTGTCCGTTTCTTTCATTAATTGGATAAAACCTTTTATGGATGTAAGTGGATTACGTATTTCATGCGCAATACCCGCTGCCAGTTCACCAAGCACTGACAACTTTTCCTTTCTCAGTAACATTTCTTCTGCAATCTTCAACTGGGTAACATCTCTACCGATTGTGACAAGTCCTCGTTTTTTGCCAGTATCATAAAAAAGTGGCACTTTAATGACATCGAATGTTTTTAACTCCCCACTAGGAATATAAAAGGACTCCTCACACCTTGAAAGTTGTCCACCTTCCCATGCTTCTTGATCACTTTGAACGCAATATAAAAAAGCATCTTTAAAGAAGGGCGAAAGTTCAGCCAACTCAGCATCTGTTTTACCTTCATAATCAACTGAATTAAGATGGTATAGGTCTTTACCAAACTGATTTACCCTCATCCACCTGCCTTCCCCATCTTTAAAGCAAACGAAATCAGGCATAGAGTTGATAAGTGATAAAAGTTCGTGTTCCTTTTCTTCTGCCCTCTTATATGCTTCATGTTTTTTTAAAATGATGTAAATCAAAATAGTAGTTACAATAATATAAAATAGTCCTTTTCCCATCTGCAACATTTCATAAAGCCTTGTTTCATAGTCAAGACTATTAATATAAATTTCTGATAACATAATCCATCCCAAGCTAAAAACAAAATAGAGCAATGGAATATTTTTATTAAAAAAGCCAAGTTTCTTCATATTTCACACCCACTTATCACTCATACTGTAAATTATCATCATTATTATGTTAGCATAACCTAGGTTAACTAAAGTTACTATATCATCGAACAGATAAGTTTGTATTATCATTCTAAAATATCCAAATATGGATTTTAATTGACATTAACAAGTGAATAGTGTATTGTTATTAAATGTTGTCTCCATATTTTCGTAACTATTATAAACTAATGATAAAATTAACATAAATAAGATAAATTGGCTAGTCCCACCTTTAACAAAAGGTGATGGCTTTTAACAAGTACCTTCTTGGTACATGATTTGGCAATTTCCTAATTTTGAAGAATGACTTATTCACACTGGATCGGCTAAGGAGCCGTTAGGACGAAAGAGAGGTAGGGCTTTCGTTGTTTAAGATATCAAAAACACCAGGAATAATTACCGCGGCTATGGTAATTAGGGATATAGTTACGTTAATGATTTGGACGTATTTTATAGTACGTCATACAAAATAGAGAAACTTTTTAAAAACGAATCGATGTAATCGATTCGTTTTTTGTATTTAAACAAGGCTCATGGTTTTAAAAGCTAGTAAAAAAAGCAATAAAATACTGTCACACTAAGTGGAGGAAAGAAAAAAAAGCCACTATACAACTGGTCGTAGATAGACAAAGACACGAAGTTATACACAACCTTACAATTTTATAAATTCCTTACCAACAAAAAAACGTCTACATTTTACGTAGACATTTTAACTGTTGTCTGCTGTAGTTAGAAATTCGATTGCTTTAACACTTTGTTTCAAATTTGATTTAATCTTAAATACTTCGGCTTCGTTTTTTGGTAGTCGATTTGATTCATATATTAGGTTGGCTAAAGTATCAATATCTTTATAAACTGACGAAAAAGCGTAATCCAATTGATTCTCCAACCTGACCCTTTTACCTTGCATTTTTCTCCCCCACCTTTCTCTTATAGTTAATTAGACGCATAACCATATGAAAAGGTTTCATATTTTGGAAAAAAAGAATAGATCTTTTGTAGCAGATTCTTTTTTCTGCACCATTTTTTAAAAGCAAACAAACCCTATTTTCTTAATTGGGATTTTGTTTTATGCTGTTATTACGTTTTCAATGTATTCGACTACACGATTTTTACCTAGTCTTTTTGCATGATAAAGGGCCTTATCTGCATAGTCTACAACATCATTAGGATCCGCCTCCACTGGAATTTGATCTGTTGACACTACACCTACGCTAACTGTTACTACGTTTGAAATAGTTGATGTAATATGTGGTATACTTTGTTTTTTAACGCCTATTACGATTTCCTTTCCAAGCTGGAAAGCTTCCGCAATTGAGGCATTTGGAAATAATACAATAAATTCTTCTCCCCCATACCTAAACAATTCAGCATTATTCCGTTTTACAATTCGGTCTACCGTACTTGCTACTGCTTTCAAACAAGAATCACCAGATACATGACCATATGTATCATTAAATTCTTTGAAGCAGTCAATATCAAACATTAAAACAGATAATGGGTTATTTTCGTGATTTTTCTTATTCCACTTTACCATCAATGTTTTATCAAATTTACGTCTATTCCCTACTTCAGTTAATCCATCCATAAATGATAAATACTCTAATTTTTCATTTGCTCTCATAAGTTCAATTTCTAATTCTTGTCGCACTGTTATGTCACGAGTAATACAAATTAGTTCGACTCTATTATCATCGGTTATAATCCTTTTCCCTGTTGATTCAAGCCATATCTCCTTATGGTCAGTACGAAAAGCTCTAAATTTAAATGTTACGATCTCATCATTCGATAGCATTTTTTGATGTGCTAGATAACAGTGGTCATGGTCTAATGGATTTATAAAGTCATACGAGTTTTTCGAATACAGTATATCTTTAGGCTTAACACCAAGTATCTTCTCAATAATCGGTGATACATAAAGAAAGGAAGAATCCGCCGATAATTTCATAATAATATCAGTTGCATTATCAGTAATAAATTGAAAATGATTTTCCGTTTCCTTTAACATTTCCGCTGCTTGTTTTCTAGCAGAAACGAATTTTGAAATAACAACAAGTGAAACAGTATCTTCGTTCTCATGTCTAATTGGATGAATCGTCGTTTCTATATCTTTTACGCCTTGAGGAAATGATACGGAAGATGTAAATTCTACCTCACCTTTTTTTTTGATAGCTTTTTTACAATTTTCTACTAGTATTCCTCCAAATATTTCACTAGCATTTGTCCCAATTACTTTCTGTTTTGGAATTCCTGTAACTCGTAAAAATCTCCGATTAACAGACGAGATCATCATATTATGCCCTTTGACCTCTACTAAATAGACGAGATCAAGAACAGAATCGAACATACTAGTCACTGAATTTTCTTCTTCTCTTTTCCTTAGATACTCGTTTTCACCTTCTAGCTTTAAAACCCTTAATCTGCTTTTATCAAGCAAGTAAGCAATATACAAGGTAATCATAATAAAAACAAGCATAATAGTTAATACCACAGTATGATACTCACTGCTAACATATGATATAGAAAAGTAAAATACTATCCCAATGATTAATGCTAAAAAAGGAAAAACGATAGCTGCTTTAAGTCTCATTGATTTCTCCTTCTAAATAAACTTCTAAATATTTTATCAATACGCAATAAGAAGTACGACAAGAGTCTAATAAGAATTGATATTTTAAGCTGATAAAATCAATTTTACAATAATTTGAACAACTTATCGGGATTTTCTATGTATAATTCTAAAAAAACATTTCGATTATTTTCGACAAGGCGCTATATCGCCTTTTGCGTGTCCGTTGTCGTTCATAGTAAATTGATAGTCTCATCATCATTATAAGGTACCTTGTTGGTTTTTGTTATCGCTTGTTTTAAAAGGCATATCTGACCGTATATCATCCTATAAACCTGGCAATAATGGGTTTATAAAGTGAACTTTCAATCCGTAGGGGTTGTCTTCATCCCCACTGATTATTAGTTGCACTTATAACGGAGGATAAAGGTGGTGCTGGAATGTGTTGCTTATAAATCTATCATTAAAAGTGCAATCCTCTACATTAGAGGATAGAATACTGAAACTAGAATTTACAAATGCTAGTGAACCTGACTATTGCCGTGATTTTAGGATACTCGCAAAATATGATACCAATTCAGAGAGATGGGCGTGTGATCAGTTTTGCGTATATAACAAAAGGGAAGACAGATTTGAGGATGTACTATCTATGTTTACAGATGAATATACAAATTGGATAATAGCACAAATCATAACACGTGAATCCAACCAGTTAACTCTTAGCGAAAGCACTGCAGAGGCGATGTGAAGGGGAACCGTAGCGGTATATAGTAAGTAAAAAGTTTCAATCGGTATAAGGCAAATAAAGCGTCGTTAGGTATATTCCTAACAACACTTTTTTTCTGTTTAATTCTTAAATCTTTTATTCTACACGGTCTTGCTCTTGTGTTAATGTACATTCATGAATTGGTACATCTACAAAAGCTTGAATGCTTGGCTGCCTTAAACTTCCATTGTTAGTCCATTCTGCAAACATTATTTTTGTTGTGATTTTTGGTTCAACCCAATATGTATCGGCCTGATTAGATAAATTGGTAAACGGTGATTGGACTACCTCTAATTTGCGCAAGAGGGTAGTTAAGTCCTTCCAATCTTGATTTGATAACTTTCCTGTTCCCGTGTGACCGATGTAAGTGAATTTATCATCGTCAAAAACACCCAATAGAACTGCATTTACAACACCGTTCCTTAATGTAAAACCACCAATAACAGCAAAAATATCGCGGTAGTTTTTCACTTTAAGCCAATAGTCCTTTTTTGAGCCTAGAATATATGGAGAATTTGTTTGCTTCATTACAATTCCTTCCATGCCATAATCTTTAATGGCATCAAACAAAGCCTGCCCATCCTCTATACTAGGCACTAACTGTATTGTTTCATTAGGTGTAA
Organism: Cytobacillus sp. S13-E01; assembly: GCF_029193815.1. Classification (GTDB taxonomy): domain Bacteria; phylum Bacillota; class Bacilli; order Bacillales; family Bacillaceae_L; genus Bacillus_BV. Next base: position 382,828 of record NZ_JARFVC010000001.1, read on the forward strand.
TGATTTCAGATAATATTTTCATACGCTCATTCCAAGGTTTATTATTTATCCATTCACCATTATATAATAATATGTCAAACACCATATAAGTTATCGGCGTTTCTGATTGGGCATCAGCTAAACGATCAAGTCTTCGGATTCCATCACGTTTCATTACCTTTTGGAAGGATGGTGTTCCTCCGTCATCTAATGCAATAACTTCTCCATCTAAAATGACGGATTCTGCATTACAGTAAGTTGAGATAGCAGTAATTTCAGGAAAATGTTTCGTTCTTTCGTTTAACTTACGATTAAATAAACGTACCTCCTGACCATCAAAGTAGGTAATAATCCGAACGCCATCCCATTTAATTTGTGCGATCCAGCCTTCTCCCTTTGGTACTTCATTACTTCGCTTTGGCTCCATTGGAACAATTGGCTTCATTATTAATTCACCTCATTGTGATAGTCGATTTACTTAGTTTATACTTCAATGACAAATTATATAAAAGGAAAGCCAATTCTCCCTAGAAATCCTTATACCAACATATCGATCATATTCAAATAATTTAAAAGATGTTTCATTACATAAGGTACCCTTGTTAGTGAAAGTATACAAAATGAGCATCCTAAAACAAGGAGAGTGATAAAAATGAAAATGAAAGAAGTGATCCTACATAGTGAGTCATATCATTCCTGTAAAACTATCAACTATTCATTTTCCATAATTTTCGATTTGATGTAGTAACAGCAACAGCTCCTGCATTAATTGCATTTTCTACATCATCAATCGAGCGAATTAAACCTCCTGCAAATACAGGAATACCAGTTGTCTCATTAACTTCTTTAATCATATGTGGAATAACACCAGGAAGTACCTCTATATAGTCAGGTTTGACCTTATTTATTAAGGCATAGCTTTTCGCTAAAGCATGTGTATCTAATAAAAACAAGCGTTGAATTGCCACCACACCATTTTGCTTTGCCTTGGTAATCGCACCTACCCTTGTTGAAATCAGACCTGCGGGTTTGTATTCCTGGCATAAATATTCGACCGCATACTCATCGTTTTTAAGACCCTGAATCAAGTCTGCATGTAATATCATTTTCTTATTATGTTTACGAGCCAAACTAAAGACAGCTTTTAGTCTAGAAACATGCATTTCCAAAAAGACACCGTATTTATATGGACTATCAAGCATTCTCTCAAAATCTTGCATCTCCCGTATGGCAGGAATAATCTTTTGGCCATTAAATGTCAAACAATCACCTCCAGACGTAAGTTAAAAACACTACAGTTTCTTCCTAATGTTTAGTGCCTTTTCCGGAAAATCCGTAAAAATGGCATCTATCTTATTTCGAATCAGAAACTCCAACTTTTCGTCGTCATTTACTGTAAATGGTCTTATTGGAATTTTATTTGTTTGTTCTTTCTTTATGTAATACAAAGCTACAGGCTCATAAACATGAATTGCTTTTGCTCCTACTAAGTTTGCGTAGTTCCATGGTTCATACAAAACTTCTATAAATAGTAAAGCAGTATTGATTCCTGGATTAATGTCTACACACTTTTTAATACTATAATGATTGAAAGAGGATAGGATTACGTTTTGATGGTATGAGAATTTATCCACTTCTTGAATTACCTTGTTTTCAATTCCATCATAATCAAAGACATCATTTTTCAATTCAATATTAAGTGTTATCTTTGTATCTTTAAGTAGTTCAAATACTTCCTCTAATGTCGGTATTTTCTCACCCTTATACTCATCTGAAAACCAAGACCCTGCGTCTAGTTTTTTTAATTCTTGTAATGATAAATCCTTTATATACCCACTACTATTTGTCGTCCGATCAACTGTTTCATCATGAATGACGACTAACTCATTGTCACTAGTCATATGTACGTCCAATTCAATTCCATCAACACCTAAAGAAATCGCTTCGCGAAATGCTGCTAATGTGTTTTCAGGTCTATTTCCTTTACTTCCTCGATGTGCAAAAATGGCAGTTCCTTTCAAAGAATACTCCCCCTTGGTCCTTTTATAAGTATGAGTAGCATCACCCATTTGAGTGATGCTACCGAAAAATTACTTAATGAAGATTAGTTACCACTTGTTCGATTGGCAATTTCAATCGCTCTATCAGTCCCTGCTGCTGCTTGGTCTAATGCTTCTTGTGGATCCATTCCTTGGTATAAATTCTCAAGAGCTGTTACAACCTGTTGTCTTGATTCCGGGAATACAGATATCAATGCCCCTTGTGTTGCAACAGATGGTTTTGTTGCTTGTAGCTGTTCTACTGTCACTTTTAATTGTGGATACACTTCATAGCGTTCTTGTACAATTGGTTGGTCATAGGCAGCTGGGTTAATAGCAAAGTAGCCTGTTTTTACATGCCATTTTGCTTGAGCTTCAGGAGTAGCCATGTATTTCATAAATTCAAAAGCAGCATCCTGTTTTTCTTTTTCAATCCCTTTTGACATCCATAATGATGCCCCACCAATAACTACACCTTGAGAATCAACTTCATCAGCGTATGGAATATATGCAACACCTACTTCAAATGGTGAGTTTTCAATGATTGCTCCAACACCAGCCGAAGAGTCCATATACATTGCTACTTTTTCTGTTTGGAAAGCAGCACGAATATCATCCCAATTTGATCCAAAGTTACCGAATGTCCCTGCTGTATTCATTTCATCTAAAAAGTTAAATACTCTAAGTCCTTCTTCACCATTAAATACAGCCTTAGTTGCCGTATCTGCACGACCATTTTCTTCGTTTACATATAACCCGCCTTGTGTTGCAACTAATTGTTCAAAGAACCAACCATATGTTAACATTGAGAAACCATAACGTTCTGTCGTACCGCCATTTTTCTTTGTTAGCTTTTGCGCTGCAGCTATTACCTCACTAAATTTTCGTGGAGCATTTTCTGGATCCAATCCAACTTCAGCAAACGCATCTTTGTTATAAATTAAAACAGGTGTAGATGAGTTGAAAGGCATTGAATATAATTGATTATCAATAGTGTAGTAGTTTAAGATATTTTTTTCTAATTGTGATAAATCGTAATTGTCGTTATCAATAAATGATTGAACTGGTTCAATAAATCCGCTATCAATCATGTATTTAGAACCAACCTCAAATACTTGAATGATCGCTGGAGCATCTTTTGTTCCACCAACACTTCTAAACTTTGTTAATGATTCTTCATATGTCCCTTGAAACTCTGCCTTTACTTCAACTTTATCTTGAGATGAATTGAAATCAGCTACGATTTCATCAAGTGCCTCTTGACCAACACCACTCATCGCATGCCAAAATACAATTTCAGTTTTGCCTTCTGCTGGTTTTTCTTCCGTAGTTCCTTCATTGGTAGTACCCTTAGTTTCATCATCAGTTTCATTACTAGCTGAATTCGAACATGCTGTTATCACTACCATACTAAAAATTAAAGTAAAGATAAAAAGACCTTTTAGATACTTTTTCACAACAAATCACTCCCTTTTATTTAAGTGCACCTTGGGTTAAGCCTTTTTGCAATTGTTTCTGTCCAATAAACAACAACATTAAAGTAGGTATAATTACAACAATTACACCTGCCATTACCACCCCCCATTCTGTAGCAACTTCTTGAGATTGTAGTTGTTTTAGTCCAATTTGTACTGTTCTAGAGGTATCATTATTGGTTACTAATAATGGCCATAAATACATGTTCCAAGTTGTTAAAAACCCGTATGCACCTAACGTTACTAAACTTGTTTTCGATACAGGCAATACTACTCTTAGAAAGAACTGAAACCGATTAAGTCCAGCCACTTGGGATGCTTCATATAATTCATTTGGAATCGTTTTAAAATGCTGCCTAAGTAAAAATGTTCCAAAGGCTAGTGCAAAAAATGGAATAGTCAATCCAAAATATGTATTAATCCAGCCTAGCTTTTGAATAGTAATAAAGTTCGGGATCATTGTCGCCTCCCACGGTATCATCATCGTTGAAATAAATAAAAAGAAAATAACATTTCGACCCTTAAAAGGAATAAAAACAAATGCATATGCAGCCATACTGCTAACTATTAACTGCCCAAGCATGACTAACGTCGATACTATAAAACTATTTAATAAATAATGAGCAAGAGGTAGCCGTTCAAATACAGTAATGTAATTTTGAAAATTAAAGGCACTTGGGAAAAACTTCCCCTGTAATATTTCGCCACCTGTCATAAAACTGATCATAAACGCATACAAAATTGGAAAAAATAGGAGGAAGGCTGAAAACACTAACAAGATATAAAACAAAATTTTCGATGAAAACCTCATTGGTAATGCACCTTCTTTTCTCCGAATTTAAACTGTAATATTGTCACAACTAAGATGCATAAAAACAAGACAACCGCTTGGGCACTTGCTGTACCAAATTGGTAATTTATAAATGCTTCCCGGTAGATTGAATAAACAATTAAATTTGTAGATTCAGAAGGGCCACCCTTTGTTAATATATCGACCTGACCAAATGTTTGAAACGCATTGATCAAAGAGATGGTTATGATAAAGAACAGTGTTGGCGATAGCATTGGAATAGTAATCCTCCGTAATTGATACCAATAGCCAGCACCATCGATCTTGGCACTCTCATACAAATATCCATCAATATTTTGTAGGCCACCAAGGATGATTAAAAAGCTAAAACCAGTATTCATCCAAATTGTTGAAATAGCAACTGATATTAGCGCCCAAGTTGGATCTAATAACCACTGTATTTCCGCTAATTGAAATAAACCTAAAACTCTATTAAACATCCCAATACTTGGATGAAATAAGAAAAGCCAAACAACAGATGATGCAGCAACTGAAATACCCATCGTCGATGAAAAAATCGTTCGAAAGAAACCAATTCCTTTTAACTTTTCATTCGCTAAGAGAGCTAAAAATAAGGAGATAACAACTCCTGTTGGCACTGTATATAAAACAAATAGAATGGTGGCTTTTGTACTCTTCCTAAAGCTTTCAGATTCAAATAAATATAGATAATTTTCTAAACCCACAAAGATCGCAGGTGTTCCCTGTTGATCTGTTAGGAAAAAACTTAAATATATTGTCTTAAACATCGGGTAGAATAGAAAGACAGCAAATAATAAAATGGAAGGAAACAAATAGAGTAACGCAGTTCGCACATTTAGAGAATTTTTCCAAAAGCTTGGTTTGTATTTTACCTCTACTCTCCTATTTACGGTGTTAACTTCGGGCTTCATAATAACACCTCTTTATCAATTACATGCCTCTCTATGTTTGATGGAATCTTCAAGATTTCTTCTGTCTCCACATCAAAAATACAGATAGAGTCATAGTCAATCATTAACGGAATAACATCCCCTACTTGAATACTCCATTGGCCATTTAACTTGGCAAGCCATTCTGATTGATTCACTTTAAAAGATAGAATGGTTTCATTCCCTAACACTTCAACATTTATCACTTCAACTGCGATCATATTATCATCAGGCTGACTTTTAGCAGAGACTTTAAAATGTTCCGGTCGAACACCGACAATAATATTTGTTGATTTCATCATAGATAAATCTTTGACTGCAAGTTTAATTGCCAACATATCACCAAATTGAATTTCTCCTTTTTCTTTATCCCAAATCCCATTTGTAAGATTCATTGGTGGTGAGCCAATAAAGGTTGCTACAAAAGGATTTGCTGGGCTATTATATATTTCTAATGGTTTACCTATTTGCTGAACGATTCCATCATGTAAAATCATAATTCGATCACCCATCGTCATTGCTTCGACCTGATCATGTGTTACATAAATCATCGTTAACCCTAATTTTCTTTGAATCTGTCTTATTTCAGATCTCATATGTGCTCTTAGCTTTGCATCTAGATTTGACAATGGTTCATCCATTAAACATATCGGTGCCTGATTTACGATTGCCCTAGCCAAGGCTACCCGTTGACGCTGTCCACCAGAAAGCTCTCTAGGCTTTCTAGTTAGGTATTCTGATAAACCTAATAACTCAGCAACATCCTTACAGCGTGTCTTCCTCTCTTCCTTTGGCACTTTTTTTACATCTAAACCGAATACAATATTCTCTTCGACATTTAAATGTGGATACAAGGCATAATTTTGAAATACCATTGAAATTTCTCTCTGGCTAGGAGGTAGGTGATTTGCTTCTTTCTCTCCAATTTTTAGAGTTCCACTTGTAATGTCTTCTAAGCCTGCAATCATTCTTAGCATCGTACTTTTCCCACAACCAGAGGGTCCAACTAGGACAAAAAATTCTCCTGGCTCTATCGTTACGTTTATATCAGAAATTACTGTTGTTTTACTATCATAGGATTTAGACACACTCTGTAGTTCAACCCTTTTCAAATTATTCAACCCTTTCATTGTCTATATTTGTATATTCTACTAAATAAATGAAAATGCAATATTAATAGAGTGTAAAGAAATCATTAACTTTTCTTTCGCTGAAGGTAATGAAAACACTTATACATAACCTTACAATTTTATAAATTCATAAACAGTAGAAAAAAGCCCACAAAAAGTGCCTAAAAATATCTAAGCAATTCGTGTGAGCCTCCTTATCTCCTTCACATAATATCAACTTATTTACAATATAACACAATTAGAGTAATATTTGTAAAGTAATTTTCTTAATTTTAAAAATATTTTTCTCAAAGCCGCAATCAAATGTAGCTGCAGTGTATGGTAATTAAATCGAACAAAAGCTGTGTGCAAAAGAGAAATCTCTCATTAAAACATTGGCGTGAGAACATTCAGGCGATGGACGAAGGCATATATTAATATTATTTTTTAAACGCCTTCAAAATAGGTCGAAATTTGACGATATATAACATAGTAATTTCTTTCATCAACTAAAAAGGAGCAATTCTATGAAATTCAACAAGATTTCTACAAAATTATTATTGGGGATCACAGCTTTAATTTTACTTGCCACGACCACTCTCGGCTTGCTAAGCTATAATTTCGCTAAAAATGAACTAGTCAGTAGCGGAAAACTTGATCTTCAACATTTGGTAAACAACTCGATCTCTACGCTGGAACTATTAAACGAGCAAGTAGAAGCAAGAAATATGACCTTAGAGGAAGCGAAGGAAAAAGCGCGTGAAGTATTAGTCGGACCACCTGTTACAAAGGACGGAACAACTACATATGATTTCTCACTATCTTCGTTTGTTTACAAAAAAGAAGGCTATTTAATGGCCTATGACTCCAATCATATTGCACAACTACATCCAAGTATTCAAATTGGAGAAGACAAAAAAGATGTTAAAAACTCAAATGGACAATTTGTTGTTCAAGATATTGTAAAGGCTGCAAAAGCAACTGATGTCGAAGATAGATTTTATGAGTATGCTTGGCAAAATCCTGGCGAGACAGTAGAGAGAAATAAAATTGTCTATATGTCTTATTTTGAGCCATGGGATTGGAATATTGGAATCGGGGCTTATGAGCATGAGTTTTATGATTCATTAAACACATTGTTATATTTGATATTAGGAATTTCAGTGTTGATCACAATTATTGGCTTACTACTATTTTACTTCCTTAGTAGAAATAAGCTTAAACTTATGGAGAAAATTACCCACTCTTCCCTTCTTATCTCAGAAGGTAAATTAGATGTTCCAACATTACCTGAGTCAGAGGATGAAATTGGCCAATTAGGAAAAGCATTTAATAAAATGACTGAGCAATTAAAATCAATCCTAACAAATATCCAAACAACAAGCATGAAAGTTTCTCAGTCAGCACTAGAGCTTTCGGCCTTAACAGAGGAAACGAATGCAACTAGTGAAGAAATGGGTCGGGCAATGAATGAGATTACAAAGGGCTCAGTTTCACAAGCTACAGATATTGAATCGACAAGTCAAAAAACAGAAGAACTCAGTAGTGCTATTGCTAAAATGAATCAACAGAATAAGTTAATGCTTACACTGACTGGAGATTCTACTAAGGCAATTGAACTTGGGAAGGAAAAGGTAAGCTTCCTTCAAGACTCAAATGAAGCATCTATGAAAGCATCTGACCAAATCAGTGTTGGAATTAATCACTTATATAATAGTATTAAAGATATTTCAAATATCGTAACAACGATTGATTCAATTTCAAAACAAACAAATTTACTTGCACTAAATGCGAGCATTGAAGCAGCCAGAGCTGGTGAATATGGAAAAGGGTTTGCAGTTGTCGCTGACGAAGTTCGAAAGTTGGCTGAAGAAACAAACCATGCAACAAATGAAATTCAACATATGATCAATAGCATTGCGAAAGAGACTGAAACTACTGTAAAAGCAATGGCTAATAATACGGATATCTCATCTAAACTAAACCATTCAGTAAAAGATACAGAAACACAATTTAATCATATTTCTGAATCAATGAATCAAATTATTGGAGCCATAAAACTTCTGAACTCTGAAATTGTGGTTGTTACAGATCATAGTAGTAGTATTTTAGAATCTGTTCAAAATATTTCAGCGGTTGCAGAAGAAACTGCAGCATCCTCTGAAGAAGTGCTCGCTTCTGTTGACGAGCAAATCGGCGTGATTGGTACAATTGCAACTTCTGCTGAGGATCTTAATGCATTAAGTGAAGAATTACAGAAGATTATCGATCAATTTTCGATTGAAACGAAAGAATAGCTTTAAAGAGCTACATCTGTTCAATAAGCTCACCGAAATTTACAAAACGCAAAAAGGCTTGGAACATTTCCACGCCTTTTTGCATAGTAAATTATAAGACCTGCATTCATCGTTTTAAGTTGCTTTAATCTTTAACATCTTCTTACAAATCACACCCTTTATCGCAAAATAGTCTACTTCGCTTGGTAGTGCATCCTTTAGTGGTTTAAGTTTTTCTGCACCGAGCTCGTCTATTTTTTGAGAAATAATATCTTCGTATTGCTCCGGAATAATTCGTTCCCAATCTACCTCATGCCCTTCAGTTATCGCACGAATAATATGATTTTGGATCGTAACCCCAGACATTGCACGATCTTTTGAAATTTCATTAATATCTTTACCTGAACTAAATAATTTAAACGATTGAATAAAGCTTGGGCTCTCATCCACTTCATTTGATTTACTTTCCTGGTGGACGACTATAGTTTTCACATTTTCACCATGCTCCGCTAGATACTTTCTGATAACCTCTAGGAAATCTTGACCATAGCGCTCGAACTTTACTTGTGCCACCCCTTTTACATTAAACATAGCCTTTTCATCAGTTGGGCATAGCTGACTCATTTCTCTTAATGTGCTATCAGAGAAAACGAGATATGGTGGTACTCCATCTCGACTTGCAATACTTTTTCTCGTTTCTCTTAGAATCTCAAATAACGCATTATCAACGACAATTTGCTTTGTTTTCATTTGTTCTTTTTTGTACACTTTTTGTTGTCCCTTTAAGACGGACATCGCTTTTTCATTTAGCATCAGAACTGGGTATTGGCCATTGGATAAAGACGCATACCCTTCGGCAACTAGGAAGTCAATTAGACTTACAATGTCTTTTTCTGAATACTGTTTCATTAATCCATATGTTGAAAGACCATCAAAACGAAGTTCCTTAATTCGCTTATTTTTAGAACCTTTTAAAACTTGCGCAACGAGAGTTTTTCCGAATTGTTGGTTCATTCTCGTAATACAAGAAAGGATTTTCATCGCATCTGTAGTGATATCAACTCTTTCTCTTGTATCCTTACAGTGTAAACAACGCCCACAGCCTGCTCCACTATGCTCTTCACCAAAGTATTCGAGGATATACACCTGTAGACATTTTTCTGTATGACAGTAATCAATCATTTGTTGGAGCTTTTCGTATTCGTTTACCTTTTTAACAGGATCTAATCCTGTTTGCTCTATTAGAAACTTTTGGAGTTGAATGTCTTGTGCTCCATATAAAATATGACATTCACTCGGCTCACCGTCACGCCCAGCTCGTCCTGCTTCTTGGTAATAGGCTTCAATATTTTTTGGCAAATTGTAATGTAAGACATACCTTACGTTTGATTTGTTAATTCCCATTCCAAACGCATTTGTCGCAACCATGATTGAAAGGTCATCATGTAAAAATTGCTCTTGACTTTGGTTTCTCTGGGTTTCTGATAAACCAGCATGATATTTTCCCGCTGCAAAACCGCTTTTTAGTAGAAAAGCATGTAAATCATTGACTTCTCTTCTTGTAGCGGCATAAATTATTCCTGCTTGGCTTTTATTTTCTTTTACATAACGGGTTACAAAATCCCTTTTATTCTCACCTTTAATAACCGAGAAGAGGAGATTCTCTCGCTTAAAGCCTGTCACAAACACACTAGACTCTTGAATAGACAATAAATGACTTATATCTGCTGTTACTTCTTTAGTTGCCGTCGCTGTTAATGCAATCACAACGGGTTTTGTTGGTAATTCTTTACTCATGTATTGGATCGAACGGTAGCTTGGCCTGAAATCATGGCCCCACTGTGAAATACAATGTGCCTCATCAATTGCTAAAATAGATACATTCAATGTAGACAATAAGGAACGAAAGGAAGCAGATTCAAGTCTTTCAGGTGCGATGTAGATTAATTTATAAACACCATGTCTAGCATCATAAATCCTATTTTCAATCTCGCCATTATCTAAACTACTGTTTATAAAAGTTGCTGGAATGCCTGCCTGATGAAGTGCATCTACTTGATCTTTCATTAATGAAATTAACGGTGAAATGACAATCGTAACACCTTCTGCCATTAGTGCTGGGATTTGATAACAAATTGACTTTCCCCCACCGGTAGGCATTATCCCTAAAGTGTCTTGCTTGTTAAGTATATTTAAGATAATCTCCTCTTGGCCTTTTCGAAAAGTAGTATAACCGAAATAAGTGTGTAATAGCTTTTTAGCTTGTTCTAGCATAAATTATCACCTGAATTTTTATATATTTTAACGTAGTAGAACCTATTGTATCACTTAGGAACTTTTATGAAAATGAGGATAAAGGATTTGAAATTTTTTCAAATTGATAAAAAATTACTCGTAGACTGGGAGTTAGGGAGGTTAAAATTTTGTGGAAGAGGATAATTAACTTGCCCCCAAGATTGAGGGCAAGTGTTAAGTTAGTATGATTTTACCACAGGTTCTCTTCTTTGGCTAATTTTATTGTCAAACAAACCACTACCAAGAAGTACACCGGAAATGATAAACACAAAGCCCATAAGCTGAAAATAAGTAATTTTTTCACCTAAAAATAGCACCGAGCCTGTGAGCGCAAAAAATGGCGTTAAATTAATAAATATTGCCGTTTCTCCTGCACCTAAATGATGAATAGCATTGTTGTAAATGATATGACCTAATCCGGTAGCGACTACTGCGGAGACAATGAAAATAATCCATACATAGAAAGGTCCCTCTGGTAAACTATTTAATCCAGATGGTTCCATTAGTAAACTTGTAATGAATAAAAATAGCGATCCAAGTATGAGCATATAACCAGTCATTACTTTAGTATCTAGTGTTTGTGATGCCTTTTTAATTGCAACAAAGCTAATTGCCTGGGCAATGACTGACATGAAAACAAAAAAGTTGCCGATTGTGAATGTAGATTTTAAAAACCACACAGCAAAGATCGATGTCATTAATGGAATTAAACCTAAAATAAGTGAAGCATTTGAAGCTGTCGTCGTAGTTAACCCGAGTGCAAGGAAAATATGATGTCCAAGGACACCTGTGAACGCTCCAATCGCAACATACATCGCTTCAACTTTATTAATCTTTTTCATTTCTTTTTGAAAAATAAGGATTAATAAAACGACGGTACCTGCTAATAGAATGCGGAATGACGTGATGGTTACAGGTGCAAAGTTTTCAACAATTATCTTTACGGCAATTACATTGAATCCCCATACGACCATTACGAATAATAGCAATCCATATAGTATTGGCTTTCTCATTTTGCTCATCCCACTCCCCTAAGATGTCTATTCATTTTACCATTATAAAGGATTTATTTCGAGTTACAAAATAAAACTTTCGTATTTTACTAAAATCTTTAATATAATAGGTTTAGAGTATTGTTAAAAGGAGTGGTATTGTTATTGAATTCATACGTTTTATTACTACTAGTCGCTATGATCTATGCAGGCAATTTGTTAGTTGGTAAAGCTGTAACAGATACAATTCCACCCATCACACTTGCTTTTTTACGGTTGAGCATCGCCTTTTTAGCTATCTTACCGTTTGGTTGGAAGGAATGGAAAGAAAATATAACACTGTGGAAAAATGAATGGAAAGCTATCTTTTCTTTAGCTTTCACTGGAATTGCGGCATTTAATGCACTTGTCTATTATTCATTACATTTTACCTCTCCTGTAAATGCAGGTATTGTTGAATCAGCGACCCCGATTTTTTCAGTTATCATCGGATTTATACTTTTACGTGAAAAGCTTGCTAAGCTCCAACTGATTGGTGTGCTAATTTCAACTGTTGGAGTCCTATGGGTTATTGCGAAAGGGTCAATTTTAGTATTAGTGACACTATCGTTCAATTTTGGGGACATTTTAATGTTGATCGCAGTAATATGCTGGGTCTTTTATTCATTCTTCGTTAAGAAGCATAGTGGTAAATTTCCCCTATATGGTGGATTACTTTCAATTCTTTTTACGGCCATCATAGTTATGATACCTTTTACTGCTTTGGAATGGAATAAAATCATTGAGATTAATTGGAACATAGGCGCAGTGTTCGCCCTGCTATATTTAGGTATATTTCCTTCTGTACTTGCATTGATGTGGTGGAATAAAGCTGTTGAAGATATTGGCCCTTCACAGGCATCTGTCTTTTTAAACCTTGTACCTGTATTCGCCGCGCTTGGTTCTTATGTATTTTTACAAGAAGTGATTACATGGCATCAAGTAGTGGGTGGCATCATCGTATTAGTTGGAGTTATCTTGACCACTAGAGAAAAATCGTCCTTACCAAAACAAACAACTATTTTAACAAAAGAGATATAATTTTTTACGGTGCCAGGCACGTTCCTGGCACCGTAGAGTTTTTAGTGAGGTTATTCGAAATGACAAAGATACGTTGGAAAAAAATTCTAGAGACTTATAGTGTAGCGGCGGGTGCTGGAGTCATATTCCACCTACTCAATCTCCCAATTCCATGGATTTTAGGACCAATGACTGCAATGATTTTGTGGAAAACATTTACCCATCGTGAAATGGTAGCTCCAAGGCCGATTTATAATGGTGGTTTAATGCTACTAGGAATCTTTTTCGGGATGTCTTTTACTGCTGCAACATTTACAACTGTTTTTCCTTACATTATTCCTTTTATTTTAACTACCGTCCTTTTATTAACTGTTAGTGTTTTAAATGCCATACTGGTAACACGTTTTATCAAGATAGACCCAATCACTAGTGTGTTTGGATCGATTCCAGGTGGTTTATCAGAAATGGTAGCCTCATGTGAATCCTTACATGCAAATACAGCTATGGTGACCATTTTTCAAACAGTCCGACTATTGACGGTTGTATTTACTGTTCCATTTTTAGTTGTTCATATGTTTACGGGTAATAATGTTAGTCCATTACTTAATGCGACAGAGAATTTGTCAACTCCAACATTTTTTTCTTATGCATGGTTTTTAATACCAATTGCTGTTGGTTGGCTTTTACGAAATCGCCTACCTGCTGCATATGTTATCGGTCCCTTAGCGGCAACTGCTCTTTTAAAAGTAATCGGGATTGAAATACCGAGTCTCTCACAATCCTTGCTAATCTTCGCGCAAATTTCAGTTGGAATGAGCATGGGGAATAAAATATCGATCCAAGATTTAAAGCTTGGTGGGAAGTATTGTGGTATCTATTTCTTGTTATCTATTATTATTATTGCTACAGCTTTTGGACTAGGATATTTGTTTTATCTTTACACTAATTTATCCCTATCAACTGCCGTTCTAAGCCTAGCACCAGGTGGTCTAGTTGAGATGGTGCTAACAGCAAAATCGGTAGGCGCAGATCCAGCTGTAGTTAGTTCCTTACAATTTATACGGTTGCTGTTTATCATCATATTTGTCCCTAGCATCTTGAAATGGGGATTCACAAAACAGAAGCCTACAAATCTTCAAACAAGTAGAGAACACTCTTTATAAAAGATAAATGTACAATTTCTCCATATGATAAAGCAGACACAAAAATGGCGGTCGACCTTTACCGACCGCCTAAGTTTTTTTAATGTATAGCAACTGGTTATTTCCTTATAGTTAGGCGGGATTTACGCTGAATTCGGCGTGATTTCCACTGAGGTTGGCGGGATTAACTAATAATTCGGCGGAATTTCCAAGTATTTTTGATCCCAATTTCATTCATCCGTATGCCAGCTTTTCACCGTATCAATACCACAACACCCCTCCTTAGCTTTTACACATCATATTTTCGGATAGTAGGATTTATTACAGGGCAATTAATCCTATTCAAAAAAAAGAAACCCTGCTAGAACAAGGCTTCAAATCACCGCACACATTTTTATGGATTTATTAAATCCGCAACAATAATATATCTTTGCGGGGCATCACCTAGAAAGTAAAATGGATAGCATGTAGTTACTGTTAACGTGCCTCTTGGTTTAGGAGTCAATACCGTTTTATCATCTGCCTCAACGATCCTAATTTTCTTTATTTTATAAAGGAACTCTCCTGCATCTGTTGTTACAATTAATTGATCTCGTTGTTTTAAATCCTTGAGTCCCCTAAACACTGTGTCTCTATGTCCAGAGAGAATGGAGTTATTTTCTTCACCCGGTAGGACACTTTTCGCATAGTGTCCTATCCCTTTTTTCAATATTCCCTTACTTGTTCCTTGATAAATAGGGAAAGACTGTTTCAACCGGGGAATAGTTAAGGTCCCAATTTTTTCACCCATTTCTGGAATATCTGAATACAACTCAGTGTTCATCTTTTTAGGAGTTATTTTACTTAAATCCTTCGTTGATGTTAAAGACCGTGCATCCTCCCAACTTGAAGCAGTATAACCAATCCAAAAAGAATAAAAATTCCAACTAAAGAAAACGATTCCGCATCCAATCAGGATGATGGATAATTTTTTCATGATTTATACTAGTTCTCTGTTTCGAGTTTTACTTAGAACGAATACCCCGAAAAACATTGTTAGTAACCCAAGTAACATGTTTAATCCATATGGTGAGGCTGTGTTGGGAAGAGTGTCATGCTTAACAATAGTTAATTCGCCCGCTAAATCCCCAACATCTACTAGTTCATTTGCCGTTTCAAAAATATAATTTGATGAAAGCATATCCTCTGAAAGCTGCATATCTAATAGAAGGTTTCCAGCTTTATCATAAAGTTCAACAACAAGACTCTTACCTCCTAAATCATCTTCCATTGCCATTAAATCTTGAATGGAAACAGGTGTTGCCACTCCATTGGCATCTACTAAATAATAACTTGGATTTAATTGAAGTAAGCCCATTATTTCTGCCCATGCCGCCGCTAGTTCATTCATTTGAGCTTCAGTTAGCTCTGCTTCAGGATCCATTGTTGCAAAAGGCTCTAACTTTGCAGCGACCTCCTCCATTCTCTGTTCGAGTTCAGTTTCATCAAGTGTCATGAAATGGGTGAAAAGTTGATCCACTTCTTCTTCAGTTAGTCCAACAGTTGCTAGGAAGTCTTCAGCTTCCATCATGTAATCCTCATGATTGAGGTAAAAATCAATTGAAGCATCTAATTCCTCATAAATTAAATAATCCCCCACTGATTCTCCAAAGCCTGCTAACAATTCATTTAATTCATCTTCTGACATGCCATAAGTAGTTAGAAGTTCAGCTAAATTTTCCTCAGTTAGTGGTGTACCAAGTTCCGCCATTAGTTCTTCAATTGTTGCGTAGTCTTCTAATGGCATTTCAAAATACTCTAAGTAATCTTGTAAATCCTCATTCGTCCAACCAATTTGTGTAAGGTATTGGTCTAACTCATCTTGTGAAATTGCTGCATAGGTTGGTTGTGAGTAGATAACAAATAGAATAAACGCGAGTAAGACTGCAGTTATAATTTTCTTCATCAAAACCCCTCCTGTAATTAGTGATAATGGTATTATGTGAAATAACAGGAAGAAAATTCATGAGAAAATAATTTTAATCTAACAAAATAGAACATCAAAAAATCTGATGTTCTATCTATGACCGCCATTCTAATCCTTAATAGTTATAGTATGATGCCCCTCCGTAATGCCACTGCAACAGCCTCTGTTCGATGGTTTACACCTAATTTTCTAATCGAGGATGTTAAATAGTCTCGTACAGTGAATTCGCTTATTTTTAAATGTTGGGCTATTTCTTTCAAACCATGTCCATTTGCAAGATATTGAAGGGATTCGATTTCTCGTTTGCTTAGTGACGATAAGTTTGGCGTATCATTGTTTACGGTCTCAATCGCATGCTTTAAATAGTTATATAACCCATTGATAACATGTTCATCTGGTTGATATTCGCCAATATAACGATCAATCAGTACACATCCTACTACTGTCTTTAAATAACTTATTGGAATGATAAACAATGAAGTTAAATCATATTCATGTATATATTTATTCGGCCAGATTCCTAGTTGATTTTCTAGATTTATAAAGTGGGGCTTGTTTTTTGAAACAGCAAGGTATATTGGTGGGAATGATCTGACATCTTCCTTAATCGACTGCATGGAACGCACTTCACCATTATCGACCTGTAGGATCCCTTCACCGATGTAATTTAACGGAGAGTATGTAAAAATGGATGCCCGTTGAAAAGGAAAAAATTGTACACAGCCTCTAATCATCATCTCTACCCTTTTCATAGGATCACGTAAATCAGATAAGCCTTGAACATAACTAGAAATTGTAGTTTCAATCATTCGACATTTTGCACCCCTACATTTTCAGATATATTAATAAAGTCAATTGTATCGTAAAGTTAATATGAAAGCCCTTACATCTAAATTCGACAGAATATTCAAATTAAAATACAGTTGTATTCCTATTATACAATTTGTCCATTTGCAATTCAATTGTTTAGGAGGGGAAAAATGAGTGAAAGAACGATTTTATCCACAAGTAAAAGAGGAATATTAATAGACTCTTTTCCTCTTCGTCTTTTGTGAAAACCCTCACCTCTTTGATCTTGTTGTAGCTAAAATGAAGGAATTAACTTTAGCTGTCAAGATTAATCAAGAAGGTTTTAATAATAACGTAGAAGATCAGAGTACGTTTGGGGGTTCATTCGATGAAAACATGAATTTTACGATGAATCAGCTAGCGGTACGCATGGATATTCTTGCAAGAGCAATAGGAAAAAGACTTGAAGAGATTTATAGGTTATTAGAATCTGATGTCGGTGTTGTCTAAATAGCTAAGTATATAAATGAGGAATTATACATGTCTGTAGATGTTGAAGTAAAAACATTTCCCTTGTTTATAAACGGAAAATGGGAGTCTTCAAGTAGTCGTGAAACCTTTGATGTTATTAACCCCGCTACTGGAGAGTTAGTTGCAAAAGTAGCAAAAGGAACGAAAGAAGATGTAGATAAAGCCGTTCAGGCTGCAAGTGCTGCGTTTGAAAATACTGCTTGGCGTGAAATGAAACCCAAGGACAGAGCAAAAGTATTATATGCTATTTCACATCAAATTATTACACACGCTGAGGAACTTGTCTATTTAGAAGTCATAAGCTCGGGAGGAACACTTCGCCGGATTTCTTCTAATGATATCCTGCAAATGGCAGATTTATTTCAAACACTAGCAAAATTCACGCTTGAATATCCATTTTCGGAAAACTTACCATCCCCTCCGTTTCCTGGACCAGCTCATAATTTTATTTGGAGAGAGCCAATTGGAGTTTGCGCTGCAATAACACCTTGGAATATGCCAATGTTAATCGCGACTTGGAAAATTGCTCCCGCGCTTGCGATGGGAAATACAATTGTCATTAAACCAGCTAGCTTTACACCTCTTACAACACTTAAACTTGCTGAGATCATTTCAGAGGTTGTTCCACCAGGGGTAATTAACGTTGTAACTGGCTCTGGTACTGAGGTTGGCGAACCACTTGCCACACACCCGAAAGTTGAGAAAATAGCTTTTACCGGTTCAACAGAGATTGGCAGAAAAATTATGACCTTAGCCGCTGGCACAGTTAAAAATACCACTTTAGAATTAGGCGGAAAATCACCTAATATTTTATTAGAGGATGCTGACTTAAGTATTGCCTTACCTGGAAGTTTATTTGGTGTATTTTTACACTCTGGTCAACTATGCGAATCTGGTACTCGATTGTTTGTTCCTGATAAATTACATGATCAAGTTGTTGAAGGTCTCGTCAAACTAACGAGTACATTAAAGCTTGGCAATCCTCTGTTAGAAGGTACTGATATTGGTCCTGTTATTTCTAAGCAGCAAAGAGATACTGTTCTATCTTATATTGAAGCTGGAATTGAAGAAGGTGCAACTGTTGTTTGCGGTGGGAAAGAGGTTGCAGTACCTGGCTGTGAAGGCGGATATTTCATTGAGCCGACTATTTTCATAAATGTTAAAAACGATATGAAGATTGCACAAGAAGAAATTTTCGGTCCTGTCCTAACAGTCATTCGTTATTCTGAAATTGAAGAAGTGATTGAAATGGCAAATGATACGATATATGGGCTGGCTGCTGGTGTTTGGACGAAGGATGTAAATAAAGCATATGACGTTGCAAGAAAGCTTCGTGCTGGTGTTGTGTGGATTAATGATTGGCATATGCTACGAAACGATGCTCCGTTTGGAGGCTATAAGCAAAGCGGGATCGGACGAGAGATGGGTAAACATTCACTTGATGCGTATACTCAGCTAAAACATGTTCATACATCGATGGTTCCTGAGCTTCATAAACGAAATTGGTATCAACTGCTTTTTTCAGAGACGGAATAATATGAAAAATGCAGGGTGCCTTGAACTAGACATTAAAACGAGTTCAAATTTATGCATGTGATCAATTCCATCTTAAAAAATAGAATGAGGTGAAGGATATGATAACAACAACTTTTTCATCATTTATGCTTCGGACGGGTATTTATAGTGGTTCAAACAGTCGTGCCATGATTCCTGATTTATTCAAAGGTCTTGGAGCAAAACGGGTTGTGTTATTTAGTGACCGAGGACTAGAAAAAGCAGGCATTGTTGAAAAGATTGCACAAATGTTTGAGCTTACTTCACATGGTACTGGTCCTGAGCTTGTAGGGATCTATCTTGATATTGCCCAGGATGCTGAGAGTGAGTGTGTAAATGCAGCAACCAAGTATGCAAGAGAGGTTGGTGCTGATGGGCTATTAGCAGTTGGTGGAGGAAGTGTTTTAGATGCCGTTAAAGGTGTAAAATATTCTCTCTTTAAAGGCTTAACCGACATAAAAGAAGCGATTCCTGGTGGATTCCTTTTTGAATCATTCCCACAAGCGAATTATATGGCGATTCCACATATTTCAGTCCCAACAACTGCTGGTACTGGTTCTGAAGTATCGCCTATTGCCGTTATATATAATGAAGAAGCCAAAATGAAAACAAATATTATCAATCCATTTATAAGTTCAGATATGGCCGTACTAGACCCTGATTTAACAGTTGGGCTTCCTCCATATATTACAGCATTTACTGGTTTTGATGCCTTAACACATGCGATTGAGGCACTAGCATCACCAAATGCAACCGCACTTACAGATGCCCATGCACTACATGCAATAAGATTAATAGAGAAAAACCTACCTCTTGCAGTAGCAGATGGAGAAAATCTAGGTGCAAGAATGGAGCTTTTGCAAGCTAGTCTAATGGGAATTTCCGCATTTAGCTTTTCCTTAAATGCTATTCCTGTTCATAACTTTGCACATGCGTACGGTGCGTTATTCCGTATTCCACATGGACTCGCGAATGCGGTATTCCTGCCGGTAGTGATGGAAAGTATACCTGATCTATATCTACCTAAAATTAAAGAGCTTGCAGATGCTGTACGTGTAGACGTAGCTAGTGATGACCCAAGTGCCATTTTAGCTGCAACTGTAGAAAAAATTCGACTGCTTCAATATAAAGTGGGGCTTCCTAGTGATTTTGGTGAATTCAATATCTCAGAAGAACACTTGGAACATACTATTCTAGCAGTTAGCATGGACCCTGCAGCCATTTCGTTCCCAATGCCAAAGGAACTAATTCGTGCCGTTGGCCAAAGGGTTGTTCCAGTTGTTGTCGAAAAGTAATCGAGTAGAGTGAACGAATCAGAAGATTGATTCGTTCGACCCTCTCACACCACCGTACGTACGGACCCGTATACGGCGGTTCAATAATTTGAGTGTACAAACTGGTATTTTGCGGATATATCCATATATCCGAGTTGTACCAGTTTTCTATCTGTTAAAGACCTATGAAGGATATAACTGGCAGAAATCCTCCAGTAACCCTTTCGGGTATTTGACCATTCATAGGCTTTTTGCTTTTCGATACCTAGTTGAATGAGATTCCTACGTTTGGTTCGTGGGTTTTTCCACTGTTTCCAAATGTATTGTCTGATTCGTCGTTTCAACCAACCATTCAAATCATTCATAAAGCTTTTCATTTCACCAATGCCGTAGTAGTTTATCCACCCTGTCATTAGCTGCTTGATTTGTTTGAAGAGGACTTCAATGCTCTTCCCTCTGCTCCGCTTTGTTATTTTCTTCAACTTTTGCTTCACGGTAGACTTAGCCTTATGATGTGGTCGGATTTTGACACCGTTTCTAGTTGCCAGTAGGCAAAAACCCAGGAACTTTCGTTTCAGTGGACTTCCTACCGCACTTTTCTCACGATTCACGGTTAATTTCAGTTCACCCTCTAGGAAATTGATTGAGTTCTCCATCACTCGATAACCTGCCCGTCTACTTTTGACGTAAATATTGCA
>NZ_JARFVC010000010.1 GCF_029193815.1 Cytobacillus sp. S13-E01
ATGGATATATCCGCAAAATACCAGTTTGTACACTCAAATTATTGAACCGCCGTATACGGGTCCGTACGTACGGTGGTGTGAGAGGGTCGAACGAATCAATCTTCTGATTCGTTCACTCTACTCGATTTATATAGGGATTTATAATACCTCTTATAGTAAAATAAAACCACTAATGACAAAATAAATCAAAAGGACAATGCTTATTGGACAACTCAAAATTAAGTGTCAATTGGGATGTCCATTCTTACACATTTCCATATACATCAGAAGTAAACTCCTAAATTAATACCCAGGGATCGTTAAAATAAGAGGAGATTTTCCGGTTAAATTACGTAATAAGGCTTGGTTCGGGGTATATAAGCGGAGGTTTTCCGCTTAAGCAATGCAAAATGATCCTTTTTGACGTTTTTTGTGTAAATAGTCGGAATCCTTCCGTCTATTTAAGCTATTTTAAGTGCTATTTCGTAATTAAGAGAAATTTCTCCGCTTATTTATTAAACCATGCTGATTCCCTCATCTCTAGGTCCTTGAGGGTTCACTCTTTCTTTTTATTTATGGGTGTCAAAGAGGTGTCAAATCTGTTGTCAGATTGCACGCCTTTTTCATTGTTTAGGAAATTATAAAATTGTAAGGTTGTGTATAACTTCGTGTCTCTGTCTATCTACGTCCAGCTCCAGGCGCCATCGGCTCTATGGTATAAGTCAATCCGTCGGGAAGGTTAAAGAACAACCTTCCCGACGGATTGTCTTATGCTTGTCGCCGATAAGCGGGCGCCTTGCGCTTTTGTTCTTGTCATTTATAGGATGTGCACCTCAAAACGGAATCCTTTACTAATATATCGGTCGTTTTTTATTATCAGGTAATTATAGTAAAGAATAGTATTGACGAAATTATACATACTAAAAAAGATCTTTTTAATTGACTCATATAAGCATATCATTATATATTAATAGGCAAAAGGGCGTAAGGAGGTGCTTACATGCAAATTGAGGTAGAAAAGGCAGCAGCCATATTAAAGCTATTAGGTGATAAGACCAGGTTGACAATGATTAAAATGTTAGATACAAATGATTGCTGTGTTTGTGAATTTGTTGAGATTTTTAAAACGAGTCAGCCTGCTATAAGTCAACACCTTCGTAAGCTAAAGGACGCAGGTATAGTACAGGAAACTAGAAGAGGGCAATGGATTATTTACTCGTTAAATAAAGAAAGTAAATATTATCCATTCTTTCAAGATATACTTCAGCATCTTCCAAATCAGGATTTTAAACTACATGAACTAGAAGCACAAGGATTACGAATCTCTTGTGATTCATAGGGGGTTAGAACATTGACAGAAATTCTATTAGCAGCATTGATCTTTTTAGCTACACTTGTCTTGATCATATGGCAGCCTAAAGGGCTATCTATAGGATGGTCCGCATGTGGTGGCGCTATTATAGCACTACTTGTTGGAGTAGTAGATTTTGGGGACGTTATCGATGTGACCTCAATCGTCTGGAATGCTACACTCACCTTTATCGCCATTATTATTATTTCTCTGATTTTAGATGAAATTGGTTTCTTTGAATGGTCTGCCCTGCATATGGCAAGATCAGCTAGAGGAAATGGAACCCGAATGTTCATTTATGTTTCTATCTTAGGTGCATTAGTGGCATCACTATTCGCAAATGACGGAGCAGCACTTATTTTAACTCCGATAGTACTAGCAATGGTTCGTAATCTTAATTTTAATGAAAAGATGGTATTTCCATTTATCATTGCTAGCGGATTTATAGCTGATACCACATCACTGCCTTTGGTTGTAAGTAACCTAGTAAATATCGTGTCAGCAGACTTTTTTGGAATTGGTTTTTTAGAATATGCTTCTAGAATGATTGTTCCAAACTTCTTTGCTTTAGGAGCAAGTATTTTAGTTTTATATCTTTATTTCCGAAAAAGCATACCGAAGAAATATGACCTGTCACAATTAAAAGAACCAGTAGAAGCCATCAAGGATGAAAAGATGTTTCGGTTATCTTGGGTCGTGTTAGGAATACTACTTATAGGTTATTTCGCAAGTGAATTTATTGGAGTGCCCGTTTCTATAATTGCTGGGATTATCACCATTTTCTTTCTTATCATGGCAAGAAGAAGTCCTGCAGTTAATACAGGCACAGTTATTAAAGGAGCGCCATGGGCAATAGTATTTTTCTCAATTGGTATGTATGTAGTTGTGTACGGGTTACGAAATGTTGGATTAACCAATGTATTAGCAGATCTTATTCAAATTACAGCAGATCAAGGTTTATTTGCAGCCACAATAGGAATGGGTTTTATCGCTGCAATCTTGTCATCTGTCATGAATAACATGCCAACTGTTATGATTGATGCTTTGGCAATTGATGCGACTAATACAAGTGGTGTGATTAGAGAAGCACTTATTTATGCAAATATCATTGGTTCTGATCTAGGTCCTAAAATCACACCGATCGGTTCTCTTGCCACATTACTTTGGTTACATGTGTTGTCCCTTAAAGGTGTACAGATCTCGTGGGGAACGTATTTTAAAACGGGAATTATATTAACCATTCCAACCTTGTTCATTACATTAGTTGGTTTATATATATGGTTGACAATACTTTACTAAACAAGGAGAGAAACTATTATGTCTAAAAAAACAATTTACTTTTTATGTACAGGAAATTCCTGCAGAAGCCAAATGGCAGAAGGTTGGGCGAAGAAACATTTAGGTGATGACTGGAATGTGTATAGTGCTGGAATTGAAGCACATGGCTTAAACCCGAATGCTGTAAAAGCAATGAAGGAAGCCGGGATTGACATTTCAAATCAAACCTCTAATATTATTGATCCAGAAATCTTAAATAATGCTGATTTAGTTGTTACTTTATGTGGTGATGCAGCCGATAAATGTCCGCTGACACCACCACATGTTAAACGTGAACATTGGGGCTTTGATGACCCAGCTAAGGCTGAGGGAACTGAAGAAGAAAAATGGGCTTTCTTCCAGCGTGTCCGCGGTGAGATTGGTGACAGAATTAAGAATTTTGCTGAAACTGGAAAATAACAAAAAACCCTTAGTTTGAACTGACCTAGCCAAATGAGACACATATAAAACACCTAACCATATTAAATTTAACACTTTTTCACTAATTTGATAATTGGTTCTTTACTGGAAACTAGATCAGGCACCTTGTCACTTTACTTGGAGCCTCTGCGGGCATAGATTCTTTAGCCAGGAAGCCAGATGTCTTAATAGACTCTGGCTTAGCCATATTAGGCTATCATGCCCGCATCTCCAAATAAAGTGCACGTCTTTGAACATTTATTTACGTTTGCTATATCACTTTAAGCTGCCATAGCTCCAAATTCTTTTGGTGTTAGAAAGCCCAATTTTTCTTGAATTCTTTCCTCATTGTAATGATTCATAAATGCATTTACCCTAGAAACAACTTCTAAATTAGACAGAGTATTAAACTTACAATATTGGAATTCCCTTTGAATGAAATGATTCGATTACTGCATTATCCCAACAATTTCCCCTTCTAGACATACTACTTATTAAATGATGTTCTTTTACATAATTTTGAAAAGTATACGAAGTATACACACTTCCCTGATCAGAGTGAATAATAACTCCTTCTGGCTGATTCCGTTTATCCAAAGCATCCTGCAGCGTATCAATGACTAATGGTGTTTGTTGATGATTATAAATCTTATAATCTACAATTTCGTTATTATACAAATCCATAATCGTAGACAGATATAATGTTTCGCTGCCATACTGGATAAACGTAATATCCGTTACCCACTTCTCATTTGGCTTACTTGCACTAAAATCACGATTTAGGATATTAGGTGCAAGTGCAATGACTTCACTTTCTCCTTGCGATTTCCACTTACGTTTTGGTTTCACCTTACACTGCAAATGATGCTTCTGCATAATGTTTTGAACTGTGTTCCTATTAAGATGAATATGATGATCTCTCTTTAAAATAGCTCTGATTTTCCGATGACCATTTCTATATTTGGTAGCCTTGCAGATTTCAATAATCAAATCTTCATGTTCATTCCGATATTCCCCAAACCCTTTAGTCCAACGATAATAGCTAGCACGTGGGATCTCTAAAACTTTTAAAATGGAAGTAACAGTGTATTTTTTACGAAATTTTTCTACCAATTGTACTACTATCCTTTTATCGACTCCTTTCTCATCGCCAAATACTTTTTTAAGATTTCATTCTCCATTTTCAGGTGAGTTAGTTGATTATTAATTCGCTCATCCTTGCTTAAGGATTCGGGTCCATGCCCAAAAGTATATTGTTTACCGATTGGCTGATCAAATCGATACATTTCTCCATTCTTGTACAATTTCATCCATGTTTTAATTTGAGATACATTTTTAATATTGTGTTTCTCCATAATTTCTTTTGTAGTTAATTTGCCTTCAAGCTTATCTTTTACAACCGCCCATTTAATCTCTTTCGTATACACATTTTTTTTGCCCACGCAAAAACACCTCCGATTAATGTCTACTTATTTCAAGTATTGCCATTATGGAGGTGTTTTATATTGTCTCACTATTTTAGGTTAGTCCAGTTACAATAATATGTCACTAAGGGTTTTTTTAAAGGATAAAAAAGTATAAAAATTTATACCTAGTCTTAGTTTCTAGCTCCGGGTGCCCTGCGCTTTTCTTAAAAGATAAGAAAGAAAAATTAGAACCTAGTTTTAATGTCTAGCTCCGGGCGCCATCGGCTCTATGGTATAAGCCAAGCCCTTCCCGAAGGCAAAGAATGCCTTCAGTCAGGGCTCGTCTTATGCTTGTCGCCGATAGGCGAGCGCCCTGTGCTTTTCTTATTTTAAATTAGCTGAATTTTTTCTTTAACTTCTGCCAGAATCCTTTATCAGTGTCTTCTTCCTTCGGTAAATCTGTTAAATATAAAGGTACTTCACCAATAGATAAATCCTTAACAAATATATTTATATGGCCTATTGGGTTTTTAATATTATAATTATCGTCTAATGTTAGTGGGTCTTTAAGGTTGATTTTTAATGAGATATGCTTTTTTTCCTCATCAGTCATTGGATACTGAAAACTATCTCTCGTTAAGATTTTACCTTTGTAATATTGGTCATTAATCTTGGCGAGTTTATTTTTTAAAACTATCTCAACCGAATCATATTGATCAAATGCACGATTATAAAGTGTCATATGGTCATTCCAGTCATTTCGATCATTTATGGTAACTGCAATTAAATCGAGGTCATCTTTAGTAGCTGTTGTAACAAGTGTTCGCTTTGCTCTTTTTGTGTAGCCGGTTTTTCCACCTGTACAATATTCATAAAACTGTGTTAGTAACCGGTTTTTATTAATCCATGATTTAGTTACTCCGTCGTGGGAAGTGTAAGTGTACTCTTTAGTCCCAAAAATTTTGGCGAATGTATCATTTTTCATTGCATACTTGGTTAGTAAAGCCATATCGTATGCAGATGAATAATGGTTTTCATGATCGTCTAACCCATGAGGATTGGCGAACACGGTTTGCTTCATACCTAATTCCTTAGCTTTATCATTCATCATCTGTACAAATTTAGGTAAGCTTCCGCCAACATGTTCAGCGATTGCCACTGCTGAATCATTTCCTGATCGAAGCATTAATCCATACGTTAAATCGAGTAGCTTCACTTTTTCATTTGGTTGAAGATAGAGTGAGGAACCTTCAGTATGTGCTGCTTTATGACTAACCTTTACAAAATCATCTAATTTTCCCGATTCAACTGCAAGAATGGCAGTCATTATTTTAGTTATACTGGCAATTCGCATCGGTGTATGTGCGTTCTTTTCATATAGAACTCTCCCTGAATGCTGTTCCATAAGGATCGCACCATTCGCTGCTATAGCATGTCCCTTAGTAGGAAGTAAAGACATAATTATTAATAAAATACAGACGATTGTTATAGGTTTTGAAAGTTTCATTTTATCTCCCTTCCCAAATATTTATCCAATGATTATTATTTCTCAAAATGCTACTTTGCTATTCAAAAATCTTTATGGATTTATTATGAGAGAAAAGTGGATGATGGATTAGATGGTAAGTGAACAAAGACCAAATCAGAGAGGAATTTGCAAAAGAATATTTTTAAGGATTGCGTTGACAATATATTTTATATTATAATAAAATTATCTCGAATTCGAGATAAAAAGAATAAAGGATTGGTTAAAATGGAGTTACAAAAAGATAATGATTCAGGTTTATCATTAAAATTATTTATTGTACTTTCCCGGGCTAATCGTACAATTGCCGACTTAATTGAAAAAGATATAAAAACCTATGGATTAAATCCTACTGAGTTTGCTGTCCTTGAATTGCTATTCCATAAAGGTGATCAACCGATACAGCATATAGGTAAGAAGGTTTTATTAGCAAGTGGGAGCATCACGTATGTTGTAGATAAATTAGAAAAGAAAAAACTATTAGAACGTGTATCCTGTCCAAAAGACCGTCGTGTCATCTATGCTTCATTAACTAATGCAGGTAAAGAACTAATGAAGGAAATTTTCCCAAAGCATGAACAGGAAGTACACCAAATTTTTTCTGGTTTAGAATTAGAAGAAAAGAAGGTAATGATTGAGCTTCTAAAGAAGCTAGGCTTACAAGAAAAAAAATAATTTTTTTTAGACGAAGATCTCGATTTAGAGAAAACAGCCAATTTTTGGGCTTATATTTTAACCACAACCAAAAAAAGGAGGAGAACATAATGAAACATATTTTTCAAAAAGGACAAGACTTGAGGAAACCAACGTTATTGTTGCTTCATGGTACGGGTGGAAATGAACAAGATTTATTACCATTAGCGGGATTGATTGATGGGACAGCTTCTGTACTGAGTGTGAGAGGAAATGTTTCAGAAAATGGCATGCCTCGATTTTTTCGCAGATTAGCAGAGGGGATATTTGATGAAGAAGATCTTATTTTTCGTACAAAAGAGCTAAAAGAGTTTTTAGATAATGCAGCTAAAGAACATGGGTTTGACAGAGACAATGTAGTTGCTATCGGATATTCTAATGGTGCAAATATTGCTGGTAGCTTGTTATTCCATTACAGTGATGCCCTTGCAGGTGCTGTTCTTCATCACCCTATGGTCCCTAGGAGAGGGATTGAATTGCCTCAACATAATGGAACACCTGTCTTTATTACTGCAGGAAAGAATGACCCAATTTGTCCTGCTGAAGAATCAACGGATTTGCAATTGCTGTTAGAACATGCTGGAGCAAAGGCTTCAATTCATTGGGAAAATAATGGGCATCAATTATCTCGCTCAGAAGTAGAGGCTGCGGCTGATTGGTATAAAGATAATTATACAAATTAATAAAGGGAAACTTCAATCAGTAGGGGTTTTACCGTCCCTTACGTGTTGGACATAAATTAATGATAAATCAAAATCCAATGTTGCCTCATCAATTAAATTTGATAAAATAGAAGTAATGATGGAATTTTGAAGGGTGATAAAGATGAAGGAAATCGAACTAACCGATGTTTCTTTTGAAAAAACATTTGCAAAGTACGAATTAAAGTTTAAAGCTCTAGCTGATAAAAAGCGGCTTAGGATTATGAATGAAATAGTAAAACGTGGCAGTGTCTGTGTGTGCGATCTCTCGGATATTGTTGACATGCCCCAATCAAAGCTATCATACCATTTAAGGATTTTATTCGATGCCGACCTGTTAATAAAGGTTACAAAAGGTACTTGGAGCTATTATGAGTTAAATGAAAGAGAAGTAAACCATCTGTTATCTGAAGAACTATGTTGTTTATTCAGACCAGATGCAAGTAGTAAATCCTATTGTTAAATTAAATGCCACCTAAGGGAGCGAAGGCTTTTTTTTAAAAGTATAAAAGTTTGTACCTAGTTTTCGTGTCTTGCTCCGGGCGCAATCGACTCTATGGTATAAACCATCCGTCCGGAAGGTAAAGAACAACCTTCCAGCCGGCTAGTCTTATGCTTGTCGCCGATAGGCGGGCGCCCTGTGCCTTTCTACATTCTTTTAACGCATTAACGAATAACTACATTAAAAATTTTATTCTTCTTGTATTTGAATTATAAGTCTATTTACTATATAATAAATAATGTCGAAATTAATCGGAAATTTTTTGGATTTAATTATCTTAAACGAATTACTTTAAATCTGGAGAATACAAGGTTATAATTAATTGTCAGAAATATTAGAATTAATAATAAGAAACATTAGGGGGAATATCTTTGAAAAAACTATTGACATTATTTTTATTTTTAGCCATGTTAATTATCACAGCGTGTGGAACTAGTGATCAAACTGATGACCAAACTGGTGATACTACAGAAAAGAAAACATTAAAGGTTGTAACAGACGCTGCTTATGCACCATTTGAATATTTGGACAAAGGTGAATTAGTTGGATTTGATGTTGATTTTATTGAAGCAGTTGCTAAAGAGGCGGGATATGAAATTAATATCGTGAATGTCGGCTGGGATCCAGTATTTGTAGAAGTCGAAGATGAAATCGCTGATTTTGGTATTTCAGCTATTACAATCAATGATGATCGTAAACAAACATATGATTTTTCAGTACCGTATTTCCTTTCAACAAACAAAATTTTAGTACCGGAAAACAGTGATATTAAGAGTGCTGCAGACCTTGAAGGTAAAATAGTTGCAGTACAGAATGGTACGACAGGTGCAGACGCAATAGAGTCTCTATTTGGGACAAATAACAGTAACATAAAAAAATTCGAGAATAATAACCTCGCAATTATGGAATTACTAGCTGGTGGAGCTGATGCAGTAGTAGCTGACAATACTGTTATTGAGGAATATGTAAAAAACAACCCTAGCGAAAAATTAATAGTAGTTGAAGATACAGGTAGTTTTGAAGCAGAATACTATGGATTAATGTTTCCAAAGGGCAGCGAATTAAAAGCTGAATTTGATGAAGCTATAAACAAAGTATTTGAAAATGGTAAATATGCAGAAATTTATAACGATTGGTTTGGCTCAGACCCAGACATAGATAACTTAAAAAGTCAACAATAAAGGAAACTTCCCTCAGTTGGGGTTTTCTTTCATCCCCACTTTAGCGTTAGTTGAACTTATAACGCCAGGGGCGCGCACGTCTTTTGCGCTACGCCTTACTTGCACAACGTGATCATCGTCGGGTGTTTACGGGCAGTAAGATTCCCACTGAAACTTCTTCGAATTCTCTAAGTTTTAAAAGTGGGTTCTTACTGCCCGTTAATGCGGGATAAATTTATAAAATTGCGTAACATTATAGTGTATGTTACGCAATTTTTAACTTAAAAAGTTAAACTAAAAATAGGCTTCAACATAATGGGCATCTATGATCATAAAGGAGAGGGAAAGAGAGTATGGATTTTCGCTTTGACTTAATATATGAATATGGGCCTTTCTTTCTGAAAGGAACACTCTTAACAATTGGATTATCGCTTGCAGGAATTTTGATTGGTACTTTACTAGGACTGGCAATTGGCTTAGGCAAAATGGTTAAGAATAAACTGGTTGCATTTCCATTTGTAGCGTATATTACATTTTTTCGTGGAACGCCATTTATCGTACAGATATTATTAATTCATTTTGGTCTCGTTCCTGCAATTATAGGACAAACAAATGCAATTGCCGCTGCTATTATAGCCCTTTCCTTGAATGCAGCAGCATATATTGCAGAAATATTTAGAGCTGGGATACTCTCGATAGATAAGGGACAGATGGAGGCTGCTCGTTCATTAGGAATGAACCACCTCCAGGCAATGAGATATATTATTTTACCACAAGCAACAAAACGAATGATCCCACCACTTGGAAATGAATTTATTGTCCTAATAAAGGAATCTTCACTTGCCGCCTTTATTGCTGCTCCAGAATTAATGTATTGGGGAAGAGCGATGCAAGGTCAATATTATAAGGTGTGGGAGCCCTATTTAACAGCAGCCCTCCTTTACTTAGTATTAACTCTAACTTTAAGCTTTTTCCTAAATCGTCTTGAGAGAAGGTTGGCAACAGAATGATTACTGTCGAGAACTTAAAGAAAACGTTTGGTGAAAACGAAGTATTAAAGGATATTAATGTGACAATAAAACCTCAAGAAGTAGTTGTTGTTATAGGTCCATCAGGTTCAGGGAAGTCAACCTTTTTAAGGTGCTTAAATCTGTTGGAGTCAATTACGGATGGAAAGGTGTATATTGAAGGAATTGATATCACAGATAAAAAGACAGATATTAATAAAATTCGGACAGATGTAGGAATGGTTTTTCAGCAATTTAATTTATTTCCACATAAAACTGTCATTGAAAATATAATGTTATCCCCGATGAAAGTAAAAAAGCTAAGGGAAGATGAAGCTAGAAAACTAGGATTAGAACTACTTCGTAAAGTTGGTTTAGCAGAAAAGGCGGACGCGTATCCAGATTCACTTTCAGGGGGACAAAAACAACGTGTAGCTATTGCGCGCGCTTTAGCAATGGAGCCTAAAATTATGCTATTTGATGAACCTACCTCTGCACTAGACCCTGAAATGGTTGGAGAGGTTCTTGAAGTAATGAAGCAATTAGCCAAAGATGGTATGACCATGGTTGTAGTTACACATGAAATGGGCTTTGCTCGTGAAGTAGGAGACAGGGTAATATTCATGGATGGCGGCTATATTGTTGAAGAGAATGAACCTAAAGAATTATTTGAAAATACACAGCATGAACGAACAAAATCCTTTTTAAGTAAAGTGCTTTAAGGTACTATACCCGAATTTAATAGATAATTAGATAGTAAAGATGCTTGAGTGTACAGGCATCTTTTTTTCTTAAAAGATAAGAAAGTATAAAAATTTGTACCAAGTTTTAGTGTCTAGCTCCGGGCGCCATCGACTCGAGGTCATAAGCCAATCCGTCCGGAAGGTAAAGAACAACCTTCCAGCCGGCTTGTCTTATGCTTGTCGCCGATAGGCGGGCGCCCTGCGCTTTTCTTATATATCCAAATGTTAGATTTGTATATATAAGAATCTATTGGTTCAAATACAATTATTGTATATGATAAAGGTAATGGTACTTTTAGTAGGAGTGATTAGATGTTTAATAAAATATTACTAGCCTCTGATGGGTCAAAAAATGCACTACGTGCAGCAGAAAAAGCAGCGTTTATTGCAAAAGTGCAAACAGAAGCGATGGTTACAATCCTATATGTTGTTGATAGTTCGACATCTAAAGCAGATGTATTATCAGAAGGTAGCATTGAAGCAATTAGAGAAAATCGATACAAAAAACTTTGGTCAACTGAAGAGATTTTTAAGAAGAACAATAGTAAGTATGAAGTTAAGATTGTCAAAGGGGAACCTGGCCCGACGATCGTTCAACATGCTAACGAAAATAAATATAACCTCGTGATAATAGGTAGTAGAGGACTGGGACGCTTGCAAGTAATGATACTGGGTAGTGTTAGTCATAAAGTGGCAAAACGGGTAGATTGTCCAGTCATGATTGATAAATAAAATGAACTTTAAAATAGTGACTTTACTTCTTATTGGTGGTTTTTTTGGTTCTATTACTAGATTTAGTTTAGGGGAATGGCTAATAACTGAAAATGGATTTCCAGCAGGTACCCTTTTCGTAAATATCGCAGGCTGTTTATTTTTGGGGTGGTTTTTACCGTTTGCAAATGGAAGCTTCAAACGTAAATCTACCTTGGTACCATTGATCGGAACAGGTTTTACTGGATCGTTTACGACCTTTTCAACCTTTTCAGTAGAAACGTTGTTTATGTTAGCTGAAAATCACTATTTATTTGCTATTACCAATATTGCTTTAAATGTAGGATTGGGTCTAGTTGCGTCTCTGATTGGTTTTAAGCTAGCTTTGAAGCAAATAAGTGAAAAAGGTGAGGATGTATGATAGCACTTATTGGTATTGGCGGAAGCCTTGGGGCTATTGCTCGCTTTTATATAGGACTAGTTGTAAATCAAAATTATCAAGGGAAATTCCCTTTAGGTACATTTACAATAAACCTGATTGGATCCTTTTTGCTAGGCCTACTAGCAGGAAATTATTTATCAAACCAACTTTCAGAATGGGCATGGTATTTATTTGGTATTGGGTTTATGGGTGCATTTACAACATTTTCAACTTTTGGTTATGAAACAATTATGCTTCTTAATGCAGGATTTAAAAAGAAAGCGATTCTATATGTAAGTTTGTCAATTTTATTAGGGTTACTTGCAGCATATATAGGTTTTTCAATAAATTTTTTAGTGTGATACCAATTAGGAGTTAATAAATTTTGCTAGATGATAATTACATAGATAATCTGTTTTTTGTACAAAATAAAACAAAACGATTGTGTTTGGAGGGAAAAAAGGTGAATCGTATAGACAGAGAAACACCACATAACGTATAAGAAGGAATAATAGGATACTTTTCCAATATCGTACTAGCTTACAAGGACTAGCATATATTATTACTAACAAATCTTTTTTGGAAGGTTCGATTCATAATGGAGAATGTCTTTTTGAAGCTATTCGTTATCTTTATCGCCATTAACTTAAAGGTAGTTGGGGTAATTCAAATCATCTTCCAGCTCAATACATATAATTTCCATAGTCAACAATTTAACATTCAAGAATTTTTCATAATGCTCACACATGGATTTCCTCTTTATCTATTTTTATTTGGGTTGGTATTAATCGTATTTGTGTATTATTTTCCAAATCCGCGACAAAAGAAGAACTTATATAAGTAGCACCAAAGTGGTAGTTTGTTTAAAGATAAGAAAGTATAAAAGTTTGTACCTAGTTTTAGTGTCTAGCTCCGGGAGCCATCGGACCTGAGGTCATAATTCAATCCCTTCCCGAAGGCAAAAAACGCATTCAGTCAGGGCTTGTCATATGCTTGTCGCCGATAGGCGGGCGCGACTTTCGCTTTTCTTATGCCATGAAGTTTTAAACAAACGTTTGATTATTGGCGATTGGGTCAATCATATCAAGGTATTTAAAAAATAAACAGGCGTTTGTTTATAGTTCAGGAAAATAGTTAAAATTTATCAATTTTTTTTGATTTAATAATATGGATATATAATAATCTTAGATCAAGAAAAATTGATTAAATGAAAAATAAATAGCTTCATACATCCATATCATCTATATTTTTACTTTATAAATCAATTTTTTTTGATTTAATAACTAACAAATAGGGAGTTGTCTAAATGTTATATTATCAGGCGGAAATAATGTCAAAGCAAAAACAAGCAGAGATTGAATTAAAAGCAAATGAAGCTTGGAAGTTTACTAATATGAAAGAGGTTAACGGATCATATTTTAAAGAAGGGTTGTTAAAAATTATCAGAATGTCCAGTTTACCTAAGAAAGCACAAACAACCACGAAATGCTTTAGTTGCTGCCAATCTTACTAGATTTAATTATAAGCCCTTAGAGGAGGTATTTGAATATGTATACAAAGGGTTCAAACAAAGAGTGTTGTATAGTTGACATTAAAAAAACAGATTGCTGTAATGGCGAAATTAAAGAAGTTGAAGTTAGTCAATCTGCTTCGTGTTGTTCTGTAACAGAAATTGAACAAGAAAATACATGCTGCTAATGAAGTAAACTAAATACTTTTCATTCAAAAAAAGTGCTTGGATAATAATAACTTGGGTTTCGCACCTAGCAACAATACGATTTATCCCTTATTTTAATCGGAACAAAAAACAAGAAAGTCCGCATGAACACAAGGTTTTTGGCATGATTAAGGAAAAGAATAACGCTGTCGCAAAAGAATAAACCGTTCCGTTTTGAGGTGCATAACGGAAAATTGACATTAGAAATGGCATATGAATCGATGTATGCCATTTCCTTTTATATAGGGATTTATAATACCTCTTATAGTAAAATAAAACCACTAATGACAAAATAAATTTAAAGGACAATGCTTATTGGACACTCAAAATTAAATGTCAATTGATATGTCAATTTTATGAAATTTCTAAATACATCAGAACTCATCCTATATTTAGTACCCAGTGATAGTTAAAATAAGAGGAGATTTTCCGGTTAAACTGCGTAATAAGGCTTGGTTCGGGGTATATAAGCGGAGGTTTTCCGCTTAAGCAATGCAAAATGATCCATTTTGACGTTTTTTGTGTAAATAGTCGGAATTCTTCCGTCTATTTAAGCTATTTTAAGTGCTATTTCGTAATTAAGAGAAATTTCTCCGCTTATTTATTAAACCATGCTGATTTCCTCATCTCTTGGTCCTTGTGGGTTCGTTCTTTATTTTTATTTATGGGTGTCAAAGAGGTGTCAAATCTGTTGTCAGATTGCACGCCTTTTTCATTGTTTAGGAATTTATAAAATTGTAAGGTTGTGTATAACTTCGTGTCTTTGTCTATCTACGTCTAGCTCCGGGCGCCATCGGACCTATGGTATAAGCTAGTCTCTTCCCGAAGGCAAAAAACGCCTTTAGTCAGGGCTCGTCTTATGCTTGTCACCGAAAGGCGGGCGCCCTGTGCTTTTCTTATTTATACCAATTTTATCACAATGTCCTTCAAAAAAATTTGCATAGTAATTAATCTAATTTCTCTATATCCCCATAAAAGGAGTGCGTCGTTCGAATATATATATACTGTCTATATTTTGCAGCTTAGAGACTCTTTTTGGAGGATTACGTATGAAAAAAAAACGTGAAAAGAATGTATGGTGGAAATATATAAGCTTAAAAAAAATAATCCTTTTCGGTTTGTTAATTGGTATTTTGACTGTCATTTTTACTGTGAATACCTATATCAACACAAGAGATATAAGTGGCTTAAAAAATGTTTTGCCACAGCCTACAATCATTTATGATAGTCAAGGTGAAGTGGCTAGTACGTTAACAAATTCGAAAATTAAAGGAATTGAATTTGAGAAGATTCCAGATCATGTCATTTTAGCTGTATTAGCAGTTGAGGATCATCGTTTCTACGAACACCCTGGTGTAGATTATATTGGCATATTTCGTGCTTTACTTGAAAATATAAAAGCTGGTCGAGTCGTTGAAGGTGGAAGCACGATTACCCAGCAGCTTACAAAAAATGTTTTTTTAACTCCTGATCAAACACTAGGAAGAAAAATTGAAGAGTTCTTTTTGGCGCAAAAGATTGAAAGAGAATATTCTAAAAATGAAATAATCGAAATGTATTTAAACCAAATTTATTTTGGAGAAGGTGCTTGGGGCATTCGTAATGCAGCGGAAACTTATTTTGGTAAAGCGGTTTGGGATCTTACTGTAAGTGAAGCAGCCATTTTAGCAGGATTAGTTAAGGCGCCTTCAAGGCTATCACCATTAAAAAATTATGAAGAGTCGATTGAGAGAAGAGACCTAGTTCTACAACTAATGAAAAATAATGAATTTATTACAGAAGAGGAAATGAATCAAGCAAAGGCTCAGGAAATCGTATTACAAGGAAAACAGCTTGATCCCTATGAAGGTCAATATCCGTATTATGTTGACCATATTATTGAAGAGGCTATTGAAAAATATGGGTTAACCCAAAATGAAATTCTTTCAGGTGGATTGCACATTTATACGGAGTTAGACCAGCAAATGCAAGGGACAGTTGAAAAGGTATATCAAAATGAAAGTTTATTCCCCAAAAGCGCAAAGGATCAGTTGATTCAAAGTGGATTTGTACTTTTAAATCCAAAAACAGGTGGAATTAGTGCGATTGTTGGTGGCCGTGGGAAACATGTTTTCAGAGGGTTTAACTATGCTACACAATTAGAAAGACAGCCAGGATCAACAATGAAGCCTTTAGCTGCATATACACCTGCTCTTGAAAGTGGGTTTAGTGTGTTTGAAGAGCTTCCAGATTTACCAATGAGTTTTAATGGCTATCAACCAAGTAATTATAGCAACAGCTATAAAGGAACAGTTACCATGTATGATGCTGTTAAATATTCTTATAATATTCCAGCTGTATGGACACTTCAAAAAATAGGGTTAAAAAATGGAGTTAATGCAGTTGAGAGGTTTGGAATCCCATTATCAGAGGAAGATCAAAGTTTAGCCTTAGCCCTTGGTGGATTACAAAATGGTGTCTCGCCATTGCAAATGGCTGAAGCATATTCTACCTTCCCGAATAATGGTGTGAGAAATGAAGCACATGCTATAACAAAGATTATTGATACAAAAGGCAATCGACTTGCAGTATGGGAAGAAGAGCCTATTCAGGTCACAAGTCCTGAAGTTGCCCAGCGGATGACTTATATGCTTAAAGGAGTCGTTGACGAAGGCACTGGGAAAAATGCGAAATTAAATGGGAGAGAGTTGGCTGGAAAAACAGGGTCAACACAAGTGCCGATCAGCGGAATAAATGGGGTAAAAGACCAATGGTTTGTTGGATATACTCCTAACGTTGTTGGAGCAATTTGGCTAGGCTATGACAAAACGGATAAAGACCATTATCTCACAACAACAAGCGGAGCTACAGCTTCGGTTATTTTTAAAGAAATTATGAATGCTGCTCTAGAAAACACACCGAGTAGTTCATTTAACCTTCCTGTCTATCAAAAGCCTCAACCTATTCAAAGGACAATTGAAAAAAATACTGAGAAAAAGGAAAATAATAATCGAAAAGAAAAGGAAAAAGGGAAACAGGGTAGAGAGCGTGGAAATGGCAAGGGAAAAGATAAAAAGCGTGATGATGATTAACTAAGAATCACAAAGTAAAAGGTGCTGTTTGAACAGCACCTTTACTTAAGGTAAGAAAGGAAAAAAATTACCTAGTTTTGGTACCTAGCTCCGGGCGCCCTGCGCTTTTCTTGATAGAGTCAGTCGACAAGACTTCCTTGTGGGCCGAAAAACTCATAATGAATATTTTCCTCAGCGATATTTAATTGTGTAAGGATAGAATAAATTGCTTTCATAAACGGAACAGGTCCACAGAAGTAATAGTCTGCTTCTTGTTCAACTTTTAAAATAGACTTTAGCCAATCTATGTCAACATAGCCTTCTTTATCAAAAAGGTCTAGTTTTCGATCATCATCGGTTGGAGATTGGTAGCACACATGAGAATGGATATTCTGATTTTCTTTTGCTAAACCATGAATATATTCTCTCATAGCATGAAACTTACTATTAATAGCAGCATGGATGAATATTGTCTGTCGATTTGGTTGTTTTTCTACAATAGTATTTAGCATACTTAGCATTGGTGTTATACCAACGCCTCCACTTATTAATACAACCGGTTTTGAATGATCCATATCTAAAATGAAGTCTCCTGCAGGTGCACTTACCATTATAATATCACCTTCTTGAACCCCTTCATGTAGGTAAGTAGATACTTTTCCATCTGGAATAGTTTCATTTCCGCTTTCCTCTTGTTTTACAGTGATACGGTAATAGTCTTTACCTGGTGAGTCAGATAAACTATATTGGCGAATATGTGTGTTTTCTTCACCTGGAATTGTAAATTGTAAGCTTATATATTGTCCTGGTAAGAAATCTGCGATAGATTTGCCATCACTAGGTGTTAAATAGAAAGAAGTGATTACATTACTTTCTTCTACCTTTTTAGCTATGGTAAATTCTCTAAAGCCATCCCAGCCCCCATGCTGTGTTTTTGCTTCATCATACATTTCTGCTTCGATGCTAATAAAGGCATCAGCGATAACCCCGTAAGCCTCTTCCCAAGCAGATAAAATTTCATCTGTTGCAGCATCACCAAGTATATCTTTTATTGCTAAAAGTAAATGTTTCCCGACAATTGGGTAATGTTCAGCTTTGATTCCTAAACTACGATGTTTATGGGCAATTTGTTTTACAACTGGAATAATTGCCTCAAGGTTATCAATATATTTTGCAGCTGCATAAACAGTATTGGCTAATGCTTTTTGTTGTCTGCCTTGTTTTTGATTCGCATGGTTAAAAATATTTAATAACTCAGGATGATTAGAAAACAACATTTCATAAAAATGCTTAGTTATTTCTTCACCATGAACTTCTAAAACTGGTATAGTTGATTTTATTGTTTCGATCGACTGTGTAGATAGCATATTGTAACTCACTCCTATTCATTGATGATATCCCAGATAAAATCAAGGATATTTCCATTACCCCTGTGATTATAGGAAAAAAAGTTTGTAAAAGTAGTGATTTAAATCACACCTTAGACAACGTTCACAAAAAGTTCAATTAGTTGATACCTTCAAATCGTTTGAATAAAAGGAAAATTTAAACATAATCCAATAATTTTGAAACCTTTTTGTCGATTATTCGTACATAGTAGTGTAGATCACAATAAATCGTTATATGGTTTATTAAAAGACATATAATGGTAAAAGTTGATCATTTAGGACATAATCCAATTCATAAGGAGGAATGACCGATGTTTGAGTTTTTCAAAAGGGTAAAGACTGTAGTTAGTTCTGAAATGCATGCGATGATTGATAAAGCAGAAGACCCAGAAAAAATGCTTGATCAATATTTACGTGAAATGGAACGAGACATAGGAGAAATAGAGGCAGCAACAGCAAAGGTAATGGCGGATGAAAAGCTATTAAATAAAAAAGTTGCAGATACAGAAGGATTAGTTACTAAAAGAGAACAACAAGCGATGCAAGCACTAGAAACTAGTAATGAGGAACTAGCTAAAAAGGCTCTAGTAGACAAAAGAAAAGTGTCAGAGGAACTAATACAATTAAAGTCATTGCATAGTGAGACGGTAAAAAATGTTGAGGATATGAAGTCAAAACTAAAAGAGATGAAGGTCGAGTATCGTGAATTGGAGTTGAAAAAACAATCACTGAAAACCAGAGCCAATTCTGCTAAAGCACGAACGAAAGCAAACCATACATTATCGTCTTTAAACAGTGAAGGTTCGAAAAAAGGGTTTGAAAGAATGGAAGAGAAAATTCTTCGATTTGAGGCCGAGGCAGACACTAGTGAGGATATGCGTATCTCAACTTTCACATTAGAGGATGAATTATCAAAGCTTGATACTAATACACAGGTAGATAGAGAGTTAGAAGAACTTAAAGCAAGAGTACAAGAAAATAAATCTAAGGAATAATGTCATGGAGATTTTCGGTTATTCATTACAGGATCTATATATATTTGGATTAATAATAGGAGGTGCTTTGACACTTCTCTATATCCTTTTTGGGGATATTTTAGATGGGCTATTTGATGCAAGTCCTGATGGGATGTTTAATCCAACATTAATTTTAGCATTTATTACGATCGTTAGTGCTACTGGATATTTATTTGAAAAATTATCACCAATAAATAGTTTCATTATCTTTTTACTATCAATCGTTTTCGCATTAATTCTAGTAACTATACTTAATGTTTTTGTGCTTATTCCATTAGCTTCAGCCGAAGAATCGATAGCTCTTAAAGATGATGATTTAAAAGGAAGAATCGGCAAAGTTATCATATCTATTCCAGAAGACGGCTTTGGAGAGGTTGTCATAGAAGGGAATAGCGGGACAATTGCCATGTCTGCAAAAAGCTTTGACGATAAACCAATTCCATATGATACTAAGGTTTTAGTCATTGATATTGATGGAAAAAATGGTGTTTTGTATGTCATTCCACACGATAACTTTGATTAAGGTAAGTGTATAGAGGAAAAATTAGTAAATATACGAGGAGGAGAACCATGTCATCCATTTTTATTATTGTAGGTATAGCAGTCTTTTTACTACTAGTTCTAATTGGGGTTTTTATAACTAAGTATCGTACTGCCGGGCCAGATGAAGCTTTGATTGTCACAGGAAGCTATTTAGGTGGGAAAAACGTCCATGTCGATGAATCAGGAAACAGAATTAAAATCGTCCGTGGTGGTGGTACCTTTATACTGCCAGTCTTTCAACAGGCAGCACCACTAAGTCTATTATCTAGTAAACTAGATGTTTCAACGCCAGAGGTCTATACAGAACAAGGCGTCCCAGTAATGGCAGACGGTACTGCGATTATTAAAATCGGTGGTACCATTAACCAAATTGCTACAGCTGCTGAGCAGTTCCTAGGGAAATCAAAGCAAGACCGTGAAAATGAAGCAAGAGAGGTTCTAGAAGGTCATCTCCGTTCAATCCTCGGTTCAATGACAGTTGAGGAGATTTATAAAAATCGTGAAAAATTCTCGCAAGAGGTTCAACGTGTTGCTTCTCAGGATTTAGCGAAAATGGGATTAGTGATTGTTTCATTTACAATCAAAGATGTTCGAGATAAAAATGGATACTTAGATTCATTAGGAAAGCCTCGTATCGCCCAAGTAAAACGTGATGCCGATATCGCAACAGCTGAGGCAGATAAAGAAACTCGGATTAAGCGTGCTGAAGCTGCAAAGGATGCCAAGAAAGCGGAATTAGAGCGTGCGACAGAGATAGCGGAAGCTGAAAAACTTAATCAATTAAAAATGGCAGAATATCGCCGCGAACAAGACAGTGCCAAAGCACGCGCAGATCAGGCATACCATCTAGAAGAAGCAAGATCAAAACAAGAAGTTACAGAACAACAAATGCAAGTGCAAATTATTGAAAGGCAGAAACAAATCGAACTTGAGGAAAAAGAAATTTTACGTCGTGAAAAGCAATATGACTCAGAGGTTAAAAAGAAAGCAGATGCGGATCGTTATGCAGTTGAACAAGCAGCAGCTGCTGATAAAGCAAAACAGTATGCTGAAGCAGATGCAAACAAATACCGCATTGAAGCAATGGCAAAAGCAGAAGCTGAAAAAGTCCGTATTGATGGACTTGCGATAGCAGATGCTCAGCGTGCGCAAGGGGAAACTGAAGCAGACGTTATCCGTCTTAAAGGTCTAGCTGAAGCGGAAGCGAAACAAAAAATTGCGGAGGCGTTTGAACAGTATGGTCAGGCTGCAATCCTTGATATGATCCTACAGATGCTTCCTGCCTATGCAAAAGAAGTAGCTAGTCCACTTGCTAATATTGATAAAATTACAGTTGTAGACACAGGCGGCAATGGTTCAAACGGTGGGGCTAATAAAGTGACAGGATATGCTACAGACCTGATGGCAACATTACAAGAATCATTAAAAGCATCATCAGGTATTGATGTAAAAGAGTTAATTGAAAATTTCTCTGGAAAAGGCAACGTTAAAAGTAGTATAGATACACTTACACAAGAAATCACAGGAAGTAAAAAAGTTTCACCAGGTAACGAAGAAAATATGTAACTAAATCATTATTCATAGGGCCTCACAAAGGGCCTGTTTAATAAATCAAAAACACGCGTCGAGAACTTTAACTGATGCGTGTTTATTTTTAGTATAAGCTACAGGTAAACAGATAGAAAAAATCACAGATACAACATAGTGTGATGAAGGTTTAGACCGTATTAGATGAGACGCTTAGTTATAAGCGTTTTTTAGATTAATCCGTTTAACATTCGAATAGTTTAAACTAAACAGTAAAACATAAGGGTAAATTGAACTGTAGGAGATACATCATGAAGAAAACTTGGTTAATTGTTATTGCAATTTCAATTTCAATTGGAATCATGCTATCGCCATTTATTACAGAAGCACATGTAAAATGGTTTACTGGTGTGGAGCCTAAAAAAGAATCGATTGAAAATATACTATCGCCTTTTTTTCTTGTTGTTGCCTTTCTAGCAGCTTCTATACTAGCTGTATTACCGCAACTACTGCCAAAGCTTATGGATTTTCCATATGTAGGGAAAATAGATATGAAATTAGATAATTATCGCAAGTACTCACGCTATTTATTAAAGTATGGAACAGCCTTAACACTTATGATTCAAGTACTTTCAGGAACGATTTTTGCGCCTGAGTTTTTGCTTGAGAATAGCTGGGAGACGATTTTAGTCTGGGTGTCGATTGTCTTTTTATTTATCCCTAACGACTACGCTACTAAGACCGGCGCTGTGGTACTACTTGCCTTGTTCCTATACATCTTGTCAAATGTAGGACTTTTTCATATGTTAGATTATGGATTTTATTTAGCGATTATTGGTGTTTTGCTCATTGGTAAAACGAAGTTTGAAAACTGGGGTTTTCCATTTTTATACCTAGGTACTGGACTTTCTCTTTGCTGGGTAGCTGTTGAAAAGTGGGTATACCCTACCATGAGTGTTGATATTATTCAAAATCATGGTGTACCTACATTTGGGTTTGCACCAGAGTCTTTCATTGTACTAGCTGCATTTATCGAATTTGTGGTAGGTTATTTACTTGTTGTAGGTGTTTTAAATAGAATATTATCTGTTGTGCTTACATTAATATTTATTTCAACTACTTTATTATTTGGATCAACAGAAATCATTGGACATTTTATGATCCATATTGTATTAATCATTTTCATAATTGAAGGTGTATCATTTTACAACCCACCGATACGGATCCATAAAACAGTAGTAGACCAAATGGTTTTCGTATTTTTGAATTTTATCTTTGTTTTAGCGACATTCGTCCTTATCTATTACCGGTTCGCGTAATAAACTTAAGACGGCTTTCCTAGTTGGAGGCTGTCTTTTAGCTTGTAAAGAGAAGCTACTGAATTACTATAGGTAAAACTTGTGTTGATTATTTACAAATTCGAGTGAACTTTTTTATCATTTCTTTCGTATTATCTATAGTTTTAAAAGCGCAGGACACCCGAAAACTTGACTCTATCTTATCTTTTAAAAAAATAGACAAAATATTTAATGGGGAGA
Organism: Cytobacillus sp. S13-E01; assembly: GCF_029193815.1. Classification (GTDB taxonomy): domain Bacteria; phylum Bacillota; class Bacilli; order Bacillales; family Bacillaceae_L; genus Bacillus_BV. Next base: position 22,716 of record NZ_JARFVC010000010.1, read on the forward strand.
GCCATTATATGGACGAAAAAGATCTAATAAGAAATGCAAAGCGAGGTGACTCCTTAGCCTTTGCAATGCTTTTTGAAAAGCACTATTCATTCCTAGTGAAATATTTAATCAAAGTTACAATGAAGCCTGAAATTGCAGAAGATCTGGCCCAAGAAACAATGGTTAAATGTATAGAAAAGATTAAGCTATATAATGGAACATCGAAATTTTCTTCTTGGCTAATCACAATTGCAACGAATTTATATCTAGATGACCATCGTAAAAAGAAGCGTGAGCATAATTGGCAGGTTGATGAACAGGCAATACGTAAGCTGAAATGGCATTTTGAAAGTAATAATGAAGAATGGAATGATGTATTAACTGCACTGGGTAAGCTTTCAGATGAAATTCGTATTCCAATTGTTTTAAAACATTATTATGGGTACTCATATGTCGAAATCGCTGACATGCTTGGGATTGCTCTAGGTACTGTGAAATCTCGTATTCATAATGGAATTAAGGCTGTAAGGGAGGAGTTGAAAGATGATGAATAACAACAAACAACATACAGAACATGATAATCTGGGCATCATTAATGAAATAAAAATAGGTTTGGAAAAGGTAGATCGTACTTATCAAACAAACACACCAAATCTACACTGGTTTGAAATTATGATTAGTAAAGAAAAAGTAATTGCACGAAAGAAGTTAATGAAGGAGCTGGTAATTTTTTTCATCGTCGCCATTTCAGTAGTAAGTCTATTAATCATTACAGTATTGCAAGCACCTATAATTTTTCTTATCGTGCAATTAGCGGTTACTATAGGGTTGCCAATGGGTGTGTATTTACAACATAGGAAAAGGGTGATAGCAACATGACATCTGAAGAGCTAATCCTGTTATTTTTTGTAGCTATTATCCTGGTTATACAAAGCACATGGCTATTTTTAGATGCAAGAAAAAGAGGTCATAATTATTGGTTATGGGGGATAGTGGGCCTTATTCAAGCTCCAATGCCGACCTTGTTTTACTTGATTTTTGTTAGGAAGGCTTTTCGTAGGAAGTAGGTTGTAATATGGATAGATTAAAATACTTATTGATTTATACAGGATCAATTGGACAATTACTAGGTATAGTCTTTCTATTTATTAATATAACTGTAGCAGTTTATTTTTATATTGTGTATGGAATTGCTATCATTGCCCTATTTTTAACATTAGTGAAAGAACGTTTAAAAGAAAAAAAGGAGGAAGAAGAAAATGATTATAGTAACTACTGACTTTGTTCCGGGGAAGGAAATTAAAGAATTAAAGGGATTTGTTAGAGGAAGCACTGTTCAATCCAAGCATATTGGGAAGGACTTGCTAGCAGGCTTAAAAACAATTGTAGGTGGCGAAATCAAAGACTATACAGACATGATGGAGGAAGCACGAAAAATAGCAATTGGAAGAATGGTAGAAGATGCTAAAAATAAAGGGGCTAATGCTATCATTACAATGCGTTTAGAAACATCAAGTGTTATGGCAAATGCATCGGAAATTATTGCATATGGAACAGCGGTGACGGTTGAGTAAAAGACTAAACAAACAATAGTTGTACCAGGCCCTATTGTTTTATTTTTTCCGAAAAAAGGTTTGACAATTTTAAGAAACATGTTAGTATAGGAGCAGAAATAGGTTTTTAATCGAATATTCGTTTGTCCACTAGGGGTGCCTTATAAAAGGCTGAGATTAAAGTAGAACTTTAAGACTCTTAGAACCTGATCTGGTTTGTACCAGCGTAGGGAAGTGGAGTAAAAGAGAACTATCCTATCTTTCAATGTTTTCTACTACAACCACTTACTTTACGTTGATAAAGTAAGTGGTTTTTTGTGTTTTTTAGGGAAGTGCAGGTACTTCCCAACTAAATTCGACATGTACCAGGTACTTGTCGAATCAAAAAAATGAAACGGGGGAAGTAAGATGACATTTTCAAAATTGATTAGAGAAGAAGCTGGCCATATTTGGGATGCAAGTTTTAGCCACCCATTTGTAACAGGAATTGCAGACGGAACATTATCATTAGAATCATTTCGATACTACGTTATACAGGATGCGTATTATCTTTCTCACTTTGCAAAAATCCAAGCATTAGGAGCAGCAAAGGCTACAGATTTACATATTACAAATCGTTTGGCTGTTCATGCCCAGGGTACGTACGAGGCAGAATTATCACTACATAAGAACTTTTCAAAACGTCTTGGTATAACTGAAGAGGAAAGACAGAACTTTGAACCAGCACCGACTGCTTATGCTTATACATCACACCTATATCGTGCAGCTTACACAGGTCATTTAGGAGATATTATTGCGGCATTATTACCTTGTTATTGGTTGTATTATGAAATTGGTGAACGGATTCAAGACGCTACACCAGAGGAACCAATTTATCAAGAATGGATAGCCGCATACGGCGGAGATTGGTTTCGAACACTAGTTGAAGAACAAATTGACCGCTTAAATCAAATTGCCGAAACAGTCACAGAAAATGACCGTAACCGCATGAAAGAGCACTTTATCATTAGCAGTCAATATGAATACTCATTCTGGGAAATGGCCTATCGCCTCGAGGACTGGCCTGTGCAAAACATTCGACACGTTCATGGAACGTGTCGAATGGAGAAAAATCGACACCTTCCATGAACGTGTCGAATGGAGAAAAATCGACACCTTCCACGAACGTGTCGAAAAAGAAAGGAGTCTTATAATCATGAGTAAAGGGTTAAAGCTTACTGATATTTTAGTAACGGTTGTCATTGCGATTGCGTTTGGGATTGTGTATAAGTTGTGGGGGCCGCTTTATGCGGCAGTTAAGCCACTAGGGCTGCACGCTGATCAGTTGATTTATGGGATGTGGTTTATTGCGGCAACTGTTGCATTTTTAATCATTAGAAAGCCAGGTGTGGCACTTCTTGCTGAAACTGCAGCGGCGTCTGGTGAATTTTTAATGGGTTCTGAATTTGGTTTAACTGTTTTACTGTATGGTATTGTGCAAGGTTTATTTGCTGAGGTAGTCTTTCTAGCATTCCGTTACAAGCGTTTTAACATCATGGTTACTTGTTTAGCAGCTATTGGTGCAGCAGCGGGATCAATTATTATGGATTTTGCTTATGGTGAAATTGGTGACCTAACTGCGTGGAACTTAACGTTATTCTTGGTTGCTCGCTTTGTAGGATCAATTCTCCTAACAGGTGTACTTGCTTACTATCTAGTGAAGGCATTAGAAGCAACGGGTGTTACTAACCTAGTTCGTCCAGCAACGCAAAAGGATTTTGATGCACTAGATCAATAGATGGGATGCTATGAAATGAAGAAAATTGCTCATGTTCAAAAGCTAAGATTAAAATTTACTGGAGGAGAATCCTTGTTGTTTAAGGATTTATCCTCGGCATTTTATAAAGGTGAAAAAGTGCTTTTACTTGGACCATCTGGATGTGGAAAGTCAACACTTCTACAAGTATTAACAGGCTTAATACCTAATTCTATTGATGTACCGATGAAGGCAGAAAGTATCGAGATTCCATCCTCTTGGGGCTATGTATTTCAAGATCCAGATACACAGTTTTGTATGCCGTTTGTGGATGAAGAAATTGCCTTTGTGTTAGAAAATCTTCAAATTCCTAGAGCTAAAATGGGTAATAAAATGGAGGAACTTCTGCATCAAGTAGGCTTAGACCTTTCATCAACACATACTTCCATTAACACCCTATCAGGTGGAATGAAGCAGCGCTTAGCTATTGCTTCTGTGTTAGCTCTTAATCCTGAGGTTCTTTTTTTAGATGAGCCAACTGCGATGCTTGATCCAGAAGGAACAAAGGATATTTGGGACACAATTAAACAGGTAGGTAACGAGAAGACCGTTATAATTGTTGAACATAAAATTGATCATGTTATAGATTTTGTTGATAGAATTATTCTCTTTAATTCAAATGGAGAAATTATTGCTGATGGGCCAAAGGATGATATTTTCATAAGCTATAAAAAGGAAATGAAAGAACATGGAATCTGGTATCCAGGTGTATGGGATGATTATGTTAATGAAAGAACAAATGAAATAGTAGTACCTAAGCAATATAAAGATGAAGTAATAAGATTAGAGGAGTTTAAGGGTTATCGGAAGAAGGAAGAACAGATTCACGTAGCTAAAGCTACAGTCAAGGCGGGGGAATGGATTGTCATTCTAGGGGAAAATGGAGCAGGAAAAAGTACCTTACTACACTCTTTAATACAATTCATCAAAACCTCTGGACAATATGAATTAGGTGGAACGAACATCAAAAATATTAAAAAAATTACTCAGTATATGACGTTCGTTTTTCAAAATCCAGAGTTTCAATTTGTCACGAATACTGTGTTCGAAGAGATAGCCTATTCTTTACGAATCGAAAAACTCGATGAAAAAGTAATCAACGATAAAGTAGAAGAACTGTTAAGATTGTTTCAACTTGAAAATCATCGTAAACAGCATCCATATCAACTATCTATGGGACAAAAACGGAGATTAAGTGTGGCAGCCTCGATTGTCAATGAACAGGAAATTATGCTATTAGATGAGCCAACATTTGGGCAAGATTCAAAAAACACGTTCACTTTACTTGAATTAATTGAGGATTATCGTAAAAAAGGAACTACAATCATGATGGTCACCCATGATAAGAACATCGCTACTCATTTTGCGACTAGAATATGGCGGATCGAAGCTGGAAAGCTAGTTGCCGATAGCAATCTGAGTGAATCTCTTTAAAAAACAATTTGTGATTTTATAGAGAGGAGGGTCTTTGTTGCAACTTGAATTTTCTTATGAGGAAACATGGCTACATAAAATAAACCCAAGTGTAAAGCTCCTCGTTATGGTTTTTCTATTACTAATCGCTCTTTTCATTCATAACATTAACTTTATGGTGAATGTCACAATCGCTGCTTTTATTCTTTATTGTTGCTTCACCGGACATCCACTAAAGCGGGTTCTGCTTTTTTCACTACCCTTTTTGATGGTATTTGTTTCAACAGCATCATCGATGATTTTATTTGGAAAAGGTGATACTACTTGGTTTAAGTGGGGACTTATTAATATTTCACAGGAAAGCTTTTACAGAGGGATCCATATTGGTTTTCGAGCGCTCACTTTTGCAGCACTTGGATTAACATTTGCCTTAACAACCAGACCAGTTTATTTATTTTATTCATTAATGCAGCAGCTAAAATTAAAACCAAAATATGCATATAGCTTTATGGCAGGGGTTCGGCTCATACCGATTATGTTTGAAGAATTTCAAACAATCCGGAATGCGCTGAAGGTTCGTGGGGGAGATAGTAGTAATGGTATATCAGCCATTTTTACTAAAATAAAAGCATACACTATACCATTACTGTCTCAAAGTATTAGACGAGCACATCGAATCGCTGTTGCCATGGAAGCCAAAGGATTTTCAGATGCTACCAAAAGAACGTATTATTATCATATAGGGTACTCCAAATATGATTTCATCTTCATACTTTATTTTGTAATTTTACTAATACTAGGCTACTATACTTCAATTCACATACCATATTTACCTGTTACAGACATACGTTATACCTAAAAAATTCGACACCTTCCACGAACATGTCGAATGAAAAAATTCGACACCTTCGTGGAACATGTCGAAAAGGGTTTAGGAAGTGTGGTTTTTTGTTTTAAAAGATAAGGAGAGTCGATATGCATCGTAAAGAACTCCATATTATTTCAACTGGACAGCAAACGATGAAGGAATTTGTAGACATCATTGTCACTATTCATCATTATGTGGATTACATTCATATACGTGAAAAAATGAAAACAGCCAAGGAACTATATGAAACTGTGATGTTACTTACAGAAAAAAATATTCCTTTGTCTAAAATTATATTAAATGACAGAGTGGATGTTGCTTATGCTACAAAGGTTTCAGGGGTTCAACTTGCACATCATAGTTTGGATATAAAGACCGTTAAATCTATGTTTCCTGGCTTACAGATCGGTTTATCAGTTCACTCAATAGAAGAAGCAATGCTCGGTAAGCTACACGGAGCAGATTACTGTTTTTATGGTCATATCTTTACTACGCAATCCAAACCAGGTATTGCTCCCAGAGGAATTGAAGGTTTAAAACAAATCGCCGATTCCACGACATTACCTGTAATTGCAATTGGTGGAATAAAACCAGAGCATGTGAAGCAAGTAATCGATGCTGGGGCAAGGGGAATTGCTATTTTATCAGGTGTGTTATTGGCCCCTAATCCTTTAAAAGCGGTCAAAGATTACTCTTACAAATTAGGAAGGGAAGGTGACTGTATATGAAGCTTGAAAGATATGATGCTATCATTATAGGTGGTGGTGTAAATGGAAGTGCAATTACATACAACCTTGCTAAACGTGGGAAAAAGGTAATTTTATTAGAAAAAGAACGTCTTGCCAGTCAAGCTTCAAGTGCAGCGGCTGGAATGATTGCTGCCCAAACTGAACTTGATGAAGATGGTCCACTTTTTCAGTTAGCACGAAAAAGCAGGATGATGTTTGGGAGCCTTGCAACAGAATTAAAGAAACATAGTGGTATTGATATAGAACTTATAAATAAAGGCATGTACAAGGTGGCATCAACGCTTGAAGAAGAGGATGAGTTAAAGAAAATAATCCAGATCCAGAACCGGCTTGGCGAAGATGCCGAGTGGTTATCAGGTAGTGATCTTAGACTGAAAGAGCCTGCTCTATCAAATGATGTGTTAGGTGCCATGTATGTACAGATGGATGGCCAGGTGTCAGCCCCAAAACTGACACAAGCATATGCAAAATCTGCGGCAGTATTAGGTGCTGAAATTAGGGAATTTGTTGATGTTTACAAAATTAATGATGAAAACGGTGTAATAACAGGAGTAGCAACAAATGAAGGTACTTTTGCTAGTGAAAATGTAATTGTTAGCACTGGTGCTTGGAGTAAACGATTGTTACAAAACTCCGGAGTAGAAATTGAAGTATACCCTGTAAAAGGAGAATGCTTTTCTGTAACTGCACATCATCCGATAATAAGTAGCCCGATTTTTTCCCATGGTTGCTATCTTGTTCCTAAACAAGGTGGGCGTTTAATTGTTGGAGCAACTGTAAAACCGTATACCTTTAATAAAAAAGTTACAATTGATGGTATTTCGACTCTTATGGAGAAAGCGAAAAGGCTTGTTCCTTCGATTGTTGAAGCGGAATGGGAGAAGGCTTGGGCGGGTATTCGGCCACAAACAGGTGATGGTCTCCCTTATTTAGGTGAGCACCCCTATATCCGTGGGTTATTTATAGCAACAGGACATTTCAGAAATGGTATTTTACTCGCACCAATTACAGGCGAATTACTTGCTGATTTTGTTGAAAGGAGGCCAATTGATGAGAAATTCGTAGAGGCCTTTCAAATCGAACGTACCCTTAAAACAATTGTTTAAAGAGGAGTGGGAAAAAATGATGCTTATTATAAATGGTGATCAAATTGAAGTACCAGGTAGGATTGACGATGTTTCAAAGCTATTAACGCATTTTGATCTTGACCAAAAGGTTGTCATTGTTGAATGGAATCAAACGATTTTAGAAAAAGGGATACATCAAGATACAAGGTTGTCTGATGGAGACCGTATTGAAATTGTTCATTTTGTAGGAGGCGGATGATTATGTTGAAAATAGGAAAATATGAATTTAACTCACGACTTTTACTAGGTACAGGAAAATATCCGAACTTTGAAATTCAAAAAGAAGCAGTTGGAGTTTCAGAAACGGAAATTCTTACATTTGCAGTTAGACGAATGAATATTTTTGAAGCTACCCAACCAAACTTTTTAGAAAAGTTAGACCTTAGTAATTATACCTTATTACCTAACACAGCGGGTGCAAAAACAGCAGAAGAGGCTGTCCGTATTGCAAAGCTTGCAAAAGCATCTGGACTTTGTGACATGATTAAAGTAGAAGTCATTGGATGTCAAAAGACATTGCTACCAGATCCAGTCGAAACATTAAAGGCATCCGAAGAGTTATTAAAAGAAGGCTTTATCGTTTTACCTTATACGTCAGATGATGTATTATTAGCAAAACGCTTAGAAGACTTAGGCTGTCATGCTATTATGCCAGGAGCATCCCCAATTGGCTCTGGACAAGGAATTATAAATCCATTAAACCTACGATTCATTATCGAACAATCGACTGTACCTGTCATTGTTGATGCAGGAATTGGGACACCTTCAGATGCAGCAATTGCAATGGAACTAGGCGCTGATGGAGTATTATTAAACACTGCTGTTTCAGGAGCAAATGACCCAGTTAAAATGGCAAAAGCCATGAAGCTAGCGATTGAAGCTGGTAGGTTTGGCTATGAAGCAGGTCGGATTCCGAAAAAACAATATGCAACAGCTAGTAGTCCGATGGAAGGAATGAGTATTAGTTGAATGATAGATATTCACGACAAGAGATTTTCCCTTCAATTGGCATAGTAGGCCAACAAAAAATACGAAATAAACATGTACTTGTAATAGGTGCAGGTGCCCTTGGAACGGGTAGCGCCGAGGCACTGGTACGTGCTGGAATTGGAAAACTTACGATTGTTGATAGAGATTATGTTGAATGGAGCAATCTTGGGCGACAACAGTTATATTGTGAGGAAGATGCGATAAATCGAATCCCAAAAGCAGTTGCTGCACAGAAACGGTTAAAAAGAGTTAACTCAGATGTAGAAATACATGCACATGTTATGGATGTTTCTATTCAAGAAATAGAACGGCTTATTGTCGGCGTGGACTTGATCATGGATGCAACCGATAATTTTGACACGCGGATGCTAATTAATGATATTTCCCAAAAATATAACATACCATGGATTTATGGAGCTTGTGTCGGTAGTTACGGTATTTCATACACTATTTTACCAGGCGAAACACCATGTCTAAATTGTTTGTTAGAAACCGTTCCAATTGGTGGATTAACCTGCGACACAGCGGGTATCATTAGTCCTGCAGTTCAAATGGTTACAGCTTATCAAGTAACTGAAGCATTAAAAATCTTAGTGGAAGATTTTTTTGCACTTCGAAAAAAACTAGTATCCTTTGATTTATGGAAAAATCAACATACAGCGATAAATGTTGAAAAAGTTAAGAAATCAGCCTGTTTATCATGTGGTACTGAGCAAACATATCCATTTCTTTCGTTTGAAACCCAAACAAAGACAGCAGTTTTATGTGGAAGAGAGTCTGTACAAATACGTCCAGCCCAACGGATGGAACGTGATTTAGAAAAGCTTGCTGAATTACTTTCAACACAAGGTGGTAAAGTTGAGCGGAACCCATATTTGGTTTCATTTACAATCGATAACCATCGTTTAGTTATTTTTAAAGATGGTCGGGCCTTAGTTCACGGAACAAAGGATATTGCAGAAGCAAAAACGTTATACCATCGATACTTAGGTTAATAATGGGGGTAGACCCATAAAAGAGGTGTGGAAATGGTAGTCTATAAAGCACTGACAATTGCTGGTTCTGACAGCGGTGGTGGCGCAGGGATACAAGCTGACTTAAAGACCTTTCAAGAACTAGATGTATTTGGGATGACGGCAATAACAGCAGTTACGGCTCAAAACACACTAGGTGTGCAGGGTGTATATCCGATGTCGATTGAAGCAGTTGTAGAACAAATTAGATCGATTGCCACTGATTTGAGTCCAGATGCTGTTAAAACAGGAATGTTATTTAGTAGTGCATTAATCCAAGTCGTTTCAACGGAAATGAAACAAGCAAACTGGGAAAAGATAGTCGTTGATCCTGTGATGATCGCAAAAGGCGGTGCGGCTCTTTTACAGGAGGAGGCAGTTGACGCCTTAAAACAATATTTAATCCCACTTGCATATGTTATAACACCGAACATCCCGGAGGCAGAAGTAATCACAGGCATGAAAATTACTACTTTTGAGGATCGAAAGAAAGCAGCACAACTCATTTATGAAATAGGTGCGAAGCATGTAGTTATAAAAGGTGGACATGATGACTTAGAGGTAGTAACTGATTTATTATATGATGGAGAAAAATTTCAAGAATTTCATAGCCAACGCGCTCACACAAAACACACTCATGGGACTGGTTGTACCTTTGCGGCAGTCATTACAGCTGAGTTAGCAAAAGGAAACTCTGTGTATGATGCAGTGTGGATTGCTAAGGCTTATATTCAAGCTGCTATTTGGGATGAGCTTGGGATTGGTGCGGGGCATGGACCTACAAATCATTGGGCCTATAGAAAAAGAGGAGCTTTAGTATGAAAAGGGAATTACTAACATTGTACTTGGTAATGGGAAGTCAAAACTGTCATAGAGATCCACGACATGTACTACGAGAAGCGATTGAAGGAGGCATTACACTTTTTCAATTTCGCGAAAAAGGTACTGGTTGTTTAGTAGATTCCGAGAAACAAACATTAGCAAGGGACTTATTAAGTATTTGTAGAGAGCATCAGATCCCTTTTATCGTGAATGATGATATAGAGCTAGCACTAGAAATAGGTGCAGATGGAGTCCATATTGGCCAGGAAGATGAGCCATTAGATTTAGTACGTGAGAAAATCGGTAAAAAACTCCTTGGAGTATCAGCGCATAATGTAGTAGAAGCGTTTGCTGCAATGGCAGGTGGGGCTGACTATCTTGGTGTAGGTCCAATATATGCTACTACAACTAAAACGGATATTAGAGAAGTGAAAGGCCCAGAAGTAATAGAAGAAATTCGCAAAGCAGGGCTAACGATTCCCATTGTCGGGATAGGTGGCATCACAGCAGAAAGAGTTGAAGACGTTCGAAAAGCCGGAGCCGACGGAGTCGCAGTAATATCGGCCATTAGTCAGGCTGTCTCTCCTAGATATAGTACGGGGAAGATACTTATGGAGGTAAAAAAGAGCTGATTTTCAGCTCTTTCTTTAAAATGTAAGAAAGTATAAAAGTTTGTACCTAGTTTTAGTGTCTAGCTCCAGGCGCCATGGGCACTATGGCATAAGACGAGAAATCCCAGTGTGGCGGGATTTCTACGGGTTTTGGTCGAAAGTTGGGTTAAAAAGGTATTGGGTATTAGTCTAGATGCTTTTTTTACAAATATTTTAAATTCTCGTCTGAATTAACGAAATACTCGTCTAGTCGGCGAGTAATACTTTTCTAATAAATTTACTTAACAAAACCAGAGTGAATTTTTCGAAAAAGTAGTAATTGACAAAATTAAATACACAATGGTAAACTTACAAAGGAAAACTTATACAATAAATGGAAAAGGAGGGTTGCGAAATGGAAATTGTAATCACTGGACTATATCAGCAACCACAATTTAATAATTTCGTGACCTGTTCTTTTTAAGACCATTCTTTAAAACTAGTTGTTAAAAGGAGTGCAGGTCACAATAGGTGACGTGTGCTCTTTTTATGTAATCGTAAATTATAGAGGAAAATTGTGAAATCCATTTATACTACTGTGTATTGGTATATTCTAGTTCTCTATTTTACCGAAAGCATATCGCACTTGTTGCGGTATGCTTTTTTTTATGTCGCTTTACCCCGTGTACTACACCAATTTGGTGTTTACAAATAAATATCCAAATCTGAAGGAGGAATTTGTCATGAACCTAGTAGGTGCAATGGGAATGAAGTATGTAGGAAATCTAGACAGTGGTTAGTAATGTTTTACTGACAATCATGAGAGGAGCTGACAGCGATGTTATCAGTTTTAGGAAAATTATCTTGGTTTTTTAAATTATATTGGAAGCGATATACGGTTGCCATTTTATTATTAATTTTTGTGGGTCTATTAGAAATCATTCCACCTAAATTAATTGGGGTTGCAATTGACCGAATTCATACAGGAAGTTTAACAAAGGAACAATTGCTACAATATATTGTCTTTTTAACAATATTAGCAGTGATCATCTACGGTATTACTTATACCTGGATGTATAAGCTTTTTGGCGGAGCGTATCTTGTAGAACGCATTCTACGTGGACGCTTCATGAGACATTTATTAAAAATGACACCAACTTTTTATGAAAAAAATAGAACGGGTGACTTAATGGCCCGTGCAACAAATGATTTAAAGGCAATATCAATGACAGCCGGTTTCGGGATTTTAACATTAGTTGACTCTAGCATATTTATGCTAACGATTTTATTTACAATGGGAATTTTAATAAGCTGGAAATTAACATTTGCAGCATTGCTTCCATTACCCTTAATTGCAATTGCTATGAGCATCTACGGAAAAAAGATTCACCAACGTTTCACAAAAGCACAAGACGCTTTTGGAACAATGAATGACCAAGTATTAGAATCAGTTGCTGGAGTTAGGGTAGTCCGTGCTTACGTTCAGGAAAAGGCTGATCAACAACGATTTAACACTATCACAGAAGATGTCTATCAGAAAAACGTGAAGGTCGCAAAAATTGATGCGTTATTTGAACCGACGATTAAAATTCTTGTTGGAATGAGCTATTTAATCGGGTTAGGCTACGGTGCATATCTAGTGTTTCGAAATGTCATAACCTTAGGTGAACTGGTATCTTTCAACGTATATTTAGGGATGATGATTTGGCCAATGTTTGCGATTGGAGAGCTCATTAACATTATGCAGCGCGGGAATGCCTCACTTGATCGAGTAAATGAAACGCTTGCATATGAGGCTGATGTAACGAACCATGAAGAGACAATGCAAGTAGGAATCCCAGAAAAAATTGAGTTTGATAATGTTATCTTCCAATACCCATCCTCAACAGTGACAAATTTAAACCATGTTTCTTTTTCAATAAAACGTGGTCAAACACTTGGAGTGGTAGGGAAAACAGGAAGTGGGAAAACAACGCTTGTAAAACAGCTATTACGTGAATACCCATTGGGTCAGGGGGGAATTCTTGTCTCAGGAGTCCCTTTAGATCGAATTGCAATTGAGGAAATCAATCAATGGGTAGGTTATGTTCCGCAAGACCATATATTGTTTTCTCGAACAGTAAGAGAAAACATCCTATTTGGAAAAAAGGATGCGTCACACGAAGAATTAGCAAAGGCAATTGAGCTTGCTGCTTTCAAAAAGGATTTAACAATGCTACCTGAAGGTTTGGACACACTGGTTGGGGAAAAAGGTTTTGCATTATCTGGTGGTCAAAAACAACGTATTTCAATTGCTCGCGCATTAACAGTTGATCCTGAGATATTAATATTAGATGATTCACTATCAGCAGTTGATGCAAAAACGGAAACAAAGATTCTTAATAATATCCGTAAAGAACGTGCTGATAAAACGACGATTATTACAACTCATAGACTTTCTGCAGTTGAACATGCAGATTGGATTGTCGTACTTGATGATGGTCGAATTGTCGAAGAAGGCACACACGAACAACTAGTCAAACGAAATGGCTGGTACAAAGAACAATTTGACCGACAGCAAATTGAGAATTTAGATGAAGGTGGGGTGTCAGCATGAACGTAGGAAAACGCCTAGTTAATTATGCACTCCTTTATAAGAAGACAATCATTTTTGCTTTAATAATGTTGACTATCGCAGTCGCTGCAGAACTTACAGGACCATTTATAGCTAAAAAAATGATTGATGATCACATTCTTGGTATTGAAAGAACTTGGTATGAAACGAAGGAAAGTGATGGGGCAGTCAACTATAACAAAAGTTGGTATAAACGATCTGATAACTTCGTAGCAGGTGAAGAAAAAGGCAAGGAAGTAAGAGTACTTCAAGTAAATCGCTCTTATTACTTTGTCAATCAGGCTATTGAATTTGATGGTCAAAGATCCATGGAAAACGGTTTTGTGAAAATTTCTCGAAATGATAATGAGAACCTATATGAAGCAGACAAACTGACTAAAGCTGAGCTATTTTCTTTTTATAGCCCGCAAATTCCTAAGCTTATAAACTTAATTGCGATTTACTTTGGTTTACTAGTGGTTTCATCAATTTTTCATTATGGCCAACGTTACTACCTGCAAACTTCTTCAAACCGAATTATTCAAAAAATGAGAAAAGATGTGTTTGCACAGGTACAACGTTTACCAATTAATTACTTTGATAACCTTCCAGCAGGAAAGGTTGTTTCTAGAATTACAAATGATACAGAGGCAATTAGGGATCTCTATGTATCAGTGCTAGCAAACTTTTTCACAGGGATTATCTATATAACAGGGATATTTATAGCTCTATTGCTACTAGATCTTAAATTAGCGCTTATCTGCATGGTGCTGATTCCAATTCTGTTTATTTGGATTAAAGTGTACAGAAAATACGCTTCCCAATACAACCATAAAATCCGTTCGAGGTTAAGTGATATTAATGGAACGATAAATGAATCAATTCAAGGAATGACGATCATACAGGCTTTCCGTCGTCAGAATCAGTCTAAAATGGAATTTGAAGCATTAAACGATGAACATTTTTCCTATCAAAATAAACTATTAAATTTAAATGCGTTAACCTCCCACAATTTAGTAGGGGTCTTACGTAATATGTCATTTGTTGCGTTAATTTGGTATTTCGGTGGGGCGTCACTTGGTATCGGAACCGTCGTATCAATTGGTGTACTTTACGCATTTGTTGATTATTTAAATCGATTGTTTCAACCAATAACCGGTATCGTTAACCAGCTAGCGATACTAGAGCAGTCTTTAGTAGCAGCTGAACGTGTTTTCAACCTTCTTGATACAGATGGAGTAGATGTAACTTCTGCAACAGAATATCCTAGATATAAAGGAAATGTTGAATTTAGTCATGTTAACTTTGGTTATAAAGAAGGCGATTATGTATTAAAAGATATATCTTTTAAAGCAAACCAGGGAGAAACTGTCGCATTAGTAGGGCATACTGGTTCAGGTAAAAGCTCGATTATGAATTTGTTGTTCCGCTTTTATGATATCAAGGAAGGGAAAATTTTGATTGACGGACAGGATGTTAATGAATTACCGAAGCAAATGTTAAGGAAGCATATGGGAATTGTTCTACAAGATCCATTCCTTTTCACTGGTACAATCGCATCCAATGTCAGTTTAGATGATCCTTCAATTACACGCGAAAAGGTTGAAAAGGCACTTAAAGATGTAGGGGCAGATCAACTATTAAAAAGTCTTCCAAAAGGATTTGATGAGCCGGTTATAGAAAAAGGTAGTACACTTTCATCAGGTCAACGTCAGTTGATTTCATTTGCACGCGCACTTGCGTTTGATCCGGCAATCTTAATACTAGATGAAGCAACCGCAAGCATTGATACAGAGACCGAAGCGATTATTCAAAAAGCGTTAGAAGTCTTAAAGAAAGGTAGAACAACGTTTATCATCGCACACCGCTTATCAACCATACGAAATGCAGATCAAATACTAGTTCTTGATCGTGGTCGAATTGTTGAACGAGGAAACCATGACGATTTGATGAGAACTAGTGGGAAATATTTTCAAATGTATCAGCTACAACAGGGAAAAAATAAAAACCTAGCAGTTTAAAACGTTAACATGCTACCAACCAAATAATATAAAAGTGACTGTTCAAGTTGGACGGTCACTTTAAAAATTCATAAGAAGTTCACTCCAATGTCAACAATTGTCCAAAAACCATTCAATTTTATCAATAAGATTAGTGATAATCTTTATTTAGAAATTGATTATAGGAGGTATGAGCGATGGAGGAGCTTTCGATTACATTTAACATTGCATCTGCATTAGTTTTACTATTGTTCATTGGCTATGCCGTGTTAGATTCATAAAAAAATGGCTACCAAATTTGGTGGCTTATTTATATATATATCTTTAAAAAAGAAGTTGCTTTAAAATCAATCTTCAGCATTTATCATAATGGTTGCGACCTGTTTTAATCTGTCATAAAATTGGATAGCAGCAGCAGTATCCTTTAAGCCTATTTCTTCAAAAGCCTCTTTCATACAGTGTAGCCACGCACTTGCACGGGTTGGTGTAATTTCAAATGGTAAATGTCGTTCACGCATTGCTGGTGGGCCAAATTCGTTACTATATAAAGCTGGACCCCCTAAAAATTGTGTAAGGAATAATGTTTGTTTTCTCTTAATGTCCTCAATATTACCTTCGAATAAAGGACTAAGCACTGAATCAGCATATACCTTTGGATAAAAAGCATTTACAAGTCTCTCTAGTGTCTCAGCCCCACCAATACGTTTGTAAAGTGATTCCATCGTAAAATTCGTCATGCTAGGGTCACTCCATTCCTAATTATATTTGAAACTATATCAATAAATAGATAAAGAAGATGTGATTAGAATCACAGTGCCATGGATGTGGTACAATAGGTACTAAGTTTCCATTTCCGTTAATGTTTGCTATTATATTCTTAACCTGCTTTTTTCTAATGGTTGTTACATAATAGGGGATATAACATATTTTTATATAATTTATAGGAGAGTGAACATTCTTGGCCGAATTGCCACTGAATACCATTATATTATTAGTTGTTTTGATATTTTTATCTGCATTTTTCTCTTCTTCAGAAACAGCTTTTTCAAGTGTAAACAGAATAAGACTTAAAAATTATGTAGATGAAAATCGACGTGGAAGTAAAAAGGCATTATATATAAGTGATAACTTTGATAAGGCATTATCGACAATCTTAGTAGGAAATAACATTGTTAATATAGCAGCGGCATCGATTTCAGCTAAAGTTGCAACAGATTTATTCGGAGGTAATACAGGATTAGTTGTTAGTACAGTTGTAATGACGATCTTAATATTGATTTTTGGGGAAGTACTCCCAAAGTCATTTGCAAAGGAAAACGCAGAATCATTTACTTTACAAATTTCTGGTGTATTATTGCTGTTAATGAGAATCTTTACACCGATTACATACTTATTTGTACTATTAAAAAATATGGCGTCAAAACTCATTAAAAGTACGAATGAATCACCTTCTGTTACTGAAGAAGAAATCAAAGTGATGATCGACCTTAGCGAAGAAGAAGGTGTTATTGATAATAAAGAGAAAGAACTTGTGCACCGTTCTTTAGACTTCAATGATATTTTGGTTGGTGAGATTTTAACACCGAGAATAGATATGAGTGCAATCGAAGTTTCTCAACCTATAGATGACGTACTGGCAATGTTTTTAGAGGAAAGGTATTCAAGGGTTCCAGTCTATGAGGACAATATTGATAATATCATTGGCGTTTTATCAGAGAGGGAGTTTTTAAGTCACCTTGTTCAAAAGAAAGAGATCATTATTCGTGAGTTAGTAAGAGACCCGTTTTTTGTTGTCGAATCAATGAAAATTTCCATGCTATTACCAGAACTTCAAAAAAGTAAAACACATATGGCAATTGTTGTTGATGAATTTGGAGGTACATCCGGACTTATTACTTTGGAAGATATACTTGAGGAAATCGTTGGTGAAATCTGGGATGAACATGATGAAAAGATAAAAATCTTCAATAAAATTGATGACAACAACTATGAATTTAATGCCGAAATTCCATTAGATGAATTTGTGAAAATCATGAATGTTGAAGAGCCTGAAAGTACGTATCATACATTAGGTGGCTGGATATTTGAATCAATTGAAAGAGTACCGTCAAATGGCGAGCAATTTGATTATGTAAATCTTACTCTAACCGTGACTGAGGTTGAGAACCGCCGCATTCGCAAAGTGATGGTTAATATTAATGGCTCTGTAGGAGAGACTGCTGAATAGAAGAAAACGAGTGTGAAACCGGTATGGTTTACACTCGTTTTCATTTAAAGATAAGGAAGTATAAAAGTTTATACCTAGTTTTAGTGTCTAGCTCCGGGCGCCATCGGCTCTATGGTATAAGCCAAGCCCTTCCCGAAGGCAAAAAACGCCTTCAGTCAGGGCTCGTCTTATGCTTGTCACCGAAAGGCGGGCGCGCCTTGCGCTTTTCTTATTGTTTAGGAAATTATAAAATTGTAAGGTTGTGTATAACTTCGTGTCTCTGTCTATCTACGTCTAGCTCCGGGCGCCATCGGCTCTATGGTATAAGCCAATCCCTTCCCGAAGGCAAAAAACGCCTTCAGTCAGGGCTCGTCTTATGCTTGTCACCGATAAGCGGGCGCGCCTTGCGCTTTTGTTCTTTGCATGTAGGTTGGTACTAATTTTAATTAATGTACTATTTGGTTCAATGTGTTTGGTAATCGAATCGGTTTATCTGTAGGTTGTCTATTTTTAAACGAATGATATTCAAATACCTTTTGATGGGGTGCTGCAACATAAAGTTCTAAGATATGCTCACCACTTTCACCCTTTGTTTCAAGATGAAATGACAGGTCATGTATCACTAACTCATAAAAATTAAACCTCAAGTCTAGAAGCTTCTTTGTTTTATAAGTCACATCTGGGTGTGTTGCAACAAAGGCTGCTAGATCCTCTAATGATACCGTTGGTTTTTGGAGAAGGTATTCTACATTTTCTTTAACTACGTGAGATGTTTGTCCTACAGTTGTTTTAAGCGTATCCACTACTTTTGCTAATAAGTCATTCACATTCATTGAAGGCTACTCTCCCATATACATTATTAAGTGTAAAAAGCTAAAGCTTTCACTTTTTACACCTATATTACTATATATAGTAACCAACAGTCATAAAATGTTACATGTTTGGTTTATTTCTATTTCTCATCGTACTCTTGTAATGCACTCTGCTTAGCTTGTTCCATATAGTAAATTTGTGGAAAACGAATATGGACTATATATTCATGAAAAAGGGTATAAGAGATAAAAGAAACTAGTTTCCAGTCAATTGAATCGAGCATCATGTAAAAACCCCATTCCTTTTACAATAATATATGGTGAGTTAAGTTTGTCTGATACATTTGATTTCACTAAATCAAAAAGAATTTAGTAACCAAAATAAATTTAAGAGGGTGCTAATCGTGAGTTATCGAGAAGAAAAGGATTCTATTGGTATAGTCCATGTACCTATCGAAAAGTACTGGGGGGCACAAACGCAACGAAGCAAGGAAAACTTCGCTATAGGCATTGAAACGATGCCGATTGAGGTCATTCAGTCCTTAGCCTTAATAAAAAAGTGTGCAGCTATAACAAATAATCAGCTAGAAAAATTAAGTGATGTGCAAAGTGAAGTAATTGTTGAGGCAGCAGATGAGATACTTTCAGGAAGTCTAGATGATCACTTTCCACTCGTTGTTTGGCAGACAGGTAGTGGGACACAAACAAATATGAATGTGAATGAAGTAATTGCCTATAGAGCAAATCAAATTGCAAAAGAAAAAGGGTACAATCTAACTGTTCATCCAAATGACGATGTCAATATGTCACAAAGTTCAAATGATACCTTTCCTACAGCCATGCATGTTGCAGCAGTCAAAGCAATAGAAACTAGGCTATTACCATCATTGGGTTCACTAAAAATAATCCTTGAAGAAAAGCAAGCCGCGTTTAATAAGGTGATAAAAATAGGTCGGACACACTTACAGGATGCCACTCCATTAACCGTTGGCCAAGAGTTCAGTGGTTGGGTGGAAATGATTGCAAAATCGGGAAAAATGATAAGGGAAAGTTCTAATTATTTGAAGGAACTTGCTATTGGAGGAACAGCTGTGGGTACAGGGATTAATGCCCATCCAATGTTCGGGAAAGTAGTGTGTGAACAGCTTTCAAAAATGACAGATTATCCGTTTGTGAGTGCTTCTAATAAGTTTCATGCGCTAACTAGCCATGATGTAATAGTCCATTCACATGGCGCAATAAAAGCACTTGCGGCAGACTTAATGAAGATTGCAAATGATGTTAGATGGTTAGCAAGTGGTCCTAGGGCAGGAATTGGAGAAATTACAATTCCAGCAAATGAACCAGGAAGTTCAATCATGCCTGGTAAAGTGAATCCTACCCAAAGTGAAGCATTAACAATGATTGCCTGCCAAGTATTTGGTAATGATGCAACAATCGGGTTTGCAGCAAGCCAAGGAAATTTTCAGCTAAATGTCTATAAACCGGTTATTATTTATAATTTCTTACAATCTATCCGATTACTTTCTGATGGGATTGATTCTTTTAATGAGAGGTGCGTAAAGGGAATCGCTTTAAATAAAGAAGTTATCGAAAAGAACCTTACAAATTCCCTAATGTTAGTAACTGCACTAAATCCACATATTGGCTATGAAAAGGCTGCTGTCATTGCTAAATTCGCTTACAAGGAAAAGTTAACGCTTAAAGAGGCAGCTGTTCGAAATGGGGTATTAACAGAGGAACAATTTGACTTGTTGATAGACCCGTCCAAAATGATCAACCCACAAGAATAAGAAAAGCGCAGGTCGCCCGGTGCTAGATACTAAAACTTGGTATAAGAAAGGCCCCAAGCTGTAAGCTTGGGGCCTAAATCCATATTATGAAGTTTTAATTATTATTGGTTGAAACCGCCCATTTGTTGTTGAGCTAAAGATACTAAACGCTTAGTAATCTCTCCTCCAACTGAACCGTTAGCACGAGATGTAGTGTCAGCACCAAGGTTTACACCAAATTCTGATGCAATCTCAAATTTCATTTGGTCAATTGCTTGTTGTGCTCCTGCTACTAGTAATTGATTTGACGAATTGCTTCCTGATGATTGGTTTGCCATGTGTAATTCATCTCCTCGAAAATTTTTTTGGTTTTGGTTGGGTTAGCTGGGGTTGCACCAGCAAATGAAGTAATTTCATTGCCTCTTTTGGGCTTAACCCATCGATGTAAGTTTGTTTTTGTTTTGTTTGCTGTACTATTTATAATGTTTCATTTTTCATTTTTTATACTGTTTTTTTTAAAACTTTTTTTAGAGATACTTGTTTCTTGCTTGTTGCTTTTGTGTGCTGCTTGTTTACTAAATAGTATGGTGAATTTTTATTGTTCTATGTAAAAAAATAAGAGGGAATTTATTCCTATTAACTTTGGTACATAACAACCTAATTTGGTCAAAAGCTATTGGTACAGTTAAAAATTAAAAAACAAGGATGGATTACAATGTATATTTGCCCACTCTGTAATGGATTCGGGATCAATAAACCTTTTAAGTGTATAAATTGCAGAAATGAACTTGAAGATTCAGGCCGGATAATTGATTATTTCGATGACTATAGTGCTTACATGGAAATTGATGATATGAAGAAGATCGATGGCTATCCAATAACTTTTAGCCAACATGAATGTGCCCATTTATTTTACTGTACATCATGTGGGACGGAGGAAGTTAAACTTATTAAAGAATAAAAAAAGTCGCCGGAAGGCGACTTTTCTACTTTATAGGTAATTAAGAATCGAACTTAGTTTTAGTGTCTAGCTCCGGGCGCGCCTTGCGCTTTTGTTATATTATGGACGAATTCTGCTTTCAGTTTCAACATCAAAGAAATGAGCTTTGTTCATATCAAGGGCTAGCACAAGCTGTTGACCCGGTTTAACATCTGTACGTGAATCAACACGTGCAATAAATTCTTGGCCAGATACTTGAGAATAAAGCATGGACTCTGCTCCCATTAATTCAGCCACTTCAATATTAGCCGTGATTTTAGAACCTTGAGATGCTTCAATGAAAACAGGCTCATCGTGAATATCTTCAGGACGCATACCAAGAATGACTTCTTTATTTGCATAACCTTTATCACGTAAAATTTTCATTTTTCCTTCTGGCACTTTAACTGAAACATCTCCGATAATAAAAGTATCCTCTTTTAATGACCCTGTAAAAAAGTTCATTGCAGGTGAACCGATAAATCCAGCTACGAAGACATTTTCAGGATTATCATAAACATCCTTTGGAGCCCCAACTTGCTGAATAATACCGTCTTTCATAACAACTAATCGAGTAGCCATTGTCATAGCTTCTGTTTGGTCATGTGTTACGTAAATAGTAGTAGTTTGTAAACGGTGATGCAGCTTCGAAATTTCAGCGCGCATTTGTACACGAAGCTTTGCATCAAGATTTGATAATGGTTCATCCATTAAGAATACTTTTGCATCACGAACAATAGCCCGTCCTAAGGCAACACGTTGACGTTGTCCACCTGATAATGCTTTAGGTTTACGATCTAAGTATTCCTCAAGTCCTAGAATACGAGCTGCGTCTTTAACACGACGGTCAATCTCATCTTTAGAAAACTTACGAAGCTTTAGACCGAAAGCCATATTGTCGTATACATTCATATGTGGATAAAGTGCATAGTTCTGGAAAACCATTGCGATATCACGGTCTTTTGGAGCTACATCATTAACACGCTTTTCGTCAATATAAAAATCGCCTTTTGAAATTTCTTCAAGGCCAGCAATCATACGAAGTGTAGTTGATTTACCACAGCCTGATGGTCCAACAAAAACGATAAATTCTTTGTCTTGGATATGAAGGTTAAAATCTTCAACAGCTGTAACCTTGTTATCATAAACTTTATAAATATTTTCAAGTTTCAATTCTGCCATTACTATTCCCCCTAATGTAAACGTTTACTTATACATAGTGTAGCCTAGTTGGCCATTTACGGTAAACGTCATTATGCACAAATAAAGCAGATTTGGTTGTGCATGTCTACGAATCCGGAGGTTCATTGAAATGTTCGATAACTAAAATTGCTAGAAATACAGTAACCGCACCATGAAAATGTTTTATATCAATTCCTGTTTGTTCTATAAATTTATCTATTCGATACTGTAGACTATTTCGGTGCATGTAAAGCTTCTTAGCTGCCGATGAAACATTTAAGTTGCTTTCTAAAAATACTTTTATAGTCTTAAGTTGGTCGAGGTCATCTTGTAGATTTGGAAGTAAAACATTGGAAATTTTTTGTCTCTTTATTGGGTCTACATTCTCCAATAAAAACAGGGGAATTACATCTTGGATAGAGAATACCTTTTGTTTGTGGATATATTTCATTGCTGTTTTAAAGCACAGTCTTTCAAATTCAAATTGCGATTTAACATCACTATCTAGTGAATATATTTGACCAGTTAACATGTTAACATCGAGGTAAAAGTCACTTGTAAATATATCAACAACATCTTCTAAATTTGTTATTTCTGTCATATACTGATCATTCATTTTTTCAATAATAATACCACTATGTGTATTTTCCCAAACAACAATGACCTCGGAAGGGAATAGGGATTCAGTAGCTAGTTGGAAATTCTGTTTGTCAGAAATGGCTTTACTTGTAAAAAAATGAATGAATCTACATCTTGAAAAATTAGAGCGCGGCACATTGCGATTACTATCGCCTGAGTATAAATATTGATACCACCGGGTTTGTTCTTCTGTCATTAAATTAGGCGGATAATCATCAGTCTCAAAAAGCGTTCCAAGAAGCTGTGCCTCTTTTTCTGATATAGCGTTCTTTCTTATTCCGAACAGGGTACGGCTATCTGATGAAAACCATAGATAATTGTCGTCAAAAGCTGTGTCTGCAACTATTAAAGCATCCTTATAGTGTCTCTTAAGTTTTTCAAGCATCGTTTATATCCCTTCAAATATTATTCTATTTTAATTATAACAAATAAACCTGGGATCTTACCCATATTAGAGTACAAGTAACTAAAAAAGAGTGAGGCAAAGTTGCCTCACTCTACAATAATTTAACTTACCCATTTTCCATATTTGCAGGAGGTTCTTCTGTCTCAAAGTCACGAGCTTCTTCAATATTGGTAGATCCGTGTTTTCGATGAACAGTGCCACCTGCCATTCCTTCATTTATAAACCTGTCAACATCCATCAATACCTCATCCTTACCTTCATAAAGTAAGTCTTTTGAAACTTTACGCTTGGTCATTAAAATGCCCTCCTTCATTTGGTCTACTAAGTAGTGTGTGAAGGAAAGGACATTTTCATTATAGCGTAGCTAAAAAAATTATAAAGTGAAACTTCAAATAGTGAGGGTTTCTTCATTCCCCACTAATTGCTAGTTGAACTTTTAACGCTAGGTAAGCATGCACGTCCTGTGCGCCGGCGGACCGCGCTTGGGACAGTTTGATCCCCCGCCTAAACTTCCTCAAATTCCCTAAGTTTTGAGGTGGGGTTTTTACTGCTTTTTAAGCGTGGAGGATAAACTTACTCGTATACATGGAAAAGCATTAGCTCATGTATCTGAGTGTTCAATTGTTGCTCAGATTCAGTAGGTGGGACTTGTGATGTCCATTCAATATGTCCGTCCTTATGATAAATTCCAAAATATGCTGTACCTTTAAAGAAAAAAGAAAACCGCCAGCCAGGTAATTGTTTATTTTCAAATAAAGGCTTCCATTGGAAGTGAGAAAGCATCATGTTTTCCTCCTTAATGATTATGAGGCTTTGCCCTCATTATAAGGAGTTTGGACAAATTTTCAAGTCCTTTGTTTTTAATATCGGGTTCATCAAATACCATCGGCTTTGAATTCACTTCATAAATATAGTAATTACCATCAATGGCGGATTTTCCTATATCGACTGAAAATTCTCCAATGAAAGATCCGGTCTCGGTTTCTAATTGTTTCCCAATACTATTGACGATAGAAGCTATTTTGGCTTTATCTACCCGATCAGCTAGTTTTTTGAAGGGAATAATACGACCTCCATTTGGGACATGTGTAGTTACCTCTTGATTGCCAGACATTCTAACACCAATTCCACTAATATGGTAGTCTTTTTCTTGATAATGAGCGAGAATACGCAGATCATATCTTTTGCCATTAAATGTATCAGACTTTACAGCCTCTTGAATAATATATGGGGTAGATTCAATCTGTTTTTTTATTTTGTCCCAAAGGCGATCAAGATTATCGTACGTAAAGCTCTCTTTTGTGTGTAATAATGTAATATTTGTTGGAGCTTCCAAAATGATTTTATATATTCCTTTTCCTTTATGTCCTTCACTTGGCTTTAAATATATCTCGTTATAGGTTTGCAGCATAGATTGCAAATTGGAAAATGAAGTGTGGAGTTCTGTCTTTGGGATATGATCATAAAGAGATGGGTTTTTTATGAGCATTTTAAACGTTTCCCATTTTGAAAAAAATGAACGGTTAAAGTAAGGTATAGAATTGTTATCAAGGAAAGAAAAGGTGTTGGAATAAAGCGACTTTTTTTCCAATAGTCTTGAGGGAATTCGATTATACACGACATTTGGCAATGGTGAAGTTACTTTAATCCATTTTTTAATAGCTGACACATAAAGAAAACCATCCATTCCTTTTTTATCAATAGTTGATGGAGTAAAAACTACACATAGAGCTCCATATTGCTGCAAAGATAGAGAAAGCAAACGAAATGTAGAGGAATTTCCAATCAGTTCCTTTTTATTACTCTCTCCGGCAAGAATCCCAATAATTGGCCCTAGTGAAATGCCATCAAAAGAAATGGGAAAAGGGAGCGAGTTATTTGAGATGCTCCCTGAATAGCCAATTTCACATTTATTTTTACCCCATAACAAGACATGTTGGACCTCGTTTTGTAACCACTTTTTTGCAGTAGGATCATAGTAGATTTTCATGACTGAAGCAAATCCTCTGGCTTTTTAATCGTTTTTTCAGTAAGATGTACGGCATAATCCATGGATAGCTTTCTTGAAAGTAAATCATCATGTTTTAATTTTGGATGTGAGAATATTGAGCGACCCGGCTTTGAATTTGCTTCAAATAACCATACATGATTATTTTTATCGATACCGAGGTCGAAACCTATTTCTCCAATATTTCCTTTAACGTTCTGATCTATCGCAGTACTTAGAAGAAGAGAAGCTTGTTTTAACTGATCCAATACTTTTGTACTTTCTTCTTTAGTTAAGAAGATTTCATCAACTGTTTTTACCATTCCACCATTATTAAGATGTGTGGTTACACTGCCTCTACCAGCAATTTTCCCTGCAATCACACTTACCTTCCATCTGCCATCGCTATCTTTATTTGTATGAACTCTAAAGTCGATTGTTTTATGGTCACTACGAAGCAAAGATATACCTTGCTGGACAATATAATCCTTTAATCGTTTTTTTCTGAAAATATAGTTGATAAGTGATTCTAAGGAAGAAAACTTTTGAAGGCGATTTTCAAATTGCTCATCATTATATCTACAATAATATACTTCTTCTTCTCGGGAATATATTAGTTGATAAACTCCAAGGCCAAGACTGCCATTTGCAGGTTTTAAATAGACATGTTGGTATTTTGAAAGCATGATTTCGATACGTTCTATTGATGGGTTAATATGGGTTTCTGGTAGATAATTTGAAATTGACTTATCATGTTGAAGTAATTGATGAATCTCCCATTTATTGAAGAAACCTGGATTGAACCAAGGGATTAAATATTCCTCATGTAGTCTCTGTTTGATTTTTTGTAATGTCTTATGGTTTTCAGTTTTTCGATTTGGCAGGCGATCATATACCACATTCGGAAAAGGAATATCAGCTTTCTTCCAACCATTTTTATGGAAAAAATAGCCGTTGATGATGCCTTGTTCCCAATTAATTTGATGGGCGCCAAACACGAATGCAAATGTCCCAACTGATTTTTCAATAGTTAGGAGTTTAGCAAAAAAGAGGGAACGTTCACCAATTGGTCGTAAGAGTGAGTCTGTAAATCCAGCCGTAAAAATACCAACTAAAGGGCCAAGATATACTGTATCCTCATGGAAAATGAGGTGTGTTGATCCTTGATGTGGTAGTTTAAGTTCAGTAAATAAATCTTCACTAATGAGGACCTCGTTATGGTGATGCTGTAAAATAGTACAATCAGTTGAAAAAGTTCCAAACGCTACTTTGTTTATTTGATCTGACTCTACCGCAGTTTTAGGTAAATAGAGTGTTTTTTTGGTTTGATCAGTTATTTTGAGTGGATATAATGCTTTCATTTATTTCAACCCCTTTTAACGAAGCCTGTTTTTCAAGATAGGTACAATAACGAAGCGGTGATTTATATAGATCCTCATTCTTATTTATATCTGTTTGCAGGACCACCTTTCTACCAGGCTTTGAATTAACATCTAAAATCCAAACTCCTCCATCAGTGCCTAGGCCAATATCAATTCCAAGCTCAAAAAGGGAGCCGAAATGTGTTTCAACTACTTTTGGAACGTGCCGGATAATTGTATCAATACCATCAATAAGTAAGGTTTGCTTAGAAAGTGGGACAGTTTTTAGCCATAAATCAAATTTGAATACCTCACCACCAGCACTTACATTCGAAATGAGATAATCTGGTTTTCCCTTTCTAACACCGCGTCCTTGCTCAATCCATTCTCCGGTTTCATTTTTTTGAAGTAAAATTCGAATGTCGAAAGGTCTATTTTCGCCATCCTGGAGGGGGAGTAATGATTGGCAAAGGTAGAATTGAGAGGATATAAGCTTTCCAAGCCATCTACTAAATTCATTTTTTGAAGAGAAGTTTTTTACAATCCTACTTTTATCTTTGTGTGTGAGCACCTCTACGCCACCTTTAGCCACAATTAACCCAACAATACCTTTTCCTTGCGAACCACTTTCAGGCTTTAAGAGGATCCTTTTTTCTTTAATTAGCTTATTAATGATGGAAGACACAGAAGTTGCCTTTACTGTAGCTGGGGTATAGGCGCTAAGAGTCTCATTTTCCTTTAAAGTTTTGTAAATATTCCATTTATTAGGTAACCCGTGTCCGATGAAAATAGAAGAAGGCCGATTTTTTAACCAACTCATGATAGGCTGACTTCGTTTAGAGATTTCGTCACCGTTCGTATAAAAGCACCGATCATATAAGTAGACTGGAAGTGGGAACACCTTCGATTCCCATTGCTTTGTATTGCAATTGAAGACCTCTCCATGAACATTTTCGGTAGCAGGATCAATTGATGTTGGTGTGAATCGATAAACAGTTATGTTAAAAAATTCTGCTCGTTTTGCAATTTCTGTTATATACTTATTTTCTTGTGAAGGATGTAACGTGATAAATCCGAATGTTATCAATAACAATCACTCCTTTTTAGAGAAATTAGTCAAGTAGAGGCAATGTTGAATGATTGCCTTTGCTGATGGTCTTACTTTTGATGAGATATGTTCAGGGTCTTGGTCTTTGGATGGCTTTGTATTCACTTCAATTACCCAGGGTACTCCATTAATATCTAGGGCTAAGTCAATGCCAAGTTCTCCGTAAAACCCTTCACAGGAAAGTGAAATAATATCTGCTACCTCAAGCGCTAGTTCTTTCAACATTTTTTTTATATGATTACTTGTTTTTTGATCAAAGGTATCTGACAAAATAGTTGATAATTTCATTAACTCTCCGCCTCTTGCTAAATTCGAAACAAATTGCTCCTTTGAGGATACCCGCGCAATAGCAGAGGTGATTGCCCACTTGTTATCAATCGTCTTATGACATAGAAAACGAAAATCAAGGGGTCGATAATTATATAATAGTAATGGTAGACCCTGTTGGGCCACAAAGCCTTGTTGATTTAGCCTTGAACGTAAAGATTGAAAAAGTGCAAGAAATGAATCGTATGTCTGCTCAATATCTCCAGTAAATGTAGTGTAATCGAGATGGTAATTAGATTCTTTTTTAGTGATTCGAAAGATCTTACGGCCTTGGCTACCATGAATCGGTTTTAAAAAGACACAATCATGATTATCTACCATTTCTTCAAGTACTTTCCGAGAAGTTAGTAGCATTGTTTCGGGTATATAGGGTGTTATATGATTGTGCTCTACTAATAGTTCATGAACTTCCCATTTATTTAGAAAATGATCATTAAAATAGGGTGTAGTAGTCGATTTCAGATCTCTGGTAAATTCAATAAACTTAGTTGATTGCTCCCTTTTTCGTGTATGAATCCGATTATGAACAACCTGAGGGAAAGGGACTGGTGTTTTGATCCATTTGTTATTATTAAATACATATCCTACAAGATTCTCTTTATCCCAATTATTCAGTGAAAAAACGTAAAAGAAGACGCCAGTCGAGTCACAATAGTAGGCAAGTTCTTCACAGAATGCTTCAATAGATCCTAAAGAAACAGTTTCTCCTTTCTCTTTGACTTCAGTCATTACAGAAACTATAGGGTTTAGAGATAATTCATTGTGATTGGTCTTAGTAAGTGAGATTGTAAATGTAAATTCGGTTGGCAGATGTAAGGATTGTAGCAAGGTCTTACTACAATACATAATTGAGTCACTCTCTTTTATAGATACGATTCGAACCCGGTGACTATACCTACTACAAGTTAATTGATGATCTTGATTTGAAGATAAATGTAGGGCCTTCATAATTTGATCACTTACTTTTATAATGAAGGGTCGTCCTAGTGATTCATCGGGAAGTGGTCTAATTTCAAGCTGCAATTTTGTAGACATGTTAAAAACCTCATTTGCCGACTTGTTAAACAAGCTTTATAATTTATGTGTGAATCAAAAATTGGTGGAATCGGGAACATGTGCATTATTTAATTAAAAAAGTATAAAGTATTGATGCTTAGTTCCGTGTGCCCTCCGCTTTTCTTAATGTTAAGGAATTATATAATTGTAAGGGTGTGTATAGCTTTGTGTTTATGTCTATCTACATCCAGCTCCAGCGCCCCAACGACTAGTGGACTTCCCTCTCCTCCTTACGATAAGTCAACATCGAATCGCTTTCGCTCTTCGTGTTTCCTTTATCTCATGCGGATCAGTCCAGTCCATACGTCGCTAAGCGGGGCGCCCTGCGCTTTTGTTAAAAGATAAGAAAGTATAAAAGTTTGTACCTAGTTTTAGTGTCTAGCTCCAGGCGCCATCGGCTCGAGGTCATAAGCCAATCCGTCCGGAAGGTAAAGAACAACCTTCCAGCCGGCTCGTCTTATGCTTGTCGCCGAAAGGCGGGCGCCTTGCGCTTTTCTTAAAAGATAAGAAAGTATAAAAGTTTGTACCTAGTTTTAGTGTCTAGCTCCAGGCGCCATCGGCTCGAGGTCATAAGCCAATCCGTCCGGAAGGTAAAGAACAACCTTCCAGCCGGCTCGTCTTATGCTTGTCGCCGAAAGGCGGGCGCCTTGCGCTTTTCTTTATTAGGCGAATGCTGATATCGTATCGTATGTAAATAGAAGAAAAACTGTGAGCAAAATAATCTAATTTGGATGGTGTTACGGGAATGGATGTTTTAGGTATCATTTTATTTATGGCTATAGTTGGTGCGGTTATTGGAGGGTTTACTAACTCTCTCGCCATAAAAATGTTGTTTAGACCTTATAAGGCAATTTACATAGGTGGAAAAAGACTACCGTTTACTCCGGGTCTTATTCCAAAGCGACGAGAGGAATTAGCTATTCAACTTGGGAGAATGGTTGTCGATCATTTACTTACCCCAGAAAGTATTAGAGCTAAGTTTCAAGACCCAAAATTTAAATCTGAGATGGTTGAGTGGGTTCAGGAGGAAGCAAAGCGACTTTTATCGTCTGAAAAGACACTACTTGAGTTTACAACTAAAATGGGTTTTGAAAAGATAGATGAAAAAGTGAACATAAAAATTAAAGAATTTATTGAAGCAAAGTATGAAGAAATTATGAAAGAGCTACGCGATAAGGAACTAGGTGAGGTAGCCCCTATTGGTTTACTTGAAAAGGTTAAGGATAAAATCCCATTTGTAGCCGAATACATAGCCTCAAAGGGAATCGACTATTTTTCAAGTGATGAAGGCAAAAGAAAGGTTCGGAAAATGATTGATGATTTTCTGGCTACAAGAGGCATGCTAGGAAACATGCTTCAGATGTTCTTAGGTAATGAAAGCCTAATTGACA
Source organism: Cytobacillus sp. S13-E01 (assembly GCF_029193815.1). Taxonomy (GTDB): domain Bacteria; phylum Bacillota; class Bacilli; order Bacillales; family Bacillaceae_L; genus Bacillus_BV. Next base: position 53,434 of record NZ_JARFVC010000010.1, read on the forward strand.
AAATTCAACCTGAAATAGTGAAATTTTTAAGCAGTAAAGGAACAAAAGATCTACTTACTACATTGCTTGAAAATGAATGGGATAAAGTGAAAAAGTGGAAGGCAATTGAGCTTGAAGAAAAAATCGGACGTAATGTGATTGTTACACTATTACAAGAACAAGCTAGTAAGCACATCGATGTGAACCGCTATTTAAATATGTCAGTTAATAAAGTTCTTGAACCATATAAACAAAAAGTGTTAGAGGAATGGATTCCTCGTACTGTTGACAAAATCGGTGAATTTATTGCGGGAAGGGTAGAGGTTATGATGGAAAGAATGCATCTTGCTGAAATCGTAAAAAATCAAGTGGAGACATTTGCCGTCGACCGACTTGAAGAAATGGTCCTTTCAATTTCAAGACGAGAATTTAAAATGATCACCTATTTAGGAGCCCTTCTTGGCGGAATGATTGGAATTGTTCAAGGTGTAATTGTTCTTTTTTTTAATTAGGAATATAGAAATTAGGTTATGAAATTTACCTGTAAAACTATATAGACTTGCCCTGTGGAGTAGTCATTAGTCATGAAGGAGGGAAATATCACGTATATTGTTAGTTGAGTGTATTACTTAAGTTTCTTGATGTAGTTTGTTATAGTTGAATGGTATTAATTTTTGTTCGTTTAAATTAAGGAGGAAATAACAATGGCGGTAAATTTATTTGATGTAGCATATGATGTTGAAAAAGCGATTCGTGAAAGTGAGGAGTACAAGAACCTAAAAAGTTTTTATGATGAAGTGAATGCGGACGAGTCAGCGAAAAAGATGTTTGAAAACTTTCGTGATGTTCAATTAAATCTTCAACAAAAACAAATGATGGGTCAAGAAATCTCACAAGAGGAAGTAGAGCAAGCACAAAAAATGGTTGCACTAGTTCAACAACACCAATCAATCGCAAAATTAATGGAAGCGGAGCAAAGTATGAGCATGGCAATTGGAGAACTTAACAAAATCATCATGAAACCATTAGAAGAATTATACGGCAGTATGGAAGAAAATAAATAACCATTGAAAAACCCCAATGAATGTGGGGTTTTTCGATGAGGAGGATTCGACAAGTACCGGGTACTTGTCGAATAATGTTTGATAGTATCATTTATGTTCTATTCTTTCTAGTAAATACATATTCATATGCATAAGGATATGTATATGTGAGGGAGGGGATTCGCCATGATGTTATATAGAATGCTAGCAATTAACGTTGATGGTACTTTGTTACGCTCTAATGGACGTATCCAAAGTGGTACAAAGGAAGCAATTGAGTATGTTAGAAAAAAAGAAGTTTATGTAACGCTAGTAACAAGTAGAAATTTTCCTTCAGCGAAAAAGATTGCAAAAGCATTAAAGCTCGATTCTCATATCATTACACATAATGGAGCGTTTATTGGAAACTCTCTTGATCAACCTATTTATCAAAATAGATTGTCAGAGGAAAAGACGTTTAATATTGTTCAAGTGCTCGAGAACTTCGAATGTAATATTAGGCTTTTACATGAGAGATTTTCAGTTGGAAATAAAATGAAAATGCCTGGGAATATTATAGCTAAAGCAGTTCTAGGTTCAGGTGATCCACTCTTTTATCCAATGCAGTTTGTTGATTCGTTAGGCGACTATCTACTTGATAATCCCGTAGCCCCACCAAAACTAGAAGCGTTTTTTACAAATGAGAAAGAGTTTAATAACGCATACCAAACATTAACTGAGGCATTTCCAGACATAACAGTGTCAAATGTCGATAATCAAAGACAAAAATTAGAAATTGGCCCGCGAGGTGTATCTAAGCTAACTGGTTTACGAATACTGAGTCAACAATTAGGAATCCCACTCTCAAAAACAGTGGTAATTGGAGATTCTCCAGGTGATATGCCAATGATTGAAGCAGCTGGATTAGGGGTAGCCATGTGGAATTCTCCTAAGGAAGTTAAAAAGGTTGCAGATTGGGTTACACGTTCTAACGATCAAAATGGTGTAGCCTATATGATCAAAGAACACTTTCGTAAACAACAGCGAATTGATTTTTTGCGTACGATAAAGATTGAAAAATAAATGTAGTATCGACAAGTGATTATGATGGTCACTTGTCATTTTTTTGTGTGAAAAGATATGTCTCCAAATCTAACCATCTTCATAGTTGTTGATATTAAAAAAATTATTATGTACACTAAAATATGCCTTGTCTTCAATTTGACACTACCCGAGAGGCGTTAAAACCTCATATGAAAGGTGATAATATTGCAAATACTATTCCGCGGAATAAACGATGAACGTTTTCATCGACCACTTAGTTTAATTACAGATCTTTTTTACGAAGAAAGTAAGCTTGAATTCTCACCAACAGAGAATCCAGACTTAATAATAAATATTACACTTAATGATGAAGGAGATTCCATTTCTTCAAATGCAGTTTTGGAAGAAACCTCATCAAGAACGCGAATTGAGGCATCCTACGAAAAAGATGTATCTCATTGTTCTAATGAGAAAGAACGTTTTAAATTAATAAAGCACTCAGTTTCCTATGTTTATGTTACGGTACTCCAAGAACTTACGGGAGTTACACAGCAATGGGGTGTCTTAACAGGGATTCGTCCAACAAAATTACTTCATAAAAAACTACATTCAGGTATTCAAAAAGAAGTGGCCCATCAACAGTTAAAAGACGAATACTTAATCACTGATGAAAAAATTAAGCTAATGCAAGAAATTGTTGACCGTCAATTGGCAGTAGTTCCCGACTTGTATGAGCTAAAAAATGAAGTAAGCATCTATATCGGTATTCCATTTTGTCCAACAAAATGTGCGTATTGTACATTTCCAGCCTATGCGATTAATGGGAGACAAGGCTCAGTAGATTCATTTTTAGGCGGTCTTTATTATGAAATACAAGAAATTGGACGTTGGTTAAAAGAAAATGATATGAAAATAACAACAGTCTACTATGGTGGGGGAACTCCTACAAGTATTACAGCTGAAGAAATGGACATGCTCTATGAAGAAATGTATCAATCTTTTCCCGATGTAGATAAAATAAGAGAGATTACAGTTGAAGCTGGAAGACCTGATACGATTACTCCTAATAAACTTGATGTGTTAAACAAATGGAATATTGATCGGATTAGTATTAATCCGCAATCATACATTCAAGAAACACTTAAAGCTATTGGTCGTCACCATACGGTTGAAGAAACGATCGAAAAGTATCATTTAGCAAGAAAAATGGGAATGAATAATATCAATATGGATCTCATCATTGGTCTTCCAGGTGAGGGGATTGAAGAGTTTAATCATACCCTTAATGAAACAGAGAAGCTTATGCCAGAATCAATAACTGTTCATACATTATCCTTTAAAAGAGCATCTGAGATGACTAAGAATAAGGAGAAATATAAAGTTGCCGGTAGAGAAGAAATAGGTGAAATGATGGACAGTGCGACAAAATGGACACAAAATCATGGGTATGCCCCCTATTACTTGTACCGACAGAAAAACATATTAGGCAACTTAGAAAATGTAGGTTACGCTATTCCTAGTCAAGAAAGTATTTATAACATCATGATCATGGAAGAACAGCAATCAATAATTGGCCTAGGTTGTGGCGCTTCAAGTAAATTTGTCGATCCATTTACAGGCAAAATAACGCGTTTTGCAAACCCGAAAGACCCAAAATCCTATAATGAGGGTTTTAAACATTATACGGAAGAAAAAATCAACATATTAGATGAGCTATTTAAAATTAAAACTCATAATTAAAAAGATCAGCAGTGGTTAGGTAATGTTCCTAATGCCACTGCTTTTTTATTGTTTAGGAATTTATAAAATTGTAAGGTTGTGTATAACCTCGTGTCTCTGTCTATCTACGTCTAGCTCCAGGGGCCATCGGACCTGAGGTCATAAGCCATTTCCTTTAAGAAGGAAAAACCACCTTCTTAAAGGAACCGTCTTATGCTTGACTTGCACAGGATGTGCTGATGTCGATGTTCGCCACAGGACGTGGCGGGTTTTAATCGACGCGCCGATAAGCGGGCGCCTTTCGCTTTTCTTAAAAGATAAGAAAGTATAAAAATTTGTACCAAGTTTTAGTGTCTAGCTCCGGGCGCCATCGGCTCGAGGTCATAAGCCAATCCGTCAGGAAGGTCAAAGAACAACCTTCCTGACGGCTCGTCTTATGCTTGTCGCCGATAAGCGGGCGCCTTTCGCTTTTCTTGTTGTCCTCTAGGTTTTTTATAAAAGTTTTTACATTACATTACTTAATATGAAGTTTAATAGGTTATAAAAAGCATATTATAAGGATTAGCCATAATGACATATTTGTGACATTCCAGACGTACTGTAATAATAGATCCTGTTTTAATAGCCTTTTGTACAAGTCAGGGGGAGTTAAATTTATATGTCTGATAGAATAAAGAGTTTATTACTTTCTCAGTTTGCAGGATGTCATGATTGCGAAGGCTGGTTTGTTTCATTACATAAGGCATTGGATGGTGTAACTGCAGAGCAGGCCGCTTGGAAAGAGAACGAATCCACTAATTCAATATGGGAGATTGTTAATCATCTCACCTTCTGGAACGATAGGTATTTAAAAAGATTTAGAGACTTACCTTTGTCTGAAGAACAAACTGATAATGATTCAACCTTCGCTGGGCCAGAAAAGCTTGCAAATGAGCTAGATTGGCTTTCTACAGTTGTGAAGCTACTTGCAACAATGTCAGATTGGCGTATTTCGATTCATGATTGCGATGAAACAAAATTATATAGCCCTGTAAGAAGTAGTTCAAAAGATCCTTGGATGGACATTATTGCCCATATTAATATACACAATGCATATCATCTTGGACAAATTGTACAAATAAGAAAAACACAAGGTTCATGGAATCCGAATAAGGGCTGTTAAAGGTTTAATCATATACCACCTTTGTTTTTGTATTCAAGGTTACGTGAAACAATGTGACAAATATTCTAAAAGTGATAGATGTGAATCACTTAAATTAAAGTTTATAAACATTATTTAAAAATTTAAAAAATGTAACAGGGATTTATAATTTTATGAGGAATTAAACTAATATCGAATCTCATAAAATAGATCGTTTAATATTTTAAACAAGTAACAGAAGAATTCTAGTAGCTGTACATCAAGAGATACTAAGTTAGAGCAATCCAAATTAGGTTATAATGAGATTAGAAAGCGTTTTCATATTTTGCAAGGGGGTACAATATGTATAATACGATTGGAAAGTTATTTGAACAAACGGTAAGTAAATATCCGAATAAAGAAGCACTTGTTGATGTTCCAAAGGGGATTAGATTTACATACCTAGAATGGGACAAAGAAATTAATAAACTTGCAAATGCACTAATCTCCTCTGGCGTGCAAAAAGGGGACCGAGTTTCTACCTATCTATTTAACACAAGTGAACTAGCATCAGCGTATTTTGCTTGTGCGAAAATTGGCGCAGTTTTTAATCCGATTAATTTCCGATTAAAGCCACAGGAAGTAGCATATATCATCAATGATGCAAAGCCAAAAATATTTCTATTTGAAAAAATCCTAGAAGCAAATATTGCAAGTATTGAAAAAGACTTTCCAACAACTTCTTTTTGGTACACTGACAGTGACACCCCATCCTATGCTGTAAACTTCTATGAAAGAACTGAGCATGCTTCAGCTAAGACTCCAAACTCTACCATTTATGAAAATGATTTATATGCGATTATGTATACAAGTGGTACTACAGGAAAACCAAAAGGTGTTTTACACCGTCATCGCGATATGCTTGAACAAAGCTTAACTTGTATAGCTGCCAAAAGGCTTACCCCTAATGATAGGGGATTAGTTACTGCCCCAATGTTTCATTGTGCTGAATTGCATTGCTGTTTCCTTCCAAGAGTCCATGTAGGAGCAAGTAATGTTATTATTCATCACTTTGATCCTGAACAGGTTTTACAGGTTATCCAGGATGAGAAGATTACAGTCTTTTTTGCCGCACCAACAATGTGGAATATGTTACTACAAGTGAATCTAGAAAACTATGATTTATCATCGTTACGTCTTGGTCTATACGGGGCAGCTCCAATGGCACCTGTACTTGTGAAGTCTTGTAAAGAAAAACTAGGAATTAACCTAATTCAAGCATACGGAATGACAGAAATGGGTCCCGCAATAACCTTTCTTTATGAGGATGAGCAAATAAGAAAAGCAGGATCTGCTGGAAAACCATGTTTTAACCATGAAATTCGTGTTGTAAAACCATGTGAAGATGGCCCATCAAATCCAGAGGATACTCTACCATCCTATCAAGTTGGAGAAATCATCGTTCAAGGTCCTTCAATGATGGCAGGATACTTTAACCGCGAGGATGCCACAGAAAAAGCCTTATATAAAGGCTGGTATCACTCAGGTGATCTCGGCTATTTTGATGAAGAAGGCTATTTGTTCGTAGCTGACCGAGTGGATGACATGGTCATTAGTGGTGGAGAAAATGTCTATCCACGAGAAGTTGAGGATATTTTATACGAACATGAAGGTGTATTAGATGTCGCAGTCCTCGGAGAACCTGATGAAAAATGGGGTGAAAAAGTAATCGCTGTCATCGTGAAGAAAGATCCCAATTTAACGGAAGAGGACTTGGAAGCTTTCTGTAAAAATAGCGAAAAGCTAGCAGATTACAAACGACCACGAAAATATATTTTCGCAAGTGAGCTTCCAAGAAATGCGAGTGGGAAGATACAGAAATTCTTACTTCGACAGCAGCATACAGAAAAGGAAAAGGCTTAAGGAGGATAAACATGTCAGCACGTTATTTAAAGGAGGAGCATCACATTTTCCGTGATGCCTTCCGTAAATTTTTAGAAAAAGAAGCATACCCATTTTACAATGATTGGGAAAAACAAGGGATTATCCCTAGAGATCTTTGGTTAAAAATGGGATATAATGGTTTCCTATGTCCGTGGGTTGATGAGCAGTATGGAGGATTAGAAGCAGATTTTGGATATTCTGTCGTCATAAATGAAGAACTTGAAAAAGTGGGCTCAAGTATGATCGGTATGGGTTTACATAGTGATATCGTTGTTCCTTATATTCAAACCTATGGAACTGAAGAACAAAAGAAAAAATGGTTACCAAAGTGTATCTCGGGTGAATTCATTACAGCAATCGCAATGACAGAGCCAGGGGCTGGTTCTGATTTAGCAGGGATTCAAACTAGTGCAATAAAAGAAGGAGATCATTATCTTGTTAATGGACAAAAAACGTTCATTACGAACGGAATACATGCTGATCTCATAGTAGTTGTTTGTAAAACAAACCCAAAGGAAAAGCATAAGGGGATCAGTCTATTAGTAATTGAAAACGATACCCCTGGTTTTTCTAGAGGACGAAAACTTGAAAAAGTTGGTCTTCATAGCCAGGATACAGCCGAACTAATTTTTGAAGATGCAATCGTGCCTGCAGCCAATATTTTAGGTGAAGAAGGAAAAGGCTTTTATTACTTAATGGATAAGCTTCAACAGGAACGTTTAATTGTAGGGATATGTGCCCAAACGTCTGCAGAAGTCATGTTTAAATTAGCTGCTAACTATGTTAAAGAAAGGCAGGCATTTGGACAAACTGTAAGTAAATTCCAAACGGTTCAATTCCGACTAGCGGAAATGGCAACGGAAATTGAAATTGGCCGTACATTTATAGATGATCTAATTGAACAACATATGTCTGGAAAAGATGTCGTTACAAAAGTATCAATGGCAAAATGGTGGCTTACAGATATGGCGAAGAAAGTCGCTTCAGAGTGCATGCAATTACATGGAGGCTACGGCTATATGGAAGAGTATGAGATTGCTAGAAGGTATCGTGATATACCAGTCGCCACAGTCTACGCTGGTACAAATGAAATCATGAAGACAATCATTGTGAAAAATATGGGATTGTGATTGTAATAAGAATGAAATAAGCTTAATCTTTTAATCCATAAATAGAATTAAAAATTAGGAGATGATTATTATGATGAACGTACCTTTATTAGTCCCAACAATGCTCGAGCGTGCTGAGAAATACTTTCCAAAAAAACAAGTCATTTCAAGGACTGCTGATGGAATTAAAACACATACGTATAAAGAGATTGGAGAACGTACTAGAAGGCTAGCAAGTGCCTTAGCAAAGCTCGGAATCAAACGAGGCGAGCGTGTTGGTACATTTGCTTGGAATCATCATCGACATCTAGAAGCCTATTTTGCAATTCCAGGATATGGTGCGGTATTACATACCATCAATATTCGCTTAGCACCGAATCATATTTCATTCATCGTAAACCATGCAGAAGATCAAGTGCTATTAATTGATGAGGATTTAATTCCTCTAGTTGAAAGTGTAAAGGATGAATTATCTACAGTTAAAGCGTTTGTAATCATGACTGAAAAAGATAGTCTTCCCCAAACCACTCTTGAACCTGCCTTTCATTATGAAGACCTGCTAAAAGAAGGGGATCCAACCTATCAATTTGTAAAAGATCTTGATGAAAATGAACCAGCGGGAATGTGTTATACCTCGGCAACAACTGGTAATCCAAAAGGGGTTGTTTATTCTCACCGTGGAATCGTCCTGCATAGCATGGCCCTAGGTTTAGCTGATAGTTCCGCTCTATCTGAGAGTGATATTGCAATGCCAGTAGTACCAATGTTCCACGCAAATGCTTGGGGTCTTCCATTTGCAGCAGTTTGGTTTGGAACGACACAAGTAATGCCAGGACCATATTTTACACCTAAAATCATTGCTGAATTAATTGAGTCAGAAAAAGTATCACTTGCAGCAGGTGTTCCAACTATTTGGCTTGGGTTACTAAATGAGCTTGAGCAAGGAAACTATGACACGAGTAGTGTAACAAGAATTCTATGCGGGGGATCAGCAGCTCCTAAAGGCATGATAAAAGCCTTTGAAACGAAATTTAAAATACCATTTATTCATGCGTATGGTATGACAGAAACAAGTCCATTAGTTGTCCTTTCTAGATTAAAAAGCTATCAACAGGATTTATCAGAAGAGGATAGATTGGATATTAGAGCAAAACAAGGGTCTCTTGTCCCAGGGGTAGAAATGATAGTAGTTGGTAAAGATGGTGAGGTTGCGTGGAACGGTCAAGAGATGGGTGAATTACTGCTTCGTGGTCCATGGATTGCAGACGAATATTATAAAGATGAGCGTACACTAGAAGCTTTCAAGGATGGCTGGTTGTGTACAGGTGATGTAGTCACAGTTGATGAGGAAGGTATTGTTAAGATCGTCGACAGAACCAAGGACTTAATAAAGAGTGGAGGAGAATGGATATCCTCAGTTGATTTAGAAAATGCTTTAATGGCACATGAAGATATATTTGAAGCGGCTGTAGTTGCTGTCCCGCATGAACAATGGCAAGAGCGACCCGTAGCCTGTGTGGTTTTAAAGGATTATGCGAAGGGACATGTAACAAAAGAAGATATTTATGAATTCTTACGTCCTCAGTTTGCTAAATGGTGGTTACCAGATGACGTTGTATTCCTAGATACAATTCCTAAAACATCAGTTGGAAAGTTTTTGAAAATGGCACTTCGAGACCAATTAAAGGAGCATCTTTCCACGTTATCTTAACATAATGTAAAGTTGAAAGATTAAAAAAAGATAAGCATGGAAGAGTTGCTAGATGTAATTTAGCCAAGGCTTTCATGCTTTTATTAACATAAGAGGTGAAAAGTACTTTTGCCTAGACTCGAGCAAACCTTCACTTTTGGCTATCTTTTCAGAAAATTATTTCTATTATTTTAATTGTATACTAATAGTAAGCGTGTAAACGAATACATAGGAGGAATATTATGACAACACAAACTGCGACTGTTTTGCTAAAAGTTGATGGAAGAGTAGCAACATTAACTTTAAACCGACCTGTTGTGCTAAATGCAATGGATCAACAGATGTTAGGAGAAATTTCTGATAAGCTTAAGGAAGTTGCTGCTAATGAAAGCGTAGATGTTTTAGTACTAATGGGGTCTGGACGAGGCTTCTCTGCCGGTGGTGACATTAAATCAATGTTAAGCAATACACAAGAGGCAGGCTTTTTACCAATAATGGAAACAATTGGTGAAATGATGGTAACGCTCTATACGTTACCAAAACTGGTAATAAGTGCCGTTCATGGACCTGCTGCTGGTTTAGGACTTAGCTTTGCGCTTGCAGCAGATTATATTATTGCCGAAAAACAATCAAAAATTGCAATGAATTTTATTGGAATTGGGCTCATTCCTGATGGTGGCGGACACTTTTTCCTAGAGCGAAGATTGGGAGAGCTAAAGACAAAGCAAGTCATTTGGGAAGGAAAACCAATGACCGCAGATGAAGCTCTTTCACTGGGATTAGTTGATACCGTTGTTGAGGATGACCTTCAAGGCGCTGTGGAAAAGAAAGTAGGCGAATGGCTTAATAAACCTGTCAAAGCAATGGTTAAAACTAAAGGTATTTTGGCCGAACTGAGTAGACCCAATCTATTAAAGGTATTAGAGCTTGAAAAATATGGACAAAGTGAAATGCGAAATACCGCTGACCATAAAGAGGGTATTCAAGCCTTTTTAGAAAAAAGAAGTCCTAAATTTGAAGGGAAATAAATCGAAACGGTTACCGATTTGGTAGCCGTTTCTTTGATTGAGATATTACTAAATGTCGAGCACCAGGCCCCCTCCGCTTTTTACGTTTAGCGATGGAATAAAATCAATTTTCCAGCAGAAGATGTACAACGATGTGTAGTATCTAGGTGATTTTTTTCTTTTAGAATTTGTTCACCGATTACTTTCGCTTCTTGTTCTGAATCTGCTTCAAACGATTCATCCAATAGTGTTTCTCCACTTTTATCAAAGACTGTCAATTTATAATTCCCCATATTTGCAATCCCCTTTATGTAATAATTCCAATATTTATTATTATTTTTGCATACTTTTAAAATTCCTGCAATTGTTTAATTTCACTTGGGGAATTTAATGATACTATATTCACAGGGAACATTTTTAAATAGGGGTATAGTGATATGGGGGATTATCCGGAAAAATTGTTATCCAAAAGTGAACTGAAATTTTTGAAACTATTTGGTAATTTTTACGTATTATCAGTTGGAAAGTGTAAAAGGAGGCGTATATATGGCATTAGTATTACAGAATGTTACGAAGAGGTTTGGAAATTTTACTGCTGTAGATAACCTATCAATAGAAATACCAGAACGAGAAATGTTCGGATTCTTAGGTGCCAATGGAGCAGGAAAAACGACAACATTCAGAATGATTTTAGGTTTGCTTGATTCAACAGAAGGAATAATCACTTGGGAGGGTAACCCAATCAACTATGAAACAAGTCATATAATCGGCTATTTACCAGAAGAACGAGGGTTATACCCAAAGCTGAAGGTCCGTGAACAACTTATATATTTAGGCAAACTTAAAGGAATGCAAAAGCAAGATGTGCTTAAACAACTAGATTATTGGCTTGAAAGATTTAAAGTTCCTGAGTATTTAAATAAAAAGGTAGAGGAGTTATCAAAAGGGAATCAACAAAAGATTCAATTCATCGCATCTGTTTTACATAATCCAAAGTTATTAATATTAGATGAACCGTTTAGTGGTTTAGATCCTGTAAATGTAGAACTTTTAAAGGAAGCTGTCGTTGATCTGAAAAATAGTGGTACTTCGATTGTGTTTTCAAGTCATCGAATGGAGCATGTAGAAGAGCTATGTGAGCATCTTTGTATCATGCACCACGGAAAACCGATTGTTCATGGATCTTTAAAAGATATCAAACGCTCGTTCGGCAAGAAAAATGTAAGTGTTCATGCCGACTTTGATTTAAGTGATTTACAGGAAGTCCCTGGAGTGCTTAAATGTAAACAAACATCTCAAGGAGTGCAGCTACAGATTGAAAACGAGGACGTTTCGCAAAATGTTTTTCAGCAAATTTCTGGAAAAGGTTTTGTTCGAAAGTTTTCACTTGAGGAGCCTTCATTAAATGATATCTTTATTGAAAAGGTAGGTGCTTCCTATGAATAAATTTTGGATCATACTATTCCATACATATACCAGTAAATTGAAAACAAAGTCTTTCATAGTGACAACACTCATCACAGCTGCCCTAGTGATTGGCCTTACTAATTTTCAAACGATTATAGAAATGTTTGACAAGGGTGATAATGATAAGAAGATAGCAGTGATAGATGAAACTGGGGAGTTGTATCCACAATTTAAGCAACACTTTACTAGTTTTTCTGATAAATTAGCTGTAGAACAGTTTGCTGGGACAGTAGAGGAAGCAAAAAGTAAAGTATCTGTTGGTGAGTATTCGGGTCTTTTGGAATTATCATATGACCAGGAGCAGCTACCAAAAGGAGTCTTTACAGCGCAGTCAATTACTGATTCCCAAAGCTATTCACAGCTTGAGCAGGGCTTACAACAGTTAAAAGTAACACTTGCAACAGCTAAGTTTGGTTTAACAACTGAACAAGTAAACCAATTGTATGTACCGGTAACGTTTGAGAAGGTAGCATTAGAGGAAGATGCTAAGACAGAAGAAGAATTAAATCAAGCACGTGGACTAGTCTATATTTTGTTATTTGTCATTTACTTTGCCGTCATAATGTATGCAAGCATGATTGCAATGGAGGTAGCGACAGAGAAGTCTTCGAGAGTTATGGAAATATTAATTTCAAGTGTGTCACCAATCAAGCTAATGTTTGGTAAAATACTTGGAATTGCACTATTAAGTATTACTCAGTTTGCTTTCATTTTAACCCTAGGCTATCTTTCTTTAAAACTAAACTCTACTAGTGGTGGAGAAGGTATTTTCTCGTTCTTTGGATTTTTAGATGTACCAATAACAACATTTATTTATGCGATTGTCTTTTTTATTCTCGGATATCTCCTTTTTGCTACATTAGCTGCATTCCTAGGCTCCTTAGTTAGTAGAATAGAAGATGTTCAACAAATGATTACACCAATGACGTTGCTAATTGTTATCGCATTTATGATTGCAATGTTTGGTTTAGGTAAACCAGAAGCACCTTTTATTACCGTAACTTCCTTTATTCCATTCTTCGCTCCGATGATAATGTTTTTACGTGTTGGAATGCTGAATATCCCTTTTTGGGAGATATCCCTAAGCTTAGGTTTGCTTGTGGTAACGATTGTGCTGTTAGCTGTATTCGGTGCTAGAGTATACCGTGGCGGTGTATTAATGTATGGAAAAACAACTTCTTTTAAGGATATTAAGAAAGCATTACAGCTTACGAAAAAAGAATAGACTTTCTTTGCAAAAGTACGTATCCCTTATTGATATGTACTTTTTGTATATCGGTTATAGGTCAGAATAGAAACTTGTTAGCTAGACTATACATGATGGTTTGGTATAGATAGTCCAACAATCAGGAATATAATAGCTTTTTAAGCAGGTATCTCATATCTACTAACTGTCAAAACTGTATATAAACTTATAGATTGCAGAATTAGTTAAAATAATAATGAAGAAAACCTAATTTTTTTATAAGAACGTGCATTCGCCTAAACAAGATGGTAAAATAAAACTAATCCAGATATATAAGAAAGGATTAATTACAATGAATTCACTTACCTTTTTACATACAGCTGATTTACATTTAGATAGTCCCTTTCAAGGGTTACAAAGCCGAATTCCAATGGAGCTCTATAAACGAATTCAAGATAGCACGTTTACTTCATTTACTAAGGTTATTGATTTGGCAATACGTGAAAATGTAGATTTCATTCTTATTTCTGGGGACTTGTTTGATTCAGCAGATCGTAGTGTGCGAGCACAGGTAAGATTTCGTAAGGAAATGAAGCGACTCGATGAACAAGGAATCTCAGCCTATGTTATTCATGGAAATCATGATCACATTGGAGGGGATTGGACAGCTATACAATGGCCTTTAAATGTTCATGTTTTTACTAACCAAGAGGTTGAAATACAGACCTTTCAAAAGAGTGGGAAACCATTAGCTAACCTATACGGATTTAGTTATCAGGAAAAAGCTGTTACTAAAAATATGGTCCCCCTTTATGAAAAAGAAGGTGACGCAGCATATCATATCGGACTTTTACACGGTAGTGCTGAAGGTTCATTGCTCGAGCATAATAACTACGCCCCATTTACAATAAAACAATTACTTGATAAAAAATTTGATTATTGGGCGCTAGGACATATTCATAAACGCCAGGTACTGCACGAAGAACCATTGATTGTGTATCCAGGAAATATTCAAGGGAGACACCGTAAAGAGACAGGTGAAAAAGGTTGTTATATTGTAAAGCTAACTGAAAATAACTCTAAAATATCCTTCCACCAAACAGCAGATATTCTATGGGAGAATGTCCAGGTTTCTATTGCGGATATATCCTCCTACAGTCATTTATTAGATTATTGCTTTCAGACAATTGAGGGTTTTCGGAGATATGATCAAGGAGGAGTCCTGTTAGAAGTTGAATTGATCGGATCGGGTGCCTTACACAAAGATTTGCACGATAGAAATTTAGTGGATGATTTACTTAGTATTCTCATAGAGGCAGAGCAAGATAAGAATAATTTTGTTTTAGTAACAACTATAAGGGTTCATACCACGATGATGATTGAGCGAGACAAGTTAAAGGAAGAGTCTCACTTTTTCGGGGATCTTATAACATGTATAGATGAATATGATGGATTCATTGATGCGCTAGGACCCTTATTTAATCATCCACAGGCTAGAAAGTATTTAAACAGTCTATCAATGGAAGAAAAACGGGATATAGTTAAGGAAGCAGAGGCAATAATATTAAATGAGATGTTAAATGATTAAGGTTAAATCTGATCGGGGGAGTGATAATTGAGAATTACTGATCTTCAAATTTACGGCTATGGAAAGCTGGAAAATAAACTAATAGAAAACTTATCTCCTTCTGTTCAAGTTTTTTACGGCTTAAACGAGGCTGGTAAATCTACATTAATGTCCTTTATACATAGTATTTTGTTTGGTTTTCCAACAAGGCAGCAGCAAGAAATACGATATGAACCAAAAAACGGAACAAAGTATGGAGGAAGGATTACAATCGAATCTACTCTTTTTGGAACGATTGTAGTAGAACGAATTCCAGGAAAAGCTAGTGGTGACGTGACGGTCTATCTTCCTGATGGTTCGCGTGGTGGTGAGGAGATTCTTAATAGGCTTTTTCAGGGAATGGATAAATCGTTTTATCAAGGAATATATTCCTTTGGTCTCCATGGCCTTCAAGGAGTTCAACAGATGAACGCAGAAGAACTGGGAAGTTATTTGTTTTCTTCCGGGGTGGTAGGTACCGATGGTTTAGTAAAAGTAAATGAACGGATATCAAAAGAACTGGATGCTTTATTCAAACCAACTGGAAGGAAACCAACTTTAAACATACAAATGCAGGAATTAAAAGAAGTACAACAACGTTTAGGAAAATCACAAGAAAAAAATAATACATATAAATCACTCATCCAAGAAAAAGAGAATCTGCAACAGGAATTAGATACTATTGAACTAGAAAAACTTACAATTTCAAATGAAACTACAAAAGTGGAACAATTATTATCATTGGAGCCAATAATTAAAGAGCAAACAAGCTACTTAGAAGAATTAAACAATGTACCCCCGTGCGAACCATTTCCAGTAGATGGTATTAAAAGATTAGAACATATAAGGTCGCAACTTCTTCCATACAATGCACAACTCTCTAGCCTATCCCAAAAGGAGGAAGAGTGGAAAATTCGAGCGGAAAATATAAACCTTAATGTTGAAATACTGAAAAGGAAATCAGAAATCCGCGATGTAATTAGTAATCTACACACGTATGATAAGCAAAAATATGAAAAAAGCGAATTTTCTAAAGAGATAAATCAGAAAAATGAAGACATCCTTCATAAGCAAGAATTAATTGGTTTTTCTAAAACGGATGAAGACATTCTTCAATTGGATACGAGTATCTCTAAAAAGGAAAAAGTAAAATCAGCTGTTAACGAATATGAACGGTTAATGCAGCAAAAACAGTTTTTAGATGAACAGTTTACACGCTCTAAGGCAACACTCGAGGAAAGTGAAGAAAAGATAAAGGATTTACAAGTCCAACTCTTACCCGAGGTGTCTCGTAAAAATTATGAGAATATGAAAAACTCTTTTACAGATATTAAATCGTTAGAGAATGAAAAAAGAAGATTGGTTGAATCAATTAATGGCATTGAAAGAAACATCAGTATGTTCAGATCCCAAGATCAAGCTAAACATAAAAGTACCCGGGTCATGTTTGGATTCGTCTATTTTTTACTATTAATTGCCCTTTCTTGGTCGTTAGTAAGTAACCAATGGCTTCTGCTCGGAATAATAATAGTAGTTGGTGTAGTTTTGTCTCTCATTAAGAGATTCTTTAGAAACCAAGAATTAAATGGTTTTATTAAAGAGCTTGAAAGCGAAAAGGCACAGCTTGAACAGCAGCTGGCACTTATTAATGGAAAAATCCTGTATAGGTATGAAGGTAAAGAGGATCTCGAAGAAATACAAGAAAAATTAATTAAGGATAAAGAAATAAGAAGGCTACTAGACATTGAAAATGTTACGTTATTCCAGAAAGAACGAGCAAACGAAAAGATTGTTTCACAGTATGAGAAATGGGAAAATCAGTTGTTTGCTATTGAGGATAGGATAGAGAGGTTTAGAAATGAATATACTATACCAGAGAAAACTTCCGCCGATAGGTTAGTAGATATCGTGCTAATGATAGAGGAATTGAAATCTGATATTCGTCAAAAACAACGTTTAGTAAAGCAGTTAACTAGCATGGAATCAAAAATCAATACCTATGAAGAAGAAGTTGAACGAATACGTTTAGGATGTAATATAGCTGAAACTAATATAGAGAAAGTTATTAGGGCGTTAGATAAGACATTAGAAACTGAAAATGAGAAAGAAGCAAAATGGAAAGACTATAATAGAAAAATTGAAGATGTTAATGAACAGAACTCCAAACTTCAATTAGAAATAGAGCATTTAAACAAAGAAAGTTTAAGTCTTTTTGAAATGGCAAATGCAGATAATGAAGATGAATTTAGATTAAAAGGGAAGCATTATGAAGAAAAAGCGAATTTATCTCACAAGCTCAGATTACTTAATGCTCAGCTAAGGCGTTACAAAGACCTAATAAAAGAAACTCATGAACATGAAGATTACAAAATAAGACTTCAGATTTTAGACGAGAAAAGTGGTGTCCTTAAAAAGACGGAGAAAGATTTACAACAGCAATTATCTGAAATAAATCTACGTATTAAAGAGCTAGAGGAAGGAGGAACGTTTACGGAACTTCTTCATACCTTTGAACAACAAAGGTCACTGTTTCAAGAAGATGCTAGAAAATGGGCAGTACACTCAGTTGCAAAGGATATTTTAAATAAAACGATTGAAAAGTACCGAACCGTTCGACTTCCGCAGCTACTGAGTTTGGCAGCGGAACATTTCCGAATGTTAACAGATGGCGTGTATGTTCATATCTATTCACCGAATGACCAGTCTAGCTTTATCGTTGAAAGAGTTGATGGTGTGAGGTTTACACCAAATGAACTTAGTCAGGCTACAGCGGAACAATTATATGTTGCACTTCGGATTGCTTTAGGTAAAACGATGCACCCATCCACTGCTTATCCTTTTATCATTGATGATAGTTTTGTTAACTTTGACTCTAGAAGACTTGAGAAAATTGTCACTCTTTTAAAAACCTTATCACTAAATCATCAAATATTGGTATTTACATGTCATAAACACGTAGCAGGTCATTTTAAATCAGAGGAGATTGTAAATCTCTAGTCTTTTCAGAGCTGAAATGGATTTACAGTTCGTTTTCAGCTACAATCAAGTAGGTATGAAATTGATTCGCTTTCTAGATGAAGGGAAAAATAGAGATTATGAAAAATAAAGAAAATGGAATTACAAATAGTAAGGGTCCTTTAGCACTCCTAAGCTTTAACCTTTTTATAATCATGGTCGGAATCGGGCTTGTTATCCCAATATTGCCATTTTATGTTGAGATGTTTGGGGCTGATGCTCAAATGCTTGGATTTTTAGTGGCGGTATTTTCGTTTATGCAATTTTTATTTGCACCAGTGTGGGGCAGACTTTCTGATAAAATTGGACGGAAACCGCTAATTACAATAGGGTTATTTGGCTTTGCTATTGCTGAATTTATCTTTGCATTTGCTAACGGTCTCTGGATGCTGTTTATTTCAAGGATATTGGCAGGAACTTTTGGTTCTGCTCTCATGCCAACTGCTATGGCCTATGTTTCTGATGTAACAACTGAAGAAAAACGGGGACAGGGCATGGGAATATTAGGTGCAGCAATGGGTCTAGGTATTGTAGTTGGTCCTGGAATCGGTGGCTGGCTTGCAACCTATGATCTTTCATATCCGTTTCTATTCGCAGGTATTGCTGCAGTACTTGCAGGTGTTCTATCAGTCCTCATTCTACCAGAATCCTATCCAAAAGAGGCAAGAGAGCTTGCACACCTTGAAGTGGGTGAAAAGAGAGTTAACCAATTTACACAAATGGGAGTAGCATTAAAAAGCTCTGTTGGGTTTTTATTAGTACTTGTTTTTATTATGAGCCTAGGTCTAGCTAATTTCCAATCAATTTTTGGCTACTATTCGATGGAGAGATATGGTTATGGGCCTCAAGAGGTTGGTGTACTAATACTTATTATTGGTTTAATTGGTACAATTGTTCAAGGAGGTTTCGTAGGGCGACTGACTCGAAGATATGGGGAAGAACCTGTAGTGACTACATCACTTCTTATAAGTGCGATTGGTTTTGTTTTAATGACGTTTGCAAACTCATTTCTGACCATTTTATTAACAACGTCTGTATTCTTTATTGGGAATTCTGCACTTCGGCCATCACTTAATTCTTTTATTTCAAAACTTGCTGGTAAAAGGCAGGGGATGGTTATGGGTTTAAATAACTCCTTTTTAAGTTTAGGAAATGTAGCGGGACCTATTCTTGCAGGTGCTTTATTTGAGGTTAATATTCAAATACCATACTATTTTGGAGCGTTTGTAATGCTCATAGGCCTTATCTCAACTAAGGTATGGATTGCTAAGAAAGCAAAAAACTTACAGACGCAAGCTTGATAAAGGAGGAGCATCATCTTATAGTAAGAGCGTGTTTTGCAGTTGAAAAAAAGTTTATCCTGTATTAACGGGCAGTAAGACCCTCCAAGATTTGAGGGAGTTTCCTTTGTATGCCGTCTATTAGGGCACTGATGTAAATAAACCTTTATGTTATAATTATAGAAAATTGGGTAGAAGGGTGGGAGCATTTTTATGGGGAAAGGTATTCTCAATTATCAATTTGGAGATACAGTTGAAATCTATTTGTTAGTTAAATCAGCCACAAAAGCAATCGCAAGTAATGGGAAGCCATTTTTGACATTGATGCTTCAGGATAAAAGTGGAGAAATTGAGGCGAAACTTTGGGATGCCACAGTAGATGATGAGTCTGCATATGCTCCTGAAAAAATTGTTCATGTTGTTGGGGATGTTAACAATTACCGAGGTCGAACTCAGCTAAAAATAAGAACAATTCGTTCTACAAATGAAAAAGATATTGTTCAGGTTGCGGATTTACTTGAGGTAGCTCCGATGAAAAAAGAAGATATGGCTGAAAAGGTAACACAATTCATATTTGATATGAAAAATTCCTCTATTCAAAGGATTACAAGGCACCTCTTAAAAAAGCATCATACGGCTTTTTTTGAATTTCCAGCTGCAACAAGAAATCATCATGAATTTGTCTCAGGGTTAGCTTATCATGTAGTCTCAATGTTAGATTTAGCAAAGTCAATCTCTACCCTTTACCCTTCACTTGATACGGACCTGCTATATGCCGGTGTTATCCTTCATGATTTGGGTAAAGTGATTGAATTGTCAGGACCAGTATCAACTAGTTACACGGTTGAAGGGAACCTATTAGGACATATAACAATTATGATTAATGAAATTGGGAAGGCTGCTGAGGAACTTGGTATAGCAGGTGAGGAAGTGACAATACTGCAGCATCTTGTCCTATCCCATCATGGAAAGGCTGAATGGGGGAGTCCGAAGCCACCAATGATCAAAGAGGGGGAGATCCTACATTATATCGATAATCTTGATGCCAAGATGAATATGTTAGATCGTGCACTTGAACGAGTAAAACCTGGTGAATTCTCAGAGCGGATATTTGCACTGGAAAATCGTAATTTCTACAAGCCAACTTTTCATAAATGACAAATTTAAAACTAACAAAAGTAGCCAGACAATGGTTACTTTTTTTGATGAAAACCAGATTTAGCGTCTAGCCAAGGGCGCCATACATTTTTTAAATAAGCTTGTACAAAGAAGTGATATCTCATGAAATCCAAACATATAGTAATAATAAGTAATGATGGACAAGGGGGAAATAACATATGATTTTTGCTGTTCCTTGGTGGGTTTACCTAGTGATTAGTGGGATAATTTTTAGTGCATATATGACGATTCGTACTGCAAGAAATGAACGAGAAATTGATAATTCATACCTTGAGCAAGAGGGTCAAGTTTACATTGAGCGGATGAATAGTGAAAAACAAGGGAGAAAAGAGAATGTAAAAAAACATCAGGCAATGTAAACAACGCTTAATAATTTAAGAAAGGACCGTTCGTATAAGTGAACGGTCCTTTCATTTAGTTAAGGAATTTATAAAAATTGTAAGGTTGTGTATAACTTCGTGTCTTTGTCTATCTACGTCTAGCTCCATGCGCCATCGGCTCGAGGTCATAAGCCAATCCCTTCCCGAAGGCAAAAAACGCCTTCAGTCCGGGCTCGTCTTATGCTTGTCGCCGATAAGCGGGCGCCCTGCGCTTTTGTTCAAAGATAAGAAAGTATAAAAATTTGTACCAAGTTTTAGTGTCTAGCTCCGGGCGCCCTGCGCTTTTCTTAGTTATTTTGTTTCAGTCGCTTTAAACGTATCTTTAAGTTTTGTATCATTAACTTTTACTTCTGCCGCTTTAATTTCTGCGTTGACTGCAGACTCAACAGTTGCAGGATCAAGTTTTGACGTTCGTAAGTCACTTTCAATTTCTTCACGCATTTCATCTAACGGTTTAACTTCAGTTGCCTTTTTATCGGTCAATTTAATTATGTGAAAACCAAACTCTGTTTTAACGATATCACTAATTTCTCCAATTTCAAGTGCATATGCAGCTTTTTCAAATTCAGGTATCATTTGTCCCTCACCAAAATAGCCTAGATCTCCACCTTGAGTTGCAGTGCCATCAGTACCGTATTCTTTCGCTAGATCTTCGAATGATTCGCCACTTTCAAGTTTTCCTTGAACTTCTTTTGCAGTTGCCTCATCAGCTACTAAAATATGACTTGCTTTAATTTCTGGCTTTTTGTTTTTTAGTTCATCATATTTTGCTTGTATTTCTTCCTCAGTTACTTCTATATCTTTAGAAGCAGCTTTTTCACGTAACAGATCAACTTTGAGCATATCACGAACAGCTTCTTCACCATTTTGTTGAATAGCAGCGTCAAATTGAGCTCCATATGCTGTACGAAGTTCTTCCATTTTCGCATCAAGCTCTTCTTTTGTTACTTCATATTTCTCCCCAAGTACTTTAGAGTGTACAAGGTCTCGGAGGATTTGTTGACCAACCTGGTCCTTCATTGCTGTATAAAATTCATCTTTTGTAATATCTCCAGCACTTGTCTCTACAATTGCTTCAGATTCATCTGCATTGTTGCACGCGCTAAGTGCTAGAATGCTTGCTGTAGCTGTGAGAGCTAAAATCATTTTTTTCATTTACGCACATCTCCTACTATGTAATTTAATTGTTAGTTTGTCCAAAACTACATGAACTACTATAACACATATTTACATATTAAAGAAATTTTTTCTGCAAATAGTCTGTAGATTATAACTAGATCAATTCTACGAAATGTTGGTAAAATCGGGACATTCGTTTAGTCAAATTTCTATAGAATCAATAGTATATTGTAAGTCTTCAAAAATAGGGGACTCAAATAAAAAAAACTTCAAAAATTTAAATTATAAAAATCTAAGACAAAAGCCCATTCGTTCAAAAATTACAATGCATACAATGGTGAAGTAGCTAGAAAAAGGAGGTGTTACGATGAGCCACGCATACACGGGTGGATTTGCGCTAATCGTTGTGTTGTTCATTTTGTTAATAATTGTTGGTGCTGCTTGGTTATAAGTAAATAAGCGCTATTTTTTGCAGTAGAAATAAGTTGCAATTGAATGATAACAAGGAGGAAAAACTATGTCACATGCTGGATACTTTGGTGGAGGCTTTGCGTTAATTGTTGTGCTGTTTATTTTGCTAATCATCATTGGTGCTTCTTGGGCCTAATAAAGGGGACATAAAAAAGTGGTGGAGCCAATGCTTCACCACTTTTTTAAAAGATAAGAAAGTATAAAAGTGTGTACCTAGTTTTAGTGTCTAGCTCCGGGCGCCATCGGACCTGAGGTCATAAGCCAATCCCTTCCCGAAGGCAAAAAACGCCTTCGGGAAGGGATTGGCTTATGCTTGTCGCCGAAAGGCGGGCGCCCTGCGCTTTTCTTAGTATCTTTATGTATACAGATTTTCTACATAAGAAGATATAAGTAAAATTGTAATTAAGATATTAATTGTTCTAAAGACTTTAGGCTGACGGTCTTCAGGTATTTCTTTTTGAATGCAAAGCTTGTTTGTCATTTGATTTATATAATACAAGATAAAGATAGCAAAAGGAATAAAAAATATAGCCACCCTAAAATCCCCCCCTAAATCCTTTATGTCTAGTAATTACTTTACCAAAGATTTGTTGAAAAAGATAGCATGATACCTATGGTTAACATTGTATGAAAAGAAAGAAACTGGAATGCCAATTTCTTTCTTTCGTTATTAAAAGGATATATCTCTACTTCATTTCAACTAACTATCTCGGGCTTCCAACTTTTCTTAGTTTTCTACTAAAATCGTATATCCATCTTCAATTTCTTCTATTAAGCATGTCTTTGGTGCATGAATAAACTGAGTTAAACAGATGAAATCTGAAACGCATAAGCCTATATTGATCGCTGCAAGGATACTAAAGTAATGGATATAACCTGGAAATATCAAACTTGCTAGTAGCATTAAAAAAGTGATTAAGAAAAATGGTGTAGTAATTGCAGTAATAGTCACAGATTTAGATAGCGTCTGTTTAGGTCGTATCGAAAAAACCGGTATAATCAAAAAGAACTGCGTAAGGTGTATTTTAACTTTCTTTCTTAAAATGATAAGTGGTAATGCATGTAAGAACTTGTGAATAGGAAAAATAAAAAGAAGTCCAAGTGTGAATAGTAAAACTCCATCTTCATTTAAATTAGTTGTAGAGTTAAATAAATTTAAAGGTAAATAAAATAAAACGAATGCGAAAAACATCGTAAGTAAAGACATAAGTACGATGCGGTCGAATCCATAATCTTTAGAAAGATTAATGGTTCTCCAACATGTCATAGGAAAATCACCATCCGAACTTCATAAAAATATAGTACATTTCATAACCTACCAACTTACTAAACTACTTTACGATGATTCTTATAAAAAATCAATAGGAATATATGTGTTAAAGTTAGCATTGTTTAAATCCCCCGCTTAAGGGGCAGCAAGACCCCACCTTTAAACTAGGAGTATTTTTTAGCTGGGTCCACTGCCTATAAAAGGTAAAGGTCCGACGAAGCACAGGACGTTAAGATCAACTAACAATCAGTTAAGCCTTACTGATTGAAGTTTCACTTTTTGACATAGTGTTCTATAGTAAAATGGTAATGGTAATCAGCGCTATAAAGGTTAGTTGAACATGCTTTTGTGCTCATTTCATAAATATGTAAAATATGTGATATGATGATAATATTCTCCCTGAAAATGGTGGGAAATCATAAGTATAATGAATATTAAATACTTTGATAAATTATGTAATAAAGATGAGGATATGAAGGAGTGGTTAGAAGAGTGGAATCACTTGAAGCACGAATAGAACGATTGGAATATTATCAAGCTTTATTGTTTGAGTTATTGGATGTAGAAAAAATTGCACTGTACAAGTTAATTGTAAAAGCTCAAATGACTAAAAATGAGGTTGAGGAATTTTTATCGTTATGTGACAAAATGAATGAACAATACAAAAAGCAAAAAGCGGAAGGCTTAATAGTATTCACCCCGCTTCTTACTGAATTTGTAGGGATGTTACACCCTAATTTAGATGCTGAAGAAACTGTCAAATCACTTTTAACGCATGGCATTTATGTCCCACTAATGAATGAATTTAAAAAAATCATGAATACGATAAAATAATAAATTATTTTGAATAGGTTTCTTCTACTCGTTTATATAATTTTCCATCAATTTCTATAAACTCATCTTCAATATTTTCAAACGATCTTTCAAATATCTCCATAAAATCTTCACCGTAAATATTACGGATAATACACATCATTTCTAAAATATCAGGAAACTTCCCATACAATGCTTTTAGTGGTAATGCGCCACTAAAGACAGCATTTTTACTAGGATCATAATCTTCCATTAACTTTAGCAAAACTTCTTCGCCTTTATCTGTTATTTTGATATAGGTGTTTCGCTTGTCATTTTCCTTCTTCGAAAATTGTAGAAGTCCACGTTCTTCTAGTTTCTTAGAAAAGTTAAAGGCTGTAGATACGTGCATAACTCCAAATTTAGCAATCTCTGAAATTGATGCACCTTTAAGATGGTATGCAATCCACAAAATGTGGTGTTCATTAATATTTAAATTAAAAGGTTTTATCCATTGCTGCCAATCTTTTTCAATCGATTTCCACAGGGCCTTACTCAATTGGGCGATTCTTTGGCTAAAGAGCATCGCTTCTTTAATAGAATATTGCGTTTCTTCTTTTTTCATAAGTCACCTTCTTTTCACATTTCTAAAATACTATTATTACTATTATGCCAATAAAGTAAAAATTAATAAAGATATAAATTAACAAAATTTTTAAATAAAGATAAAAATCGACCGATTATCACTTTTTTTTGGACAGTTTGCCCTACTTCTTTATGTGAATTTGCAATTTCCAAAAGCTCTTTTTGAATACTTTTTTATTTTTACTTACTTTCTTAAATGAACCCAAGCTGAGAATACCTTTGCTTTAATTGACCTATAATGCTTTATTTCAGAAAACATGTTTTAGATCAATATTATTATGACGATTATAATTGATCTTTTGGAAAGCTCTAAGACCATTTCATATATGATCAATTTTCATAGGAAGTAATAGGTTTGCATAAATATAAGTATAGGAGGGGATGATTGCGTTGTCTGGTGTTATATTTGGTATCTTTGTGGTTAGTTTACTATTATTTATTGGGATGGGGAACTATTTATTGTTATCTCAAAAAGCTGGAGTCTATCCTCCAAAACGTATTCTTATCAAAAAAGCAGGTGTACTTGGGGCAGGTGGGGCGATTTTTTTAATTGTAGGTCTCCTTTTCTTCATCATTAATACGTAATAAAACCCGATCGTTAAGTAGATCGGGTTTCTTCATTATAGGGTTAAATTTTAATTTCAGAAGCTAGGTTTGTTCGTTTGATGATTTGCTGTACTATTGGAAAAATCACTACCATTGCAACGGTATTAAATACTGCAGTTGGTAATACTATTCCAATAAATAAACTTGAAAAGGCTGCTCCACCAGGAAGTGCAAAGAATAATAAAGCAGAACCAAGGAATATGCTTCCAGATATAATTGTACCTATTGCTGTTAATACACCAGCACCAACTAATGAACTATTGAACCTTCTAATAAGCAGGAACATTCCTAAAAAAACAAAAGCTGTAATTGGTTTGTCAATTAAGTTAGGAATTTGGCCTGAAGGAAATCCAGTAGTTAAAGCTGAAATAATACCAGTTAAGAGTCCTAGCAACAGCACATTTTTTCTACTTGGGAATAGCAAAATCCCTAAAAACATCATTGTTAGCATTAAATCGGGCTTCATCCCAAACAGTAATGGTGGTGTGATAGCATGCAACACAGCTCCCATACCGACTAATAATGATAGTAAAACAAGTACTCTTGTATTCATTTCTCATCTCTCCTATTCTAACTATACTCATAATTTTTAAGTTTTCTCCAATAATGCACTATTTGCCTATTGCGAAAAAACTTATTCTAAGTATAACAAATCATTTCCTATTTTCATAGAGGTAGTTTTTTAGTTAATTTATTTGTCTAAATTTTTCCATGAATTTTACAAGTGCCTGACAAGATTCCAAGGGTACAGCATTATAAATAGATGCCCGACACCCACCAATCGAACGGTGACCATTTAATCCACTAAATCCATTCTCCTTTGCCAGCGATAAAAAGCAGTTTGTTAATTCCTCAGTTGGCAGAGTAAAGGTGATATTCATATTTGAACGACTATCTTGCTTAGCGTGGGGAGTGTAAAAGCCGTCTGATTTATCAATACATTGATAGATCAGTGAGGCTTTTTCTTTATTTCTTGTTTCAATTCCATCCAACCCACCTTGGTTTTTAACCCAATCTAATACAAGTGCCAATATATAAATTGAGAATGTTGGTGGAGTGTTATATAAACTGTTTTGTTTAACATGCGTACCATAGTTTAAAAATGTAGGAATGTGTTCAGGAATCTTTGTTAGTAGTTCCTTTTTAATAATCACAACTGTGACTCCAGCAGGACCTAAATTTTTTTGTGCACCAGCATAGATTAGTGAAAATTGATCGATATTCACTTTCTTACTCAAAATGTCACTCGACATATCTGCTATTAATGGAATATCTACAAGTTCGGGATATGAATGCCACTGGGTTCCATAGATAGTATTATTAGACGTAATATGTAAGTAGGCTGTCTGACTAGAAAGCGATAAATTAGCATGACTTGGAATATAGGTGTAGTTCTCTTCTTGACTAGAAGCGATAACTTTTGCGTGACCAAGTTTTTTTGCTTCCTTGAATGCTTTCTCTGACCACTCACCAGTTAGGATATAGGCTGCTGTTTTGTCTTTAGCTAAAAGATTCAATGGAAGCATAGAGAATTGTAAGCTAGCTCCACCTTGTAAGAACAACACCTCATAGTCATCTGAGATTTGTAATAGTTCTTTGAATGATGTCTTTGCTCTTTGATGGACTTTGTCATACTCATTGCTACGATGGCTTAATTCCATAACTGACATTCCAGTTCCATTGTAATTTAGGAATTCTGCTTGTGCGATTTGAAGTACCTCTAGAGGAAGGGCAGAAGGTCCAGCATTAAAATTAAAAGCGCGTTGCATTGAAATCCCCCTTAAATTATGAAGTTGCGATTTAATTATATATATTATCATGAAAATGCCATTAATAGAGGAAATTTTTAAACTATTTTGTTAGCAAAGCAAAGGGTGCACGGAGCTAGGCACCAAAACTAGATACAACTTTTTTACTATCTAATATTTTAAAGAAAAACAGACCTATACAGGGTCTGCCTCGTACTTATCAGTGTATTGCATCTGAGATTTCTTTTGCAATGTCTTGTAAATTTTGTGTTGTATATTGATTCGCATGTGATTTCCAAACAGCGCCGAAGCCATCACCTTTACCGTAGCGGGGGATGATATGCATATGATAATGAAAAACGGTTTGACCTGCTAGCTCCCCATTATTATTTAAAAGGTTTAAGCCTGCAGGGTTATATTTGGTTTTTAAAGCATTTGCGATTTTCGGAACAGCTTCAAAGAAATTTTTTGCTATGTCTTGGGTTAACTCATAGATGTTTTCTTTATGTACTTTCGGAATAACGATTGTATGTCCCTTCGTAACCTGACTAATATCTAAGAAGGCAACTACATATTCATTTTCAAATACTTTAGCACTAAGAATTTCTCCATTTTTTATTTTACAAAATATACAATCATCACTCATGCGTTATCATCCCTTCAATTAATGTACTATAAGAATATACTACCATAACAAAGATATCCATTTAAAATATGGATAATCTTAAATTTTTCTAAAATAAATAAAGAGAAGGATGCGACCGTTAAGGTGCACCCTTCTCAGTGAAGGTGTGGGAGAATTGAAACAACAGTTTTACAGGGTTAAAGTATCTTTAGCAAACACCTCATTTTTAATTTAAAATGATATGCAGCGTGATAAATGTGATTGTAATCCTTTGTTCAAGATGACCATCCCCTTTTTTTAAGGTTATAAGTTTCACAACTTATATAGCAGTTAGATGATCTTTAACAAACACCTCATTTTACAAAATGACTTTTATATACGAGCTTCAAATTAAATTGTGGCCCGTAAACACCTCATTTTCGTAAGAGTTAGTTTGACAAGTTTAAAGGTTACTCACTTTATTCAAGACTACCATCCCCTAGTTAGTTGTTGTAAACAAAACGTTTAAAACAAGGAATTGTCTTTAACAGACACCTCATCTCAAAGTATGATGATAATCATCAATCGCTTTTTCAATCTCCCTCTTCAAATATTATCATGCCCGATGAGGTTTTCTTTATGCAAATAAAAGTAATTTGTTTTTAATGGTATTTTCCAACCTATATGCTTGAAAGCTAGAGTAGGGAAGTTTCTCTTTATGGAAAAATTTGATATAGTGAAAGAAGAAAGTTTTAGAAAAGAAGGGATAAGATATGTCACTTTTAGAGATAAAAAATTTGACTGGTGGTTACACAAAGAATCCTGTTCTTAACGATATTTCATTTACAGTTAATCGGAATGAAATTGTTGGTTTAATTGGCTTAAATGGAGCAGGCAAAAGTACGACAATTAAGCATGTCATTGGTTTAATGGAGCCTAAAAAAGGTGAAGTTTTAATTAATGAAAGAACATTACAAAGTGGTCTTGAAGAGTATCGTTCACAGTTTAGTTTTATTCCAGAAACACCTATTCTTTATGATGAACTAACATTGTATGAACATTTAGAGCTTACAGCAATGGCTTATGGATTAGATAAGGAAACATTTACTTTGCGTTTAGAACCGTTACTTAAAGAATTTAGAATGGAAAAAAAGGCAAAGTGGTTTCCTGCTCATTTCTCAAAGGGGATGAAGCAAAAAGTCATGATTATGTGTGCGTTTTTAGTGGAACCTCCGCTTTATATTATAGATGAGCCTTTTGTTGGTTTAGATCCACTTGGAATTCAGTCATTGTTGGAATTAATGAATAAAATGAAGCAAAATGGCGCTGGTATTTTAATGTCGACACATATTTTAGCTACCGCTGAAAGGTATTGTGATTCATTTGTTATTTTACATAATGGAGAAGTTCGTGCAAAGGGAACTCTTGAAGAACTAAGAACTCAATTTGTGATGAAAAATGCTACACTGGATGATATCTATATCCAGCTTACAAAGGAAGAATCCAATGATTGACACAAAGCAATTATGGAAACGGCGCTATACACAATATGTAAAAGAGGTTAGACGATATTTAAAGTATATGTTAAATGATCATTTATTGATTGCTCTTGTTTTTTTACTAGGAGGAGCCGCATTTGTATATAGTGGCTGGCTGTCAACACTTCCGGCTAATTTTCCGGCTTTCCTAATTATTGCACTTGTTCTAGCCATTCCATTAACAAATAGTCAGGTCCAAACTCTTTTGAAGGAACCTGATTTAGTCTTTTTACTACAAGTGGAAAATAAATTAACACCATATTTTCAGAAGGCATTTGTCTCAAGCTTTGTTTTTCAGAGCTATCAATTATTACTATTATCAGTTGGGCTTGCACCGCTTTATGTTAAGGCATCTGGTAATTCCTTTGTGGCCTTTGGTGTTCTATTCGCTGTTCTATTGCTACAAAAGGTTTGGAATTTAGTAATGTCATGGAATGTAAACTTTTTTGATGAACCTTGGGCAAGAAATGCGGATAAAGTCGTTCGTTATTTCATTAATTTCTTATTTTTTTACTTCATTATAAAAGAAGCCACCTTTATTCTTATCGTCGGAATGATTGTCATCATGATGCTGCTTCTTATTTATTTCCAACGCGCTACCACGAATAAAAGCATTAAATGGGAGCGATTAATTGATCTTGAATCTAGACGTATGATGACATTTTATAGAATTGCAAATTTATTTACAGATGTACCGAAATTAAAGGAGCGCGTGAAACGCCGCAGGTGGCTTGACTGGGTAACACGTATGCTTACTTACTCAAAAAACAATGCATTTGGCCACCTATATTTAAGAACCTTCTTACGCTCTAGCGATTATTTTGGAATGTATCTTCGCCTGGTTGTAATTGGTGGACTACTTCTATTATATTTACCATTAGATAACGGAAAAGTATTTGTTAGCCTTTTATTTATCTATTTAACAGGGTATCAATTAATGACATTATGGAGACAACATAGTACGAAAATATGGATTGACTTATATCCCGTTCCACGCGAGGTAAGGCGAAAATCATTCCTTCGGCTAGTCTTTGTATTGTTGATTACTCAAAGTGTTGTATATGCACTATTTGTTTTGGCCAGTGGTATGCTGGTGCATTCACTATTATCAATAATAGCGGCAATCTTGTTTAATTATCTACTTGTATTCTTCTATATAAAAGGAAAAATTAATAAGTTAATTTAATTCCCCTTATTGGTTCAATAGGGGGTTTTTTACTTCTGATGGTTAGAAAAAAGTTTTCACTGCGACTTCAGTCATCTTTTTTCACATGAAAAATGAAACTTAAACAGTTTGAAATCCGTATACTTTAGGTAGACATGTTAATTCAACCAAAGGTGTAAACAAATTATTGTTTGAAAAAGGAAGATTAAGACATGAATGAGTATGAACGTAAAGTACAAGAGGAAATGGTTCTATGGAGAAAGAGGGTTACAAAAAAATCTACCATGCTTAATCGGTTCTCGAAAACGGCTCAAACGAAAATTAACAGCTTAATACCTGATAAAGCACATCAAGTTATAACTGAAAGTATTAAAAAGATGGTTCAAGCAACATTAGTTGGTTCTGAATATACAACTAAACCAAAAGAAGTCTCAAGGTTATCGTTGGAAGCAAAAGAAAAGTTAGTAATAGAAAGATTAAATGTATATAAGCGTACCGCAGCCGTGGAGGGTGCAGGGACAGGAGCAGGTGGCTTTCTTTTAGCGCTTGCAGATTTTCCCTTACTACTATCTATAAAAATGAAGTTCTTGTTCGAAGTTGCTTCAATTTACGGTCATGACTCAAAGCGATATGATGAACGATTGTTTATTCTTTATATCTTTAAATTGGCGTTTTCAAGCGATAAATATAAAATGGAAACATTGTCATATATCGAAGATTGGGATATTAAAAAGAGAGAGCTGGAAGAGGTAGATTGGCGAGTATTTCAACAGGAGTACCGTGACTATATCGATTTCATAAAAATGCTCCAACTTATTCCTGGGATTGGAGCAGTTGTAGGGGCATATGCAAATTATAATTTACTTGATCAATTAGGAGAAACAGCGATTAACTGCTTTCGATTACGACATTTTAAAAATAGTTGATCAGAGGATAACAACTGGAATTGAATAGTAACTACAGAAAAAGCACTTGGATTATCCAAGCGCTTTTGTCATTTATGCTTCTACTACTTCTTCTTCTTTGTTTCTAGTTTCATTTACTAAATAATTAACAGCTGCAGCGCCTAGCGTTTTTGCAGCAATGAGCATTGCTTTTTCATCAATATCAAACTTTGGATGGTGGTGAGGATATGGAATCTCGACATTTTCAGGTTTTGCACCTGTAAAGAAGAAGGTACCTTTCACTTTTTGAAGGTAATATGCAAAGTCCTCACCGCCCATTTGTGGATCAGATTCTTCGACTGATACTATTCCAGGCACATCCTTTGCAACCTTAACAAGGAATTCTGTTTCTTCTTTATGGTTAACAACTGCTGGGTAACCACGATCAAATGTATAAGAATAAGAGGAATCTGAAGTATAGCAAGTTCCCTTTATCACACGTTCAATCTCACCTTCAATTTGATTACGTACATCCTCATCGAATGTTCGTACTGTACCAATCAATTTAGCAGTATCAGCAATTACATTGAAAGCATTCTGTGCGACGAATGAACCAACAGAAACAACAGCAGACTGAACTGGGTCAACCTTTCTACTAACAATTTGTTGTAAATTCACAACAAGCTGTGATGCAGTAACAATGGCATCTTTTGTTTTATGAGGTGCTGCCCCATGCCCACCAGAGCCTTGAATAGTAACCTCAAATCTATCTGCTGCAGCCATGATTGGGCCTTCACGGTAAAGAATTGTTCCAGTTGGATCACCTGCCCATAAATGTGTTCCAAAAATGGCATCGACTCCATCTAGGCAACCGTCTTCAATCATTGCAATTGCTCCACCTGGTGCATATTCTTCAGCATGCTGGTGAATCAATACAACTGTCCCAGGCAACGATTCTTTCATCTCATTTAATACCTTTGCTAAAACCAATAGCGTAGATGTATGACCATCATGTCCACAAGCATGCATTACACCAGGTACTGTTGATTTATAAGGCACATCTTTTTCATCATGAATTGGTAAGGCATCAAAGTCGGCACGTATTGCAACTGTTTGACCTGGTTTCCCACCAATGACTTTTGCAACTACACCATTACCTCCAACATTCGTACGAACTTCAATCCCTAGATCTTTATAAAAGTTAGCTATGTATTCAGCCGTTTTATATTCTTTAAAGGATAATTCAGGGTGTTGATGTAAATAACGTCTTATATCAACCATCTCAGTATATTTTTCTTCAAGTGATTCAAATAAATCAATCAGCATTTTATTGGCCCCCTATACATTATTTTCAAACTATTGCTATAATTATAGCATTGTTACTAAAAAAATGATGAAACTTTTGCTTTAAAATAAAAAAAGTTATTATTTATTAGACGAGTTCAGTATTATTAAGTATGGGAGCTAATATATGGAGGAGAGGTGATAATTAATGGAATTAAAACCACAATTAGATAATAATCCGGAAAGTAGTAATTTTCTATTCTATTTGTTTTTTAGCCTTTGTGTGCCTTCGATGCTATTATTAATTCTTTATCTAAATCAATTGCGTGCAGGTAAGGCATTACTTGGAGATACTATGATAGTTCGTATTGCTGAAGGAATGACGAATCCCTTTAGTAAATTCGTCTTTACGTTGTTTACTGAAATGGTTACAACAGAAGGAATAATTGCCCTGTTGATTCTTTCAATCATCTTAATATGGTGGAAGAGCAGAGACTATGTTGCAATAATTGTTCTTGCGTTAGGAACCTATCTTAGTGATGAGTTAAATAAATGGCTTAAAGAGGTATTCGCTAGAGAGCGCCCACTTATCGACCCAGGAATTTATGCTGAAGGTTACAGTTTTCCAAGCGGCCATGCGATGATTGGATTAATGTTTTATGGCTTTCTGACGTATTTTCTTTTAACAAAATTACGGACTAGCAAAAGTAAACTAATTTTCGGAATAATAATGTCATTATTCATTTTCCTTATTGGATTTAGTAGGATTATCCTAAACGCCCACTATCCATCTGATGTAATAGGAGGATTTGCGATTGGTTTTATAGGCTTAGTCATTATGGTCCTTTTACACAAGGGTGGAACAAAGGTATGGCCTAACAAAAAATAATGAAAGAAAAAAGCAGGGTTAATCGCTAAGTAGTTCGGTTCAGAGGTAGAAAATCAAAAATAACAGGTCATTTTTAAGACGAATTCGCATATGAATTCGTCTTTTTATCTATACTGATATTATAAGGTTTCAGGTCCGATGGCGCATGGAGCTAGACGTAGATAGACCAAGACACGAAGTTATACACAACCTTACAATTTAATAAATTCCTAAACAATGAAAAAGGCGTGCAATCTGACAACAGATTTGACACCTCTTTGACACCCATAAATAAAAAGAAAGAGCGAACCCTCAAGGACCAAGAGATGAGGGAATCAGCATGGTTTAATAAATAAGCGGAGAAATTTCTCTTAATTACGAAATAGCACTTAAAATAGCTTAAATAGACGGAAGGATTCCGACTATTTACACAAAAAACGTCAAAATGGATCATTTTGCATTGCTTAAGCGGAAAACCTCCGCTTATATACCCCGAACCAAGCCTTATTACGCAGTTTAACCGGAAAATCTCCTCTTATTTTAACTATCACTGGTTACTAAATTTAGGAGATGACTTCTGATGTATATATGGAAATGTGTAAGAATTGACATCCCAATTGACACTTAATTTTGAGTGTCCAAAAAGTATTGTCCTTTAAATTTATTTTGTCATTAGTGGTTTTATTTTACTATAAGAGGTATTATAAATCCCTATATAAAAGGAAAATGGCGTACGTCGATTCGTATGCCATTTCTAGTGTCAATTTTCCGTTATGTACCTCAAAACGAAACGGTTTAATGTTAAAACCTCTGCGTTTTAAGTTTTCTAAAAAATTTTGTTAATTGGCTGGTTATTTAACTTGTTAAATTGAGTTTTCTACTTCATAACCGAACTACTTAGTTAATCGCCCTGCTTCTTTCTACTCAACCGATAATAAAATTGAATCTCCTTTTTTAGAAACGGCAACCTTTGCAAGCTTAGCGTTTCTTTCGACATCTAAGCCAGTGCCCTCAGGTACAAAATAGCTCTCAATGCCAAATATAATCTGATCATATCCATTGTATTTTCCTGTCATAATCACTTCATCTTCAGCTAACTTCATTTTAGTAGGATCTATTTGCCTGTTAAAGACCTTAATCGTTTGATAGATACCATCCTTATTTTCTTTTAATAATAAATAAGCACGACCTTGATTCCTTTCCACAGGTAGTTCAAGTTCACCAATTTCATACTGTAAACGAACGTAGTCACCTTGAATAAGTGAGCGTGGATCGACCGGGGCTAATTCAAGTGTTATCACTTTACCTTCACTTAATAATTGTTCATTTGAGAAAACTTGGTAGCCTAAAATACTTAATTGTAAAAGAACGACAGAAGTAATTAAATACCACTGCTTTTTTGAAAATACAGTGCGTAAGGATGATCCAGATTCTTTTTTATCAAAGAAACGAGTTAGTAGTAAAAATAGTAAACCTATAATAAATAATGATAGAGATTTGTGAAGTAGTGACCAAACAAAGTCGTAATAGGTTGTAATTAGAAAGGCTAGCCAAAAGACCACTGTAAGTCTAAACTCAAATAACTTTTCATTTCTTCCATAATCAAGGAGTACGATCGTCCCTACTCCAAAAAATAATACACTATAGAAAATTTCAATTAAAAGACCCTCGTTTAAAAACGTTAATGAATACAGAAAAAGTAAAGAATAGAATAGTCCTATACGTGAAACATCTTTTCTGTTTTTAGCTAAGTAAGTGAGAACTCCATTTCCAATTGCAAATGTAAGTAATATAAGTTCTAGATGGGCACTAAGTTCTAATTCATTTAAAAGTAAAGAAAGAGTACATCCCATAAAAGAAGTGTAACTTATTAATCTTACTACACCATCTTTTATTAGTAGGAAAGTAACAAGGGAAATCACAAGATAAAGTATGGTGATAAAGCTACTTAGGAAAATGGCAGCGAGCATACCTGAGAAAAAGGCCATGATAATTAATGTATGTCTTGCAGTTGCTTCAAGTTTATGAAAAAGTAAACCAACTAGTATGAAGATAAGGCTAACAGTAACTATTGCATATTCAGATTCGAAAATTAGGAAAATTAATGATCCGAAGCTAGAAGCAAACATGATTGAACCAATAATGGTAACAATTACGATTAAAATTCTTTTTGGAATATTGTTAACACCATCTCCAGCATTCCTAGTTATTTTTCTTGCCAAAAGGACTCCGCAAATTATTAAAATTATAGAAGCAATCGAACCGCTTAGTTGAATGGCAAAGAACCCTAAATTGTCTAGAAATAATATAGGTAATTCGATGATCTTCGCAAAAGCATAGAGGCTTCCCATTGTAAATAATATAATTGTTAGCCCCTTATCACCGCTGTTTTTAGTGAGAAGCCTATAGGAAATAAAAGCAAAAAAGATATATAAAATATTTGTCCAGCCACTATAAGGATCAAAAAGCTCGAAGAAACTAATTCCTATTAAAGACAGATGTACAACAGAATATGATAAATATCTGATTGTTTTAATGTTATAAGAAGATGTGAAGGTCAATCCAAACAAAAATAAATTTATCACACCAATCGCAAGGTAAATAACCCACTCTTCAAAATTAGAGCGGACAATGAAATACGAAGATGGATACATATAAAACCAATAAGCAAGATGGAAAAGTATATAGCTTAGTATCCAAAGAGGTGTATATCTGGTAATAAAAGCTAATAGTACAGTTGGTAAAAGCCATACTACAAACAGCATATAACTATCTGCATGGGAATTGTAAATTTGCCCAACTAATCCAACACTAACTCCAAAGCAAATAGCTGCCGCAACGAGAAACCACTTTCCTAAAAACGGTTGATGTGAAAGAAGCTTTGTGGATGTAAAAGAAACTAAATAAAATAGGATCATTGCTCCAACAGATAAAGATAATTTTTCATATCTTGAAAAGTATCCCCAGTTTGCAGCAAAAAAGTAAACGATACTAGATAAAAAAAGGATTATTGAACCCAGGTAACCTATTGGTATCAATCTAGTCATTTTTTCTCCCTCCTTTTTTCTAATCATATACTAAATTTCATATATATGTATGTATTTTGATGAATTCTTATCCCTAAAAATCCTGGTGAAGTGTATACATGATTATCCATGTAATCTAGGTGCATTGTATTGAAAAAACTATACTAAAGGAGATGGGTTTTTATGAATAGATTTATTGCCATTCTGGTATTACTCTTCGTTAATAGTGGCTGTAACTGGGGTGAACTAGGTGAGAACGTTCGCATTAAATATAATGTAGAGCCTGAGGGAATTGAGGATTATCCCTTGCAATAATCTATTAAGAACAGTCGTATATGGATACAAGTGAGTATGTTGGAGTTTTTATTAAATTAGAATAATCAACTGCAGAAACCTGAGTTGAGTATTTTTAACCTTATAGAATTCATCTTGATTGGACTAGGACATGTAAACAAAAGCTAGGCTGACTATCTTTTAAAGTCAGCCTTTTGTGATGGAAGGATACTTTGACATTTTTAGATCTTTTTGAATAGCGAGCTATTGTCAGACGTAGGTTTATCCTTTTTGTTAAAACGTCCTTTTATAAAGAGAACTAAAACAATAGTGCCGACAAAGCCAATACTAATAAAAAAACCAGGTCTACTGGAACTACTAAATAATGTACCACTAATTGCTAATAGAATGATTACCATTCCACTGATATATTTAATGTTTTTTAACAGTGTGCCTGGTAGTAAACGTTTTGCAGACAAAAGGATAAAAAACCAATTATATAAAAGCATTAATCCTGCAGCGGTTGTTATATACTCATAAATTGTATCAGGCATTATAAGGGCAAGAACAATTGACGATATTAACCCAATAATTGAAAGAATGAAGGTTGGTAAAGGGACCTTTAACTTTCCTTTTTTAGCAAAAAGGGGTGGTGCATCCCCGTCTTTAGCAAGTGTAACTAGAACTGTTGTTACTCCATATAATGCAGCTACCATTGTTGAGAACCCAGCAATTATTAAAGCAGCATTAAAAATATGTTCAACATATGGGAGGTGATAGTTTTTAAGTGCAGTAACAAATGGACTTTCTTCGACGGAAAAATTATTCCATTTTACCATTATAACCGCTAAAGTAATTGAAATCAGATAGATAGTTGTTATTAAAAACACCATCACTTTTCCAGCCTTTGGTGCCTCCTTTGGATTTTTAAGCTGGGCAGCCATTAAGCCTGTGACCTCAACCCCGCCAAACGCATAAAACGCCAAAATTAATGCCGACCAAACTTGAATACTGCTGTGTGGAAAAATCTTAGCCATTGTATTAGGTACATAGATGCTTTTTGTAACATCAAAAAGCCCCATAATAGCTGCTATTGCGATCACAATAAACATCACAATTGCCGAAATTTTTACTAGAGCAAATATATTCTCAAAACGATTAACACCTTTAGCCCCAAATAATATGACAATTAAACCCAAAGTAGCATATACACATGCAAAAATCCATAAAGGAATATTCGGAAACCAAAATCGAGTGAAAATGGATAGAGCTGTTAGCTGACTCCCCATAATCAGCATTTCAGAAGACCAATACACCCAACCAGAACAAAACCCGGCCCACGATCCATAGGCTTTTTTTGCATAGGAACGAAATGCTCCTTCCAAAGGTTCGGCAGCTGTCATTCGTGCAAGAGCATCAAAAACGAGGTACGTACCTATGGCTGCAATTATAAAAAGGAATAAGACCGCAGGACCACTCTTTATAATCGCAATACTTGAACCTAAGAAGAAGCCGGTTCCAATTGTACATCCAACTCCAAACAAGGACAATTGCCACCATTTAAGATTTTTTTCAGAAGTTTTACCTTTAGGATTACTCATTAGCAAGCCCCCTTAACATAAGTATTTTTCCTGAAGTAGAGTTTATTTATGTACTTATGAACGTAAATTAAGTGTGTTATGTCATGGACTAGCTGAATACACTTGTACAAGTACTATTACAAATCGACAAAGGTGGGGGCAAATGAGTGTACTTATCAGTTATTTCTTTCTAGGAATATCCTTGGCAGCCCCAATTGGTCCAATTAATGCTGCTCAGTTAGACAGAGGGATTAAGTATGGTTTTGTAAATGCCTGGCTTATAGGACTAGGCTCTGTAGTTGCAGACATTGCTTATATGATGGTTGTTTATTTAGGGATAATTCACGTGTTAGAGATTCCTTTTGTCAATACTTTTCTTTGGCTATTTGGTGCATTTGTACTAATATATACCGGAGTTGAAAGCTTAAAAGGCTTAGGCCAAATTTCTTCAACAAATAACAGAGAGAATGAAGAGTCTTATAAATAATCATTTATTGCCGGTTTTCTGATGGCCATAAGTAATCCATTAACAATTCTATTTTGGCTTGGGATTTATGGCTCGGTTTTGGTCAAAACGGCTTCAACAACAAGTTTGGAGCAACTTGCATTATATAGCAGTGCGATCATATTTGGACTAGTTATTTGGGATGTATCGATGGCTGCATTATCCAGTAGTTTTAGAAAGTTTCTATCCACAGGTGTTTTAGCAATTATTTCTATCATTTCTGGGTTTTCGTTAATTGGATTCGGAATTTATTTTGGTTATCAAGGATTAAAGTTATTGTTTGGTTAAGCTCTGACTATTGTTAGGGCTTTTTATAATAGAAAAATTATTATTGAATTGAAATTTGTGCTTCTAGTAAATGCTTTAAATGTTCTTTTGCCCGCCTTACTCGTGCTATTTGCTGGTCATCTGTAAGCTCATCTATATCAAGGTTATTCAATAGCGATTGTGCTAAATTTAACTTGTACCGAGCCTGGTTGAATTCCTCAGGATTATTTTTAGACTGCGCATCATAAAGTTCTCTTTCTGCGATATCCAAAGAAGAGATAGCTTCTTTAAATTCATCATGTATTGCCAAAGTACATACCTCCTAATTTTAATAGCTAGATAATTAGTATAGTGCCACTGTTAGGTAGAGATTATAAATAATGAGCATAGAAAAATAACAAAATCCTAATTATATTTAGATGGAATGCTATTAAATCTAAGGAGCGGGCTTGTGTGAAAAAGAATATATTATTAGTCGCATCACTATTATTGATAGCAGGAGTATTTTATGAATATAATCCTTCCTATGGCATAGCAAAAGAAGTTTATTCAGAAGGTACTTTGTCAGTTGCTACCAGAAAAATAGGACTTCAAGAAGGAAATAGGGCGCCTGACTTTACATTACAAACATTAGATGGAGAAAAAGTGAAATTATCCAATATGTTAGGTAAGATTGTTTTTTTGAATTTCTGGACAACTTGGTGTCCACCATGTAAAGCTGAAATGCCAGATCTGCAAGAATTTTATGAGGAACAACAAGATAATAATATAGAAATTGTAGCTGTAAATATAACAACTTCGGAAAAAAAAGCTGATGACGTAGGAGTATTCGCAAAAGAGTACGGTTTAACATTCCCGGTCTTACTTGATAACAAAGGAGATGTAGCGGATACATACCAAATACTCACAATTCCGACAACTTATGTGATAGACAAACATGGAATTGTTCGTAAAAAAATAATTGGCCCGTTGGAAAAAGAACAGATGGTTGAACTAATTGGAGTTCTAGACTAGAGAAACTAATAAAACAACGCTTCCTACCACGGGAAGCGTTGTTAATTTATTAGTGTTGCAGCACCAGCCTCGATTGCTAAATCCAATGATTAAAAAGATAAAAGTTACATATATCCAATGAAGTGCAGTCAGGTCTATTATCATATAGTTCAACCTCCTATATAAAATTCATCACTTGGGAAAGGCGTATACCCAGAAGATGTAATACAA
The DNA here is from genome assembly GCF_029193815.1 of Cytobacillus sp. S13-E01. Classification (GTDB taxonomy): domain Bacteria; phylum Bacillota; class Bacilli; order Bacillales; family Bacillaceae_L; genus Bacillus_BV. The sequence goes on from NZ_JARFVC010000010.1 coordinate 94,050, forward strand.
AATATGAAGAAATGAAAAACATGTAAGGTAGTGAAAAATATAGTAGTTTAAGAGCGGGTAATTTGTCGACCTGTGGTACCAATAGTTTAAAAAATGACAAATTTTTAGTTATTTCCACGGAAATATACAATAAATTGTCAGAATATTAGATTTGCCGTTTGAATGTATATTTTACGAGGGAATAGAAAGAAAAACGAAAAACCACCATATTTTGACGGTTCATGTTACCTAAAAGTTATTCCTTTAATTTTGGTATGAAATATTTAGTAACATAGGAAGGACGGGGAAAAATCGTTTTTTGTTGATCCATACCTTCGTAGGTACCAGGTTTATTATGTGCTTGCACATAGGATTTCGATTGTTGCCAGTTCAAAAAGTGTTGTTCTTTTTCCCATAATGTCATGATAACGTAGGTATCACTACTTAACGGGCGCAAAACTCTTTTAGCTACAAAACCTGGTTCATGTTCAACTAATCCTGGACTATTTTTAAAGCGATATTCAAAAACAGGTCGACCTTCATCATTAACGGGAATATTGTTTAAAACAGCGAAGCCTCCAAGTTCAAATTGTCCAGATGAATAGATGACCTGATATTTCTTCGGTTCATTAAAAATAGAGTTTCCTTTAGTTTCATGGACAAGTAGAGCATTATCCTCAGTTTGAAATAATACTAACTCCTCCTTTGAATGTGCTTTTTTAATGGATTCAAGGTACTCACTAGTTCCAAATGTAAAATAAACATTCATCATAAAACACCTCTTTTAACTATTTCTATTCATACAGTTAATTTTTTTTACAAATTTTACTTATATTACACAAATCATACATACTGTGAAACTTTAACATTAATACTAACTTATATGTCAAATCGAACCAACCTATTTCAGGAGGTGTTTGTAGTAATGAAAAAAAAGTTCATTCTTTCTTTATTAGCAATGCTTTTTACATTCGTTTTTGCGATTTTTGGATATATGCTGATTCTTTATGCTGGTGATTATGTTGTAGACGATAAAAAATTAGTAATGAATTCCGCAACGAGTTTAGTTGATAAAAGTGGGAATCTACTGACCAAGTTATATTATGAAAATAGAGAGTTAGTTTCTATTGATAATATTCCTGAGCATGTACAACAAGCATTTATAGCAGTAGAGGATACAAGATTTTATAAACATCATGGAATTGATGTCAGATCCATTTTCCGGGCCCTTTATAAAGACATAATTGCTGGTGGAAAGGTAGAAGGTGGCAGTACAATCACCCAACAACTTGCTAAGAATGTATTCTTAACAAATGATAAAACGTGGCTCCGTAAAACAAAGGAAGTTATTATCGCAATTAATCTTGAAAAGAACTATAGTAAGAAAAAATTATTAGAAATGTATTTGAATCGGATTTATCTTGGACATGGTGCCTATGGTATTCAGACAGCGTCAAAGATGTACTTTAACAAGGAGATATTTGAATTGACCGTGGAAGAAGGAGCAATGCTTGCAGCACTACCGAAAGCCCCTTCAACGTATTCTCCAATTACAAACGTAGATAAAAGCAAGGAAAGAAGAGATTTGATACTGAGCTTAATGCAGTCACAAGGGTACTTAAGTGCTGAAGAAACTGTACGTTTTCAAGGTAAAACCATTTCTTTAGATGTACAACAATTTACACAGGACCCCTCTATATTAACCTATGTTGATATGGTGTTTGCTGAAGCAAAGGATGTTTATTCTTTATCAAATGAGGAATTGTTAAGGGGTGGATATACAATATCAGTCCCTTTAATTAAAAAGGTTCAGCAAACTGCGTATGATTTATTTCAAGAGTCTAGTTACTTCCCGGGAACAGATGAGTTTGCAGAGGGTGCTTTTGTATTACTAGACAATAAAACAGGCGGTGTCATCTCAATCATTGGTGGGCGTAATTATGTTCAAAAAGGCTTAAACAGATCAATTGTTAGACGTCAGCCTGGCTCTACACTAAAACCACTAGCTGTATATGGACCTGCGTTAGATGAACAAGAATTTGGACCCTATTCGTTACTTGTAGATAAAAAGTTATCATATGGAAAATATGAACCCCGGAACTATAATAACATCTACAAAGACAAAATCTCAATGTATGATGCTGTAATTGAATCAGCAAACGCTGCCGCTGTTTGGACGCTAAATGAATTAGGAATTGATAAAGGCAAGAAATACTTAGGGAAATCTGGTATTACCATTCCTGATAACGGTTTATCTATTGCATTAGGTGGTTTACAACAAGGTATATCGCCACTAGACATGGCAAGGGCGTACAGGGCATTTGCCGCTGCTGGGAAAACGATAGAGCCACACTTTATTAGTAAAATAGTGGATCGTAATGGAAAAGTAGTTGGAACCCCTAGCCTAAAGGAGAAGGAAGTATTTACTAAGCAAACTGCGTGGTATATGACTAGAATGCTTGAAGCAGTAGTGAATAGTGGAACTGGGAGATCGGGAGAGTTTGGTGGTGCTTTAGCTGGTAAAACAGGTACCACTAACTATCCTCATAAGGAAGGGGCAATAAAAGATGCCTGGTTTGTCGGTTACACACCAAGTGTTGTGGGTGCAGTTTGGATGGGGTATGACCACACAGATGAAGAACATTATTTAAATCAAGGTAGTGGCTATTCAACAAAGCTTTTTAAAGATATCTTAACAAAGTCTGAATTGACTACAGCAACCGCCTTTACTACTCCTGCCGATGTCGAAGAATTGGAGTCGCCAATTAGGCTTAAAGATGTTACTGATTTACAAGCAAGCTTAACCTTCAAACCGTTCGGGTTATTCACCATTCAGTTAAACTGGACCCCTGCTATTGATAGTCGTGTAGAATACCGCATTTATGAAAAAGAGATTAATGGTCTAAATTATATTGGCTCTGTCAAAGGTCAAGGAGAATTTGAAATTCAAAATGTAAATATATTTTCTCTACCTACAATATGTGTGGTTCCGTATAATACCCAAACAGACCAAGAAGGAATAGAATCAAATATTGCTCGCCCCGAATTTTTTTTAAGGGGGCGTTAAATTAAAAGAGGCGATTTTTTGACATTTGAGCGTGTTATCTATACAACTATAGGAGAAAACGGTATAGTTGAAGGTGCGAAAAAAACATCAAAAATGGGCAAGAGATTCTTTACCCAGGCGTATTTGATTTTTATGAAAGAGATAACTAGGCCACCACTGAAATATGGTGCAGCCGAGTTTTTCTTTATTAACGGAATACTATAATTAGTTGTTGTGGATAAGGGAAAGGTGGATATTTATGAGCAATCAGTTTAACGATACTTTTTTACAAGCCTGTAGAGGAGAGGCTACAAACCATGTACCTGTGTGGTACATGCGTCAGGCAGGTCGTTCTCAACCTGAATATCGTGCTATCAAAGAAAAATACTCCTTATTTGAAATTACACATCAGCCAGAGCTTTGTGCGTATGTAACAAGACTTCCTGTCGAACAGTATAATGTAGATGCAGCGATTTTATATAAAGACATCATGACTCCACTACCATCATTAGGGGTAGATGTTGAGATAAAGTCTGGAATAGGACCAGTGATTAGCAACCCTATTAAATCACTCCAAGATGTAGAAAAGTTGGGTGAAATTAACCCTGAAGATGATGTTGCATATGTGTTAGATACAATAAAATTACTAACTACAGAGCAACTAAATGTACCTTTGATCGGTTTCGCAGGTGCGCCATTTACTTTAGCATCATATATGATCGAAGGTGGACCGTCGAGAAACTATAACAAAACTAAGGCATTTATGTATGCTGAACCTAAAGCTTGGTTTACGTTAATGAATAAGCTCGGAGAAATGACGATTACATATGTGAAAGCACAAATAAAAGCAGGTGTTAAAGCAGTGCAAATTTTTGATTCATGGGTTGGTGCCCTTAACGTTGAGGATTATCGTTATTTTATTAAACCTATTATGAATCGAATTTTCTTAGAATTACGTGAGGAAGGCGTACCTTTAATCATGTTTGGGGTTGGTGCAAGTCATTTAGCATTAGAGTGGCATGACCTTCCACTAGATGTTGTTGGCCTTGATTGGCGCTTACCAGTTAATGAAGCGAGAGACAAAGGTATCGTCAAAACAGTTCAGGGTAACCTTGACCCCGCCATTCTTTTAGCAACATGGGAAGTGATTGAAGAGCGTACAAAAGCAATTTTAGATGAAGGAATAAAACAACCAGGTTATATCTTTAATTTAGGCCATGGTGTATTCCCAGAAGTTAATCCTGAAACATTAAAACGTTTAACTTCTTTTGTTCATGAATATACAGCTAAAAAATAATGTATTAAATTGTAATGAGGTGTAGTGTTAGATGGCAAAGAAAAAGATGGGTTTACTCGTAATGGCATACGGTACACCATATAAAGAAGAAGACCTTGAACGTTATTACACTCATATTAGACATGGTAGAAAACCGTCGCCTGAGATGCTGCAGGATTTAAAGGATCGTTATGAAGCGATTGGAGGTATTTCGCCGTTAGCTACAATTACTAAGGAACAGGCTGAAAAGCTTGAGCACCATTTAAATAGTAGTCAAGATGTAATTGAGTTTAAAATGTATTTAGGCTTAAAGCATATTGAGCCTTTTGTTGAGGATGCAGTTGCTGATATGCACAGAGATGGAATTGAAGAAGCAGTAAGTATTGTTTTAGCTCCTCATTTCTCAACGTTTAGTGTAAAGTCTTATAATGGACGAGCTAAGGAAGAAGCGGAGAAACTTGGTGGTCCAACTATTCATTCCGTAGAGAGTTGGTATCAAGAGCCTAAATTTATCGATTATTGGGTAAATCAAGTCAAGAATACTTATTCACTAATGACTGAAGAACAACGAGAAAAGGCTGTTCTAATTGTTTCAGCACATAGCTTACCTGAGAAAATTATTGTAGCTGGTGACCCATACCCACAGCAATTACAGGAAACAGCCGATTTAATTGCTAAAAAAGCAGGAATAAAGAATTACGAAATTGGCTGGCAAAGTGCAGGAAACACTCCTGAGCCTTGGATTGGTCCAGATGTTCAAGACTTAACAAGAGATTTAAATAAGAAAAAAGGATATACGTCATTTGTATATATTCCAGTAGGCTTTGTTTCTGACCATCTGGAAGTATTATATGATAATGACACTGAATGTAAAATTGTTACAGACGAAATCGGTGCAGACTATTATCGTCCAGGGATGCCTAATGCAAGACTTGAGTTTATCGACTGCTTGGCTACGGTTGTATTGAAAAAAATAGGGCAGTAAGATTGATTTCATTTGTTGGAAAGCGACTTAAATATCGCTTTGACTTAAAGTTCCCCCACTAAATTGACATTAGTGGGGGATTTTATACAAGGATAATCTATAACTTGAAAAGAAGGCGATGAACAAGTGAGTGATGTAAATGGTCGAGGTCGAGTTGTCGTCATTGGTGGTGGCATTACGGGATTAGCAGCAACCTATTATTTACAAAAGGAGTCAAAGGATAAAGGACTTTCACTTGATGTTAAATTAATAGAAGCAAGTCATCGGCTAGGTGGGAAAATTCAGACCGCTACAAACGATGGTTTTGTCATTGAAAAAGGACCGGATTCCTTTTTAGCTAGAAAACAAAGTGCTTCAAGACTGATCCATGAAGTAGGGCTAGAAGATAAGCTTGTTTATAATTCTTCTGGCAAGTCCTATGTTCTCGTTAAGGGGAGACTCCACCCCATGCCGGGTGGCTCGATTATGGGAATACCGACTCAAATTGCACCATTTATTTCTACGGGACTGTTTTCTCCAATGGGTAAGATGCGCGCTGCTGCAGACTTTGTGTTACCACCTACTAAAGCAGCTGGTGATCTCTCACTAGGCCAATTTTTTAGGAGAAGACTTGGTAACGAGGTCGTTGAAAATCTTATAGAGCCATTACTGTCAGGAATTTATGCAGGTGATATCGATCACCTTAGCTTAATGGCAACCTTTCCACAATTTTTTCAGGTAGAACAAAAACATGGAAGTTTAATTCGAGGTATGAAGCGTGCTGCATCTTCTATACCGAAAAAAAGTGAAAGTATTGCAAAACCTAAAGGGATGTTTTTAACAGTTACAACGGGACTCCAATCCTTGGTTGAAAGAGTAGAAGCTAAACTAGTAGAAGGTTCAGTTTATAAAGGTGTTCGGGTTGGTAGAATCGAAAAAAGAGATCAAGGTTTTAAGGTAATGATTAATAATGGTGAAATTATCCATGCTGATAGTATTATTCTTGCCACCCCGCATCATGTTACTCAATCTATGCTAGAACACTACAGCTTTTTTGATTCTTTAAAAGCAATGCCATCTACGTCTGTAGCAACAGTAGCCATGGCATTTCCAAAATCAGCTATAAAAAAAGATATTGATGGGACTGGATTTGTCGTTTCAAGGAATAATGACTATGTTATTACAGCTTGTACTTGGACACATAAAAAATGGTCACATTCAGCACCTAAAGGAAAAGTATTATTGCGGTGTTATGTTGGTAAAGCTGGGGACGAAGCAATTGTTGAACAATCAGATGATGAAATAATCAAAGTGGTTCTTAAGGATCTAGGCAAAACAATGAATATCTCTTCAAAACCCGACTTTTCTATCATTACTAGATGGAAGGATTCAATGCCACAATATACGGTTGGACATAAACATAGAATAGAAGCGATTAAACAAAACATGAAGGAAGAGCTACCCGGTGTTTTTTTAGCAGGAAGCTCTTACTCTGGATTAGGGATTCCAGATTGTATTGATCAAGGTGAGGAAGCAGTCAAAAATGTTTTAGCATTTTTATCCCGCATTAACGGGCAGTAAGACCCCCACTGTATTGATGTTTATATAGACTTTTAAAGAGGTTAACTAAATGTTAACCTCTTTTTTAAAAAGATAAGAAAGCATTCCTGTATTAAAGCAAAATGAGATTTGAATAAAATAAGCCTCCTTGGTATGATACAAAGTGTCCAAGCTGATCAGCGCAAAGGACATTTAATAACCAAAGGAGGACATAAAATGAAGTATAAACAAAATGACAAGATTCTGCAACTTACAGAAAAAACCTTAATTATAGGGGTTGACATTGCTAAACATAAGCATGTCGCAAGAGCACAAGATTATAGAGGTATACAATTTGGAAAAGCTCATACATTTTTAAACACATATGAGGGTTTTGAAGGTTTCATAAACTGGTTAAATCAAATCAAAGCTAAACAGTCTAAGGAAGATGTCATCATTGGGATGGAACCTACTGGACATTATTGGCTTCCGTTGGCTTATTGGCTAAAAGAAAAAGGAAAAAAGGTGGTTGTAGTTAATCCAGCTCATGTTAAGCAAACAAAGGAGTTAGATGACAATTCTCCTACTAAGAATGATTTCAAGGATGCTAGAGTTATCTCTAGACTTATTGAGGGCGGAAGATATTCGGAGCCCAATTTACCGGAAGGTATATACTCGGATTTACGTGAAGGTATGAACCTATATAACCAATTGGTACAGGACCTAACAGCTGTGAAAAATATAGTTCACCAATGGCTCGACCGTTTCTTTCCTGAATATTTAACGGTCTTTGGGAAGTGGGATGGAAAAGCTTCTCTACAAGTTCTAAGAATGGGACTTTTTCCTGATGAGTTATTAGAGCGTGAAGACTTGGAAATTCTAGCTGAAATTCGTAAAGAAGTTAAAAAAGGTGTGGGAATAAAGAAGGTTGTTCAGTTGAAAAACGTTGCCCTTCGTTCAGTAGGCATTAAAGAGGGGCGAAGTCTAGCTAGGTTAAAATTAAAAAGCTTACTAGACCAATACGATCTTCTTTCAGAACAATTAGAGAGCGTCTGGAGTGAAGTAGAGAACATCATACAAGATGTTCCAGGGGCGAGAGAGATGGGAGATATTAAAGGTATTGGACAAGTTACAGTAGCCTCCTTTTTTGCAGAAGTCGGTGATTTACAAAAGTACTCACATCCCGACCAAATTGTTAAGTTAGCAGGATTAAACTTAAAACTAGCTACATCAGGAAAGTGGAAAGGGCAAACAATTATTACTAAACGAGGGCGTCCTAAATTAAGGGCACTATTGTTTAAAGTCGTGTTGCCTCTTGTAGCTCAAAATCCTGCATTTAAGGCACTACATCAGTACTTTATTACACGAAATGAAAATCCATTAAAAAAGAAGCAGTCTATCATCGCTATATGTTGTAAATTAATTCGTATTTTATTTACGATTGGAAAGAAACAAATTGAGTTTGAACCAGCTAAAATGTTACAAGATATTCCTCATTTTAGTATGCAAGAAGCTGCTTAAAAGGATAGGGTAAAGTGATCAAAAAGAAGTTAGGTGCAGAAAATAGTCGAAGATTTATATAACATAAACAGTAGTATCGATGACAATATTTAATTCTCATTTTTTATTCACTTAGTAGTCGAAGTATTTTAAAGTTGTTTCAATTTGAAGAAGACTTACAACAGAAGCTAGGAGCAGTCGGCAAGCATTTATACTATTGGGCAATGACCCCGCAAGAAAGCATCGCCGACCCCACTTCATGGATAGGCAGAACGAAGGAATGTATGCGCATATTTTTCATATGACGCCGTGAGAAATGGGAGGGTGTGCCGCCATGAACATTGTGGGATCCAATAGCGACCATATTTCTAGATATTATCCTTTTTTGTAAAAAAATAGAAGAAGAGGGTTTATTTAACTATGTCCTCCTCCTCTAAAATACAAATAAAGTTCTGTTAGTCCATTAAAGTGCAGTCTTATTGAAATTTGAAATACTGAGAAAAACAGAGAAAACAAGAGAAAAACCTTACTTTAATGAGGGAGTATAAAA
>NZ_JARFVC010000011.1 GCF_029193815.1 Cytobacillus sp. S13-E01
AAAGATAAGAAAGCATTCCTGTATTAAAGCAAAATGAGATTTGAATAAAATAAGCCTCCTTGGTATGATACAAAGTGTCCAAGCTGATCAGCGCAAAGGACATTTAATAACCAAAGGAGGACATAAAATGAAGTATAAACAAAATGACAAGATTCTGCAACTTACAGAAAAAACCTTAATTATAGGGGTTGACATTGCTAAACATAAGCATGTCGCAAGAGCACAAGATTATAGAGGTATACAATTTGGAAAAGCTCATACATTTTTAAACACATATGAGGGTTTTGAAGGTTTCATAAACTGGTTAAATCAAATCAAAGCTAAACAGTCTAAGGAAGATGTCATCATTGGGATGGAACCTACTGGACATTATTGGCTTCCGTTGGCTTATTGGCTAAAAGAAAAAGGAAAAAAGGTGGTTGTAGTTAATCCAGCTCATGTTAAGCAAACAAAGGAGTTAGATGACAATTCTCCTACTAAGAATGATTTCAAGGATGCTAGAGTTATCTCTAGACTTATTGAGGGCGGAAGATATTCGGAGCCCAATTTACCGGAAGGTATATACTCGGATTTACGTGAAGGTATGAACCTATATAACCAATTGGTACAGGACCTAACAGCTGTGAAAAATATAGTTCACCAATGGCTCGACCGTTTCTTTCCTGAATATTTAACGGTCTTTGGGAAGTGGGATGGAAAAGCTTCTCTACAAGTTCTAAGAATGGGACTTTTTCCTGATGAGTTATTAGAGCGTGAAGACTTGGAAATTCTAGCTGAAATTCGTAAAGAAGTTAAAAAAGGTGTGGGAATAAAGAAGGTTGTTCAGTTGAAAAACGTTGCCCTTCGTTCAGTAGGCATTAAAGAGGGGCGAAGTCTAGCTAGGTTAAAATTAAAAAGCTTACTAGACCAATACGATCTTCTTTCAGAACAATTAGAGAGCGTCTGGAGTGAAGTAGAGAACATCATACAAGATGTTCCAGGGGCGAGAGAGATGGGAGATATTAAAGGTATTGGACAAGTTACAGTAGCCTCCTTTTTTGCAGAAGTCGGTGATTTACAAAAGTACTCACATCCCGACCAAATTGTTAAGTTAGCAGGATTAAACTTAAAACTAGCTACATCAGGAAAGTGGAAAGGGCAAACAATTATTACTAAACGAGGGCGTCCTAAATTAAGGGCACTATTGTTTAAAGTCGTGTTGCCTCTTGTAGCTCAAAATCCTGCATTTAAGGCACTACATCAGTACTTTATTACACGAAATGAAAATCCATTAAAAAAGAAGCAGTCTATCATCGCTATATGTTGTAAATTAATTCGTATTTTATTTACGATTGGAAAGAAACAAATTGAGTTTGAACCAGCTAAAATGTTACAAGATATTCCTCATTTTAGTATGCAAGAAGCTGCTTAAAAGGATAGGGTAAAGTGATCAAAAAGAAGTTAGGTGCAGAAAATAGTCGAAGATTTATATAACATAAACAGTAGTATCGATGACAATATTTAATTCTCATTTTTTATTCACTTAGTAGTCGAAGTATTTTAAAGTTGTTTCAATTTGAAGAAGACTTACAACAGAAGCTAGGAGCAGTCGGCAAGCATTTATACTATTGGGCAATGACCCCGCAAGAAAGCATCGCCGACCCCACTTCATGGATAGGCAGAACGAAGGAATGTATGCGCATATTTTTCATATGACGCCGTGAGAAATGGGAGGGTGTGCCGCCATGAACATTGTGGGATCCAATAGCGACCATATTTCTAGATATTATCCTTTTTTGTAAAAAAATAGAAGAAGAGGGTTTATTTAACTATGTCCTCCTCCTCTAAAATACAAATAAAGTTCTGTTAGTCCATTAAAGTGCAGTCTTATTGAAATTTGAAATACTGAGAAAAACAGAGAAAACAAGAGAAAAACCTTACTTTAATGAGGGAGTATAAAAGTTTGTACCTAGTTTTAGTGTCTAGCTCCGGGTGCCACCCGGCTCTATGGTATAAGCCAATCCGTCTGGAAGGTCAAAGAACAACCTTCCAGAAGGCTCGTCTTATGCTTGACTGCACAGGATGTGCTGATGTCGATGTTCGCCACAGGACGTGGCGGGTTTTAATCGACGCGCCGATAGGCGGGCGCCCTGCGCTTTTCTTACCGGTGGAGATGAAGTAGCTGCCGGAATCATTTCGGAAGCAACATCCTACGGATGGGAACTACCAAAACAGTTAGCGGTAATCGGTTTTGATAATCAAATGATAACAGAATTAGTACAGCCAACAATATCAACTGTATACCAACCCATCGATAAAATCGGTGAAAAAGCAGTAACTATATTGCTAGATAAAATAAATAGTAAGAACTATCGTGTTCGCGAATCGCATGAATTTTCGTTAGAACTAGTAGTTAGAAAATCCACATTAAGTCAAATACCACATATTGTGAAAACATAAAAGCAGCCAATTAATTAGGCTGCTTTAAATATATCTGCAATAAGGGGCAGTTAAACCCCCACTGAGTAAGTTTATTTATATTTAGTGGTTACCTAGTTGAATACAATTGTCACATTTATTTCCATAGCACTCATGTTGCTCATTAATTTCGTTTTCACATTCGATACACTTTTTAGCAGGAAGATTTTTGAAAAACTCTGTACTTTTAATTATCATTATTGATCCCCTCCATTGTGTTTTATTAGTTTAATTGTACTATAACAGCTAATAACGGTCAATAACTGTTTTGTAACAATTTTTAAAAAGATGAAAATGCCTTTATAATGGTATATAGTGAAATGTGACTTATTTTTAAGGAGTGAATAAAGTTGAAAGTTACTGTTGTAGGCTTTTGGGGAGGATTTCCAGGGGTGAATGAGGCTACTTCTGGATATTTAATTCAGGACAATGGTTTTAATTTACTGCTCGATTGTGGTAGTGGTGTTGTAGCGCAGCTTCAAAATTACATAAAGGTAGAAGAGCTTGATGCGGTTATTATTTCTCACTACCATCATGACCATATTGCTGATATAGGTCCTCTGCAGTATGCTCGTTTAATTTCGAAGTCTTTAGTGGCTGGGGTCAGTGAATTGCCTATATATGGACATACATTAGATCGAGATGGTTTCACTAAACTACAGTATAAAGGTTGCACCGTAGGTATTGACTATCAACCAGAAGGTATCCAGATTGGTCCATTTTCCATTTCGTTTTTAATGACTAAGCATCCCGTACCGTGTTATGCCATGCGAATTTCAAATGGAAATAAAACAGTTGTATTTACAGCGGATACCAGCTATTTTGAAGAACTTACTAGCTTTTCTGTCGAGGCAGATTTGTTAATATGCGAGTGTAATCTCTATGAGGGACAAAATGGGGCTGCTTATGGACATATGACAAGCTCTGATGCTGGCAATGTTGCCGGGAAGGCGAATGTAAAAAACTTACTGTTAACCCATTTACCACACTTTGGAAATCATCAACTATTAATAGAACAAGCCGCTACCTACTACTCTGGCTTAATAACATTAGCTAAATCTGGATATGTCTGGAATTGACAGTTATTATTTTTGAAAAACTTTCCTTTACAAAATCGGAGAGTTTTTTTAAAATCGACACCATATTTTTTAATGACAGCAGGGTTATTTTAAAAGTTCACAATGTAATTCTTGCTAGTTTAGTTTTCTTTCAATATAATATATTTAGAATATTATAGAAAGATGAATGATTATTCATTCACAAAAATTAAGGGGAGGCGTTTATATGAATTTAACTTCACAACTTGGGGTAACAGCAAAGAAGTATCACAGTAAACCAGCATTCATTTTTAATGATTCTACAAGTACATATGCAGAGCTTGATGCAGCAGTAACAAAATTTGCAAGTGGTCTTACGAAGCTGGGAATCTCTAAAGGCGACCATGTTGCTCTATTATTAGGTAACTCACCGCATTTTATTATAAGTTTATATGGAGCTTTACGAGCTGGTGCAACAGTTATTCCAATTAACCCAATTTATACGCCGGATGAAATCGGATACATTCTCAACAACGGCGATGTAAAAACGATTATTGCCCTTGATTTACTTGTCCCTTTATTTGAAAAAATGAATGGAGCTCTCCCAGTGGTAGAACATATTATTGTATGTGAAACACCAAAGGGGGCAGAAAGCGATCTTGATGTAAGCACTCTATCTATTTCCCCTAAATTGAAATCGTTTACAAACTTATTAAGTTTGGGTGATTTGTTATTCGAAGGTCCAGTTTTAAATGATGATGACATAGCTGTTATACTATATACTTCTGGAACAACAGGTAAACCAAAAGGTGCACTGCTGACTCATAAAAACTTATTTAGCAATGCAAGTGATGTTGCAAACTATTTGAAGATATCAGATTCAGACAGTGTAATTGCAACACTTCCGATGTTCCATGTATTCTGTCTAACAGTTGCTTTAAATGCGCCACTAATGAACGGTGGAACATTAATAATTGTACCAAGGTTTAGTCCGGCGGAAATATTTAGAGTTGCTAAAGAGCACAACGCAACTGTATTTGCTGGCGTTCCAACAATGTACAATTTCTTAGTACAATACCCAGAAGGTAAAGTAGAAGATTTAAAAAGTCTGCGTCTTTGTATTTCAGGTGGTGCATCCATGCCAGTTGCCCTCCTTAAAAGCTTTGAGAACAAGTTCCAGGTTCTTGTTTCAGAAGGATATGGTCTATCTGAGGCATCACCAGTTACATGCTTTAACCCACTAGATCGTCCTCGAAAAGCTGGCTCGATTGGTATGAGTATCATTAATGTTGAAAACAAAATTGTAAATGAATTAGGTGAAGAAGTAGCCCCAGGTGAGGTTGGCGAACTAGTCGTTCGTGGACCGAACGTAATGCAAGGTTATTATAAAATGCCAGAAGAAACAGCTCACTCCATTCGAAATGGCTGGTTGTATACTGGTGATCTAGCAAAAATGGATGAAGATGGCTATTTCTTTATCGTTGATCGTAAGAAAGATCTCATTATTGTAGGCGGTTACAATGTATATCCACGCGAAGTAGAAGAAGTTTTATATGACCACCCAGGGGTTGTTGAAGTTGCTGTTTTAGGTGTTCCAGATCCTAACTTTGGCGAGGCAGTAAATTGCTATGTAGTTGTTAAAGATCAATCACTAACTGAAGAAAGTTTAATAGAATATTGCCAGGGGCACCTAGCTAAATATAAAGTGCCTAACTCCATTGTATTTTTAGAGGAACTACCTAAAAATACAACAGGTAAAATTCTAAGACGCGCATTAAAGGATAAAGTTCTCCAGAAATAGATTAGGAAGTAGTAGTCAGCTGCATTTAGTAGGCTGGCTATTTTTTACGAATGATACTATGAATATTTAAATAAAGGATTTTTCCTAATTTATAGAGAAATAAAATGTAAGCGATGACATGAGTTTTGGAGGGGAAAAACAAATGGAATCAGTTCTTTATCATGTAGAAAATTATATTGCAACAATCACGATAAATAGACCTGATGCGATGAACTGCTTTAATTTTGAATCATTAAAGAAGCTATCAGATGTAGTTGAAGAAATTCGGACGAACCAAGATGTTCGTGTTGTAGTTATTACAGGATCAGGTGAAAAATCATTTAGCGTAGGTGCTGACCTGAAAGAAAGGAAAACACTTACTCCTGCAGAGGTCAAGCGGAATGTTTATAAGATTGGTGAAGTATTTTCAAGTATAGAAAATTTACCGCAGCCAACGATTGCTGCCATTAATGGATATGCTTTTGGTGGTGGAATGGAACTTGCTTTAGCTTGTGATTTTCGAATAGCTGTCAAGGATACATTAATGGGGTTAACAGAAACAAGCTTGGCGATCATCCCAGGGGCTGGAGGAACTCAAAGATTACCTCGTTTAATTGGCGAAACAAAGGCCTTAGAACTTATTTTAACAGCGCGAAAACTTACTTCAGATGAGGCATACTCTTATGGAATCCTAACAAAAGTAGTCTCTCGTGATATGTTGCTTGAAATGAGCTACGCTTTTGCTAATGAAATGTTAAAGAATGGGCCAATTGCGCTCCAACAGGCGAAGTTTGCTATAAAAGAAGGCATGAATGCTGACATTCAAACAGGTCTTAAAATCGAACGAAAAGCGTATGAAGTAACAATTCCGACTGAAGATCGTGTGGAAGCCTTAAATGCCTTCAATGAGAAAAGAAAGCCAGTTTTTAAAGGAAAGTAATAAAAGGGCCTGACCTCCACACCTTTAAAGCGGTGGGGGTCAGGCCCTAATTTTTTAAAAAAATCTTGTAGTTTATTATTATTTATGTATAATTTAATTTAACGCATAAAAGCATAAAAGCCAAAAAGCATAAAAGCTAGGTTTTATAAAAGGGGGATGTTTAGATGAAAAAAGGTTGGAAGTCATTATTAGTTGGTGGTTCTATTGCAAGTTCCTTATTCATTTTAGGTGGGTGTGGAGGAACTAGCACTTCAAATGGTGGAGAAAAAACAGAGGAAAGTACCTATAAGGTAGGTGTAACTCAAATTGTCGAGCATCCTTCGTTGGATAAAGCTTTGGAAGGATTTCAAAAGGCTCTTTCAGACAAAGGGCTTTCAGTTGATTATGATGTACAAATCGCACAAGGCGATCAAAATAATAACCAAACCATTGCAACCAATTTTGTAGGGGACAAGGTAGATTTAATTTTTGCAAACTCAACCCCTAGTGCACTTAGTGCTTTAAATGTTACCAGTGAGATTCCTATTTTGTTCACTTCAGTTACAGATCCAATCGGTGCTGGACTTGTTGAGGCGATGGATAAGCCGGGACAAAATATTACAGGTACAACAGATACTCATCCTGATGCGATTCCAAATACGATTAAATTTATTGCCGACTATTTTGGTGGTGCATCAAGTGTTGGGATGATCTATAATTCCGGAGAACAAAACTCAACTGCACAAATTGAACTGGTCGAAAAAGCGATGGAAGGTACAGACTTAAAAACAAAATTAGTATCAGTATCCACTTCAGCCGAGGTAAAACAAGCGGCTGAATCGTTAGTAGGAAGTGTAGATGTGTTCTACATTATTACTGATAATACAGTAGTTTCAGCCTTAGAATCAGTGATCCAAGTTGCCAATGATGCAGATATTCCTTTGTTCGTAGGTGAGCTTGACTCAGTGGAACGTGGAGGCTTTGCTGCATATGGCTTTGATTATTTTGATATTGGCTATGAAGCTGGGGTAATGGCGGCACAGGTGTTAACAAAGGAAAAAGCTATAGCTGATTTACCGGTACAATATCCTGGAAACTTAAAACTTTTAATTAATAAAAATGCTGCAGCTGACATGGGAATAGAGCTTAAACCAGAATGGGATGAACTAGCTGAATACAGCGAGTAATAAAATGTTCCTCTTGATTTTTTTCAAGAGGAACGTATTTTTTAAAAAGATATGAAAGTATAAAAGGTTGTACCTAGTTTTAGTGTCTAGCTCCAAGGGCCATCGGACCTGAGGTCATAAGCCATTTCCTTTAAGAAGGAAAAACCACCTTCTTAAAGGAACCGTCTTATGCTTGTCGCCGATAGGCGGGCGCCCTGCGCTTTTCTTATTAAGAGTATCCAATAACAGCATGAGGAGTTTGAAAGAGAAAATCAAGTCTCTTTTTTCAAAAACTGAAAGGGTGAAGATAATGTCAATAGCCATTTTTGGATCAGTCGAATCAGGAATCCTATACGCAATAATGGCACTGGGAGTTTACCTCTCATTTCGAATTCTTGATTTTCCTGATTTAACTGTTGATGGAAGTTTTGTTACAGGTGCCTCAGTTTCGGCCATTATGATTGTAAATGGGTTTAATCCGTTTGTTGCGACGATCGCAGCATTATTTGCCGGCTTTCTTGCAGGTAGCTTAACTGGAATACTTCATACAAAAGGAAAGATTAATCCATTATTATCAGGGATTTTAATGATGATTGCACTTTATTCTATTAACCTTCGAATTATGGGTAGATCAAACGTGCCACTTTTACAGGAATCAACGGTTGTTAAAATAATGTCTGATTTTTGGAAGGGGTTAGGGATCGATGAGTTTATCACCAATCTCCTTTCTGCTATAGGAGTTTCTGGTTTTATTCCAAAAACGTGGGCAGTCCTATTTTTTGGTGCAATCATTACAATTACTATTAAACTAGTGATTGATCGCTTCCTAAAAACTGAAATTGGTCTTTCCTTAAGGGCGGCAGGAGACAATAAGAATATGATTCGAAGTTTCTCAGCCAATACGAATCAACTTACAACACTTGGATTAGGGTTATCGAATGCACTAGTAGCATTTTCTGGGGCAATGATTGCTCAATACAACGGCTTTAGTGATATTGGGATGGGAATTGGAATGATTATTATCGGTCTTGCTTCAGTTATAATTGGGGAAGCTGTTTTTGGAAACAAATCGATTGCTCGTACAACTCTAGCTGTTATCGGTGGTGCGATTATCTATAGACTAGTTGTTGGGCTGGCACTTCGTGTAGAATTTCTAGAAACGGGTGATGTTAAACTAATTACAGCTGCAATCGTCATTTTTGCACTTGTATTTCCGAAAATTGTCGATGCTGGACGTGAGAAGAGACGGAAAAAAGCACGACTACAAAATAGTAAAATGGTAAATGACGGGACGAAACGGGGTGAGAATCTTGCTACAACTGAATCAGATTTATAAAGTATTTAATGAAGGTACAGCAGATGAGAAGGTAGCACTTGACCACCTCAACCTGTCTCTAAAGGCAGGAGATTTCATTACAGTGATTGGCAGTAATGGAGCTGGGAAATCTACCGTTATGAATACAATTGCAGGACGCCTAATTCCTGATTTTGGTAAAGTTTTAATTAATGGGACTGATGTAACAAATATGGCAGAGCACCAAAGGGCAAAGTTAATCGGTAGAGTATTTCAAGATCCAATGGCAGGGACTGCTCCTACAATGACGATAGAGGAAAACCTGGCGATTGCCTATTCACGAACAAAATCTCGAACCTTTCATTTGGGAGTAACGAAACAACGTAGAACGTTTTTTAAAGAGCAATTAGAAACATTACACTTAGGACTTGAAAATCGCCTAAATGCAAAGGTTGGCTTATTGTCAGGAGGAGAGCGTCAAGCATTATCCCTACTGATGGCAACCTTTACTGAACCTAGTATTTTATTGCTTGACGAGCATACAGCCGCCCTTGACCCATCTAGGGCAGAGTTGATTACTAATTTAACAAAAGAAATTATCCAAAGACACGGACTTACAACTATGATGGTAACCCATAATATGCAACAAGCTTTAGATTTGGGAAATCGGTTAATCATGATGGATAAAGGCCAAATTATTTTTGAAGCAGAAGGTAAAGAAAAGCAAGAACTAACAATATCTCAGTTATTATCTGAATTCCAACGTATTCGTGGTGAACAACTAGCGAATGATCGCGCAATTTTAGGATAAAAAAAAGACATAGAATTTATTTTCTATGTTTTTTTTATTAAAAGGAAAAAATAAGATATAATTTCTCTATTGAATCTAATTTTAATGTAAAATAATCTTAAAAGGGTTTAATTTTAAGGAAATAGTAGATATCTAATGTAAGAGGGAGATAACTGATGTCAACAACAATATTAGCCAGAAAACAGTCAGAATTTCGTGAAGGTGTTCAAGCAGGCTTAAGCATCGCGATCGGTTATATGCCAGTTGCACTTACCTTTGGACTTATAGCTAAGTCTACTGGACTTTCAGTTTCTGAAACTGTTTTAATGAGTTTACTTGTTTTCGCAGGTGCGTCGCAATACATAGCACTTAGTTTACTTGCCGTTGGTACGGGTATGTTTGAAATAATATTAACAACATTAATTGTAAACATCCGCCATTTTTTAATGTCTGCTTCACTCAATGAAAAGGTCGAGGATGATTTATCTTTTAAGAAGGCACTATATGCCTTTGGAGTGACTGATGAAACGTTTTCTGTTTCTGCTGTAAAAGAAGGGAAAGTTACTGCTGGTTACATGTTCGGAGTAATCATAATGGCGTATTCAAGCTGGGTAATAAATTCGGGGATAGGACATGTGATTGGATCAAGTTTACCTACAAATTTACAAGAAAGCATGTCTGTCGCATTGTATGCAATGTTTGTTGGTCTATTAGTACCTTCGATGAAAAAACAGCGAAAAGTAATTGTTCTAGCAGGGATTGCAGCAATTGGTAATACAGCATTTTCTCAATTTCTATCAACCGGATGGGCAATTGTGTTAGCAACATTGGTTGCAGCGGTCGTGGTTGAATACTTCTCTAAGGGCTTAAATGGGGAGGGAAAAACAAGTGGATAATATGATTTTGTTATTGATAATTGGAATGGCGGTTGTAACATATATTCCAAGGATGCTACCTCTCGTTTTTATGAATGGCATACAGTTACCACCATTTCTACAAGGAGTATTAAAAAATGTACCATATGCTACCTTAGGTGCTCTAATTGTACCAGGCATTTTTACAATAAATGAAGACATCTGGTTCGGAATAATTGGCGCTGCAACAGCATTTATTGTTGCCTATCTCGGTGCTAATGTAATTCTTGTCGTTCTAAGTGCGATTGTTTCATTAAGTGTGTATTCGTATTTCTTTTAACAGCAATAAAAAAATCACCGAAATTTTAATCGGTGATTTTTCTGTTTAATCTATTTCCTTCTTGATTTGTTTATATAGTTTCTCTGTGTCAAACTCTTGATCCATTCCAAAAGTCTCAATCAACTTATTATTTTCATCGATTAAGTAAGTTGAAGTTGTGTGGATAATCATACCATTACCAGGGTCACGATAAAAGAATTTAAAGGCTTCAGCAATCTTCTGAGTATCTTCTTGACTTCCTCTTAATAAAACCCAATCCATTTCATTACCAATTTCAAAAACTTTTCCGTATTCTTGAAGTGCTTTTGCGGTATCTCGTTTAGGATCGACTGTAATCGTTAGAAACTCAACATTATCCCCAAAAACACCGTCAACTTCAAGTTTTTCACGAAGTTGTTTCATTTTATGTGTTGTAGCAGGACAGATATCCGGGCAATTTATATATATGAATTCAACTAATCGTACCTTAGGCGTTAAGTTATTAAATGAATATTGCTCGCCATACGCTGTTTCCAACTCAACATTTTTTGGGAGCTCCATACTTGGTTGACGAAAAATTGTAAAATAAAAAATACCTCCTAATATTCCAAGAACAAGTAGGGATATGATGGTAATAGATAGCTTTTTCAATAAAGTTCACCCCGCATCATTACAATATTTAGTTAATCAATCTATAACTATCATACATGTGGACTTGTTTAAATCCTAAAGCTTGTCTAAGGTATGAAGGAATATTGATGAACAAAAATAGACAAGTTGTTCTATCTGTCTTTAATTTACACTACAATAAAGTAAATATAGGTTGTTTTTGAAAAGAGTACACTCCATGAACAACATCTAAAGATCTTTTCATAGAAGGGAGCGCATCAATGTGAGAAAAGTTATCGGGTGGTCAATCGTTGGTTATTTACTGTTTGCTCTTTTTATAACATGGTATTTATTTTATGGAGCAAATACAGCAATACCTACCGAATTCAAAGGTACTGCTGCTGATCCAGAGTCTTTTTTGAATTCACGTGAATTATTACTTAGTGAGGAATACTCACAAATTAGAAACTTGTTATTCTTTTTAGCAATTCCAATTGAATGGATTATCTATTTGTTTGTACTAGTTTTAGGAGTCTCAGCAAAGTTTCGTAGCTGGTCAATGGTGTCATCAAAAATATCAGTGGTTCAAACTGCTATCTATTTTTTCTGGTTATCATTATTGGTTGAAGTCCTATCATTTCCCCTACAATGGCTTAGTTATACCTTTTCAAAAAATTATAATATCACAACCCAAGAGTTTTCAAGTTGGATGAAGGATATTCTTATTGATTTTTGGGTTAATTATGCACTGATGATTGTTATTGTAAGTGTGTTATATTGGCTTATTAGAAAAAGTACAAAACGTTGGTGGTTTTACGCTTGGCTACTGTCAGTTCCATTTTCGTTAATTTTAATGTTTGTTCAACCCGTAATTATTGATCCACTTTATAATGATTTTTATCCATTGAAGGATAAACAGTTAGAAACAAAAATACTTGCTATTGCTGATAAGGCCAATATTCCTGCAGAGCATGTGTATGAAGTAGATATGTCTGAAAAAACCAATGCATTAAATGCTTATGTAACAGGGATAGGCTCTAATTCGAGGATTGTCCTTTGGGATACGACCTTAAATCGTCTCGCTGATGATGAGATTTTATTCATCATGGCGCATGAGATGGGTCATTATGTCATGAAACATATTTATATTGGAATTGCCGGATATTTACTACTAACCTTACTTGGTTTGTATATCATAAATAAATTAATGGTTTTTATTATAAAACGCTGGGGGAATTTATTAAAGATACGTGATAGTAGGGACATTGCTTCACTACCGTTACTTTTATTATTAATTTCATTGTTAACCTTTGCGGCTAGCCCATTTTCCAATGCAGTATCAAGATATCAAGAAAATGCGGCTGACACATATGCAATCGAAATGACACAAAACAATGCTGCTGCAGTTAAAACCTTTCAGGAACTAACAAGGGCAGGATTGAGTCAAGTTAACCCACCATATTTAGTCAAGCTTTTTCGTTATGGACATCCAACTATGCTAGAAAGAATTACGCATTTGGAAAATTATCAAGTAGAAAAAAATAAATAATCCCCATTGAGGGTTAGTGTAGGGGCGTGCACGCCCTGAGCGCTACCCGTTACTGCGGGATAAATCCTTTATTTACCTGTTTTCTGTACTAGTACAGAAAACTTTTTTATTTTTTTTAGAAAACTGTTCCATTTTTGGGGATACTGTTATATAATACCTTTAAATTATTAATTCTGTATTATAACAATCCTTTTGAAAGGTGTTGAAAAAACAAATGGCTACACAAACATCAGGAATTCAAGTGAAAGGTAGAATGACTGAACAATTCGAAGAGATATTAACACCTGGGGCATTAGCTTTCATTGAGAGACTGGAAACAAAATTCGGAACACGCAGAAAACAGCTTTTGGAGCAAAGACAACAAAGACAGGAAGAAATAAATCAAGGAAAACTCCCAGACTTCCTTGCTGAAACAGAACATATTCGTAATGGTAAATGGACGGTTGCACCTTTGCCAAAGGATCTATTAGACAGACGGGTCGAGATTACTGGACCAGTTGACCGCAAAATGATCATTAATGCACTTAACTCTGGAGCCAAGGTCTTTATGGCAGACTTTGAGGACGCTAACTCGCCCACCTGGGAAAATGTAATAGAGGGTCAGATTAATTTACGTGATGCTGTGAACCGAAGCATTTCCTTTGAAAATCCAAATGGGAAAAAGTATAGGCTGAATAAAGAAACAGCAACTTTAAAGATTCGACCAAGAGGATGGCATTTAGAAGAAAAGCATATTGAGTTAGATGGAAGAAGGATTTCTGCTAGTTTAGTAGATTTTGGACTTTATTTTTATCATAATGCAAAGAACTTACTTACAAACGGTAGTGGACCTTATTTTTACTTACCTAAAATGGAAAGTCATAAAGAGGCAAAACTATGGAACGATGTTTTTGTATTTGCTCAAAATGAAATTGGAATTCCTCAAGGGTCAATTAAAGCGACTGTTTTAATTGAAACTATCCTTGCTACTTTCGAAGTTGATGAGATTCTTTACGAACTATGTGAACATTCAGCGGGCTTGAATTGTGGCCGCTGGGATTATATCTTTAGCTACCTGAAAAGATTTAGAAACTTTGAGGATGTTATTTTACCTGATAGATTACAAGTGACGATGACAGTTCCGTTTATGAGTACTTACTCACAGCTCGTTATTAAAACTTGTCATAAAAGAAATGTTCATGCAATTGGTGGAATGGCAGCACAAATCCCTGTGAAAAATGACGAAAAAGCAAATGAAGAAGCATTTGCTAAGGTAAGAGCTGACAAAGAGAGAGAAGCAAAGAACGGTCATGACGGTACTTGGGTTGCGCATCCAGGTCTTGTACCTATAGCACAAGAGATTTTTGATGCCTATATGCCACAGGAGAACCAAATCAACCGTAAGAGAGAGGATGTTAACGTTACAGCTTCTGATCTGCTTTCCGTTCCAGCAGGTAAGGTTACAGAGGGTGGGGTTCGTACAAATATCAATGTAGGAATTCAATATATTGAATCATGGCTAAGAGGAAAAGGTGCCGCTCCAATTCATAACCTAATGGAGGATGCAGCAACAGCCGAAATTTCCAGGGCGCAACTATGGCAATGGATTCGTCATCCAAAAGGAGAACTTGATGATGGAAGAAAAGTAACATTCGAATTAGTACAGCAGCTTCAAGAAGAAGAGTTGGAAAAAATTAAATTCGAGGTTGGTTCAGAAGCTTTTGAAAATGGAAGGTTTAAGGAAGCAACAGAACTATTTGAACAGCTTATCATAAATGATGATTTTGATGAATTTTTAACATTAAAAGGTTATGAAATTCTATAAATAACAATTTTGAAAGTAATAGGAGGAATCATATTATGTCAGATTCAAGAATTCAAAAGTTACAAGAAAGCTGGGAGTTAGATAATCGTTGGAACGGAGTGCAGCGTCCATATAAAGCTGAGGAAGTTATTCGATTACGTGGATCAATTGATATTGAACATACATTAGCACGTCGCGGTGCAGAGAAACTTAGGAACTTACTTAAAACAGAGGACTTTATAAATGCGTTAGGTGCATTAACTGGTAACCAGGCCGTTCAACAAGTAAAAGCGGGCTTAAAAGCGATTTATTTAAGTGGTTGGCAGGTTGCTGCTGATGCTAACCTTTCAGGGCATATGTATCCAGATCAAAGCTTATACCCGGCAAATAGTGTGCCAAGCGTTGTTAAAAGAATTAATCAAGCATTACAGCGTGCAGATCAAATTCAACATCTTGAAGCACAAGGTGACACAGATTGGTTTGCTCCAATTGTTGCTGATGCTGAAGCTGGTTTCGGTGGTCAATTAAATGTATTTGAACTAATGAAGGGTATGATTGAAGCAGGAGCCGCTGGTGTACATTTCGAAGATCAGTTATCTTCAGAAAAGAAGTGTGGTCACTTAGGAGGTAAAGTATTACTTCCTACACAGACTGCGGTTAAAAATTTAATTTCTGCAAGACTTGCGGCAGATGTAATGGGTGTTCCAACTATCCTTGTAGCAAGAACGGATGCAGATGCAGCAGATTTAATTACAAGTGATATCGATCCTGTAGACCAAGAGTTTATTACGGGTGAAAGAACACCGGAAGGTTTTTTCCGTACAAAAGCAGGGATAGAGCAAGCAATCGCACGTGGATTGGCATACGCGCCATATGCAGACTTAGTATGGTGTGAAACATCTGAACCTAGTTTAGAGCAAGCGCAAAGATTCGCAGATGCTATCCACGAAAAGTTCCCTGGTAAGCTATTAGCTTATAATTGCTCACCTTCGTTTAACTGGAAAAAGAAGCTTGATGATGAAACAATCGAAAAATTCCAAGTTGAATTAGGCAAAATGGGCTACAAGTTCCAATTTGTTACATTGGCAGGGTTCCATTCATTAAATCACGGGATGTTTGAATTAGCACGTGGCTATAAGGATAGAGGTATGGGGGCATACTCTGAATTACAACAAGCTGAATTCGAGAGCGAAAAACACGGCTATACAGCAACAAGACATCAACGTGAAGTAGGAACAGGTTATTTTGACGAGGTATCACAGGTTATTACGGGTGGAACATCATCAACGACTGCTTTAAAGGGATCTACAGAAGAAGAGCAGTTCACAAAAGCATGAAATCAAATAACACTCAGCTGGGTTTTTCCCCTCTGAATGTTATTATTACAAGGTCTTTTTTAAAAAGACGATTTCAGATTTTAAATGGTTAGAAGAGATACCACTAAACCTTAGGTTAGGTTTAGGAAACCAGCCTATAGCAAGATAAAACTGGCTAACCTAAATTATAATTAGGTTAGCCAGTTTTTTTCTTTTGATATTTAAGTAAAGCCGTTTGCAATCTTCCACTAATGACACAGAAACCTGAACCAACAGCTAGTAATAAATAAAACACTTCCTTAGAAAATGCTACCCCTAAAGGATATAAAGCTGAAAAAGCATATATCAGTAATCCTGCGACAAATAGTATGATTGGTAGCTTTCCGCTCATACTAACACACCTCACTATTTAACTAAAATTGAAGCTGTAACAATTCTGCTAATGAGCTATTGAGCAAATTTTGCAAGCTCTTGATATTCCTTTGATAGGCTCATAAACAATGTTTTATTTCGAGTATCGATGGCTTCATTTATTTTTTGCTCAAGTAAATCTCTTTTTCTTTTGTAGAGAGCTTCATCTAGAATCATTTGAATATACACGTCTAACATCGATTCGACTTCGTTTTTCATTTTATGCATAGTACGGGCTTTCATGATCTCAGTATAGGATTTTTCATTTTTCAAGAAAGATCACCCCTGATGTCTTTTTACTATTATATTGCTGAGTTGGAAAAATATCAACAGAATTTTTAGATTTTTTAGAATTTGATATTTTCTAAGATAAACAGGTATTTTTTTACTGTTGTAACACCATGATAGTAATGGAGGTGTTCTAAATGAAAGATCCTTATAATGTTTCAAAAGATATTCCAATGGGGACTCCTTTAAACCCTGTAGTTGGAATGTCAGAAGACCTTGACACTAATAACCCATTCGAATCTGAAGCCATGTATGCTGGAGATTCAGTAGACGAACATGTTACGTTAGAGCAAGCGAATCAGTATTTTGCTGAAAAAGAGATCAAACAAGTATATGACAATTCTTAAACATGGCGCAAGATAGTGGTTTTTCTTCAGACGAAGGAAAATCACTTTTTTTTGGCTAATCAGAATTTATATCCATAAATTCTAACACGCATAATTTTATCTTAATAGTTACAAATTTGTGAAAATTTTGTTGATTTATAGAAAAACATGATAGTAAATGGTAAGATTTGTAGAGGGTTATACTCATAAAGTTAAAGGAGTGGTAAAGATGAAAAAAAAATCGCTTAACTATTTAACTGAATTTGAAGTAAGTTGTCAAACAATGGCAATTATTCCAGTAACAATTGGGGACAGTAAGTACTCACGAGTACTTGAAACAGATGGAGAGTACATAGTAGCTATGAAACCAATCGATATTGTAGAACATAGCTGCCGTTATTTCGGGAGCAGCCTCAAAGGAAGGCGGGAAGGAACGAAAGAATTGACTGGAGTTACCCACAAATCGCCAATTATAGTTGAAGCCACTAGCATGATTTACCTCTTTCCGACAGCCTCACCTACAAAACCACAGTGTGCTTGGATTTCACATGCTCATGTTTTAAAACGGGATTCAGGCGGATACGGAAAAACATCAGTATTCTTTCATAACGGAAAAACAATTTCACTTCCAGTTTCAGTAGGTTCCTTTACAAGTCAACTACAACGTACAGCCCAGTTACGTACAATTATGTCAGGTAGACTAGAAAAAAAGGAAAGAAAAATGAACTTTATTGTGAATGCACCCAATCACAACAAACCTAATTTAATCGAGATTGATAAGTATTAAACATAAGTGAAAGATTCAAGCAAGATGTTATTTTTCGAGTAGTATCATTATTTTATGGCTCCTACATTTAATAGGGGCTTTATTCATGTTTAATTAGATACTTCTCCATGAGTACCGTTACTTCGTTTCTAATCCTTGGATTAAAATAATTATGCTGTTCTTCGTAGCCTTTATAGATAAAGGAAAATAACGTAAAAGCATCGTCCCGTTTAATCTGATAGACTTTAAGCTTTCTTTCTTTTAATTGTTGTTTGGCAAGATACAGGTCTTTGTGTACACGTTTAATAGCTCCTTCAATTAGATGTATATACGGATCTCTTAATTTAAAAGGACTGCTTTCAATGATTGATATGTCGCGGTTGAAGATCGTTAATAACATTGGTAAGAAGATCGCTTGTTCAAGAATTTGTCGATCTTCATCTGGAATTCTAGTCATTAGAAAAACTCCTCACATAAAGAACGTATGTTTGGTTATATAATAAATCAAAATTGAAAAATAAGCAAGACAAAAAAATATATTCAAGAAAAGTATTTCTGCTATCGAAATAGTTTTAAGAATGGTAAAATAAATGCAAGTTAAAAGTTTTGAATGTTTAATTAACTTTAGAAAAGGAAGGGTTTTTGTTATGACTACTATTGAAAAAAGAGGTATTAAATCTGAAGATTTATATAACTTAAAATCAGTAAATGATCCACAATTATCACCAAATGGTAGCAAAGTTGCTTTTTTAGAAACTGAGATAAACGAAGAGAAGCATGAGTATAAGACTCATATTTTTATGGGGAATCTTGAAAACAAGAGTGTAAAACAATGGACATTTGGGGATGTAAGAGATAACTCTCCGAGATGGTCACCAAACGGTGAGACGATTACTTTTGTTTCAAATAGATCAGGGAAATCTCAACTTTACATAATGGACGCAAACGGTGGGGAGCCAAGGCAATTAACTACATGCGTGAATGGTGCCAGAAATCCAATCTGGTCCCCAGATGGAGAAAAGATATTATTTGCAACCTCACTCGCTCCAGATGAAAAAATCACGGATAAGGAAAAGAAGAAAGAGGATTCAGAAAAGAAATTGGAACCAATGGTTATAGACAGAATTCGTTATAAATCGGACGCTGTTGGATTTTTAGATGACAAGCGTCAGCAGTTAGCAGTAGTTGATGTTGAAAGTGGAGAAGTTCAGCAACTAACGGATGGAAATCAAGATTATGCAGCAGGTTGCTGGTCACCTGATGGAGAAAGTATTACTTTTTTTGCTGATCTATCAGATGAGCCAGATTACAATTTAGTATCTGACCTCTATATCATGTCTTTAAAAGATAAGAGTTTACAAAAGGTAACTGGCAGTAATGGATTCTTTTCAAATAGCTCATGGTCTCCAGATGGACGATATATTTCCTTCATTGGACATGAAAAAGAGTGCCAAAGTGCTACATTATCTCGTATTTGGTTATATAAAGTAGAAGACAAACAACTAACATGTTTAACAGCTGAATGGGATGTTCAAATTGGTGATGTAGTAGTTGGTGACTTCCATTCAGGAAGCGTTAATCCAGGGATTGTTTGGACCGAGGATAGCAGAGGATTTTATTTTGTAATGAGTGATCAAGGAAACACAGGTGTGTATTATGGTTCAATTGAAGGTGAAATGTATCCTTCATTATTTGAGAGTCAACATGTATATGGCCTAACTGTCGATGGTAAAAGCCACAAGGCTGTAGTTGCTATCAGTAAACCAACACACCCAGGAGACTTATATACATTTGATTTAAGCACCGGTGAGATTGATCAATTAACATTTGTTAATGACAAATTTTTAGAAGGTATAGAACTATCAGGTGCCGAACCGTTCACATTTAACGCACCGGATAACTGGGAAGTTCATGGATGGATTATGAAGCCAGTTGGCTTTGAAGAAGGCCAAAAATATCCAACTATTGTTGAAATCCACGGTGGCCCACATGCAATGTATGCAAACACATACTTCCATGAATTTCAGACGCTAACAGCACAAGGCTTTGTCGTTGTGTTTACAAATCCTCGTGGTAGTCATGGTTATGGGCAGACATTTGTTGATGCTGTTCGTGGAGACTATGGTGGAAAAGATTATGTTGATGTCATGAGTTCGGTTGATTATGTACTTGAGACCTATGACTACATCGATGAAACAAAGCTAGGGGTAACTGGTGGTAGTTATGGTGGTTTTATGACGAACTGGATAGTTGGGCATACTAATCGCTTTAAAGCGGCTGTTACCCAACGATCTATTTCAAACTGGTTAAGCTTCTATGGTGTAAGTGATATTGGATATTACTTCTCTGAGTGGGAAGTAAAAGGTGATCTTGTGACCGACACTGAAAAGCTTTGGAAGCATTCACCGCTTCGTTATGTAGAAAATATTGAAACACCACTTTTAATTTTACATGGTGAAAAAGACTACCGATGTCCGATTGAGCAAGCAGAGCAACTATTTGTTGCGTTAAAGAAACAAAAGAAAGCAACAAGGTTTGTTCGCTTCCCAGAGTCGAATCATGAATTGTCAAGAAGCGGAAATCCTAAACTCCGTATCGAACGCCTAAATCACATTAAAGGGTGGTTTGTAGACTATTTACTAGGCGAAAAAGAATAAGAATATAGGAACGCTTGGGGCTAACATTCCGAGCGTTTTTAATGTCCAAATTTCTCATGAATTGGTTAAATTTAGCTATAAGCTTCAAAAAAATAGGTGTACAATTAGGACAGAGTGGTAAAGGATATAATATAAACATATTAATATTGCAGCCAGGTAGGGGAGATAAGGGTTATGGATTTTGAAACAATCAGGGAGTTAACTGATTTAGATAGAATACTTGAATTACTTGGAGAATACAGGTCACTCGGCCCATTACCAGGGATCTTCCTTCCAATGCTAGAAGCATTTATTCCATTTTTACCATTAGTTCTGTTTGTAATGGCCAACGCAGCCGCTTTTGGCTTATGGCTAGGATTTTTATATTCCTGGATTGGTACTTGCGCCGGTGCATTACTCGTTTTCTTTATTGTAAGAAAACTTGGCCAAAAGAAGTTATTCGGATTTATCAGTAGACATAAAAAGATAAAAAGTTTGATGTACTGGGTTGAAAGTCATGGCTTTGGTCCGTTGTTCTTGTTGCTTTGTTTTCCGTTTACACCATCTGCTGCAATTAATATCGTAGCAGCTCTATCAAAAGTAAGTATCGGTCAATTTACGCTGGCGGTTTTGTGTGGAAAATTAGTGATGATTTTTATGGTCAGTTATATTGGATACGATGTTAGGGCTCTTGTACAACAGCCTGTTCGTACAGCGATAGTGCTAATTGTAATCTTTATTTTATGGTATGTAGGAAAAAGAATTGAACAAAAATTAACGGTTCAAGGAGTTACTAAAGAAAAAGGAAATTAACTACGTATTGTCATACCCCAAATCACTGTAAGAATATTATTTATAATTATCTGAGAGAATAGAAAAAATGGTGGGGAAATTAGGGGTAATCGGCTGGAGAGTTGGGAGTGTAGATACATTGGGTTTATTATGATTAAACAAATTGAAGGGGAGTTCAATCTTAGATATTGGCCTGTGGATACTGTTGACATAAAGTTTTCATAATTAACTTTGTAGTTGGTCATATAAATGGGGATAATATGTATCCAGAACGGGAGCGGGACCCAATCGAAATTTACGAACAGGCTTGTAACGCAGTTGTTATCCTTTTACTATCTTAATTAGAGAAATACCCTTTTTTTTCTGTTCTCGAAATAAATATGTTATTATTTTACATAACACTAAATGGAAAAGGAGAAATGGTGATGTCATTAGAAAGTGTAAAAGCTCATTTCAAACAATATGATCGAGAAAAAGATGTGATGGAATTCGAAAGTCTGAGTGCAACAGTCGAACAAGCTGCTGATACAATAGGAACCATACCAGCTCGAATTGCGAAAACATTATCATTTAGAGGGGAAGATGACAAAGCAATCCTTGTCGTAGCAGCTGGAGATGCGAAAATTGATAACAAAAAATTCCGTCATACCTTTGGCTTCAAAGCACGGATGTTAGGTGCAAAAGAGGTACTCGAACAAACTGGACATGCAGTAGGTGGAGTATGTCCTTTTGGATTGAAAAATGAGCTAGATATTTACCTTGATATCTCACTTAAACGTTTTGAAACTCTTTTTCCGGCCTGCGGTAGTACAAACTCTGCAATTGAGTTGACCTATGGTGAAATATTTAACTATTCATCTGCGTTGGATTGGATCGATGTTTGTAAAGGGTGGGAAGGAACGGAGCTTAAGGAAAAGGTAGCAGCTCTAAGTAACGATGGACGTTGAGCTATTCCTTTTACATACTACAGAAAAAACAGACCACCACAAGTGTTGGTCTGTTTTATTGTGTTTCCTTACAACACAGGCTTCCAAATCATAAAAATAAATAAAAGTAAACCAAGGGCAGTGGCAATATAAAATTGATTACTAATCTTAGATAGTAAGAGATTTTGTTCCGCAGGAAGATCAATTTCGTCTTTATTCCTTTCATCAAATATCCATGCTGCGAGTTTTTTTGATTTTGGTTCGATAAACCCTATCACTACTACTTGAATAATAATATAAAGAATAAGAGAGCCGATTAACCAAAGGGTTAAAAAAGAACCATAGTTTCCTAGAATTACGAGTAAAATACCTGTTAGTACCGCAAGTGTTCCACCAATTTTTGGAAAATAATTAAGCTTTTGGGATAAAGCAATAGAATGCCGTAATGCTACTGCATTTTGATTTTTTCTTAATAAAATATGAGCAAAATAAGTAGGACCTATCCCGATAATGGCTGATAACACATGAATTATTACAAGAAACTTCAATTGTATCCCTCCTGATATAAGACTTATTATTTATTACATAAGTACCATACATATTATTTTTATATGATAAATATTTACCATTATACCAATTTTTTACTTTTGAGTCGATATCCGTTTAAATAATTTAGGATAAATTACCCAATTAAACAAACTATGAGAATGTTAAAGCTATGTATTGATGCTAAAATAGGACCAAGGCATGCTCCAGTTAATAAAGGGATAGCTCCAATTATTCCTGTTAGTACAAGTAAACTAGCTACAAATATAAGCGCAAATGAATCCCCGTCCTTTTAATGGTAACCACCAATCTTTATTAGGTGATTTCAATATAGACTTACAGTAAAATGGAATTAAGAAATAGATTGGTTGTATTAATTTATAGTTATAGTGTTAAGTATCTAATTTAAAATATTAACTTCTACATTTGGAGGTTCCAAATATGTCATTACACTTTATATTAGGACGAGCTGGTAGCGGAAAGACATTTACCTGTTTACAGGAGATCCGCGAAAGATTAATGGAAGACCCAACAGGTTCCCCAATTGTTTATTTAGTTCCAGATCAAATGACATTCCAATCTGAATACGACCTTATAAACACCCCAGGGCTAGGTGGGATGATGCGTGCCCAAGTGTTTAGTTTTACGCGGTTAGCTTGGCGTGTTCTTCAGGAAACAGGTGGAATGAGTCGTTATCATCTGAATAATGTCGGGGTTAACATGGTACTTCGAAAAATAATTGAACATCGAAAAAAAGAATTAAAAGTATTCTCACGTGCATCTGAAAAAAGTGGGTTCATTACACAGATGGAAGAAATGATTGCGGAATTCAAACGATATTGTGTTCAGGCAAACGAGTTACATGAACCAATCAATCAGTTTTCAACAGAAAAGAATCAAGTATTAGTTGATAAATTGCATGATCTTCAACTAATCTACGATGATTTGGAAAAACATTTATTTGATAAGTACGTTGATTCAGAAGACTATTTAAGACTATTAGCTGAAAAAATTCCAAATTCTATGTATCTTAAAGATGCGGAGGTATTTATAGACGGGTTCCATAGCTATACACCTCAAGAATTTGAAGTGTTAGGACAGTTGATGAAAAAGTGTAAGTCCGTAACGATTACTTTATCGGTTGATAAAAGATACGATGATCATCCTCCGCATGAGTTAAGTCTTTTTCGGATGACGGGTCATACCTATCAAAGTTTGCGTATGTTGGCGCAAGAACTAAATGTTGATATACCAGAACCTATCGTAGTGTTAAAAGAAAACCCAAGATTTATAAATACACCTTCTTTGTCTCATTTGGAGCGTTATTATGATTCAAGACCTACAGTTCCATATAATGGAGCTGCTGCTGTTACTATTTGTCAAGCGGTTAATCGACGTTCAGAAATAGAGGGAGTAGCCAGAGAGATACTTAAATTAGTACGGGATAAAGGTTATCGTTATCGTGAAATTGCCATACTAGTACGAAATTCTAGTGATTATCATGAGATGATTGAAACGATATTTACTGATTATCGGATTCCATTTTTTATTGACCAAAAAAGATCCATGCTGAACCATCCGCTAATTGAGTTCATTCGCTCAAGTCTTGAAGTAATAACAGGTAATTGGCGGTATGAAGCCATCTTCCGCTGTGTAAAAACAGACCTTCTATTTCCAATTGATCAGAAAAAGACTGCCTTAAGAGAAGATATGGACAAGCTAGAAAACTATGTTTTGGAGTACGGTGTAGAAGGGAGCCGTTGGACGAATCAAGAACGATGGGTATACCGAAAGCTTCGTGGCTTAGAAGATGAAGCGTTTGGCCAGACCGATAAAGAGCTTGAGTTTGAGGGGAAACTGAATCAGTTGAGAAACCTGATAGTGAATCCTATCCTTTCCTTACAAAAACGCTTAAACAAAGCAAAAGATGGTCGCGGGATGTGTGAGGCTCTCTATTTATTTTTAGAGGAACTTAAAATACCTGAGAAAATGGAAGCATTAAGAAATGATGCCGAGGCAGCTGGTCTCTTGGGAGAGGCTAGAGAGCATGACCAGGTATGGAAAGCGGTTGTAGAGTTACTCGATCAATTTGTTGAAATCATGGCAAACGAAAAGGTTTCACTTAAGTTGTTCAGCAGCATGCTTGACACTGGCATGGAAAGTATGAGATTTGCACTTGTTCCTCCAGCCATTGACCAAGTATTAGTCGCGAGTTTAGAACGTTCTCGTTTTTCGAATATAAAATGTACGTTTATTATTGGTGCAAATGATGGCGTAATACCTGCAAAGCCAAATGATGAAGGTGTTCTTTCTGAACAAGACCGCGAATTGTTGGCAGAAGGTGGTATCAAGCTAGCTCCAGGTAGTCGTGAGCTTTTATTGGATGAAAACTTTTTAATTTATGGTGCATTAACGAGCGCATCAGAACAATTACACATTAGTTATCCATTAGCAAATGAAGAAGGTAAGTCATTGCTAGCTTCAGTTATTCTTAGTCGTTTAAAAGATTTATTTCCTTCGATTAATATGAAGTTATTTGTTAATGAACCTGCTGAGTTAGATAGCAATGAACAGGCTCTTTACGCTGTGAACTCAGATGTGTCACTTTCGTATTTGACAGCACAACTCCAGGCATGGAAGCGACTATATCCAATTGATAACCTGTGGTGGGATGTATATAACTATTTTATCAATGATGAAACACTTAGGGAAAAGGCTAAACATGTATTAGGTAGCTTGTTTTATAAAAATGAAACAAAAAAATTACCACAACAAATTACAAAAGAATTATATGGTGACCATATTCAAGGTAGTGTCTCAAGAATGGAGGTATTCCAAGGATGTCCATTTTCCCATTTTGCAAGTTATGGACTCCGTTTGCAGGAACGAAATATCTTCCGTTTAGAAGCTCCAGATATTGGACAACTTTTCCATGCAGCTCTAAAACAAATTGCTGATGCACTTCATAAACGGAAATTAGACTGGCGTGATCTTACTAACGACCAATGTCATCAATTGGCTGTAGAGGCAGTCGAGACGCTAGCTCCAAGATTACAACGGGAGATCTTATTAAGCTCTAACCGATATCACTATATTAAGAGAAAGCTCCAAGACATTATCAGCCGAGCTTCAAAGATATTAAGTGAACATGCTAAGGCAAGTGGCTTCGCACCAGTTGGTTTAGAACTTGCATTTGGGAAAAATGGCCCATTACCACCGATTTCGTTTACGTTAAACAATGGAACAACAATGGAGTTAGTAGGTAGGATTGATCGAGTAGACAAGGCTGAAAGTTCTAAGGGCGTGCTGCTACGTGTTGTCGATTATAAATCAAGTCAAAAAAATATTAACCTCTCAGAAGTTTATTATGGGTTAGCCCTACAGATGCTAACCTATCTTGATGTTATTGTCACACATTCAAAGAATTGGATTGGAACTGAAGCGATTCCAGCGGGTGTATTATACTTTCATGTTCATAACCCAATGATCAATAGCAAAACAGCTATGTCAGAGGAGAGTATTGAAGAAGAAATTTTTAAACGTTTTAAAATGAAGGGTCTTTTATTAGGTGATGAAGAGGCAGTTCGATTAATGGATCAAACATTAGACACAGGACATTCTCAAATTGTCTCTGCGGCATTAAAAAAAGATGGCAGTTTTTATTCAACTTCAGCTGTAGCTAGTGAAGCAGACTTAGGGCACTTGCGCAACCATGTTCGTAATGTTTTCAAGGGAATCGGTAATCGCATTACTGAAGGTGTGATTGACATTGCACCATACAAGCTTAAGGATAAATCACCATGTACGTATTGTTCGTTTAAAACAGTGTGTCAATTTGACCAAACGCTAGAGGAAAACAATTTTAGAATATTAACACAAGAGAAGAATGATGCAGTACTTGAAAAGATTAGGAAAGGAGGGGGTAGCCTTGAATAGTAAAGACATTCAAAAGCCAGAAGGAAGCAAGTGGACAGACGATCAATGGAAAGCGATTACTGCAAGGGGTAGAGATATACTAGTAGCCGCAGCAGCTGGGTCAGGTAAAACAGCCGTGTTAGTTGAACGGATTATAAAAAAGATTGTTTCAACTGACAACCCAATTGATGTTGATCGCTTACTAGTTATGACGTTTACAAATGCTTCAGCTGCAGAAATGCGTAACCGTATAGGAGATGCGCTAGAAAAGGCCTTGAAGGGACAGCCTGCATCCCTTCATTTAAGAAGGCAGCTGAGCTTATTGAACCGTGCATCCATTTCAACCATTCACTCATTCTGTTTAAATGTGATTCGTAAATATTACTATAAGTTAGACATAGATCCTGGCTTTAGAATTGCAGATGAAACAGAAGGTGAATTACTCCGCGATGAAGTGTTAGAAGAACTCTTTGAAGAATATTACAGCACTGAAACAAATGAGGTGTTTTTTGATCTTGTTGATCGTTATACAAATGACAGAAGTGACACAGACCTTCAGGATATGATTCGAAAGCTATATGAATTTTCGCGAGCTCATCCTAAACCAGACGATTGGCTAGACCAAATGGTCAAGATTTATGATGTTGATGAAGAGACAACCATTGATGATACATCGTTTTTCCCTTATTTGATGGCGGATATTACGCTAAATCTTGAAGGTGCTAAAACTGGGCTTCTACAAGCTTTAGAAATAACAAAGCAACCAGGTGGACCAGCGCCTCGAGCAACTACAATTGAGGGAGACCTAGAGCAATTGTCAAGGCTTCTATTTGCAAAAAACAACTCTTGGCAGTCCCTTTATGAAGAAATGCAGAAGCTTAAATTTAGTAATGCAAAGCCTTGTAAAGGGGATGAATATGATCCTACTCTTTTAAAACGTGTCACCAAACTTCGAGACGATGCTAAAAATCAGGTCAAAAGAATCCAAGAAGAGCTCTTTAATCGGAAGCCTGAGAGCTATCTAAAGGATTTGCGTGATATGGAACCTGTGGTAGCGATGTTAATTACACTAGTAAAGGAATTTGGAAACAGGTTTCGTGTCATAAAAGAAGAAAAGGGCTTAGTAGACTTTTCCGATTTGGAGCATTATTGTCTCGAAATTTTATCGGAATCTACTACAGTAGGAGATCATCCTGTACCATCAGAGGCAGCACTAGAATATCGTGTTCAATTTGAAGAAGTACTTGTGGATGAATATCAGGATACAAATATGGTCCAAGAATCGATTTTACAGCTCGTTACAAAAGAGGGCGAAAGTACAGGAAATCTATTTATGGTAGGCGACGTAAAACAGTCCATATACCGATTTCGACTTGCCGAACCATTTTTATTCCTAGGAAAATATAAACGTTTTACAAAAGAAGTTGAAAACACAGGACTTCGAATTGATTTATCAAAGAATTTTCGAAGTCGAAGAGAAGTGTTAGACGGAACGAACTTTCTCTTTAAACAAATTATGGGGGAAGCTGTCGGGGAGATTATATATGATGAAGATGCCGAGTTAAAGCGAGGCGCTAGCTATCCTGAAAGTGATAACATGGCTGCTGAATTATTGTTAATTGATCGTGAAGGTCAAGAAGAAGATCCGGCAACATTTGAGGAAGATTCAGAAGAAGAAGTAGCGGTAGTATTCGATCAAGCTGAATTAGAAACAGCTCAGTTAGAAGCCAGGCTTATGGCTAAACAGATTAAGGGTCTTATAAAAAACCAATTCCAGGTTTACGATCGCAATCTCGATATGATGAGAAACATCAATTACCGTGACATCGTTATTTTGTTACGTTCAATGCCTTGGGCTCCGCAAATTCTTGAAGAGTTTAAGCAACAGGGCATTCCTATTTATGCTGACCTCCGTTCAGGGTATTTTGATGCAACAGAGGTTGCCATAATGATGTCTTTATTAAGGGTGATTGATAATCCGTTTCAGGACATCCCATTAGTGTCGGTATTAAGATCTCCTATTGTCGGTTTGGATGCCCAGGAGTTAGCAATGATTAGAATAAATTCAAAACAGGGCTCCTACTACGAGGCTTTGACTGATTTTATACGAAATAATAATACGGAAAGCAATATCCTACACAAAGTGCAAGCTTTCTATAATCAATTGCAAAAATGGCGAACAAGAGCTAGACAAGGTGCACTTTCAGAATTAATTTGGCAATTATATCGTGAAACGAGATTTTTTGATTTTGTTGGAGGTTTGCTAGGAGGAAAGCAACGTCAGGCAAACCTACGAGCGTTATATGATCGAGCGCGCCAATATGAAGCGACATCCTTAAGAGGGTTATTTCGCTTTTTACGTTTTATTGAAAGAATGAAGGACCGTGGGGACGACTTGGGAACTGCCCGAGCTCTTGGAGAGCAAGAGGATGTTGTTCGCTTAATGACAATTCATAAGAGTAAAGGCCTTGAGTTTCCAGTTGTTTTCGTTGGGGGATTGTCAAAGCAATTTAATATGATGGACCTAAATAAAAAGTACTTGTTGGATAAGGAATTAGGCTTTGGTTCAAAATATGTCAATCCTAAACTACGTATCAGTTATCCAACATTATCTCTGTCGACAATGAAAAAGAAAATGAAGCTTGAATTAATTGCTGAAGAAATGCGCGTGCTATATGTTGCGTTAACAAGAGCAAAGGAAAAACTCTACTTAGTAGGTACGGTAAAAGAGTTACAAAAGCAATTGGAAAAATGGCAGGATGAACTACAGAATAAAGAATGGTTGATTCCTGACCAAAAAAGAGCACTTGCAAAATCGTATCTTGATTGGATAGGTCCGGCAATGATACGCCATCAAGACTGTGGGCTACTTCGTGGGGAGGCAACTGCTTTAGATGTTCCAGCTGAAATTACGAATCACCCGGCCAGATGGCAAGTTGAGTTTATCAGTACGACGGGATTGCACGAGATAGCACAAGATGAACAAAAAAATGATCAGGCTGTACTAGAAGCATTAAAGAATGGTGAGCCAATTTCAATTGAAAGCAGGTATAAACAGCAAGTATATGACCAATTAACATGGACTTATCCTAATAAGTTAGCTGCAATACATCGTTCAAAACAAAGCGTTACTGAAATAAAGAGACAGCGTGACAGTATTGATGAAAGTAGCGGTAGAGAATTAGTTAAAAAGTTTCGCTCACAACAAGCAGATCGACCGCGCTTTATGCAAGAAAAGTCGTTGACTGCTGCTGAGAAAGGAACAGCCATGCACATGGTTATGCAGCATGTAGATTTAACATCTGAAATAAACGAACACACGATTCGTGAGCAACTAGCAAAAATGATAAATAATGAACTTATTACAAAAGAACAAGCGGAAGCAATTGATATTGAGAATGTAATTAGATTTTTCCAAACAGGTGTTGGTATAAGACTAATAAAAGCCCCGAATAATAGACGTGAGGTGCCGTTTAGCCTAGCTTTACCAGCAAACGAGGCGTATGCAAACTGGGATAATGCACAAAATGAGCATATCTTAGTTCAAGGTGTGATCGATTGTATTTTTGAAGATGAACAAGGACTCGCTCTAGTAGATTATAAAACGGATGCGATTACTGGTAGATATAAAGGTGGCTTTGAAGAAGCGAGGCCAATCTTAGAGGAACGGTATCGTGTACAGATTGAGTTATATTCAAGAGCGATCGAATATATCTTTAAAAAGCCTTTAAAGGATAGGTATTTGTATTATTTTGATGGTGGACACATGCTGAAACTTTAAGAAATTTCTCTTTACACGAACGCTTGTTTGTCGTATATTTAGTAAATATTTTTTTCTGAATAAAAGAGTAACTAGCCCACGACAATTACCTAGTAGATGAATATCCTTTAGTGTAAGTAAATTCTAGGTAAGTGTGGAGGTTTTAAAAAGTTATGAATCAACATTTTCAAATAAGAACATTGGACAGTCGCTTCTTTGGTATTGGTAGACGTCCTTTTGGTTATGGGTTTCATAGACCTAGACCCTATTTGGGCTATGGATTTGGTGGACCTTTTGTTGGAGGGGTATTAGGTGGGCTTTTAGGAAGTGCCTTACTTAATCCATATCTATATTATCCACCATATGGGTACGGGTATGGCTTTGGCTATCCGGGAGGATTTTGGTGGTAGTTATCGATAATTTATAGCTAATTTTTCAACAAGTAAAAAAGGCAACTAAAAGTTGCCTTTTACTTATTGAAAAAGTTACGCATTTGCCGTTACAGTTGAGTCACCGACATCGGGATCGGCTACATTTGTAGCACTTAATCCGTTATTAATCCATTGAAAATCACCGGTATTACCTCCACCGGAACCTGTAGCTGCTTTTGCTGTACTCTTAGGTGATACATAAAAAGAATCGCCAAAGTTCACTACTCCACCAGCGACACTATTTATCTTGATGGGTCCAACTATTGAGGGCATGATAAACATCCTTTTTTAAAATTTTAATGTAATATTTGTTTTAATAATATATGCTTATTTTAAGGATAACGTTCGTCTTATTCTAATAGTTGACGAATATGTTTAACTCTTGATTCAGAGGTAATATCTCCAGTTGAACCGACTTGGACCACTGCCGATGAAGAAACAGCCGTTACAGAAACATTATTTACTTTGATTATTGGTTTTTCATTAAATTCTGCCATATATACTTTTTCATAAAATAATGGTTGGGGAATAGGCTCGGTGAAAATTGGGTAACTGTAAAAATTACCCTCCTCCTCGAAAAATAATTGATATTCTCGTTGAACTGCAAGAGCCCTTGCTTGAGGTCTAATATTTGTTGAATCTCCTAGTTGCAAAACTGATCCAATACCTAATGAGTTAACATACAGATTATTAACTACTGATAATCTTTTTAACATAGCATACTCCCTATTGTGGTGCTAATGGCACAAAAGGTCCAATAATTAAAGACTCGGGCGGTGTATCAAAAGTTGAAGATAAGGAAATTGTTTTTGTATCACCTATTAAAAAAACAGAAGAAGTTGCGACACCTATGACTTTTATATTGCCGACACATAAATCTCTGTTTACTACAGTAAAATTCATCACTAATCTCCACCTTTCATGTTATCTGGTAAATTTGAAATAAAGGCATCTATTGCATTTTCAATATCTTTTTTCAAATTCGTTACTACAGTGCGCTTTATCGTTTTGTTGTCACTACGGGCAAACGTAGGATTCTGCATTTGTTGATTTAAGTAAAATTCGATTCTAGAATCAAGTTGTTTGTAAATATCATCAATGACGAAATTACGATAAGAATCATCTAATTTAAAACCATGGTTGACTTCAAGTTTATTCAATACATCGATACATTCATCTTCTAAATAAACGATAAGCTCTCCCCGAACTTCATCCACAATACCTTGATTGAACTGGTTAAAGGGAGGTACCTGCATTTTATCGTTTGATACTGAAAAGTCATCGATTGATCCAGTATCTGAAGGGTTTAAGCCAATGTTTAATGTGCCTTCTAGAGTTTCAATTTTTAATTGATCAAATTTATATTCTATTCGTTCGATGTTTGTATTAGGTTTTTGTTTAATATCATTAACGGTATTTTCTAGTTTTTCGACCATTAATTCTAACTTTTTGATTTTTTGATTTTGTTTTGATACATAGGAATGGAGTTGCTGCAAATATTGAGCCAATTCATAAGATATATGCACGCATATCCCTCCAATCATAATTCATACATTCTACAATCCTAGTCTAAACTGGAAAAACATTACCATGCACAGGATTTGTAAATATTTCAATTTATATTATGCAGTAGTGCGAAATAGGTGAATACCCACAAGATTAATTATATTAACCTGGGATTGGTGCAGTCAGTGGAACTTTAGGACCTTCTGGGTCTGAAACCTTCTCCTGGTCTTCCAAAATTAACGTTTTCTTTGATGGAGCATCTGGACCGGGTTGGGTATACCCTCCAGTATTATATAAATTACTTAATGGCTTAATTATTCCTGCACTGCCAATTTGTAATACAGATGAATTTGACACACTTCCAACACGTAAATAATTGATGGAGATGTTTTGATTAATATAGAAGTTCAATGCATACTCCCCCTTCAAAAATACTTTTATATCAAAATAAAATCTTTTGAATTATTTTATAAAAACAGTCTTGCTAAGCGTTTCCAACAGTAGGTTGATCTACAAGGTCTTTATCATTTGTATTAGTAGAACTTTGTCTATTCAGCACATATAATCCGTCCCCTGTGTTAAAAGAACCAGCACCTGCAAATGTCTTTACATTGCTAATAGGCGAGATAGTAAAAACATCTCCAATGTTGAAAACACTACTACTACCAATGCTATTTACTTTTACTGCTCCGACGATTGCTGGCATACTATACACCCTTTTGTGTTATTCTTCTATGTCATTATATGAATTTACACAATTAGGCGTGAATCTAGATTAAGAAGGTTTGGATTATGTAAAAGAATAAATGATACTTTCAAAACAAAAAATGGATGATATGGTATAATTAAGTACAATTTTAAATATTCCGAATAATTGACTATGGGGGTCTGAAACATGAATGTACCATTACTTCTTACGCAATTTTTAGACAGAGCAGTTTCACTATATGGAAATAAGCTAGGAGTTATTTGTGATGGGCGAGAGTTTACATATAATGAATTGAATGATCGAGTCAATCAGCTTTCTTTTGGTCTAAGGGATCTAGGGGTATGTAAAGGAGATCGTGTAGCCTATTTGGCACCAAATACAGTAGAAATGCTTGAAGGTTTTTATGGAGTATTTCAACTTGGAGCAATAATGGTACCGTTAAACACCAGGTTAAAGTCAGAGGATTATTTATTTATTTTGAATCATAGTGAAAGTAAAATCCTATTTGTTGATCAAGAAATATACTCATTAATTGCTCCAATAAAAGAACAGCTAACAACAATAGAGGAAATTATTGTTCACTATAAAAATGAGACTACAGAGGAAATTGACTATGACAATTGGCTGGGGCAGTATCCCGAAAAGTCATTCAAAAGAACAGAGTTAGATGAAAACGATGTTTGTAGCCTTCTCTACACAAGTGGTACAACAGGAAATCCAAAAGGTGTTATGCTTACACATAGAAATAACTACATTCATGCGTTAAGCACGATGCATCACCTTCGTGTTTCAGACAAAGATATGTATTTACATATATTACCGATGTTTCACGTCAATGGCTGGGGTTCTCCATTCTATTATACTGCTAATGGGGCAACACATATTTGTCTTAGAAAGCCAATACCTAAAACAATATTTGAAAACGTACAAGACTATAAGGTTTCGATTATGCACATGGCACCAACAGTTTTGAATTCTCTCTTACAATTTGCTGAAAAATATCCACCCGGGATCGACCATGATGTTCGTGTTGTTATAGCAGGATCTGCTCCACCACCTCCATTTGTAACTCAGGTTGAAGAAGAATTAGGATGGGAGTTTATCCAAGTATATGGGATGACTGAATCCTCTCCATTAAGTTTAGTTTCTACAATTCGTTCAAATCTTACAAACTTGCCGAAAAATGAGCAATATCGTATGAAGGCAAAAGCGGGCTACCAGATGATTGGAGCAGAGGTTAAAGTTATCAATGATAATGGAGAAGAAGTAGTTAGAGATGGGAAAGAAATCGGTGAGGTTGTTACTAGAAGCAATGGAGTAATGTTAGGATATTGGAAAAATGAAGAGGCAACAAGAGAGATAATTAAAGATGGTTGGCTTCATACGGGAGATATGGCAACCGTTGATCGACATGGGAACATTGAAATCGTAGATAGAAAAAAAGATATTATTATAAGTGGCGGCGAAAATATATCTTCTATTGAAGTTGAAGGAGTTCTTTATGAGCACCCAGCAGTAGTAGAAGCAGCCGTAATCGCCGTACCACATGAAAAATGGGGTGAAACGCTACATGCCTTTGTTGTTTTAAGACAAAACGACAATGTAACAGCTGAAGAACTTATTCGATTTTCAAGGCAACAACTTGCCCATTTTAAAGCAATTACCGGGGTAACATTTGTAGATGAATTACCGAAAACAGCTTCAGGAAAAATTCAAAAAATCCACC
Source organism: Cytobacillus sp. S13-E01 (assembly GCF_029193815.1). GTDB lineage: Bacteria > Bacillota > Bacilli > Bacillales > Bacillaceae_L > Bacillus_BV. The sequence goes on from NZ_JARFVC010000011.1 coordinate 34,612, forward strand.
TTCGTAAGGAATATTGGGATCGTGGAAAGTTTGTAAATTAGTTAGTATGATAATAAATAAATAAGGGCTTGGATAATTTTCCAAGTCCTTTTACATTACAATCTTTTTCTCTTATAACACATAAAACGAGTATAATGGTAAATAAGTTATATTTTAGGTATAGGAAGTGTGTGATTAAATGAATCAACTACTTACTCCAATTCAAACAAAAGAAAGGATTCAGTCAATCGATATAATTAGAGGTTTTGCTATTTTGGGGATCTTTCTTGTCAACATGCCTGCCTTCAACTCACCGGTACTATACATGAAACCAGGGGAATGGTCTGGCAAACTAGATAATTGGACAGAACAGTTTATTAATATTTTTGCTCAAGCTAGTTTTTATACATTGTTTTCGTTTCTTTTTGGCTTTGGCATCATGATTTTTAAGGATCGTGCGATTGCAAAAGGATATTCATTTCCAAGGTTATTTTCTAAAAGGTTATTCGTTTTGTTAATGATTGGTTGTTTGCACGCATTCTTAATTTGGCATGGTGACATTTTAATTTCATATGCTATTGTGGGCTTACTTTTTTTACTATTTCATAAAGCTAAACAAATTACGTTACTGGTTTGGGCTTTAGTTTTATTTATCGTTCCTACCTTCCTAATGTCGGCTCTTTTATTATTAGCATTTTACCTAGATCCATCGATGGCAGGGATTCCTTTTAATGAGACGATGGCTCGACGTTCTTTGGATGTTTATAGTAGTGGGGCCTTTGTAGACATTACTGGGCAGCGGTTTCAAGATTGGTATTACGTGAATGGACCAGCTAATTTGCCGTTTTTAATAATTAGCATATTACCAATGTTTTTATTAGGAGCATATATGGCCAAAAAGAAATGGTTTTCACAAGTAGAAGAAAACCTAAAAGGAATACAGAAGTTGTGGTTGACCACGATGATAATTGGTGTTCCTTTTAAACTTTTACCTTACTACACAAGTCAAAATCTTATAACAGAATATATCCAAGATGCAATTGGAGGACCTGCTATTGCCTTATTTTATGCAACTTCAATCGTTCTCATAACAAGACATGACTTATGGAAAAGAGTCCTTTCGCCGCTTGCTGCAGTGGGAAGATTATCCCTTTCAAATTATTTATTTCAATCGGTTTTAAGCACTTTAATATTTTACAGCTATGGACTAGGACTTTATGGTGAAATAAGTCCATTTACAGGATTAATCCTGACAATTATTATTTTTGCTTCTCAAATCGTGATAAGTAAACTTTGGTTATATAAATTTCAAGTTGGACCTGTTGAATGGATATGGAGAACATTAACGTATGGGAAAAAACAACCTCTCAAAGTGAGGAGTTAAATAGTGAAAAAAATAATGATTATTGGGCCGGGTGGCGTAGGTAAATCTACCTTAGCAAAAGAATTAGGACACATTTTGCAGATTGACGTCATACATCTAGATGCAATATTTTGGAAATCAGGCTGGACTGAAACTCCAAGAGAGAAATGGATTGAGAAACATAAACAATTACTCAAAAGAGAAAGTTGGATTATTGACGGTAACTATGGAAGTACAATAGATAGAAGAATGGCAAGTGCAGATACGGTTATTTTTCTGGACTTTGCACCGTTAGTTTGTGTGTATGGTGCAATTTCTAGAAGAATCAAGTATCACAATAAAACGAGACCTGACATGGGACAGGATTGTCCAGAAAAATTAGATTTAGAATTTTTAAGCTGGATATGGAATTATAAAAAAGAAAAGTCACCTTCAATAGTATCAAAGTTACATGAACTTCCTGTTTCAACAAATGTGTATCATATGAAAAAAAGAAGTGACGTTAGGGTTTTCTTAGCAAATATAACACTACCCTAACAAAAAAGCATTCGCTGCATATAGCGGATGCTTTACTAATTGGAAAAAATGCTGCTGTGGCCCACAAAATGTACTAAGAAGTCGCAGTTAGTAAATTTTCAAAAGGGATTCCTTTTTTTTCTGCAGTTACAATCTGTCTATGAATGTTCAAAAGCTTGTCTAACTCTTGGCTGCATTCTACTGTTTCTTTAGCTGAAAAACCGTGTTTACTTGCTAAAGAAATCATCTTTTTTCTTTTAATTTCAATCATTAAGGTTAACATCTAAGTATCTCCATTATTATAATTTTATCTTGTCATTTGCATTATCGGGTAATACAGAAGTACTACCAGTCATATTACAAGTAGAGTATAGCCAAGTAATGCTAATTAGCGTGCAAACGATTGTAAAATCATTATACCTATTACTATTAAAAATTAAACACTTTCGATAAAAGATGTCGTAAAGTTACAAAGGATTACAAAATTCTACAAAATAATCACTATTGATGCGAAAAATGATTCTTTTAGCACTATTGAAAAAATAAAGCGGGCGTTATAACCTATTGCTTTGAAATTTTACTGGGGCTCCTATTAAAATGCTATTTCCTCTAGTCCTATTTATATTTCTTAGTAACTTTATAGTCTTATTAGGTCCAGCTGTTATCCAATTTATCGAAGCATTTGAATAAGCATTTTAAAAATAATAGGTATTTACCCTTATGGGGTGAATACCTATTTTTCATTGTTAAGGAATTTATAAAATTGTAAGATTGTGTATAACTTCGTGTCTTTGTCTATCTACGTCCAGCTCCAGCGCCCAGCGCTTTTTGGGAATTTGTAGAAGGAAATTTAATTTATATCACGAATGTATATATAAAAGATACTTGAGGTGAATAAAATGAGATTCGTAACAGCGAAATTAGATGACAAGGTTTTCATTGGTACCATTGATGAAAGATTACAAACAGTGATTAATTTGAATGAAGCAGAAAAAGCGATGTCAGGTACATCAACATTACCAACCACAATGAATGAGTGTATTGAGCTCGGAGATGTGTTTGTAAATAAAGCAGGTGAGCTTGAAAAGTGGGCGTTAGAAAATCCATCAGAAACGTATAGCTTACCATTTTCAGATGTTCAAATAAAAGCACCTATTCCAAGACCACGTAAAAATATTTTCTGTGTGGGTAAAAACTATACAGATCATGCAATTGAAATGGGGAGTGCGGCAGATATCCCTAAGCATATTATGTTATTTTCAAAAACACCAACAACAGTCGTAGGGCCAGAAGAAACAATTTTAGATCATGAGGATATTACTAGTCAGCTAGATTATGAAGGTGAGTTAGCGGTAGTTATTGGGAGAAAAGGTAAAAAAATTTCAAAAGAAAACGCGTTAGATTATGTGTTTGGTTATACGATTTTAAATGATGTAACCGCGAGAGATTTACAGGAAAGACATAAGCAGTTCTTTTTAGGAAAAAGCCTTGATACCTCATGTCCAATGGGACCATATATTGCACATAAGTCAATCATTCCAAACCCCTCTAATTTAGACATTGAAACAAAGGTAAATGGTGAGGTAAGACAATCAGGTAATACAGAGCAATTTATATTTACTATCGAATCGATTATTTCTACTATTTCACAAGGAACTACGCTTGAACCAGGTGATATTATTGCAACTGGAACACCAGCAGGAGTAGGGAAAGGGTTTAAACCACCACGTTTTCTTAAAAAGGGCGATACCATTGAAATTTCGATTACTGGTTTAGGCACTTTAAAAAATACAATACAAGAGTAACTAGTTCTCTAATGAAAAAGGGCTCTACCAGTTATGGTAAGAGCCCTAAATATTATGAAAGAACTTTTTTTACCTTTTCAATGGCCCAATCCAGATCCTCTTTCGAAATAACAAGAGGAGGTGCGAAACGAATAACAGTTTCATGCGTTTCCTTACATAATAATCCTTCTTCTTTTAGTTTTTCACAATATGGACGTGCTTCCTCTGTTAATTCAACACCGATGAATAGCCCGCGGCCACGGACCTCTTTAATGATAGGGTTTTGAATTTCTTTTAATTTTTCCTGCATATAGTTACCTAATTCATTTGAACGTTCATGTAATTTTTCATCAATTAAAACGTCAAGAGCAGCAATTGAAACTGCACAAGCAAGAGGATTTCCTCCAAATGTAGAGCCGTGTGAGCCTGGATTAAACACGCCTAATACATCTTTATTGGCAGCAACACATGAAATAGGAAAAACCCCTCCACCAAGTGCTTTACCTAAAATATACATATCAGGAACTACATTCTCCCATTCACATGCAAACATTTTACCAGAACGACCTAATCCTGCTTGGATCTCGTCGGCAACATATAAAACATTATTTTCCTTACAAACAGTATATGCTTCTTTTAGGTAGCCTTCTGAAGGGATGTTTATACCTGCTTCCCCTTGGATTGGTTCGAAAATGAAAGCTGCAGTATTAGGTGTAATGGCTGCTTTTAAAGCCTCGACATCTCCATAAGGAATAATCTTTATCCCAGGAAGCATTGGACCAAAACCACGTTTATACTCATCACTTGAGGACATCGAAACCGCGGCCATTGTACGACCATGGAAATTATCCTCACATACAATAATTTCAGCTTGATTATCGGCTACGCCTTTTACATCATATGCCCAACGGCGTGCTGTTTTAACGGCTGTTTCTACTGCCTCAGCTCCGGTATTCATTGGAAGAATCATATCTTTTCCAGTAAGCTTCGCCATCTTTTCATACCACGGACCTAATTGATCATTATGAAATGCACGAGAGGTTAATGTGATTTTATCAGCTTGATCTTTTAAAGCTTGAATGATTTTCGGGTGACGGTGTCCTTGGTTAACTGCCGAGTATGCACTTAGCATGTCCATATATTTATTTCCTTCAGGATCCCTAACCCAAACTCCTTCCGCTTTTGAGATTACAATTGGTAGCGGGTGATAGTTTTTAGCTCCAAACTGTTCTGTTAATGAAATAAGTTCACTTGTTTTTCCCATAAGTAGAAACTTCCTTTCCTAATAGGATTTAGTGTTTATGTATCCCTCTTATACAATATCCTACTCTTCAAATCGAATCAACTAATATAAAGGGAAACTTCAACAGTCGGATTTTATAATCCACATCAATCCTTCCCGCGAAAGTTTTACCGCCCCTATGTGTGAGATAAAGTTTTTCATTTTCCCTCTAAAACGTGGTATTATGTTACTGTTGGAATACAGTTTAGGGAGGAAATACAATGACACATGCGCATATAACGACATGGGTAATCGCACTTATCCTATTTTTTGTAGGCATCTCCATGCAAAAAGGTGGAAAAACAAAACCATTAAAAATGGTACACATGACATTGCGTTTATTTTACTTATTTATTTTAGGTACAGGCATTGCTTTACTATTAGGTCTTGATGCTCTTCCAGGTTCATATATCCTAAAAGTCATCGCTGGTATTTGGGTAATAGGTATGATGGAAATGATCTTAGTTCGCGGCGGAAAAGGAAAATCTACTAACATCTTTTGGATTCAGCTAATAATTGCGTTTATCTTAGCGTTGTACCTAGGTCTAAATTTACCACTTGGCTTCGACATATTTTAATAATGCCTGATAGTCGCCTCATTACGGCGGCTTTTTTAAAAGATAAGAAAGTATAAAAGTTTGTACCTAATTTTAGTGTCTAGCTCCGGGCGCCATCGACTCGAGGTCATAAGCCAATCCCTTCCCGAAGGCAAAAAACGCCTTCAGTCAGGGCTCGTCTTATGCTTGTCGCCGATAGGCGGGCGCCCTGCGCTTTTCTTATATTTCTAATGATACACTAGGTCATTACTCAGGTTATATAATTTTTAAACAACTGATTGAAAGAGTTAAGAACTAGTCTCAGTGTCTAGCTCCGGGCGTCATCTGACCTTTGGTCATAAGCCATTTCCTTTAAGAAGGAAAAACCACCTTCTTGAATAAACTGTCTTATGCTTGACTTGCACAAGATGTGCTGAAGTCGATGTTCGCCACAGGACGTGGCGATTTTTAATCGACGCGCCGATAAGCGGGCGCGCCTTTCGCTTTTCTAGTTTAAATTCATTAATATTGATCTTTTACCATCTGCCCAAGTGAACTCAAATCTGTCATGGTTTTTTTTTCCTCGTTCAAAATGGTGCAAAACTGCACAAACAATCTCGGTGTTATCAAAGTTAATAAAATTGACTCCATGATAATGCTCAATTTCATCGTGAAACATCATATGATTATGACAATATATACAATCGTAGAGAGAATACGAAAACTTGTTTAAAGTAGAAGTGAACCTAACGAACACCTCATCTGGAAACGCTTCAAGTAATGCTTTGTAGGTATGTGGTAAATGCTTTCGAACACGAACGCAATCTCCATCAGTTAGTTGGTAAAAATAGTCCGCTGTCTTTAACAATCCTTCTTCTGTTAAGGTTCCACCTATCCATGACTGTAGGGTAAATACTTCTATCTCGCGTTCCACTAATTCTTCAAGTAATGATGCTTCCTCATTTTCGTCGTCAAAAAATATCCATTGTTCATTAATAAACTCCACTGTTCCCATAGAATATGAACGGGGTTGTTCTTTAATTGCATTAAGTCTGTGTTGTAAATTCAAGTTGAATCCTCCTGTCTGAATGTGAGTTCTTGGTGTTTCCTTACTCACTGTTTTGACAAAAATAAAGAAATTTATAACTGTAAGGGCTTGCATGTTTTGGACAAATCATTGTACAAGTTAATTTTGCATACAATGTAATCAGCTTGCGAGCCGTGGTTTGCGGTTAGAAAGGATGATGTACATGTGTGGAATAACAGGCTGGATTGACTTTAAAAGAAACTTACTAGGGGAAAGAGAGACTGTCACAAGAATGGCTGAAACATTAGCGAAGCGTGGGCCTGATGATACCAATACATGGACTACAACCCATGCAGCCTTCGGACATAAGCGATTAGTCGTTGTAGATCCAATTGGTGGAAAGCAACCAATGTCCAAAAATAAGAAAGAGGCCAAATACACTATTTGCTATAATGGTGAGCTCTATAATACCGAGGATATTCGTAAAGAACTATTAAAAAGAGGTTATACATTCCAAGGACATTCTGATACAGAGGTTCTTCTAACGGCTTATATGGAGTGGGAAGAGCGATGTGTGGACCATCTCAACGGGATATTTGCCTTTGCGGTATGGGATGAAACAAAGCAAAAGTTATTTATCGGTAGAGACCGTCTAGGAGTAAAACCGCTTTTTTATAAAGAAGAGAATGGAAGATTATTTTTTGGCTCTGAGCTAAAGTCAATACTAGAACACCCAGATGTAAAAACCGAGGTAGGGTATGATGGCTTGTCTGAAATTTTTGGACTCGGACCTTCAAGAACACCTGGCCATGGTGTCTTTAAAGGAATTGACGAATTACGTCCAGCACATGCTTTAACCTTTACAAAAGAAGGTTTAAAAATTTGGCGTTATTGGAATGTGAAAAGTAAAGAGCATAAAGATTCATTAAACCAAACAACTGAGAAGGTCAGAGAGTTATTTACTGATGCTGTTACAAGACAACTAGTTTCAGATGTTCCAGTATGTACATTTCTTTCCGGTGGACTAGACTCTAGTGCAATTACTGCAATTGCGGCAAAGGAGTTTAAAAAAGAAGGTAAGGGGCCACTTCATACGTATTCGATAGACTACGAGGATAATGAAAAGTACTTTGAAGCTAATGAATTTCAACCAAATTCTGATGAGTTTTGGATTAAGAAAATGACTGACACATATGGTACTGTTCACCACAGTTCTGTTATTTCCCAGCAACAGTTGGTTGACTACCTATCAGAAGCTGTCTTAGTACGAGATTTGCCTGGAATGGCTGATGTTGATTCCTCCCTTTTATGGTTCTGTAAAGAAATAAAACAAGACTTTGTGGTTGGTTTATCTGGAGAATGTGCTGATGAAATATTTGGTGGATACCCATGGTTTCATCGTCCAGAGGATTTAGCTTCAAAGGGATTTCCATGGATGCGATCGACTGAGGAGAGAGTGAACCTACTCAGAAAAACTTGGCGAGACAAACTACATTTACAAGAATATGTAGTAAGCCGTTACAATGAAACAGTAAAAGAGACCCCGTCACTATTTGGTGAAACTAAGGTCGAGGCAAAGAGACGGGAGTTGTTTTATTTAAATATACTTTGGTTCATGACAACATTGTTAGATCGGAAAGACAGAATGAGTATGGGAGCAAGTCTTGAAGTGCGTGTCCCATTTGCAGACCATCGCTTGGTGGAGTATGTTTGGAATATTCCATGGGAGATGAAAATGCATGGAGATCGCGAAAAAGGTATTTTACGCCGTGCATTAGAAGGTTTGTTACCAGACGAAGTTCTTTATAGAAAAAAGAGTCCGTACCCGAAAACACATAACCCTCACTATACAAACGCAGTGCAAAGTTGGATGAATAATATTCTGGAGGATAAAAACTCCGCCTTATACGAGTTTTTCGATGATAAGAAGTTAAAGGATATAGTTGAATCTGGTGGAGAAGCTTTTAAAATACCATGGTTTGGTCAGCTTATGACTGGACCGCAGCTCCTAGCCCACCTAGCTCAAATTCATGTATGGTTTAAAGAATACAATGTAAATGTGACGGAATGAAAAGAATAAGGTAGCCATTTAATTATAATGGTTACCTTTTCGAATATCTGAATATAACATGATGATTTACAGTTAGGAAAGGAAAACCCCAAACTCAAATACCAACCAATAGCTCGACTTATTTATACAGCCTCTTGCTCTTTAGTTGTAACGAAAGATTTTTTTTGCCAAGCACGTGATCGCCAACGCCAGAGCATCACTACGCCTCTTAGCCATTCGTCGACAATGAATGCAATCCAGATCCCGACTAATCCTAATCCAAAGTGAACCCCAAGGATATATGCAATTGGAACACTGACTCCCCACATCGAGAGGATACCCATATAAACGGGCACTTTTACATCCCCTGCTGCCCGCAGTGCATTTATTATGACTAAGTTAAAGGCACGTCCAGGCTCAAGAATAATTGTTAATAGTATTAGTGTACCACCGATTTTTATAATCTCTTTGTTGTCAGTAAATATGCTAAAGAACGAGTCGGAGAAGAATGAAACAATAACTGCCATTAAGGTTGAGATTCCAATAGCCATATATAAGCTCCTTAAGCATCTCCGATATGCGTTTTCAAACTCTTTTGCACCAATCATGTGACCGATTATTATTTGCGTACCTTGACTGATTGCAATACTAAATAAGAATATAAACATCATAATATTTTGAGCATACACCTTTGTCGTTAATGCTTCTGTTCCTAACATTGTTATGAAAAAGGTAATTAACATTTGTGAAGTATTATAAGATAAATGTTCGCCAGCGGAAGGAACACCAATTTTTAAAAGATTCTTTAAATGTACTACTGGTAATGTAAACACCTTTTTAAAAGGGAGTTCATGATCAATTCGCTTAAATAAAAGATAAGTTATCGCTATTAACCCAATCCCTCTACTTACTGTTGTAGAAATAGCAACCCCTTCAACCCCTAAAACAGGAAATCCAAATGGTCCGAAAATAAATAAATAGTTACCAATAACATTTAGGATATTCATGCCGATTGTGACATACATTGTATCCCTCGTGAATCCATAGCTTCTAATAATCGCCCCAATTGTCATAATAATAGCTTGGATAAAAGCAAATCCACCGACAATTCGTAAATAAATAGATGCTTCGTCCAATAGTTCAAGTGGGAGATCCATTAAAAGAAGGATTTTGTTGGATGCAACAAAAATGGCAATGCTAAACAGTAGTCCAAATCCGACATTAGTAACAACAGAAACAACAGAGACCTCTGAGGCCTTTCTGTATTCCTTTGCACCGAAATGCTGGGCAACTAACACAGTTGTACCTGTTGCAATAAAGCCGAACATTACAATAATAATTGAAAGTATCTGATTAGAAACCCCAACTGCTGCAACAGAATTATCAGAGTATTGACTAAGCATTAAAGTATCTGCATTACCCATGAGCATGTGAAGTAAAATTTCTATAAAAATAGGCCAAGTCAGAGCGAATAATGACAGTGTTTTCGTATTTGAATTATGTTGCTCTTTCTCTTTCATTGATGACAACCCCTTTGTAAAACCTCATTAAATGCAGACAAATGACATTTACTATTTTTTGAAAAGCAATTTTAAGTTTATAGTGTTATCGTTATAATAAAAAGAGATGAAGTCGACTACTTTTGGAAAATCTTGACATATCGGTGTGTTAATGAATGTAATAACCTTTCTGTTTCACCGTTTCCAACCTTTATAAAGTCAGGTATTGGAAAGTTTACAGTAGGTGAAAAACACTTTAAACGAACTTTTTTTCAATTTTTGATCTGTTATATGTCACATTAGGTACGTTATTTATGATGGAAAATGGAATACCTTATGAAGTCAATTCAGGACAACTACCTATTTCTCAAAGCTTTTTAAAAAATTTGAAGGAATTAGCCCTTCTGAATATAGGCAGTTTGTGCACCGGGGAAAAGCTAAGAAAAGGATCTGCCCTCACAAATGAGAGGACAGATCTTTTTCAAAAGATAAGAAAGCATAAAAGTTTATACCTAGTTTTAGTGTCTAGCTCTAGGTGCACCCTACGCTTTTCTTATTTTCCGACTTTAAAAATTTTAAATCCATAGGGGCTTAGAGGTTGATGTAGCTTATCAGATACTGGTGTAAATAGTTCACCCGTCCATAAATCAACAACATTCTTCCCTTTCATATTTATAGGTATTTCTACATCAAGTTCTTTATCAGAGTTATTGAGAATGAAAATAGTTTCAAGCTCTCTATCTGTCTTTGTGTAAATAAGTAAGTTTGTTTCATTATTTGCTTCAAGGAACTGAATATCGTTAGCTGTAAAGGTTGAATTTTCTTTACGTAACTGTATTAACTTTTTAACATGTTCAAATAAATCGAGATCTTGATTTTCTTTGTTCCATTCCATGCATTTACGGCAGCCAGGATCTTGACCACCAGTCATCCCGATTTCATCTCCATAGTAAATGCAAGGGGCACCAGTGAATGAAAGTTGAAACACGTATAAAAGTTTAAGTTTTTCTTTGTTATCCTTACAAATCGTTAAAATTCTTGGTGTGTCATGACTGTCTAATAGGTTAAAAGCTACTTCATTAACATTAGTAGGATATGAATGTAATACATTAGAGATTATATTTGTAAATTTTTCAGCATTAATTTCGTCTTTGGCAAAATAATTAAGTGCGCCAGTTGTAAAAGGATAGTTCATAACTGCATCAAACTGATCACCTTGAAGCCAAGGCATTGAATCATGCCAAATTTCTCCTAAAATGTACACGTCCTCTTTAATTTCTTTTACTGCCTGACGGAACTCGCGCCAGAATTGGTGATCAACTTCATTAGCAACATCTAAACGCCAGCCATCGATATTGAATTCTCTAACCCAGTAACGACCCACCTCAAGTAAATAGTTTTTTACATCAGCATTTTCAGTATTTAATTTAGGCATTGATGAAACAAACGCAAATGTATCATAGTTAGGAATTGGCTCTGTAACAATTGGAAAGTCTTTAAGATGGAACCAATTTTTATAGATTGATTTGTCCTGGTTTTTTAATACGTCTTGAAACTGAGGGAAATAGTAGCCGCTATGATTAAATACAGCATCAAGCATTACTTTTATTCCGTTTTTATGACAAACGTCTATTAGACGCTTAAATGTTTCTTTGTCACCGAATTGAGGATCAATTTCCATATAATCAATTGTATCGTATTTATGATTGGAGTGAGCTTTAAAGATAGGAGTAAAATAGATTCCTGTAATACCTAACTCAACTAAGTAATCTATATGTTCTATGACTCCTTCGAAATCGCCTCCAAAAAAGTTAACTGGTGTTGGTTCGGTACTCCCCCATGGTAATGTTCCAGGTGGATCATTTTTTTGATCGCCATTTGCAAACCTCTCAGGGAAAATTTGATACCATACAGTATCTTTGACCCAATTTGGTGCATCAAATACATCAATCTTATTTATAAAGGGAAAACAGAAGTAATATGCAGTATCGTCACTTGGAATTTCATTGTAAAAACCTTTTTCTGTATAGATAAAGACTTCTTCTTGATTTCTTAGTTCAAACCCATAACGTAGTCTTTTATAGGAGGGCTGAATTTCAACAAACCAATAATCAAATAAATCATCAGACCCACTTTTTATCATCGATTTCTTTTTGTAGTTCCAAGATCCGTCTGCCCAATCATATGGGTCACCAAATATTAGCGAAGCAGACTCGACATCATTTCTTTTTGTTCGTATTCTAATATGAAGAGTACTTTCATTATAGGCATAAGCATAATTGTTTTTGGGGCGGTGATAAATAGCTTCCTTTAACATTAGTTTCATCCCTTCTTAAATCACGCAAACGATTGCGTTTGTTTTATTAAAAGAGTAGTGGAATATATTTTGAATGTCAATCAATAATAAATATGCCATGTGATTGTTAAAAACAATGAAAGAAAATTGTTGTCAAAATAAATTTTGGATGTATAATTAGGTTTAGTGGTGCAATCGTTTTCACAAAGATGTAAGCGCTAAAATTCATCACCCTGTGCAATCGATTGTGCAAAATAAAATATTTACATAAACAATAGGAGGGGTCAAAATGAAGAAATTTTTATCGATGTTTATGATTATGGTTTTAGCTTTGGGCTTCTTGGCTGCTTGCGGTCCACAACGTAATGCACAAGAAGAGCCGGCAGAAGGTGGGGCTAATGAAGAGGCTACAGAAACAGACAAGCCAGAAAAGTTAACGATGTGGGTTAATGATGAAGAAAAACAAAAAGATGCTATTGCTGAAATGGTTAAAAGTTTTACAGAAGAGTATGGTATTGAAGTTGAAATGACACCAATAAGCATGCTAGATCAAGTTAAAAACCTAGCATTAGATGCACCAGCTGGAAAAGGTCCAGATGTATTCTTCCAACCACATGATCGAATTGGTGATATTGTAACACAAGGATTAGCAGAACCAGTTACACTTGATAACGCTGGTGACTACAGTGAAACGGCAATTGATGCAGTAACGTATGATGGTGAAATTTATGGTGTACCACAAGTAGTTGAAACGTATGGTCTTTTTTATAATAAAGATCTATCACCAGAGGCTCCAAGCACAATGGAAGAGCTAACTGCTCTTGCGTCAAGCCAAACGGATGCTGCTCAAGATAAATATGGCTTCTTAATGGAAGCAGCTAACTTCTACTTCGTATATCCTTTCTTTGCTGGATATGGTGGTTATGTATTTAATAAAGAAGGTGGAGCGTATGACGCTTCAGATATCGGACTAGCAAATGAGGGTGCTGTACAGGGCGGAGAATTAGTACAATCTTGGTTCACTAATGGTTATATTCCTAAAGAGATTACAGGCGATATCATGAATGGTTTATTTACTGGTGGTAAAGTAGCGGCTGTAATTACAGGTCCTTGGAATATTGCAACATACCGTGATGCTTTAGGTGATAAACTTGCTACTGCACCACTACCATTATTAGAGAATGGTGAAAACCCAAAATCATTTGTTGGGGTTAAATCATGGATGGTTTCATCTTATTCTGAAAATAAAGAGTGGGCTACAAAGCTTTTACAACACATAACAAATCAAGAAAATTCAATGTATTATTATGAAAATGCTGGTGAAATGCCTGCAAATCAAGCAGCATTAACCGATGAAAAAATTACAAATGATCCATTAATGAGTGGATTTGCAGAGCAAATTGCTTATGGTGAACCAATGCCAAGTATTCCACAAATGCAACAAGTATGGGATCCAATGGGTAGTGCACTTCAATTCATTGCTAATGGTGATGATGTAAAAGAAGTATTAGAAGAAGCTGTTCAAACGATTAAAGATAACATCGCTGCAAGTGGTGCGAAATAATCATTAAATGAGTATAGGGTGGATAGAGAGAAATCTTTCTATCCACCATTATTCATTAACCAGGAGGATTACCGATGTCTGACCAAATAGTGAAACATAAAGGACATAATCCCAAAATAGCTATCGTGCTATCAATCCTGTTTGCAGGATTAGGTCAGTTTTATAATCGTAGATTTTTAAAAGGATTCTTTTTAATCATTATAGAAGCGGCCTTCTTAATAACATTTTATAATTTCTTGAATATAGGAGTATGGGGAATTGTAACGTTAGGGGAAATCCCAAAGATTGACCACTCTATCTTTTTATTAATTCAAGGACTTGTTTCGGTTATAATAATTGGCTTTGCGTTAGTTCTTTACTATTTTAATATTATAGATGCTCGGAGAGACGCAATCAAAATACAAGAAGGAACAAAAATTCCGTCAATCAAGGAATCATTATTAAAAGCATGGGATGCTGGATTCCCTTACATTTTAGTAACACCCGGCCTAGTACTTCTAATTTTCATCGTCGTACTACCATTATTATTTATGGTTTCGCTTGCCTTCACAGACTATAACTTATACAATTCACCACCGCGAAACTTATTAAACTGGGTAGGATTTGATAACTTTGTAAATCTGGTATCGATTCCAATATGGCAAAATACATTTTTTAGCGTATTTTCTTGGACCATTGTTTGGACTGTAGTTGCAACTACATCTCAAATCGTTTTAGGGCTATTCTTAGCATTGTTAGTGAATGATTCACGGATTAAATTTAAACGTGCTATAAGAACATTGTTGATTTTACCTTGGGCGGTCCCAGCTTTTGTAACGATCCTAGTTTTTGCTGCGATGTTTAATGATAAATTTGGTGCAATCAATAGAGATATACTAAGTCAAATTGGTGTTATGATACCATGGTTAACCGATCCATTTTGGGCGAAAATAGCGTTAATCATGATTCAAACCTGGTTGGGCTTTCCATTTGTATTCGCTCTGTTCACAGGGATATTGCAAAGTATTTCAAAGGATTGGTATGAGGCTGCAGATGTTGATGGCGGGACGAGATTCCAGAAATTCCGTTTTATAACATTACCACACGTCTTATATGCAACTGCGCCATTATTAATCATGCAATACGCAGGGAATTTTAATAACTTCAATATTATTTACTTATTTAATGATGGAGGACCAGCAGTACGAGGTCAGAACGCCGGTGGAACCGACATCCTTATTTCGTGGGTGTATGACTTAACCTTTACAACAAATAACTATAACATGGCAGCAGCCATTTCCATCATTATTGGATTACTAGTAAGTGGATTTGCGTTCTATCAATTCCGTAAAACTCGTTCGTTTAAAGAGGAGGGGAATATTTAATGAATGCAAAATTAAAGTCGAAAATAGAAGTTTCATTAATATATCTGTTTTTATTGATTATGTTTGTAATCATTGCTTATCCTTTGCTTTGGACAATTGCGATGTCATTAAACCCTGGGACAAGTCTTTACTCTGCTTCAATTATTCCAGAACGAATAACCTTTGAACATTATAGATGGCTATTCTTTGATCCGAAAAGTGATTATTTAATATGGTATAAAAACAGTATTTTTGTAGCTGTAATTAACTCATTTGTTTCCGTTTTTATTACAGCATTAATAGCATATGCATTTTCTAGATATCGGTTTGTTGGAAGAAAATACGGTTTATACGCATTTTTAATTTTACAAATGTTCCCGTCATTAATGGCGATGGTTGCATTGTATATCCTTTTAAATATGCTTGGATTACTAAATACATTGTGGGGCCTAATTTTAATTTACGTGGGTGGTCAAATTCCATTTAATGCATGGTTGGTAAAAGGGTATTTTGATACAATTCCTAAAGAGCTAGATGAAGCAGCACGTATGGATGGAGCAGGACACTTCGGCGTATTCTTTAAAATTATGCTACCGCTTGCTAAACCAATTCTTGCGGTTGTTGCATTATTTAACTTTATGGCGCCATTTACAGATTATTTACTACCGAGTATTGTAATCCGTGATGCAGATAAGTTTACATTAGCACTGGGATTATTTAACTTTATTAATGATAAATTTTCTAACAATTTTACAGTATTTGCTGCAGGTTCAATTTTAATTGCACTACCAATTGCTTTAGTATTCCTGTTCCTACAAAAATATTTAATTTCAGGTTTGACTGCTGGTGGTACAAAAGGATAATCTTAAAGGCGTGAATATAAAAATGATGAATAGGGGGAGCGGAGATGAATAAACGTGTGATATCACTGTTTCTAATTCCGTTTCTTCTTTTTTACGCCTTGCCGGTTCAAGCCGTAGAAAATGAAGAACGTAGTTGGCAGGAAGAAATAATGTATTTTATTATGGTGGACCGTTTTAATAATGGTGATCCTACAAATGATTATGAGGTAGACCGTAATGACCCAAAAGCCTATCAAGGTGGAGATATAAAAGGGATAACAGCAAAACTTGACTACATAAAAGGGATGGGGTTTACGGCAATTTGGTTAACACCTATTTTTAAAAATGAACCGAAGGGATACCATGGTTACTGGACCGAAGACTTTTATGAAGTTGAAGAAAACTTTGGAACTCTAGAGGATTTCAAAGAGCTAGTCAATGAGGCTCATAAACGTGATATAAAGGTAGTCCTTGACTTTGTTGTTAATCATACAGGCTACCAAAACCCATGGTTAGAGGATCCTGACAAACAGGATTGGTTTCATGAAAGAAAAGATATTATCAATTGGAATAGTCAAGAACAAATTGAAAACAGACAACTATATGGATTGCCTGATTTGGCACAAGAAAACCCTGAAACAAAAGAATACTTACTAGAGGTTGCAAAATGGTGGATTCAAGAAACAGATATTGATGGGTATCGTCTCGATACAGTACGTCATGTACCAAAATGGTTCTGGGAAGAGTTTGCAACTGCCGTAAAATCAGTAAAAGAAGATTTCTTTTTACTTGGTGAGGTATGGGATGATGATCCAAGTTATGTAGCAGATTATACTAAAACGGGAATTGACTCTGTAGTTGACTATCCTTTTTTTAATGAAGCTGCACGGGTGTTTAGTTCCCCAGATCAATCTTTAGATCGTCTTGATACAGTCTGGCAACGAAATAAGACTCTTTATGAAAATCCTTATATACTTGGGAATTTCATTGATAACCATGACAATGTTCGTTTTACTAGAAGAGCGTTACAACAACAGGAGAATCCAATAACTAGATTAAAGCTCGCTCTTTCATATTTATACACAGCACCTGGCATTCCAATTGTGTACTATGGCACCGAAATTGCAATGGATGGTGGAGAAGACCCTGATAATAGAAGATTAATGGATTTTCGTACCGACGATGAGTTAGTAAATTATATAACTAAATTAAGTAACCTAAGAAAAAATAATTCTGCATTAACTGAAGGCGATTTCGAATTACTTCATGATGATAAAGGAATGGCTGTTTTTAAACGAACAAATGAAGATAACACAATTATTATCGCAATCAACAATTCATCCGAATCAAAAAGGTTTGACCTTTCAAATGAGGTTATTGAGCCTAATATGCAATTGACAGGAACATTAACTGATGATGTTATCCCTGGAAATTCGGATGGATACACAATTATATTAGACCGTGAATTGGCAGAGGTTTATGTACTTACTGAAAAACAAGGTGCAAATATTCCTATTATTAGCGTTTTTATTCTAGTTCCTCTCGCAACAGTTGGATTTTTCTTACTGAATAGAAGGAGACTAAAGAAAAAGGATTAGTAACATGGAGGTAAAGTATGTTAGAAGATACAAGTTTTGCGATTCATCCAGGGCAAAAAAAAACACTGGAAAATACAACATATCATGATGTCGGCAATTTATTAAACTTTGAGGAGACAAAAGGGGTCTATACATTTTCTTGTGATGCCGGCTATGTCACACTTTTATTTTACAGGCAAGATATTGTACGTATTATTATGAATCCTTTTGAGAAACCATCTGTAAAGTCGAGTGTTGCATTAGTAAAAGAGCCAGAAAAAGTTAATGTTGAAGTTGTCGAAAACGAAGTGGAGATCGCCCTTTCTACTGGGAAATTAGCCATTAAAATCTTAAAGACTCCATTTCGGGTAAGTATTTATGATGGAACTGGTACACTGTTAGTCAGAGAAACGGTAAAAGGAATGGGGTACAAAGAAAATCGTGAAGTGATCTGTTTTAAGGAGATGTCTGAAAATGATCATTTTTATGGCTTTGGTGAAAAAAGCGGGTTCTTAGATAAACGTGGCGAAAAAATGACAATGTGGAACACAGATGTGTATGCCCCCCATAATCCAGAAACAGATGCGTTGTATGAGTCAATTCCTTATTTTATGACTTTGCGAAACGGAAATGCCCATGGAATTTTCTTTGATAATACCTTTAAAACAACGTTTGATTTACGAACAGAAACAGATACATTTTCCTTTCATGCTGAGGGAGGGCAATTAGATTATTATGTACTAGCAGGGCCAACTCCCAAAGCTGTCCTTGAGCAATATACAGACCTGACTGGGAGGGCGCCAATCCCGCCAAAATGGGCGATAGGCTACCATCAATCACGTTATAGCTATGAAACAGAGCAAGAGGTTCGTGAATTAGCCAAAACGTTTTTAGAAAAAAACATTCCATTAGATGTAATCTACCTTGATATACATTATATGGATGGCTATCGTGTTTTTTCCTTTGACAAGGACCGCTTCCCAACACCTGATAAAATGATCAAGGATTTGAAAAATGCTGGTATTCGCATTGTACCAATCGTTGACCCAGGAGTTAAGGAAGATCCAGAATATAAAATATATCAAGAGGGTATTAGAAATGATCTATTTTGTAAGTATATCGAAGGAAATATATACTTTGGTGAGGTATGGCCTGGAAACAGTGCTTTCCCGGATTTCACTACGAAGAAAGCGCGTGAATGGTGGGGAGATAAGCATTCATTTTATACTGATTTAGGGATTGAAGGAATTTGGAATGACATGAACGAACCAGCAGTCTTTAATGAAACAAAGACAATGGATTTAAAAGTATTGCATGATAATGAAGGTGACCCACGTACTCATAGAGAGCTTCATAATATTTATGGTTTAATGATGGGTGAAGCGACCTATGAGGGAATGAAAAAGCAGTTATCTGGTAAACGACCATTTTTATTGACCCGTGCTGGTTATTCTGGTGTGCAGAGATATGCGGCTGTCTGGACAGGTGACAATCGTAGCTTTTGGGAGCATCTTCAAATGTCATTGCCTATGGTGATGAATTTAGGATTATCTGGTATTCCTTTTACAGGTCCTGATGTTGGGGGCTTTGCACATGATTCAAATGGTGAGCTTTTAGCTAGATGGACACAAGTTGGAGCATTTACTCCATATTTCCGTAACCACAGTGCTATAGGGTTTGCCAGACAAGAGCCATGGTCATTTGGGGTAAAATACGAAGAGGTTATTAAGAAATATATCCAGCTTCGATATCAATGGATGCCTCAATTGTACAGTTTGTTTGCAGAAGCAAATGAAACAGGAACTCCTGTAGTACGACCTTTAATGATGGGGTATCCAAATGATGAACATACATTTAATTTATCAGATCAGTTTATGTTTGGTGATAATGTCATCATTGCACCAATTATGACTCCAGGCACAACCCACCGTGCTGTCTACTTACCTGAGGATATTTGGGTGAATTATTGGACAGACGAAGTGCTAGAAGGTGGTACACATCACCTTATCCAAGCAGATTTAGAAATACTACCGATTTTTATAAAACAAGGAACGATGATTGCTCATGGTGAAGTTAAACAATCATCAGACTATATTGATGAAAAGTTAACGATTCATCTCTATACCAGTTCAGAAGGGTCTTCTCTCTTTACACTATATGAAGATGATGGCAAGACCTTTGATTATGAAAAGGGTGCATTTCTTCGTAAAACAATAAAAGCAGAGTTTCAGCAAAATAAGTTAGAACTTACAATTGAAGACGAAGGATCATACACACCAACATGGAAACACCTAGAGCTAAAACTACACAATAGCACAGAAAATTTGAAAGTAAATGTGAACGGTAAAGAGATCAGTGAAAAAGAGTATGATAGAAAAGTAAATGTAGTGACTTGTATCCTTTGATATTTAGCCAATTAGGGTGTCAGATATGACTCTTTCACCTATCTTTTACAGGAATAAAGTGGAACTAATAATTTTGTGTAAAACCACTCATTTGAATAAGAAATATAGTAAAATAAATTAAAATGGATGTTGCCGAAAGAGAGGAAGTTGCGTTCTGATGACAGTTACAATTAAAGATGTAGCAAAACTTGCTAAGGTTGCTCCGTCAACGGTATCTAGAGTAATTGCCAACAATCCTCGGATTAGTGATAAAACAAAAGAGCGAGTAAGAGAAGCGATGAAAGAGCTAGGTTATCATCCGAATTTTATAGCTAGGAGCTTAGCTAGTAAGTCAACACAATCGATTGGGCTAGTTATGCCAAGTTCAGCAGATAAAGTCTTTCAGAATCCTTTCTTTCCAGAAGTTATTCGCGGAATTAGTAAGGGAGCACATGAAAAACAATATTCATTGCATATGTCAACAGGTGAAACTGAAGATGAGATTTTTGACGGTCTCATCCAAATGGTACAGGGACGTCGAGTTGACGGAGTCGTTCTTTTATACTCGCGCTTTGATGACGAAGTTGTATCTTATTTACAAAAAAGAAATTTCCCCTTTGTTGTAATTGGAAAACCGTATAAAAATATAGAGGAAATCAATCATGTAGATAATGATAATTACCGAGCTTCTAAGGAAATCACAGAATACCTAATTGGTTTAGGTCATGAACGAATTGCTTTTGTTGGTGGAAACTTAAATTTTGTTGTGACAATAGATCGATTATTAGGATATGAAAAGGCTATTCGAAATTCGGGTCTAACGTACCGAGATGAATACATTAGCCATGAAGAATTTTTAAAAGAAGGTGGCCAAGAGGCGATTACAGAGTTATTGTCTTTAGAAGAGCCTCCTACTGCTCTGGTTGTTGCTGATGACTTGATGGCACTGGGAATATTGGGTAAGCTTGATGAAATGGGTAAGGTTGTCCCGGAGGATATTTCTGTGATTAGTTTTAATAACGTACTTTTAACAGAAATATCTAGACCACCGTTAACGTCAGTAGACATTAATATTTTTCGGTTGGGTTACGAAGCAGCTAAAAGTTTAATACAGCTAGCGGAAAATCCTAACGAAACAGTAAAACGTATTATTGTGCCATATAAAGTTATAAAGAGACAATCATGTGGTGTAGTTAATAAAATGCCAATAATTTAAAGAAGCGAAGTGGACAGGATATAGCTGTTTGCTTCGCTTTGTTAATGCTGTTTCCCTTTTATAAACGCTTCTGCAAAGAAACAAAGACCAGCACTTATTATTAGCAATGATAAAAATTATGATGAGTAGAAAACTAAATACGGGTCAAAACCCCAAAATGGATTTGACCCGTACGCATATATCTAAAGTACGTTAAAATATCTTGCTTCTGGATGTGCAAACACAATAGCTGAAACAGATGCTTCTGGTTCCATCATGAAACCGTCTGTTAACTGAATACCAATGTCTTCGGGTTTAAGCAATTCAAAAAGCTTTTCCTGGTCATCTAGATCTGGACAAGCAGGGTATCCAAATGAGAAGCGCTGTCCCTGGTATTTGGCCGAAAAGCGGTCCTTCATTGTGAAATCAGGACCATCAGGGAAGCCTAATTGATCCCTCATTAATTGATGTACTCTTTCTGCAAAACCTTCAGCAAGTTCAAGTGCTAATGCCTGAATAGCATGACTTTGTAAGAAATCTCCATCATCTTTAAACTTTTTAGCAAGTGCACGTATACCTTTACCTGCAGTTACTGCGAAAAATCCAACATAATCCATTTCCCCACTTGATACAGGTTTCAGGTAATCTGCAAGACAGAGGTAGGATCCCTTTTGCTGACGTGGGAAAGTGAATTTTTTAATAACCGTTTTTTCATCATTAGGATCATAGATAATAACCGACTCGCCATCACTTTGAGCTGGAAAGAATTGATAGACGGCAGATGGCGTGATAAGTTCTTCGTTCTTAACTTTAGTAAGCAACTTATCTACGGTATCTTTTAAAAATACTGCTTTTTCATCTTTTGTCTCAAGTAGTTGGTCAACTTTACCTTTTAACCCTAGATGATGTCCTAACAGCATTTGCATATTTATATAGGGTTCAATTTGAGCAATCGTAATATTTCGTAATAAGTGACGTTTCAGATCTGCTGGTTTGAACACTTTTACTGTAGTCGAGACAGTTGAACGATTCATAACCGCTATAGAATGATCTTTCTTTATTGGTTCGCTAATTACATCCGCTTGTTGTGCACTCCGTTTTTGTTCAAGTTCCGTTATGATTTCGTCAAATGATTCTTTGTTTTGTAAACGATTGGCTAAAGATAATCCATCCATAGCATCCTTTGCATATAACACAGGACCTGAGTATTCATGAGCAATTTTATTATTTGTAAATTTTCTAGAAAGGGCAGCTCCTCCAACTAAGATAGGAGTTGAAATACCTGCCTGGTGTAGATCCTGAGCAGTGACGACCATTTGCTGAGCCGATTTAACGAGTAAACCAGATAAGCCTACAATATCGGGCTTCTCATCCTGTATTGCTGTGATTAAGGTCTGCGGTGTTACTTTAATTCCTAAGTCGATAACCTTATAGCCATTATTACTTAGGATAATGTCGACTAAATTCTTTCCAATGTCATGAACATCGCCCTTTACCGTAGCAAGTAGAACTTTCCCTTTTCCATTACTGTCTGCTTTTATTTCCATATGTGGTTCTAAAAATGCGACAGATGCTTTCATAACCTCCGCACTTTGTAATACTTCTGCGACAATTAACTCATTATTGTTAAAAAGGACTCCAACCTCAGACATACCAGCCATTAGTGGACCATTTATTATATTCAGAGGATCACTATATTGCTTTAAAGCAAGTTCCAAATCAGGTAAAAGGCCTTCTTTTGTCCCTTCAACAATATAAGAGGCAAGGCGTTCTTCAAGCGTCATAGTTGAAGATTTAATTTTAACTTCCTTCTTTTTTCCACGATAAAAATCAGTAAAGTGCTCTAATGTACGATCGGTTGTTCTAAATAGTAAATCCTCGGCTAGCTTAATTTCTGCTTTTGGAATGGAAGCAAAGCGTTCTAGCTTTTCCGTATTAACAATCGCATAGTCAAGACCTGCTTGGGTACAGTGATAGAGGTAAACTGCATTTAAAACCTCACGACCAACTGGTGGTAGACCAAAGGATACATTACTGATTCCTAATACTGTTAAACAGTCGGGTAATGCTTGCTTTATCATCTGAATTCCTTTTACTGTTTCATTTGCTGAGCCGATATATTGTTCATCACCTGTACCGACAGGGAATACAAGAGGATCAAAAATGATATCTTTAGGGTTAAGACCATACTTGTTAACAAGTAAATCATGTGAACGCAATGCGATTTCTAGCTTTCTGTCAGCAGAAACGCCCATACCTATTTCATCTATTGTACCGACAACGATTGCTGCTCCATACTTTTTTATTAGGGGAACTATAGCTTCAAAACGTTCCTCACCGTCTTCAAGATTAATAGAATTAATAATTGCTTTTCCTTGTGAATGAATAAGAGCACGTTCTATTACTTTGTCATCGGTTGAATCTATAACAAGTGGCACCTTAATTTTTTTCGTAACATATTGAAGAAAGTTTTCCATATCCTCTAACTCATCCCGATCAGGATCTGCTAAACAAATATCAATTACATGTGCTCCGTTTTTTACTTGCGCACGTGCAACCTCAGATGCTTCTTCGTATTTCCCTTCGGCGATAAGGCGTTTGAATTTTCTCGATCCAATAACATTAGTACGTTCTCCAACAAAGAGTGGACGCATGTTTTCCTCATAGATCAATGGCTCAATTCCAGATATTGCATGAGGATGTGAGCTACTCGGTAATCCTCTTGGTTTGATATCTTTGACTACCTCTGCGATCGCTTTTATATGGTCTGGAGTAGTTCCGCAGCAACCACCGACTATATTTAACCAACCTTTTTCGGCAAATCCTCTAAGTTTCCGAGCTAAAGATTCCGGTGATTCATGATATTGACCTTCTTCATCTGGTAGCCCTGCATTTGGATAACAGCTTACTGCAGTATTAGCAAGGCTTGAAAGAGAACGGATGTGGTCTGTCATGAATTCAGGACCTGTTGCACAATTTAGTCCAATAGCAATTGGCTTCATATGTTCAAGGGATAAGTAGAAGGCTTCAATATTTTGACCTGCAAGAGTTGTACCCATTGGCTCAATCGTACCTGACACGACTAAGGGAAGGGTTAGCCCCGTTTCCTTAAATGCTTCACTAATCCCAATATAGGCAGCTTTTACATTAAGCATATCCTGACTTGTTTCGAGTAGCAGTAAATCTGCTCCTCCCCTTATAAGGCCTCGTGCTTGCTCTTCGTATGTTTTGATTAATTCATCAAATGTAGTTCCACCTGTTACAGACAAAGTTTTAGTCGTTGGTCCCATAGAGCCTGCGACAAATCTTGGCCAATCTGGAGTAGAAAATTTAATTGCAATCTCTTTTGCGAGTTTTGCAGACTTTTCATTTAGGTCGAAGGCAAGATGGCCTAAATTATATTCGTCTAAAACAAGGCTTGTTGCACCAAAGGTATTTGTCTCAATAATATCTGCACCTGCTTTTAGATATTCTTCATGAATATATCTAATTGTTTCAGGAGCCGTGATGGTTAAGTACTCATTGCATCCGTCATATTCTTCTCCACCAAAGTCTGCCGCTGTTAAGTTAGCATCTTGAATCATTGTTCCCATTGCGCCATCGATAACGAGTATCTTCTTTTGAATCTGTTGTTCTAAAATAGCATTAACCATTAATGTACCGCCTTTCTACTGAGGGCAAGTTGCTTGTCATGAATGTATTTTGTTAATTCAACCGTCATTTCATATCGCAAAAATGGTGTAATTAAGTAAATACCATTAAATAAGTCATAGGCTGCATCAATAAGTGATTTAGCAATTGCAATACCTTCTTGATTTGATTTAATTGGATCATTGTTTACTGCGTTCATTCTGTCTCTAATAGACTGAGATAAAGTGATTCCAGGAACTTCATGATGAATAAAGTCTGCATTTCTAGCACTTGTCAATGGCATAATCCCTATATAAATAGGGGTAGTTAAATGTTTAGTGTGCTCATAAACGTCGATTATTTGACTTTCACTATATAAAGGCTGAGTAATAAAATAATGCGCACCATATGATATTTTCTTTTCTAAGCGAATGACTGCTTTATCGAGATGTCGAACATTAGGATTAAATGCAGCTGCAATTGAAAAGTTTGTTTTTTGCCCTAAAGGGTTTCCAGAATACGAGATGCCTTCATTAAACTGTTTAATTAAACCGATTAAGTCAAACGAAGATAAATCATAAACTGAGGTAGCACCAGGGAAGTCACCAATTTTTGAAGGATCCCCCGTAACGGCTAGAACTTCATTCATACCAAGAGTATGTAAACCCATAAGATGTGATTGTAGGCCAATAAGATTTCTGTCTCTACAGGTTACATGAATTAAAGGTTTCATATCTAATTGTTGTTTTAAGATGGACCCAACCGCAACATTACTAATACGTGGTGATGCCAGAGAATTATCAGCGAGCGTAAGTCCATCGATTCCCACCTTTTGTAATGCTTTAGCACCTTCAAGAAACTTTGAAAGTCCTAGTTTTTTTGGAGGGTCAAGCTCAACTATAACTGAACGATTTTGTTTTACCTTTTCGTATAGTGGGGGAGTCGAATCAGAATCTGCACTTGATACACTAATTTCTACAGGCCGGTTTTTTACTAGTTTTTCAGTGATTGGTCGTAATCCTTTTAAGGTTTTCGCCATTGCTTCAATGTGTTTTGGAGAGGTACCGCAACAACCACCAATTAGTCGGGCACCTTGCTCACGAAATTTCAAGGCACTTTCAGCGAAATAGCTCTCATTTGTTTCATATACAAGCCTACCATCTTGATAATCTGGTAAACTTGCATTCGGGTAGACCGATAAAAAGACATCCTTAGGAATTGGTACTTCCTCAAGAGAACGAATCATATGATGCGGACCTAATCTACAGTTTAATCCGACAATATCTGCTCCCAGTTGTTCTAACTCTAAAAAGGCATCTGCTAAAGGTGTCCCATCTTGAAGAACCCCTATCTCATGCAGTGATAGATTGGCCACAATTGGTTTGTTTGTTTCTTTTCTAGCAATTTGGAGAACAGTTTTTAATTCCTCAAAATCATAAAATGTTTCTAAAAGGATACCGTCAACATCTTCAGATAAAAGATAAAATAGTTGCTCACGAAAGCTCCTCTTTATTTCCTCAATTGAAATTGTATTTTTCTTGAAGCTTCTAACTCCACCCATTGTACCAAGGACGTATGCTTTATTTTTTGCCGCTTTTTTTGCCAACTGAACACCTGAAAGATTTATCTCTTTTACGGAGTCTTCTAGCCCGTACCGAGATAATTTGGGATAGTTGGCTCCATAGGTGTTGGTTTGAATAACGTTTGCCCCTGCATTTATATATGCTTCATGTATTTTTTCAATTTCAGCCTTGTTTAATAGATTTAATTCTTCAAAACAGCTATCAATTCCATGGGAGTAGAGGAGGGTTCCCATCGCTCCATCGGCTATTAAAATGTTGTTTTTTAAATCTTCGAGCATGCCCATGATCATTCCCCCTTAGTGTAATT
This sequence comes from Cytobacillus sp. S13-E01, assembly GCF_029193815.1. Classification (GTDB taxonomy): domain Bacteria; phylum Bacillota; class Bacilli; order Bacillales; family Bacillaceae_L; genus Bacillus_BV. The sequence continues at coordinate 61,369 of NZ_JARFVC010000011.1, forward strand.
ATTTATAAAGAAAAAAAGCCTTCTAGAAGAAGAAGACTTTGTTGGTTATTAAGTGCTCTCCTTATCTTTCGAATTTGTGAATTCGCTGGATTTAGCACCAATTCCATTTGGAACGGTTGCCGGGCATCGTAGGGCCAGTCCCTCCGCCACTCTAGATAAGAATCTTTATTTAATTAGTAATTTTAATGCATTAAAGTTGTATAGTAGTAAATTCTATCTAATTATATTATATAAAGCAAGGGATTATTAAGATTTTTTTGAATATTTTTTTATCCGACGCTTAAGTGGAAGTAAACCACCCACCTCAAAACTTGGAGAATGCGAATGTTTAGGTGAGGGGGGACTTCCCCTTAAGGTCCGACGACGCACAGGACGTGCACGCTTCCTAGCGTTATAGGCTCAACTGACAATCAGTGAGGGAAGAAGGTTCACCTTTATCTAAAGTTTAAAAATTGTACTTCTATCGGTAGATCTGCTCTGCGAATGGCTGACATGATTTGTTGTAAGTCATCTTTATTTTTACCGGTTACACGGATTTGATCGTCTTGGATTTGGCTTTTCACTTTTAGGCCACTGTTTTTTATTAGTGCGTTAATTTTTTTTGCATTTTCTTTATCAATACCTTGGACAAGTTTGCCTCGTTGGCGGATGGTGCCACCTGATGCTTTTTCGATTTTTCCATAATCAATGTTCTTAGTAGGAACCCCACGTTTGATCAATTTTGAAACGAGTACATCTTTTAATTGCTCTAATTTGTATTCATCATCTGAAACAAGGACCAGTTCTTCCTTATCTAATGAAATATCACTTTTACTGCCCTTGAAATCATACCGATTTAGGATTTCTTTTAATGCAATGCTAATAGCATTTGATACTTCAGGTAATTCTACTTTAGAAACGACGTCAAATGAACTTTCTTTAGACATTTTAAACCTCCGAATATGTATTGTATAGTTTGATTATAGTAAAATTATCAAGGAAGGACAACTTATGGAGGAAAAGTGTTATAATTACAATTTGATTAGGCAACGATTAGAAAAGAACATTACCTAGATAATTTAGGAAAGAAGGCTAAATATGACAACATTACAAGCGGGTACTGTAGTTACATTATCTGTAGATCGAGATACGGAGTTCGGCTATTTTTTAACAAATGGCGAAGAGGATGTACTACTTCATAAAAGTGATATAACAGATGATTTTAATGAGGATGAACGTCAAACAGTGTTTTTGTACCAGGATCATCAGGGAAGATTAGCTGCTACAATGACAATTCCGACAATCGATATTGATACATATGATTGGGCCCAGGTAGTAGAGGTCAAACATAAGCTTGGTGTTTTCGTAAACATCGGGATTCGAAAAGATATCCTTGTTTCAAAGGATGATCTTCCAGAAATTTATGATTTATGGCCAGAAATAGGGGATGAATTGTATTGTTCCTTAAAGACCGACAAACATGGTAGATTGTTCGGTAGATTAGGAACAGAGGAGGCCATTCGTGAAATCGCCGAACATGCTCCTAGAACAGTTTTTAACAAAAATATAACCGGTAGGGTTTATCGACTGCTACTTGTTGGTACATTTATTATTACCGAAGAGAACTATATTGGTTTTATTCATGAGTCGCAAAGAGTTCGCGAACCTAGATTAGGACAAAAAATAGAAGGCAGGGTTGTTGATGTGAAAGAAGATGGCTCTGTTAATGTTTCGTTGCTGAGCAGATCACATGAAGTTCTAGATGAAGATGCACAGAAGCTTTATTCCTATATGGAAGAAAGAGGCGGCTCAATGCCGTTTTGGGATAAAAGTGATCCGGATGATATTCAAATACGTTTTACTATGAGTAAAGCAGCATTTAAACGTGCCTTAGGTAGATTGATGAAGGATCAAAAGGTTTACCAAGAAGATGGGTGGACCTATTTTAAAAAGGAATAGAGAATAGAGAAAAGACCCTCTTTTGAGTTTTTAAGAGGGTCTTTTCGGTATCAGCTAGAAATTGAATATAGTTTTGGTGTCTAGCTCCAGGCGCCATCGGCTCTATGGTATAAGCCAAGCCGTCTGGAAGGTCAAAGAACAACCTTCCAGACAGCTCGTCTTATGCTTGAATTGCACAGGATGTGCTGATGTCGACGTTCGCCACAGGACGTGGCGGGTTTTAGTCGACGTTCCTCGAGGCGGGCGCCCTGCGCTTTTCTTTTATACATGATCAGTTTTCTTAGAATATTGTCTTTCTCCACGCTGACGGTTCTTTTCTCGCTCCATATTTTTTTCATGGCGTTTAGCGTTATTGTCTTTTGCTTTTTTGTCGTTATCACTAGTTGTCGACATAGTAGCATACACTCCCTTTTAGCTATTTCGTAGTTAGCTTTTCCAATGGATTTATAAACTATGTAAAGTGTCAGTTAGTTTCATTAAGAAAGAAGATTGCGATTGTCCCTGGTCCTGCATGTGCCCCAATGGTTGCCCCAATGGTATTAACAAAAAATGATTCACAACCGAATTTCTCTTTAAGTTGTTCTTGTAGCTCAAGAACCGTTTCTTCGTTATCTGCATGACTTATTGCAATTGTTTGATTTTTGAGGTCTTTTCCACGCTCACCTATGATTTCAATGATACGTTTCATAACCTTCTTTTTACCTCTAATTTTTTCAAGAGGGATAAGCTTTCCGTCTTCAACATGTAAGAGTGGTTTAATGTTTAGCAGGCCGCCAACAAATGCTGAGGCTTTACTCACTCTCCCACCTCGAGCAAGGTATTCTAAGTCATCAACAGTAAAGATATGTTCCATATGTGTACTGTTAAACGTGATCGCTTCGATTATGTCTGTCTTTGAAGCACCTTTACCTGAAAGCTCTGCTGCAGCCCTAACAACCATACCAAACCCTAAAGATGCACATTTTGTATCAATGATTGTTAAATCTAAATCTGGGTATTCTTCTTCTACCTCTGCTTTTATCATGATTGAAGTTTGGTAGGTTCCTGATAATTCCGATGAAAATGCAATATAAATAGCAGGTATTTTGTCTTGGGCTAGTTTAGTGAATACTTCTTTGAAATGGTGTGGTGACACCTGGGAAGTCTTTGGGGTTTTTCCCTCTTTCATAGCAACAAAAACCTGTGCAGGTTGTATTCCAATAAGATCTTCATAATCTTGTCCGTCTAATTGTACAACTAATGGAAACATGGTCACATCATTATCTTTATAAAAATGTAAAGGGAGATCACTAGCACTGTCAGTTAATATTTTAATGTGCATTTTTTATCACGTCCTTTAAACGTTAGTTTTTCTTTTAGTGTATCTTTTCTAGGCTAGATAGTAAATCAGATTATCTTATTCTTGCTTATGTTGTATTTAATATGTCATTTAAGTAACTTGAGTTTCGCACCCTTAATAAACAGGATTTTCTAACTCATAATCCTGCCTAAAACCCTTGTTATATAAGTCTTGTCTATTATTCCATTTTAATTGCCAATGCAGCTTTATCCTCTTGAAATAATTGTTTACCTAATAATTAGTCTTCAAATAACTCCCTTTAGAAATTGATATTCTGGGGAGTTTTTGAACTCTTTGATGTCGACCGTTCCAGAGTCTGCTACCTGCCGTGATCACTGCCTGCAGAAGCTCCTCGAACATATCCCTAACCTTTCGGCTAAATTTTTTCAATCATCTCGTCTTTGACATGTTCAAATAGGCCTCCAAGTGTCTCATAATTATTGACCCTGCGAAAATAGGCAAGAAAACACATAGAGGATATAGGTGGTGGTCACATGGCTAATTTGGGCGTCAAAATCCTAGGGTTTACACTGTCCAAACTTCAGATATTGTTTGACCTCAGAGCGAACCCTCAAGGACCAATAGATGAGGGAATCAGCATGGTTTAATAAATAAGCGGAGAAATTTCCCTTAATTACGAAATAGCACTTAAAATAGCTTAAATAGACGGAAGGATTCCGACTATTTACACAAAAAACGTCAAAATGGATCATTTTGCATTGCTTAAGCGGAAAACCTCCGCTTATATACCCCGAACCAAGCCTTATTACGCAGTTTAACCGGAAAATCTCCTCTTATTTTAACGATCACTGGTTACTAAATTTGAGTTTTTACCAGTTTTTGGATTTCATTCAAGTTAGTCCGCATGATAACACGCCCTTTTTGGTAGATTTGGTAAGGTTCCTTAATCATACCAAAAACCTTGTGTTCATGCGGACTTTCTTGTTTTTTGTTCCGTTAAAATAAGGGATAAATCGCGCGTTGTTGCTAGGTGCGAAACTCAAGTAAGTAATTATCCCTGTAAAATTAGGGTAAGAAATATAATAATTACATACAATAGATGATAGTTCGTTTTTGGAGGATGGATATATGATTTTTATAAAAAAACTTTTTGTAGTACTCATAGGTGCACTATTAAACGCAATCGGCTTGAACCTATTTTTAATCCCAGCAGATGTTTATGCTAGTGGATTTACCGGTGTTGCTCAACTAATATCAAGGTCATTGGAAGATTATACACCTTTTTATGTTTCAACTGGTATTTTACTACTATTATTAAACATTCCTGTAACCATTTTAGGATGGAGAAAGGTTGGGAAATCCTTTACTTTATATAGCTTTTTATCAGTTGCAGCAACTACTTTTTTTCTAGCTATTATTCCATTAAAAAGTGTATCTAATGATATTTTATTAAATGCTGTTTTCGGTGGTGTAATAGCTGCTGTAGGGATTGGATTTACTTTGAAATGGGGTGCTTCAACGGGTGGTCTTGATATCGTAGCGATGGTTTTGTCGCATATGAAGGATAAGCCTGTTGGAACCTATTTATTCACGCTAAATTCTATCATCATTGTGACAGCAGGTTTTTTATACGGGTGGGAAAAAGCGTTATACACACTTGTAACACTTTATGTTTCAACGCGTGTGATTGATACCATACATACACGACATGAAAAGCTTACAGCAATGATAATTACGAAAAAGTCTGATGAACTAAAGGAAGCCATCCAATCAAAGCTAGTTAGGGGTATAACAACCATTCCGGCAAAAGGTGCGTTCACCAATGAGAGTAAAGAAATGATGTATATTGTTATAACACGCTACGAGTTGTTTGATTTAGAACAAATAATTAAAGAGATAGACCCTGGTGCATTTACCAATATTGTAGAAACAGCGGGTATATTTGGATTCTTTAGAAAGGATTAATCAAGAAACCTTTTTATGAAAAGATTCGACTAATATTATGAATAACATCGAATTAATGAAGGAGTGGTTTTTGAATGAAACGATTCTTCTTGCTTTTTATAATGAGTATACTAGTAGTTACAGGTTGCACTATTGAAACTACCAAGCAACAAGAACAAGGGGAGGGAAAAATGGAACAAGAACAAAATGCATTAGAATTCCTAAATACAAGTGTTGATATCCAAACTACTACACAATCGGCAACACTTTTAATCGCTCTTAAAAATACTGGGGAAAAGGATATTACCCTAACCTTCACTTCCGGACAAATGTTTGAAATTGTGATTAATGATGAGTCTGGAAATGAAATGTACCGCTATTCTATCGATAAAATGTTTACAATGGCAATAAAAGATCTAATCTTAAAGCCAGGTGAAAAAAAAGTATGGCAGGAAAAGTGGGACTATAAAACACAGACTGGTGAGAGCGTTGAGCCTGGGAACTACAAAGCGATTGTTTCAGTTGTAGCATCAAAAGTTAATGGTATCTCAGCCACTTCTTCCAAAAAGTTAAAAGCAGAAAAAGAGTTTACTGTTCCACAGCATTCAAATGCTTTTCGAAATATAAAAGTAACTGGTGAGGATGGATTTTATCATGTTACAGGTGAAGCAAGAGTATTTGAGGCTAGCTTTTTTTACTCAGTTGAGGATGGACATAATTACGTCATTCCGGAAACTGTCCAGACTGCAAGGGAAGGGGCGCCTACTTGGTCAAAATTCGAAATAGCGATTAATATTACAAAAGATAAACTACCTCAAAATGGTGTACTTTTAATACATCTATTCGAAAGAAGTGCAAAAGACGGTTCCGTTGTTAATTCTTATTTAGAAGTGTTAGAACAGTTTCAATAAGGTAACAGGGGATGACATGAAGTCATGCCCCTGTTACCGTTACTTTAGTGAGATTGGAACTGGTCTAACTGATCTTGCATTTTGTGTAATTGTTCTTTTTCAGCTATTGTCGAATTTGCAAAGGCCGAAGACAGCTCATTTTTGGCAATCGCGATTGCCTCTTGGGAATTTAAATTAGCTTGTCCATTTACAGACTGCTCAGCAATAGCGACAGCTTCACGTGCTCGTCTGAATAATTCGTTCCCCATTTAAACCCCTCCAAGTGAAGACTTTTCCACATTATGAGCTTTCTTTGCTTCTGCTTCTGCATATGTCGAATGATAAGGGATTTTTTCAGAATACTTTTGCAATGCATCTACACCTTGTTGGACAAAACGTTTTGATTTATTGCTACCCATTCGAATTCCCCCTTATATTAATAGCTAAAAAGGACGCATGAAGTAACGTCATTAAATAGTGTCCCGTATTTCACGGTAGTTATAACGGTAATAATTTCAATAGGTAAAAAGACAATGAAAAAACTCTGACAACAAAGTATCCAGCATAAAGCTGAAGATACTTATTTCTTAAGGTTTAATAACTCTTCTAAATATAGTGCAATACCATCGTCCTCATTTGAAAGTGTGACCTCGTTAGCAATGTTTTTAAGCTGTGGAATTGCATTACCCATAGCGATCCCATGCCCAGCATAGTCAATCATCTCAAGATCATTATCTTCATCGCCAAATGCAATAATTCTATCTTGTGGAACTCCATAAAAATTAGCGATTCTTTGAAGTCCAACGGCTTTATTTAAGCCAGATTTAATTATTTCAATTACATGCCAGGGTGCCGCCCATCTCCTATGATCAATGACCTCTGCATGGACTTCTGATAAATGCTTACGAATGTTGTCAACTTGTGATTCCTCAGCATGAATAAGCACAGAGGTTGGATCATGTAGCAGAATTTTTCTTAGGTCACCTGTTTCAATTTTAGGTGTTCCTACACCAAAAATATCAAGGAGTTTCTCGTCATGCTGATGAAAATAGACATCATCTAAAACCTCAGCCAAAATATTCTTCGCTTCGAAGTCAACACTAGCCTCGACAATGTCTTTCACAATATGTAAATCAAGTGGAGTATGGTACATTCCCCATTTATCTTGCAGTGGGTGGTGAACGAGGGCACCATTAAAGTTTACAATTGGAGTGGTTAAGCCAAGTTCCTTATAATACATTGAGCTAGAGCGATATGGACGCCCTGTTGCAATTACTACGATGTGACCGGATTTCTTTGCTTCTTCAATAGTCTTTTTTGAACGTTCAGATATCGTTTTGTCATCCTTGAGCAATGTACCATCTAAATCAAGTGCAATTAAATGTTGTTTAGTCATAATGTCCCCTTTATGTTTACTTTATTTTAATTGTACCATTTTACAAATCAATTAACAGGAAGGTATTACTAATGAAACTTATAAAGGAAACTTTTCTTAGTGGGGGTTTTCTTTCATTCCCCACTTAGGTTAGTTGAATTTATAACGCAATGGGCGCGCACGCCTTACTTGCAAATCCTGATCATCGCCTGGCTTTTACGGGCAGTTATTACTGCCCGTTAGTGCGGGATAAAGTGTATTTTTTCCAAAAATATTTAAATGGTGTTACAATTAATTATATGTTCAGTCTTACATTGCTAAAACCAAAGGAGTTTAAAAAAATGATCCTTATTGAAAATTGCAGGTTATCTGATATACCTGTTCTGCATTTAGTGAAAGAAAGTTATAAAAATGAAAAGCTTCCATTAGTATTTTTTATACATGGGTACACTAGTGCAAAAGAACATAATTTGCACTATGGTTATTTGTTAGCGGAAGCGGGTTTTCGCGTTGTATTACCTGATGCTCTATATCATGGTGAGCGAGAAGTGAAAATGTCTGAGGATGAACTTAATTTTAAGTTTTGGGATATAGTAACAAACGAAATAGAAGAGTTAGAAGTACTAAAAAATGAGCTAATAACTAGAGGAATAATTGACCCAGAACGAATTGGTTTAGTAGGGACTTCAATGGGCGGAATAACGACATTAGGGGCAATGACTCAATATTCGTGGATAAAGGCAGCTGTAAGCTTAATGGGAAGTCCTTATTGTGTGAAATTTTTACAAGGGCAATTGGCTGAGCTCAAACGATTAGGTCTATCAATTCCTTTAACGGATGAACAATTAAATTCACAGTTTGACAAGCTACGCAAATATGATTTGAGCTTACAGCCTCAAAAGTTAGATGAAAGACCACTTTTGTTTTGGCATGGAGAATTAGATGAGGTTGTACCATTTCATTATACATATGAATTTTATAACCAAGTTAAAACAAAATATAAGGACAAAAGTCGTATTAACTTTATTGTGGACCATAACGCAGATCACAAGGTTTCGCGAGAAGGATTACTAGCAACAGTCGAATGGTTTAAAAAACACTTATAATTTGATTTGCTAATTAATAAACCTCCAGGAAAGATAAAATTGATTACCTGGAGGTTTATAAAAAATTATTTACTTATACATTTGTTTTAATCTCTAACTCCAAGTGCAATTTTTGCATAACGTGACATTTTATCCTTCGTCCAAGGTGGATTCCAAACAATGTTAACTTCCACTTCTTTGATTTCAGGTAAATCGCTTAATACATTTTTGATCTCCTCAACAATAGCCCCGGCTAAAGGACAACCCATTGAAGTAAGTGTCATCGTAACTGTCGTTTTACCCAGCTCATCTATGTCTACCCCATAGACAAGGCCAAGATTAACAATGTCGACTCCAAGCTCAGGGTCGTTTACTGTTTCCAACGCTCCCATGATATTTTCTTCAAGTGCTTTATCCAAATGATTCACTCCCTTATTAAGGTATCTCATTTTAAGTATAACGAAATACGGTCTGTATTAAAAATAAGTTGACTCACTATATACAGTTCCCAAAAAATAATTTAAAACTAGTAGCCACTTAGTTGTTTTTTTGCTTCTTCAGACATTCTATCAGGAGACCAAGCTGGAGCCCAAACCACTTCTACATCAATACTATTAACTTCTTTTACTTCAGATACGGCATACTTTACACCGCTCACAATGCTATCGTGGAGTGGACATCCAGGTGTTGTTAATGTCATTTTTATGACTACATCACCATTTGTTTCATTAACCTCGTAAATAAGTCCAAGGTCAACAACATTAATATTTAACTCTGGGTCAATAACACATTTTAGTTCATCATAAATCTTTTCTACTGTTGTCATTTGAATTACCTCCATTACTTTTACTTTCGCAAGACATTTATGATCATTAAACAATAAGTAATCGTTATGCTGGTTACTATCCCTTGGCTAATAAGAAAAAGGATGTGACTATTAAAAAGATAAGCAAATAGAATACCTATGCTTCCAATCAAAAAGCCTGAAAATATGGGTATACTTGCATTGTCATTCATCATTTCTTTTAAGGTTGGTACATTTTCTTTTCCAATCAGCTTACTATATCGATGTGTCCACCAAAGAAAAGGCACAATTTTATACAAATATCCTATGATACTAAAGACAATCCAGTTGAAAATATAGAGATAAATTAGTATTCCGAAGAAAGAATAGTAGCTTGGGAAAAATGATAATAAAAACGCACTACTATGAATGATAAATCCAAATCCAATAGCCATTAATGAGAAGACAAAGGGCTTATCAAGTTTTTTCTTTAGACGTGCTTTAATGATTAAAGAAATATGATAAGCAAAAAGGCCGAACGCAATCGCTAAGAACAATAATCCCAATTGGAACAGGTAGTTACGTTGTAAAATAAAGCTACCAACTGTTGTAACTAATCCAATAAGGTAAATAGAAACCACCCAATGACTTAGCTTCATGGAAAAGCCATGCGCTAACGAAAACATCGGAACCATTTTATAAGAAAAACCAAAGATTAAAAGTGTAAACCAACCAGCCACACCTACTAAAATATGGCTCTTTAAAATAGTAAGATGTTCCATAATTTCTTGACCTGTAGACAAATTTAGGGCTAATAAAAGACCTAATAAGATCGTAAGCAACAAGCATAATAAAGCACTACCAATGTATAATGTCAGCACATTTTTATTTGTTTGCTTTTTTATGGTCATAAACATTTGATACAAGAACATAAGTATTCCGATTACTGTAAGTGTGCCACCATATAGCAAAAGATCTGGAAAATAGAAAAGTGATATTGACAGACTTGTAATCCCTAATGCACTAATCCCGAACTGAAAAAAACCAAATCGCTCATTCCATATCGCTGTCAAAAAGGCAACAGGTACAAGCTGATACATCGCTCCCATGGCAACCATTAAAGCCCAGCCAAGAATAAGTAAATGCGCTGCAGCCCAAATACTTGGGGTTCGAAAAACACCGTTAATAATTGTTACACCTGATGTGAGAATGATGACCTGTGAGATAATAAAAGCGAGTAAACTAAAAATGATAAATGAAAGTGGCAGCTTAATATTGGTTTCATTTCCGCTTTGCTTAGGAATCATTTTACTCACCCTCTATTTTGTAATGTCAATTTGATAACTTCCATCTGAGAGTGCAGTCGTACTATGTTTATAACCAAGATCATCAAGCTGCTCATAGAGAAACATAGGTCTACGGTCATTAATTATTGAGAGAGTTTCTCCACTTTTTATTTCCTCAAGTGCTTTAAGTGTTCTCATCATAGGCTGAGGTGGTTCGAGGCCTCTATTATCGAGTACCATTACTCCTCACCTCGTTTAATAAATGTTACCTTCCAATGTTTTTTATCGATTTCTTCTGCTTCATGTGTAAACCCCTTAGCTTTCATGACTGCAAATAGCGGGACAGGCTTAAATGGGGCATGTAAGACAAAGGTGTCACCTTGATCAAGTGTTGATATTGCACCAATAATTTTTTGGAAAGGTTCAAGCTTATTTTTTATATCTTCTCTGACATCTAGTTCAACTATTTTTCCATTCGTTTGTTTCAATTTATTTAACCTCCTTGAATGTTCTATCTCTAGGATAATGATTTTCACTTATTAACATTGTGATATCCGTCACTAATTTAAATAATTTCAACCTCAAGTTTCTTGCCAATCTACTGATTTTTACTGTCGAAGGGTGATAGGGATGAGTAGGAGTTGTAAAATATAATCTAATAAAAAAATCACAGAAGTCTCACTTCTTCTGTGATTTTGTAGTGTTATTATGATTCGATCCATCACAATCAAAACAAAGTAAAGTTGCTGTTGAACGTTCAACTATGCCATTTAAAAATCCATCCATACAATAAATTTCTTTCCCGCATTCATTACAATTGCCTACTAGCTCTTTCATTTTAATCAACCTCCTGATAATTTCTATTAATACTTAAAGTATGACATAGATTGTCTTGCATATGATTAAAAACATGTGGTAGTAGTGATTTGGTTCACTTTTATATGGATACGAAAGTCGTATTATTTACTTAGAAACAAATAGACCTACATCCTACCTAATAACAAGATTTATGAATAATGAGTCTAGTTGTTACCCCTGACACAGATAGGATGAAGGACATTTTCTAAGGAGGAATACAAAATGATTCAATTCGCAGCAAAAATAAACGCGCCAGATTTTCCACCAAGGGAGAAACACCCAAGAATATTTCAAATGTTTGATGAGTTAAAACCAGGTGAATTTATGGAGCTATCGAACGACCATGACCCAAGACCTCTTCAATATCAATTTATGATGGAACGTAAAAATCAATTCACATGGGAATACCTAGAAGAAGGTCCAGAGGTGTGGCGTGTTTCAATTGGCAAGACTGAATAACGTTTATTGCAGGTCCCTATTATATATAGGGGCTTTCTTTCATTTAACGGTTGATTTCAAACTAGTTACCTTATATGATGAAAACTATCCGGAGATCAAAGAGGGTGTTGTAGTTGAAGGATTGTATAAACCTAAGGGTAGCAGGAATTATTCTTGCTGGTGGAGAATCGAGAAGATTTGGCAGTCCTAAAGCAATTGCAGATTATAAAGGACGTAAATTTATTGAATACGCACTTGATTCGATTCAAAACATCACAAAGGAGATAATTATTGTTAGCCATGAAACATTGTCCAGCCGTATCAAGCAAGTTACATCGATTCCTGTCACCGAGGATCTTTCCCAGTATAAAGGAAACGGACCGCTGGCTGGAATTGTGACAGGAATGTGCTACTACCAAACAGAATGGTATATTGTTCTTCCTTGTGATACACCGCTGGTTACAGAAGAATTAATTAAACGTCTTCTAGAACATACAGAAGCTGAAATAGATGCGGTTGTACCAGTGGTAGAAGGGAAAATTCAGCCGCTAATCGCGCTCTATCATACGAGAGTTATCGATAAAGCAAAACGACTATTAACGCAAAATAAATATAAGATGATGTCTCTACTTGATGGAATAAATACGAAGTATATAACTGAAAAGAATTTACAGGTGACAGCCACCATATTTCAAAATATTAATAGCCAAGATGACTTGGATAAGTTAAACAAGTTAACAGAGTGACAAATTTCACATACTATAGCTAGATTGTAGGTTATAATCAGGATACGTTAGCCTTTAAGGAAGGAGGCTTTTCCTTATTCCTAAAAAAGGTTGGGACGTATCCTCGATTTGGTGTGTAAACAAAATGTTTGCACACCCTTTTTATAAAAAGGTATGAAAATATAAAAATTTTATCTGGTTTTTGTGTCTAGCTACGAGGCCCAGCGCTTTTCTTAGCTAATCAGAATTTATAGCCATAAGTTCTAAAACGCATAAGTGCAACTACGCCTCTGTCTTCGCCCTTTTAGGCTCGCCACTCGGCGAGTTTTCTTTATAAGATAAGAAAGTATAAAAATTTGTACCAAGTTTTAGTGTCTAGCTCCGGGCGCCATCGACTCTATGGTATAAGCCAATCCGTCTGGAAGGTCAAAGAACAACCTTCCAGACGGCTCGTCTTATGCTTGTCGCGATAAGCGGGCGCCCTGCGCTTTTCTTAAAAGATAAGAAAGTATAAAAGTTTGTAACTAGTTTTAGTGTCTAGCTCCGGGCGCCATCGGCTCTATGGTATAAGCCAATCCGTCCGGAAGGTAAAGAACAACCTTCCAGCCGGCTTGTCTTATGCTTGTCGCCGATAAGCGGGCGCCCTGCGCTTTTCTTATAACCTAAGTTTTTGAGTAGTACATTCCCAAAAATGTGATTTGTCTCACATACCTAATATATCTCTAGTGCTAAAATGGAGGCATTACTAGATAGGAGGGTTTCCTCATGTTTGATAGAGATTTTAATATAAATCCGTTTATTGTTATATGGGAGTTGACAAGAGCCTGTCAGCTTAAATGCCTACATTGCCGTGCAGAAGCGCAATACATGCGTGACCCGAGGGAATTAACGTTTGAAGAGGGGAAGAAATTAATAGATCAAATATATGATATGCAAAACCCAATGCTTGTTTTTACAGGCGGAGATCCATTAATGAGACCAGATGTTTATGAGATTGCAGGTTATGCGATTAAAAAAGGTGTCCGTGTTTCCATGACCCCAAGTGCAACCCCTAATGTAACAAAAGAAGCAATCGAAAAAGCAAAGGAAGTAGGTCTTGCGCGCTGGGCCTTTAGTTTAGACGGTCCGACTGCTTTGATTCATGATCACTTCCGTGGTACAAATGGTTCGTTCGATTTAACAATGAATGCAATCAAATATTTACATGAATTAGAAATACCGATTCAAATTAATACAGTAATCTCTCGTTATAACGTCCATGTTTTAGATGAAATGGCTAAATTAATTGAAGAATTAAACTGTGTTTTATGGAGTGTATTCTTCTTAGTTCCAACTGGCCGTGGTAAAGATTCAGATATGATATCACCAGTTGAGCATGAGCAAGTGTTCCGCTGGCTACATGATTTAAGTAAGCGGGTGAAATTCGATATCAAAACAACGGCAGCTCAACATTACCGAAGAGTTGTTATCCAATCTAAAATGAGAGAAACAAGGGAAGAACAAATTAAAATAAAATATGAGGATGCACTCATGCAAGGAAAAACGGGTCAGTTTGACGGACTTGGAAGGGCGCCAAAAGGTGTGAATGATGGTAATGGTTTTGTATTTATCTCCCATATTGGGGATGTATACCCAAGCGGACTACTACCTATTAAGGGTGGTAATGTAAAAGAGACGCCATTAGCTGAAATTTACCGTGAGTCACAATTATTCAAGGACTTACGAAATCCCGATAAATATAAAGGTAAGTGCGGTGTGTGTGAATTCCGCTATGTTTGTGGAGGGTCACGTTCACGCGCATACGCTATGACAGGGGATTACATGGAAAGTGAACCATTCTGTGTTTATATTCCTAAAGCGTTTAGAAAAAAGGAAGAATCAATTAAATAGTACAAAATGAGCTGCTAATATTATTTTTAGCAGCTCATTCAATACTACAAAACACAGCGGGACAACCTTCACAGTTGATCTCTTTTTTTATATAGGCTAAATCATGAATGGTTATTTTACCTTTTGAAATTGAAAGGATTTTATTTTTTCTAAGGTCATTTAGCATTCTGTTAGTACTCTCTCTTGAAGTGCCACAGAAATTTGCTAATTCCTGATTCGTTAATGGAATATCAATTAGAATTCCGTCATCCTTTACGATTCCATAGCTGTTAGTCATTCTTACAAGAGTCGAATAAAGGGCACCTTTTTTTCCTAGAAGTACGAGATCTCTAAATTTAGTTTGTGTTTTACGAAAATGATCACTCATCCATTTCATAAATTCAAACGCGAGCTCGCTATTTTCAAATAGCTTTCTTTCAAGGACCTCATTATTAATCACAGCCACTTCTCCATCTTCTACCACTCTAGCATTAAATAGATATTTTGCATTTTCAGTAAAGAGCGTCAGTTCACCCACTAAATCGTCAGTTTTACATATTCGTAACGTTAACTCGCGTCCATCAGCCGTAATTTTGCTAATTTTTATTCGGCCAGATCGAATAATGTAAATCTCTTTGGCTGTCATCCCTTCTTGAAATAAAAACGTGTCTTTTTTGACCTTACTAATTATATCTGCGGACTTTAGTAACTCTTTAAGCTCGATCGAAAGTGTGGAATTTGTTTGTGTTATCGGTTTGTTCATGATTACATTACCACCCTTGTGATTTTATAAATATCTTTCACCTTGATTAAAAGTGAAAAAGATAATTGAGTCAATGTACTTACGACACAGAAGTGAGTGTATTTTGAGACAAAGAGGTCGAAAACTGCTGATATGTAAACAACATAGCCTTTTTGAACAATTTTCAACAATTGATACCCTTGCATGGAACTCTTATTTTGATTTCCAATTTCGGCTTTTTGATAGTATGTCTGGCGATACGGCTTTATTAAAATAAATCGTCTTAAAAACTCCTAATCATCAACAAAGAATTGGAGTTTTTTGTCCGATTTGTGACTTGGATAACAGAAATGTAACACAAAAACAAGTAAGCTATTTTATGGGGGGAATTTCATAAAACTTGGAGGGGAAAAAGGTGTATCAAACAATAGCTTGGTATGTTTCGCTAGTATTAATGCTTTTTATTACGGTAGTCTTTTTATTTGTCGTTTTAAATTCTGCAAGACGCAAGGATTATGAATCAATTCAGAAAAAGTGGTATCGATTTCGGAACGTTTTTTTTCTAATTCTTCTCATAACGATGGGAACAATATCTTATTTTACATTGTCAGATTTGCCGTTTGAGAGGCCGGTCTACGGGGAAGGAGAAGTACCTATTGTCGTTGATGTAGCGGCAGTCCAATTCGGCTTTGAATTAAGTAGCACTGAATTTCTAGTTGGCCAGCCAATTGAATTTCATGTAACTAGCAAAGACGTTAACCACGGGTTTGGCCTTTATGATGAAAATACAAGTTTATTAGCACAAACACAAGCAATGCCTGATTATACGAACAAGGTGTATTACACGTTTACGAAGCCTGGAACTTATAAGATATTATGTATGGAATACTGTGGTATAGCCCATCACGTAATGATAACTGAAATTACTGTTACTGAATAATGGAGGGGTAGACATGACGAATTCAATATCTGAGGGAGTAAATACACCCTCTCAAAGTAAATCAATTATAGTGTATTTGTTAACTAGCAGTCTCATTTTACTACTCATGATGGTTCTTGGTGTTGTTCTTCTATTAGCTCAAGGTGAAGTAATAAACGTAATCCCTAGCTTTTTCTACGAAATATTAACGGTACATGGAACAGGAATGATTGGAATTTCTGCACTTGGTGCATCTTCAATTATGTGGTACTTCTTAAGTAAATATGTTCCTTTGAGCAAGGGAATCTTTATAACCAATTATCTATTTTTTTTAATTGGTATAAGTTTAGTGTTAATAGGAGTATTTGTCTATGATTTTGCGGGTGCTTGGACGTTTCTTTACCCTTTACCAGCAATTTCTGGAGGTGCATGGGGAGTCGAAGGCGCTGCATTCTATTTAATTGGAATGCTACTTATTGGTACCGGTTTCTTGCTGCTATTTTTAGATACTGCAAGAGGAATTATTAAAAAATATGGAAGTTTAGGTGGAGGTTTAGGTTGGTCTTATCTTTTCGGTAAAGAAAAAGGTTACGGGCCACCATCGACAGTTGTAGCAAGTACAATGGTGTCAATTATTAATATTACCGCAATAATTGCAGGCGCAACTGTATTAGTTATGAGTCTTATTAATTTATTTGTTCCTAGTATAAAATTTGATCCCCTACTAGCTAAAAATTTTACTTATTCATTTGGTCATATTTTTGCTAACTCAGTAATTTATATGGGTGTTATAGCGGTGTACGAGATTCTTTCAAACTATACAGGACGCCCTTGGAAGGCGAATAAACCATTCTTAATTGCTTGGAATCTGTCAACATTATTTACGATAATCATCTATCCGCATCATTTGTTAATGGATTTTGCCATGCCTAAATGGTTGCTTATCATGGGTCAAGCATTGTCGTATGCGAATGGATTACCAGTTTTAGTTGTGACTGGATATGGTGCTCTCATGATTGTGTATCGTTCAGGAATCAAGTGGGATATGGCATCATCGTTTATTTTTTTATCTATGTTTGGATGGGTGCTAGGAGTTGTACCAGCAATAGTTGATGCCACAATTGTCATTAATCAAATTATGCACAATACGAAATGGGTACCAGGTCATTTTCATATGTATATGGGCCTAGGTGCTACTGCGATGTTGTTTGGATTTATGTATTACCTTGTTAAGATAAATGGCAAGGAAAAAGTTGGTGCAATTGATCAAATTAGTTTTTGGATTTATATCATGTTTTTCCTCGGTCTATCTGGTTCATTTTTATATTCTGGAAAGGTAAGTGCCCCAAGACGGTGGGCAACTCATTTTCCAGAGTGGATTCCTTATGACAGGATTGGTGCAGTCTTTGGAATTTTTGTAGTTATTGCTGTGTCAACCTTTGTTATTCGTTTTTGGAAATATTCGAAATCAATTGGAACAAATACTAAGTATGAAGAAAAGATAGGACCAAGCAGGCTGATTCTTTAGAACTTTATAAAAATGTGATGAACTTCACAACACTATTTTTATAGACCGTTTATTATTGTGGTATCAATAGGAGGCGGTAAGATGACTAAACAAAAAGCCGTATTACCATTAACAACCCTTGCAATGACTTTTGCCTTTACAGTCTGGGCAGTTCTTTCACCTTTAGCTAGTACTTTTCAAGAAATGTATGGTCTAACATCCACACAAAAAAGTATATTAGTAGCTATTCCTGTTTTATTAGGTTCAATCATGCGAATACCACTAGGGATATTTACTGATCGTTATGGTGGAAGAAAGATGTTAACAGGCTTATTAGCTTTCATAATCCTTCCCTTGATTGGAGCTGGTTTTTCCAATAGTTATGAGAGTCTGATGTTTTGGGCCTTCTTTATAGGAATGGCGGGAACAACTTTTGCTATTTCGATTGCCTTTGTTTCAAAATTAACACCACCACAAAAGCAAGGGACAGCACTTGGAATTAATGCAATTGGAAACATTGGTACTGCTGTAGCAGGATTTTTGATACCAACAATTGCTGCAAGCTTTGGAGTTCAATGGGCGTTTTGGGGATTGATTTTTCCAATAGTGGTTATGATTATATTAATTTGGAATCTTACACCCGAAACACCGAAACCAACTGAATCTAAATCAATCCTTGAAGCACTTTCGGTACTAAAATATAGAAACACATGGACATTGTCGGTCTTTTATTTTGTAACCTTTGGGTCTTTTGTTGCCTTAGGAATTTATCTACCATCGCTTTTAGTGGATCTCTACGGACTATCTCCTGTCGATGCAGGTTTTAGGGCTGCGGGTTTTGTAGTAGTGGCGACACTTTCACGACCTGTAGGCGGTATCTTAGCTGACAAAATTGGGGCGGCAAAAATATTAACAATAGTGTTTATGGGTATAGCTGTAAGTGCTTTTGCAATTTCATATGGGATGTCTAATATTATGGTTTTGACATTCTCATGTTTATTAATAGCATGTATGGCTGGATTAGGAAGTGGTGCTGTATTTAAGCTAGTACCTGAATTATTTCCAAAGGCTACTGGTGCAGTCACTGGCATTGTCGGAGCATGGGGTGGTCTTGGTGGTTTTTTCCCTCCAATACTACTGGGGATTGTCAAAGATATTACGGGTACCTTTGCACTCGGATTCATCCTATTGGGTATATTTTCATTTATTTGTTTGTTAATTAATCGATTTGTATGTGAAAAAAGTCCTAAGAAAAATAGACTAATTGAGTCGAATTCGTAGAAAACCAAAAATTAAGCAGATAATACCCCTACTAACTGGGGGATTTTGATTTTCTTTAAAACGAAAGAAGCATAAAATTTTTACCTAGTTTTTGTATCTAGCTCCGGGCGCGCCTTGCGCTTTTCTTCCAGTTTAGGAAATTATAAAATTGTAAGGTTGTGTATAACTTCGAGTTTTTGTCTATCTACGTCCAGCTCCAGGCGCCATCGGCTCTATGGTATAAGTCAATCCGTCCGGAAGGTTAAAGAACAACCTTCCACCCGGCTTGTCTTATGCTTGTCGCCGATAAGCGGGCGCCTTGCGCTTTTCTTTATGCGAACATTTGAACTTTATATAGTGTACAAAATTTACACCAATCACGGATTACAATTTTTTTGTCACAAATAGAGATAACATTCTCATTTTTTAATCTAGTAAAAACTCTACTAACACTTTCTCTTCTTGAGCCTATAAGGTTTGCAAACTCTTGAACTGTTAAAGGAAGCTCAATTTGAACTCCGTAACCATGGTGTTCACCAAACTCTTTAGCTAACCGATCGAGGGCTGAAATTGTTTTACTATACACATCTAATAAGGCTATGTCACGGAGTGTTGAGGTAAAACCTCTGAGCTGTGAGCTCATGTAGCGAATTATTTCAATTCCTAGTGCGGGATTCGTGATTAATTCCTTTTCCAAATTGGCTGTTTTTAGAAATAACACCTCACCGTCCATAAGCATATGGGCGGTTGCTGGATAAAGTGTACCTTCTTCTGTAAATATACAAGCCTCTGCAAATAAATCACCTGCTTTTTTTATACAAACTACGAGTTCTTTACCAGTGTGATCTCCTTTTGTTAACCGAACAATTCCTGTTTTTACAAAGAATACTCCTTTTGCTACATCATATTCTGAAAATATCACCTCTCCTTTTTTAAAAGGAATAACGGTAAGAGAGTTTTCAATGTAGTTTAGTGAGTGCTCTGATAAATCCTTGAGGATTTCTAGCTTTCGTAATAAATTTGTATACATAAACTCGCCTCCTTTTTAGTGGATTAGTTAAACGCATTCAATTACCTTAAACTTTAATAATCAATTAAAGTTTTGTAAGTGATTTTAATCACTAGTAGTAGTGATTGTTATAATCATCAAGTTTTCACAAGCGATTGAAGTGTGATGAATGTAACAGTAATCCTAGTGACTTATGATTAAACTATAGTTATTAGGATTATTTGTTGGGAGCGAGTTAGATGACAAGCTTTGTTAAAGATAAATATAATCGACCATTACGCGATATAAGGATCTCTGTTACAGATCAATGTAATTTTAGGTGCACCTACTGTATGCCAGCTGAAATATTTGGGCCTAATTTTAAATTCTTTAACAATGAAAAGCTATTAACATTTGAAGAGATAACTAGAATAACAACTAGTTTAGCGGAGCTAGGAGTGGAAAAAGTAAGGCTTACTGGCGGAGAACCATTACTAAGAAAAGATTTACATCTTTTAATAAAAGAGATTTCTAAAATTCAAGGGATTACAGATATAGCACTTACTACAAATGGTGTACATTTACCAAAGCATGCACGACTATTAAGAGAATCAGGTCTTGCCCGTGTGAATGTTAGTTTGGATGCAATAGATGATGAGATATTTCGTAGGATGAATGGTAGATCTGTTGGTGTTAAACCTGTATTAAAGGGAATTAGGGCTGCAATAGACGCAGGTTTAGATGTAAAAGTGAATATGGTAGTTAAAAAAGGTGAAAATGATTCACAAATCATACCCATGGCATCCTACTTTTTAGAACAAGGTATTCAGTTAAGATTTATTGAATTCATGGATGTTGGTAGCACGAACGGATGGAATTTTAATCAGGTCGTAACGAAAAAAGAAATTTATAAGATAGTTAACTCTCTATATCCACTTGAGGCAGTTGAATCTAGTTATTTCGGAGAAGTAGCAAAAAGATATCAGTATAAAAGAACAAATGTTGAAGTTGGTTTTATTTCATCAGTTTCGGAGTCTTTTTGTTCTAGTTGTACGCGGGCTAGAATATCAGCTGATGGTAAACTCTACACCTGTTTGTTTGCTGGCAGTGGATATGATTTACGAACGTTACTAAGAACAGAATCGTCAACTCAAGATATAACCGATATGCTTCGTAACGTTTGGAGCAATAGAGATGATCGCTATTCCGATGAACGTTGTGAAGAAACGCAAAAACGACCGAAAATTGAAATGTCATATATTGGTGGATGAAGAAATCACAGTACGTCCGCTTTTCGGCTTATGACCTCGAGCCGATGGCGCCTGGACCTAGACACCAAACTAGATACAAAACAAAAAATGGTCAGCATATAAATTCTGATATTATAATAAAGTGCTTGGAGCCCCGAGCACTTTTTATTATGAATTGCAAATAAAAACTCCTTGATGAAACCAAGGAGTTTTTGTGTTAAATAATGGAATAATTATAATTGAATTCAATTTTGAGCAGCTGCTCTAGGGAATAAAATATTATTTTCCAAATGAATATGTTGGAATAAATCTGACTCTAAATGTTCCAATCGTTGATAAACTAAGCGATATGTTCCGCAAGCTCCGAATGGAGGTGTGAAATCATTAGTAATATCCCGAAGTTCTTTGATAATATCGCCTGCTCCATCATGTTCACTTTCTAATTCTTCTATTAAATTTTTCATTCTTGTCAGGATCTCAGTATCAGGATTTTTCTCGAATTCAAGAATTAATGGAAATACTTCAGTATCTTCTTTTATTGTGTGCTGTTCAAGCTCGGACTTAAGCTGATTAAATAAAGTATGGACCCGAGATAGGTGCGTATGTTCAGCTCCATGTACACGTAACACCTTTGTTACATAGGGGGTAAGCTGTGGTAGCTCTTCATTTAAATAGCGATGATGCTTGTTAACGATATGTTCAATTAACTCAGTATATGTTGCACTATTCCAATCAATTTCTCTCTTATTACGTTCTTTCATGTCATAATATAACTCGTTTAATTTGCCAACTACTTCCTCAGCTGACAGGTTTCTTTCATTAATGGCGTCGATTAATGGTCTATTACCTCCGCAGCAAAAATCAATCCGATATGATTTAAAAAGGTCACCTGCTTTTGGAAACTTCGTTACAACTTCACCAATGTTAGATTGTTCAGTAAATACATGTTCCATAAAAATGCCTCCTTATTTTACAAAAAGTTGTCTTTACTTTTTGATTTAGTTTATTTCTAGTAATAGTTTATCGTGTTTTACTACCTTAAGAGGTGATTCAAATCACACTAGTTGGGATAAAAATTTATTGTGTAAATGTGATAAAAGTCACACTTTTGGACATAGTCCTTTTGTTACTATGAAAGTAATGGTAAAAATTTTCATTACAAGGGATGTGAATCTATATGTTTATAAGCAAAATAAAATATGAGGATATAGTAGAAGAAAATAAGAAGCTACAAGAGGAGCTTGCTTTACTTAAGAATAGCTCTGAATCTCAAAGTAATCATACACAAAAGTTTCTTAATAATTTATATAAAGATTTACTTTGCGCTGTAGAACAGCACGAATTAGTGAATGGACAACACCATAGTCTTGGGGACTTGGTTAGTAAAATTAAAGATAAGTTTGATGTTGTAGGAAATTTAAGTCAGTCTTCCAATAATCATTCTCTTACATTAGTTGAAAGAGGAAATAGCTTACTTGCTTCAGCTGACGATATGGTGAAAACATCCAATGAGGGAAGGGTTCTAGTAAATAATGTGGAGAATTTGATAAATGAACTGGGTCAACAGTTGGAAGACACTTCGATAAAAATAACTCATCTTAGCAAAAGATCAAAGGAAATTGAAAATATTGTGAAGGTCATAAAAGAGATTGCAGAACAAACAAATCTCTTGGCCCTTAATGCGTCAATTGAGGCTGCTAGGGCAGGTGAACAAGGAAAAGGCTTTTCTGTTGTTGCGGCTGAGGTCAGAAAACTAGCTGAAAATACAGCAGAAAGTACAAATCACATAAGTCAGTTAACTCAAGCAATTCAACAAGAAATCAATCAATCCTTACAATCTACAAATAATAGTACAAAATTAATCCAAAATGGAGTCAATGAAAGTAGTACCACAACTGCAAAAATAGGCTATATTATTACGATTATAGAAAGTGTTCAAACCGAGGTGCGAAATGTAATACAAACGATTGATGAGCAAAATACCTATTCAGAAAATATTTTAGATGAAATACACCAAACCAAAACGATATTTGATGACGCCCAAAGTCTAATTCTTCAACATATTGATGATGCAGCCATAGTTGATAACCAACTTGAAAATGGTTTAATACAATTAAGAGAAATGTCAAAAATATAGAAACTAGAGATCAACAAAATTTGTTGATCTCCAGTTTGCTTTTTAATAAACGGCAAGAGTAATCTAACCTCACCTTGAAACCTATCCTGTTGAAACTTCACATCACCCACTTGAATCTAGTTCACCAGTTCCTTGGACATTATCTTACCAGTTTCATCCTCAGATTTTGAAAAAAAGCTATCCTCACTTTCGAACATTGCGTAGCGGCTCCTATGTTTTTTATCCCTTAATAAACCTCGGTCATGCATGACCATTTGAAAAATAAAGAAATAAGATAGATTTTTTGGTATAACAACAAGAATAAAGTACAATAAGGATGAAAATGTGATATTTATCAATGTACAAAAAGTAAAATTACGATACGATAGTAGTACAATACGTGTGAAAGTAAGGAGAAGAAAAAATGGTTGAAAAACGTACTCCCATTCCAGTCGCCGAGGCTGTTAAAAAGGTTATGTCATTTGCGAAAACTGGTATAACAGAGAAAATCGAACTTGAAAATAGTTATGGAAGGTACTTAGCAGAAGACTTAAAAGCAGATCATGATGTACCACCTTTCGACCGCTCGCCATATGATGGTTTTGCTATACGGTCTGTGGACACAAAAAGAGCGAGTCATTCAAACCCAGTAGAATTTGAGGTTATTGAAGAAATTGGGGCTGGTTCGGTCGCAACTAAATCAGTAGGTCCCCTTCAAGCTGTAAGAATTATGACAGGTGCACAAATGCCACCTGATTGTGATGCGGTTGTTATGTTAGAAATAACAAAAGAATTTGAGCAAAACAATAGAAGATACATGTCACTAAAAAGACGAATTTCATCAGGCGACAATATTTCCTTTCAAGGTGAAGATACGAAGAAGGGGAATGTGTTAGTAGAAAAAGGTTCATGTATTAACCCTGGTATAATAGCTCTTTTAGCTACATTTGGCTATGATAAAGTGTCTGTTGGAAAAAAACCAGTTGTCGGAATTTATGCAACAGGTACAGAGTTATTAGACGTTCAGGAACAGCTTGTACCAGGGAAGATCAGGAATAGTAACTCTTATATGATCCGTGGCCAGGTTGAGCGGGCTGGAGCAGAGCCACTGTATTTTGGTAAGCTAGCTGATGATTTTGATACATGCTATCAAGCTGTAAAGAATGCAATAGATAAGGTAGACTTACTTATCACTACAGGTGGTGTATCTGTAGGAGATTACGACTATTTGCCAGCAATCTATGAAAAATTAGGTGCCGTGGTACTTTTTAATAAAATTGGTATGAGGCCAGGAAGTGTAACGACTGTTGCACAATTAGATGGAAAACTACTTTTTGGGTTATCAGGAAATCCTTCAGCTTGTTATGTTGGCTTTGAACTTTTTGCAAGACCAGTAGTAAGAACAATGCTACTTAATCCAAAGCCACATCTAATGAAAATACAGGCTAGATTAAACGTTGATTTTCCCAAACCTAATCCGTTTACCCGATTTGTTCGAAGTAAAGTAACGTTTGAAGATGGTGTTGTTTCTGTTGAACCTAGTGGTTTAGATAAATCAAATGTTGTAACATCCTTGTCCGGAGCAAACTCTCTAATGGTGTTACCAGGTGGTACAAGAGGTTATGAACAAGGGATGAACGTAGATGTTCTTCTCCTTGAAGATCAACAAGGCTGCAAATGGCCATGGGCTTAGGTATCCCTATTTTACAAATTGTTGGTTATCAAAATAGTGGTAAAACAACTTTAGTAGAAAAACTGGTGAAACTAATAGCTGGGGAAGGTTTACGAGTTTCAACAATAAAACATCACGGTCATGGTGGGAAACCAGATATAGATGATATAGGCAAAGACTCAGATATTCACCGACAAGCAGGTGCTGTTGCCACAAGTGTTGAAGGTGGTGGAGTTCTCAGGCTCCATTGTGAAAAAAGTAATTGGCAGCTTTCCGAGATAATAGAACTATATAAATTACTTAACATAGATATGATTCTTGTTGAGGGCTATAAAATGAATGAATATCCTAAAGTAGTCTTACTTCGTAAAAAGGAAGATCAAGTTTTATTAGATAAACTTACAAATATAATTGCTGTTATTTCTTGGTTCCCATTACAAGAGAACATCAAAAAGAGCTTCAAGACATATAGTCTCGATAATGAAAATTATTTAAATGATATATTACAAGTTATGAGGGATTTACATGAGTGAAAAACTGTTTTTAATTACAAGTGATGTAATAAATAGTGAAGAGGTCACAAATAAAGTAGTTCGTCGTGAGGCAGGGGCTATTACGACATTTACAGGGACTGTACGAGAATTTACTAAAGGAAAAAGGACACTTCACTTAGAATATGACGCATATGTCCCAATGGCGGAAAAAAAACTTGCTCAAATAGGAACAGAAATTGTCGAGCGATGGCCAGATGCAAAAGTTGCGATTACACATCGGATTGGCAGGCTGGAAATCTCTGATATTGCCGTTGTCATTGCAGTATCAACTCCCCATCGAAAAGATGCTTATACTGCGAATGAGTATGCGATTGAAAGGATTAAAGAGATTGTACCAATCTGGAAAAAAGAAAATTGGGAGGATGGAGAAATGTGGATAGGCGACCAACTAGAAAGAAAATCCTATCCAACTGGAAAACCCGAGAAGGAGGATTTTGAGTGATAAATATATTATTTTTTGCTCATCTACAAGACGCAATTGGGAAAGAAAAGATATGCATAGAAATTAATTCTATTTCAATAGCAGACTTAAAGAAAGAGCTTGCAAGTCAATATAAACTCCCGAATCTAGATAATGTAATGTTTGCTATAAACGAGGAGTATGCTTCAGGTGAGGACATAGTAAACGCTGGGGATACAGTAGCTTTAATACCACCAGTTAGTGGAGGATGAACACTTATAACATATTCAAACCTTTGTAAGATTTAGCTTTTAAAAAGTCGACAAGCACTTGTCGACTTTTTTATCTTGCAAGTGATAAGCGTCACATTCAGTAGGAGAACAATTATTTATAATAAAGGTAACCTATTATGAAGAGGTGAGTTTATTGAAACCTTTATTACCTAAACAACATGGTGCCTGGGCGATGTTACTCGTGCCTTTTTTTCTTGGGATTGGCTTAGGTG
Organism: Cytobacillus sp. S13-E01; assembly: GCF_029193815.1. Classification (GTDB taxonomy): domain Bacteria; phylum Bacillota; class Bacilli; order Bacillales; family Bacillaceae_L; genus Bacillus_BV. The sequence continues at coordinate 87,774 of NZ_JARFVC010000011.1, forward strand.
AGGCAGTATGGCTACATTTACCTTTGGTTATTGGTTGGCTATTTTTATATTTAGCAACATATCCACTACTAATGGCTATAAAGAATAAAAAAAGAAAGTTACACATAAAATGGTCGATTATTTACTTGGTACCAGCACTTTTTGCTTTACTTATTGTGTTAATAGCTGATTATCGGTTTATTTTTTTTGGAATGGTAATGATTCCATTTTTTATTATAAATGCGCTCTATGCTAAACAAAACAATGAACGTGCACTTCTTAATGATTTTTCTGCCATATCTGCATTTGGTATTGGGGGAATTGCAAGTTACTTTGCAGGAACAGGAACATTAGATTTTATGGCATTTGCTGTTTGGGGACTTTCGATCCTATTTTTTATTGGAAGTACATTCTTTGTTAAAACGATGATTCGCGAAAAACGAAATCCTAAATATCGAATAATATCATGGGGATACCACGCAAGTGTAATCATATTACTGATAGTAAGTGGCCAAAGCTTGGTCACGATTGCATTTTTACCTAGTCTTATTCGCTCAATTTATTTATATGGAAAATCGATGTCTATGATGAAAATTGGTATATTGGAGATTGTGAATTCTGCGTTTTTTTTAATTGCAACATTGCTTGTAATATAAAATACCAAAACCAACGTAACGCTTGTGTAAACCACCAGCGTTTTTTTTGTTGTTTAGGAATTTATAAAATTGTAAGGTTGTGTATAACTTCGTATCTCTGTCTATCTCCAGGCGCCATCGGACATGAGGTCATAAGCCATTTCCTTTAAGAAGGAAAAACCACCTTCTTGAATAAACCGTCTTATGCTTGACTTGCACAGGATGTGCTGATGTCGATGTTCGCCACAGGACGTGGCGGGTTTTAATCGATGCGACGAAAGGTGGGCGCCCTGCGCTGTTCTTAAAAGATAAGAAAGCATTCCTGTATTAAAGCAAAATGAGATTTGAATAAAATAAGCCTCCTTGGTATGATACAAAGTGTCCAAGCTGATCAGCGCAAAGGACATTTAATAACCAAAGGAGGACATAAAATGAAGTATAAACAAAATGACAAGATTCTGCAACTTACAGAAAAAACCTTAATTATAGGGGTTGACATTGCTAAACATAAGCATGTCGCAAGAGCACAAGATTATAGAGGTATACAATTTGGAAAAGCTCATACATTTTTAAACACATATGAGGGTTTTGAAGGTTTCATAAACTGGTTAAATCAAATCAAAGCTAAACAGTCTAAGGAAGATGTCATCATTGGGATGGAACCTACTGGACATTATTGGCTTCCGTTGGCTTATTGGCTAAAAGAAAAAGGAAAAAAGGTGGTTGTAGTTAATCCAGCTCATGTTAAGCAAACAAAGGAGTTAGATGACAATTCTCCTACTAAGAATGATTTCAAGGATGCTAGAGTTATCTCTAGACTTATTGAGGGCGGAAGATATTCGGAGCCCAATTTACCGGAAGGTATATACTCGGATTTACGTGAAGGTATGAACCTATATAACCAATTGGTACAGGACCTAACAGCTGTGAAAAATATAGTTCACCAATGGCTCGACCGTTTCTTTCCTGAATATTTAACGGTCTTTGGGAAGTGGGATGGAAAAGCTTCTCTACAAGTTCTAAGAATGGGACTTTTTCCTGATGAGTTATTAGAGCGTGAAGACTTGGAAATTCTAGCTGAAATTCGTAAAGAAGTTAAAAAAGGTGTGGGAATAAAGAAGGTTGTTCAGTTGAAAAACGTTGCCCTTCGTTCAGTAGGCATTAAAGAGGGGCGAAGTCTAGCTAGGTTAAAATTAAAAAGCTTACTAGACCAATACGATCTTCTTTCAGAACAATTAGAGAGCGTCTGGAGTGAAGTAGAGAACATCATACAAGATGTTCCAGGGGCGAGAGAGATGGGAGATATTAAAGGTATTGGACAAGTTACAGTAGCCTCCTTTTTTGCAGAAGTCGGTGATTTACAAAAGTACTCACATCCCGACCAAATTGTTAAGTTAGCAGGATTAAACTTAAAACTAGCTACATCAGGAAAGTGGAAAGGGCAAACAATTATTACTAAACGAGGGCGTCCTAAATTAAGGGCACTATTGTTTAAAGTCGTGTTGCCTCTTGTAGCTCAAAATCCTGCATTTAAGGCACTACATCAGTACTTTATTACACGAAATGAAAATCCATTAAAAAAGAAGCAGTCTATCATCGCTATATGTTGTAAATTAATTCGTATTTTATTTACGATTGGAAAGAAACAAATTGAGTTTGAACCAGCTAAAATGTTACAAGATATTCCTCATTTTAGTATGCAAGAAGCTGCTTAAAAGGATAGGGTAAAGTGATCAAAAAGAAGTTAGGTGCAGAAAATAGTCGAAGATTTATATAACATAAACAGTAGTATCGATGACAATATTTAATTCTCATTTTTTATTCACTTAGTAGTCGAAGTATTTTAAAGTTGTTTCAATTTGAAGAAGACTTACAACAGAAGCTAGGAGCAGTCGGCAAGCATTTATACTATTGGGCAATGACCCCGCAAGAAAGCATCGCCGACCCCACTTCATGGATAGGCAGAACGAAGGAATGTATGCGCATATTTTTCATATGACGCCGTGAGAAATGGGAGGGTGTGCCGCCATGAACATTGTGGGATCCAATAGCGACCATATTTCTAGATATTATCCTTTTTTGTAAAAAAATAGAAGAAGAGGGTTTATTTAACTATGTCCTCCTCCTCTAAAATACAAATAAAGTTCTGTTAGTCCATTAAAGTGCAGTCTTATTGAAATTTGAAATACTGAGAAAAACAGAGAAAACAAGAGAAAAACCTTACTTTAATGAGGGAGTATAAAA
>NZ_JARFVC010000012.1 GCF_029193815.1 Cytobacillus sp. S13-E01
CGTCACCCTTTTCTTTTCCGAATTCCCGATGGATTTGTTCTACAAGATGATGCAGAATAGCCTCGAAAATAGCTGGAGGAAGATCCGAAAGTTTGCGGGACAGTTGAGATATACTTATGTTTTTTAAGCCTAGTTCTTTTTGTAAGTTCTTTTTGTGCTTCACCTTGAATCTAATTTTTTTAAGGCTATCAAGCTGCTTCAGCTGAGCATAAATAAATAGTTTTGTAAAGGTTAGACTATCAAGCTTTTTCACATATTTATCAAGCTTCATCTGATCAACCATTTTTAAAATAACTGTTTCATCCATAGGGTGGATGTATTCCTTAAAAACTGTTTTTATGGTATTCTTGTCCATAGATTTCTCCTTATAATTGGGATTTGGACAGGACAACCTACCTTCCACCTAATTATAAGGTTTTTTTGTATCTATTTGAACTAAAAATTACCAATTATTACAAAAAATTCAATATAAATTTATGTTGAATTAGTCTTGACAAATTGATTTTTATTTAATGCAATGCTAGTGAGGAATTTATAAAATTGTAAGGTTGTGTATAACTTCGTGTCTCTGTCTATCTACGTCTAATACAAAATAAAAAGAGATGCCATGCACCTCTTCATTCTGACTATTTTGCACTCGTAGCTGTTCCACGTTTTTCGTGAAGCTTTAATTTAAATTGTGTTAATAATTGCTCACCTTGAAGCCCTTGATCTACTAAGTCATTAAGGACAATTTCAGCTAAGTCAATTTTATTTTTAATTGTTCCATCAAAGAGAATACTAAGGTGTTCATCCATTTTAGTAATGGATTTTACTTTCCCAAAAATCGATGCGGGATCATTACTCTTTTTCGAAATGGTTACATGTAGATGTACTTCTTCATCATTTTTTTGAAGTGTTTCAAAAAGTTCAAGATACTTTTTATCAATAAAAGCTTCCATCAACCAACGATTTTCACCGTCTTCCTTATTGATGATTAAACCGTCCAACAATGTAATTTCCTCGCGTACCTTAGAAGACTGCTGGTCATGAACGATAGCGAGAGACACTAGCTTAAACGTCTTCAACTCTATGACCTCCCTTTTCCTGTTACTTTTACCAAAAGTATATCATACTTAGACTACCAATCCTATTAAGCGCCAATTGAATAATCTGGTTAATTTCGACATGTTCCGACACTTTCTATGAACATGTCGAAAAGGATTCGACATGTTCATAGAAGGTGTCGAATCTGGAGAGTCCGTAAAGCATTTCGACATGTTCGTGGAAGGTGTCGAAAAATATCTACAAAATCTATAATATTTTTGTTTTTAATGCTGTTTTTATTTGGAAATTAAATTTTGTATAGGAGATAATTTAAATTTCAGTGAGGATTTAGGGGTTAATTTACTGAGATGGCGATTTTACCCACTAGTTAACTTGTTGTAAGATGAGAGTGTACTTATTTTATTGTCGAAAGGAGTAAAATTATGATTAATAATGTCATATTAGTAGGAAGATTGACAAAGGATCCTGAAATTCGCTACACCATGGATGGTCAAGCAGTAGCAAATGTAATACTTGCAGTTGGTAGAAATTTTAAAAACAATGAAGGTGAGACACCAACCGATTTTATTAATTGTACACTTTGGAGAAAGACTGCTGAAAATACAGCGAATTATTGTCGAAAAGGTTCCATTCTTGGGGTGACTGGTAGAATTCAAACCAGACACTATGAAAATGAATCTGGTAAGAAGATTTATATAACAGAAGTCTTAGCGGAGTCTGTAAAATTTATGGGTGGAAAACCACAAGCTCGAGAATTAGTAGAAAACTAAATTAGGTTAAATGGAGGACGAAAGATGAGCGAAGAAGAATTAAGGAGATATGATGAAAGGATTGAAAGTTTAGCAAAAGGCATCGGCAGACACCTCGAAACACTTCAAGGCCAAATATGGGAGCAGTTTGACCACATCGAACATAAAACATCCGAACGCTTCATAAAAATTGATACGATTTTAGAAGGTTATATGAGGAAGAAATATGACTGAAAACTACTACCCACCACTAAGAAGATTCCCTTCCCAAATTAGCCTCGCATTAAAGTCGAAATAAAACAACCTCAATAGATAAAAGTGAATCCTCGCTAGGGTTACCTCATTTTTTGCCAACCACGTTTTTTAGTGGTTGGTTTTTTTTAAGGGTAAGAAAGTATAATTTTTTTACCTGGTATTTGTGTCTAACTTCGATTGTCGCTACCTGACGTGGCGGGTTTTAATCGACGCGGCGATGGGCGGGCGCGCATTGCGCTTTTCTTCCCTAGTTTTGGTGGTGTCTAGCTCTAAGCGCCCTTGTGCTTTTCGTATACTATCAGACTTAATATGTTGATCCTTTTAGACTTTAAACGGCATAATAGATCAAAAATCCTGGCACGAGATACCTTGGTATCGGTGATTTCTAAATGGAGTCAGGTATAAAAAATATAACACCGCAAAAAATAAAAAACGGTAACCAAAAGGGCAATCTGGTGCCCGAAACTCCGCAAGAAATAAAAAACGTTAACCAAAAGGGTAATCTGATGCCCGAAATCTTGAAAAAAATAAAAAACGGTAACCAAAAGGGCAATCTGATGCCCGAAATCTTGAAAAAAATAAAAAACGGTAACCAAAAGGGCAATCTGGTGCCCGAAACTCTGCAAAAAATAAAAAACGGTAACCAAAAGGGCAGTCTGATGCCCGAAATCTTGAAAAAAGTAAAAAACGGTAACCAAAAAGGCAGTCTGATGCCCGAAATCTTGAAAAAAGTAAAAAACGGTAACCAAAAGGGCAGTCTGATGCCCGAAATCTTGAAAAAGTAAAAAACGGTAATCAAAAGGGCAATCTGATGCCCGAAATCTTGAAAAAAATAAAAAACGGTAACCAAAAGGGCAGTCTGATGCCCGAAACTCCGCAAAAAGTAAAAAACGGTAATCAAAAGGACAATCTGATGCCCGAAATCTTGAAAAAAATAGAAAACGGTAATCAAAAGGGCAATCTGATGCCCGAAATCTTGAAAAAAATAAAAAACGGTAACCAAAAGGGCAATCTGATGCCCGAAACTCCGCAAAAAATAGAAAACGGTAACCAAAAGGGCAATCTGATGCCCGAAATCTTGAAAAAAATAAAAAACGGTAACCAAAAGGGCAGTCTGATGCCCGAAATCTTGAAAAAAATAAAAAACGGTAACCAAAAGGGCAGTCTGATGCCCGAAATCTTGAAAAAAGTAAAAAACGGTAATCAAAAGGGCAATCTGATGCCCGAAATCTTGAAAAAAATAAAAAACGGTAACCAAAAGGGCAGTCTGATGCCCGAAATCTTGAAAAAAGTAAAAAACGGTAACCAAAAGGGCAGTCTGATGCCCGAAATCTTGAAAAAAGTAAAAAACGGTAATCAAAAGGGCAATCTGATGCCCGAAATCTCGAAAGAAATAAAAAACGGTTATCAAAAGACGTTTTAATCAACGTTCCTCAATACGGGCGCGCCCTGCGCTTTTCTTAAAAAGATAAGAAATTATGAATGCTAAGGTATCCGTCTCCTGGATGATTAGCTAAACTTAAAAAGAGATAGATGGACCGTCATCTATCCCAACCAATGCTACTTCTTCAACTTCTCTTCAACCAATTGATAAAACCTCTGCCATTGCTCAGACTTAGCCTTATGTTTTTCATCAACAGGAGGTTTCTTTATATTACTTTTTTTCTTAGCCTCTGTCGTTTTTGCCATTGGTTCAACACTCCTTACAGGGGCCAGACCCCCACTGGATTAACGCGTTAACGGACTGGGGTCAGGCCCCACAACGAGCCTCACAACGAAGGCCCCCTTAACGCAACGTAAACAAATCCTTCAAATCGGTGGTTGACAACTCGGTAATCCAGCTCTCACTTTGGATAATTTCGTCATTAAGTGTTTGCTTTTGCTCAAGCATCTCATCAATTTTTTCTTCTAGCGTACCGGTGCTAATAAACTTGTGGACATGAACAAAGCGCTGCTGGCCAATACGGTAAGCGCGGTCTGTTGCTTGGTTTTCAACGGCAGGGTTCCACCATCGATCATAGTGAATAACATGATTTGCTGCAGTCAAATTCAAACCAGTTCCGCCAGCTTTCAACGATAGAATTAAAATGCTGTGTTTACCGTTCTGGAAGTCCTCAATCATCTGATCGCGCTGTGCCTTAGCTATACTACCGTTTAAAAACAGGACTTTTTCACCGAATTCTTTTTCCAGCATACTTTGCATCATTTCACCCATAAAGATATATTGCGTGAAAATTAGACAGCTTTCATTTTGGTCACGAATATCACCAACAAGCTCGCGTAGTTTTTCCATCTTACTAGCGCGAGGTAAAATGTCCTTTGGTGTCGCTTCTTTTAAATACAGTGCAGGATGGTCACAAACCTGTTTCAGCTTACTTAGCATTTTTAAAATAAGGCCTTTACGCTGCATACCGGCAAGCTGTTCAACTTGTTCAAATGTATCCTTTACAAGCTGTTCATATAGTGATGCTTGCTCAACAGTTAATGGACAATACTCTTTTTGCTCCAATTTTTCAGGCAAATTCAGTGCTACCTCTTTATCAAGCTTCGTACGTCTTAGTAAAAATGGACGTATCAGCTTTTGAACCTGCGCAATTTTTTCAGTATCACGATCTTTTTCAATTGGGGCTACATAGCGTTTTTGGAACTGACCTAAGCTACCCAAATAGCCAGCGTTGGTAAAATCATAAATCGACCATAACTCAGTTAAGCGATTTTCCATCGGTGTCCCGGTTAACGCAATGTGGTGGTCACCATTAAGTTTCCGAATTGAGCGAGACTGCTTGGTTTGGGCGTTTTTAATATTTTGCGCCTCATCTAAACAAATCGTACCCCATTCATAGGAGGATAGCTCTTCAAAATCTAGGTGGGACAGTCCATAAGAAGTCAGAACAACATCTGACCCACTCACGACCTCTTTGAAATCCCCACCTTTTCCACGATTTGATCCATAATGCAAATGGACATTAAGTGATGGACCGAATTTCTCAAGTTCCTTTTGCCAGTTTCCAAGCACCGAGGTAGGGCAGATGATCAAGGCTGGTTTTCCACCTTGCTCTTTCACCGTTAAAAAATAGGCGATCATTTGAATTGTTTTTCCGAGTCCCATATCATCGGCTAAACAGGCACCAAATCCAAAGCGTCGTAAAAATAGCAACCATTCCACACCATGCTGCTGATATGGCCGCAGTTCTCCGTTAAAACTGGCAGGCACATCGACTTTCGGTAGTTCAGTAATCTCCGTTAACTGCTTAATCATATTAGTGAGATGACGGTTCAATTGTATTTCAATTTTAGCAAAAGCGCGGGAATCCTCTTCATGTCCGTCACTAGCGGTACTATCAGCTTGAAGGAGTTCCTGTTCTAACACATCACGAAAATGAAGGCCTTCTTTATTAGCTTTTTGTAAAATCGTTTGAACTTGCTTCATAAATGCAGGATCTAGCTTGATCCACTTTCCGCGAATGTTAATCAGTCGGCGTTTTTGATCAACGAGCTGCATGAATTCATCTTCTGATAGTTCAACTCCATTTGTAGAAAATCGCCAATCAAAATTGATAATCGATTTTAGGCCAACAAAGGACCTGCGACCTCCAGTAGTACCAGAGCTTTTAACTTTTGCTTTTACAGCAAGCTGGGCATCCTTAATCGCTTGCCACCACGATGGTAGCTGAATTTCGACACCTGCATTAAGCAAGCGATGGCTATCATCCATTAAAAAGTCCCAGGCTTGGTGCTCGGTAATCTCTTCGACAATTCCGTTTCCATCCTTTAGCCAAGGGACAATTTTACACCACATCTGATGATCTTGCGTAATTCGGTTTGCATATTCCTCCCATTTCGGCGGGATGATACCTTGCCAGATGATTTGATCATCATGATTTTCTTTGTCTCGTAAAATCGTCTCAAGCTTCCAAATCCCACTATCTTCTTCCGGTTCGTCTAAGCGGAGTAAAACCTGGAAGGGCGTAGCGTCCTTTTCATAGCCAACCAATTCTAGCCAGCTAGATTCATCGACAAAAAAATCCGTGTCTATGCTAGTCACAAGCGGAAATGCTTTAACGATGTCATTCCAGGCCTCAAGGAGATGCATATCCTCTTGAATCCAATTATTAAGTGCTGAGCTAAACCACTTTTTCAAAAAATCATTATCAGCTAATTCATCATTCATTTTCCAACCAAATTCACCCTGTCGCCACTGATGAAAATCTGGCATAAAATGACCATTTGTTATAGCCTGATACATTGGTTTCGCAGACGTTTGATAACTCTTAACTGAATCGCTGAGCGTAAACATAATCAAAGAGTTTTCAGGAATACTCGCAAAAAAGTCTAGCGCCATCCAAGGGGAAAGTAGAACGGCATCATGTCTTCCTAATGTAACTTCCTCTAGAAACGTACCGTAAAAAGATGGCTTGTGCCAGGCAAAGGCTCTGTCACGCCAATCATCAATATCAAGCGTTTGATCATCTGGATCCGTACACCAAAAATAAAAACCTTTACCCTCAACCCATTTTGCATCTAGCAGCACCGTACCAACATCAATCAAGGATTTCACCCCCTACCTTTTAATAAAATTTGCAATTGTTAGTTCCTCTTGAAATGCACGTAAACGCTTAGTTTTTAACGCTAGTTTTTCAATATACATATCCCAAGTATCTTCTTGCTTTAATTTACGGTAATAAGAACGCAGTTTTCTTAAATATTTAATGGCACGTTTATAACTAGGACGATTTTTTTGCTTTAGTGCCTTCGAAACAGCCTGATGGTAAAGAGGCAAAAGCACAGAGCGATCTGAGTTTTCAATTGTTTTTAAAATATAGCGATCATGCTCTTCAATCTCATAGCCTACAAGCATTTGCAATTCAACCCAACCACGGTAATTTTCATCTTCAATAAGATGCGTCGTGAATTCGAGATAACTATATGGCATAAGTTTTTTCATCGTTTCTATATAAATCACTTCATCTAAATTTTCGGCATAATCTGAAATTGTATTTAAAAAAGTACGAGCTATATGTCTGCGACTTTCATAGGAATGAAGACCCAGAATATAGGCTTCTATATGTTCATTAGCATATTCTACCCATGGTTTTATACGGTTCCACTCTGATTCACCCGAAAGCTCGCCAATCCACCAAAATGTATAATGGATTGCGGGATTATCGAGCATTTTCAAATAATCAATAGCTAGTTGATCATTTTTTTGTAAAAATGCGTTGTGAGCAAGTGCTAATGCCTTGCCACCTGACCAGCCATTTGCTTTATTATCCTGTAATATAGATTCCTGCTCCTGATCAACCCACTTTTTCCGGTTAAAAATAGAACTCCAAAGTGTACGATAAAGATGAAAACGCTCATATTGGAACAAGGTATTTACAAGCAGGCCATCTCTTATATGCTTTTGCATATCTTCAAGTATGGGCTCGGCTGCAAAGGATAGGGAAATACGTTGTAAATCAATGGCGTCATTTAAAACGCTATCAACCAAATTGTGTATATAAGGTTTTACGGTATAGTCAAATTGATAGGAAGATAGCTTAAGATTTGGTAATAATGAAATGATTTTTTCAATACTTGTAAGTGCAGCTTGAATTGAAAACAGTAGTTTTAGCTCTTTCGATTTAGGAGCCTTTTTACCTAAAGCTTGAAAGTAGCGATGATAAATGCTGGAGATGAAATAATAATCTCCTTCAGAGCGACCAGCAACAAATTGCTCAAATTCTTTATCGAAAAAAGAAAGCCAGCTAGCATAAGATGTATTCTCGTAAGATTTTAATTCACGCGCTTTTATAACCGGGATATCTTCTAGGGTTGGTTTCTTAGTAAGTGGGCCAGATTTCCATCGATCTAAAAACTGCCCAACTCCCCCATCACCAATGCTTGAGTAGACAGAAAAAAACACCGCCATTTGATGTCTACAAAAGTCTCCATAAGAACATGAGCATGTACTCATCTCTAAAATATCCATGTCCAATGTTACATCAGCAGGCATAACATCTTGGACACGTCCGACAATCTCATGATCAACGCTCTTAACGTTGTAAACACTGCCTTGACGATACAACTGTAGGCCTTTTTTAACTACTTTCCGGTCTTCTTCTATATCATTTTTAATAAATGCTTGTAGTTTTTCAGCAAAATGCATGATTTGTTCTTTTGATACTTCATTTTGCAGCATGAACATTCGTCCTCCAAAAATAAACTTTGTGTAAAATATAACATCCTCGGTAATTATCCATCTTAATATTATACCTCAAACACAACAAAAATTGGACGTATAAATGTTTTAGAGGAAAAGTTTAATAGTGACAAGGGTTTGTGCTGCATGCATACATACCCCCATAAGGATGAACACTTTCTCGAAAATTCTATAAACTATCTTATAAAATCTCCAAGTGAGGTGATTTAAACCTTGGGTAGTCATAAATCGCATCATGAAGAAAAAAATAAAATGTCTCAGGATAAATTGAGAGAAATTATGCTTCGAGCGTATATGAAAGGTGAAAACCTTAAAAATATAAACGCCGAAGAGCTTATTGCGGATATTGCTAGGGATATTAGGGGGAAAAATGGGGCTTAAAACTTCGTCAATCTTAATAAAAATCGACTAGGTTAGGGGAAATACATTAATTAGTTGCTTATAATGAATAATTTATTCTATAATAGTAATAAATAAAAAAGATCAGGTGCGGGAAACACCTGATCAACACAACTACATGCCGCAAAGTGAGCGGCTAACCAGTTTTAAGTAAAGGAGTAACCACCTAAAACCTTTGGTCAGGGAAGGCGGTTACTTCTTTTTGCTTGTATGAAGCATAACGACTATTGTTAAAATCCCTATTACAACTAGATGTGAATACAATGCTGTAGAGATTGCTTCGTATACGCTCATATTTTCCCACCTCCCTTCTAAGGGAAGTGGCTAACCGCCCACCTGCTTATGCAGTTGTAGTTTTATATTATCGCCTTTTTAATGAAACAACTAGCAAAAAAAGAAACGTTTGTTCTAAATTTAATACTGTTCCCAAAAAGTCCACTAACTATCAAATAACTTATAAGGCACAAGCCTAATCCTCACACATACTACTTTCGTACTACCCAAATAAGGCTTTTGAGCAATAGCTTAAAAGAACAATGTTTGGGATAATGGTCAACAATAAACTTCTTTTAAAGAAGTTTGCCCCATGATTGGTCAGTGGTGCGCCATTCGACTAGTCTGGGTTTTAATATTGAGCCCCGGGCAATCCTTCTTTCGCAGATATTTAAACTACAGATCAGTCCACTTAGTAATTAAGCTTGATCCCACACTTGAGAGGCAGTAAAAACCCCACCTCAAATCTTTGAGAATGCGAGGTAGTTTAGATGGGGGATCCCACAACTGCCCCTAAAGGTTCGCGCGACGCACAAGACGTGCAAGTAAGGCGTAAGTGCTTTGATCGTGCATGATACTAGCCGTTATAAGTTCAGTTAACAATCAAAAGGGGACCAAGAAGAAAACCCAAACTGATTGAAGGTTCACTTTATTATTGTTATTTTTAACAGATGCCTTTACTATTAATTTAACAGAAAATTACGAAAAGGATGAAGGCGTGTGAATCAAAATATGACGCTTCAACATAGAGAAAACTATTCAAAGCTATACATGACATCCCTCAGTATAATTGGGTGGATTATTATCATAGCCAGCCTTTTTAGATTAGAGGAGCCCAGGGATTTTCTAGTCTTTTTCCTCTTGATTGGATTTCTGGCGGTGTGCGAATATTATCCGATGCCGGTATATAAGGGGTTTACCTCAATCGTATTTCCGTTTGTATATGTTCTTTACATCCTTTTCGGGCTTTCAAATACGATTATTGTGTTTGCTGGTGTTGTCTTAGTTGTTAATATTGTCCAGCGGCGACCTTTTCGAACGATTTGCTTTAACCCAGCACAATACATAATCAGCTTAATAATCGCAGAAAAAACCGTGGCATTCATGGAGCTGTCCTTCCTACAACAATCGACGATCTTAAGTCATATTACAGAATATTTTTTACTGCTTACTCTGTTTTATTTTTTCAATAATGTATTTGTCGATCTCGTACTGCTGATTCGACCACAGCCCTATCGTTTTTCAATATGGAAGCAAAAAACACTAACGGAATTAAGTAGTGGCCTTGTAGCTCTCGTTTATGGTTCATTATTATTTCTATTGGGTAGTCAGAATCGCGGTGATATCGATGTTTTTTCGTACTTTTTCTTTTTTTCACCATTAGTGGGACTTTCTTTGTTGAGTTCTGTAATTGTCCGTCTTAAAAATGAAAAGAAACGACTTGATGCTCTATTTTCAATTACATCTGAGCTAAATCGGATGCTTCCGGCAAAGGAATGGCTTGCGACACTTAAAGATAGTATAAATGATTTTATCAAGGTAGAAGCGAGTATATTGTGGATAAAAGAAGATGGAATCTGGAAAAAAAGAATGGAAGATGGTCCAATTACGAAAAATTTTACATTAACCCAAGCTGAGCTACATTCCTATGAACATATTAAAAACCCACTTATTTTTAACGATCGTAGAAAGACTGCTGAAAAAGCAGGTGATTGTTTTTCGTCGGATATCAAGGCTATCGTCTACACACCCCTTGTGATTGAAAACGAAACTGTTGGTATGTTTGTAGTTGGAAGGAGCAGGGTGAGAAGCTTTGAAGAAAATGATATCAGATCGATCGCAACCCTAGCAAACCAGCTTGCAGCAGTCATAAAAACGAGAATGCTTTTTACCGAAAAAGAAAAACGGATTCTACTTGAGGAGAGAAATCGGATTGCCCGTGACATTCATGATGGGGTTGCCCAAACGATGGCAGGTGCGGTTATGAAGCTTGAAACCGCCCAGCGCAAATATAGAAAGCATCCAGAGGAAGCGATGAACTTAGTGAATGATAGTGTCAATAAGCTTCGTAGCTGCTTGAAAGAAGTGCGTGAATCGATTTATGCTCTCCGCCCCTACCCAACCGAACGAGTCGGGCTCATCCCTGCAATTACAAGAAAAATTGAATCCATAAAGGGCGAATTTCCAGAGGATATTCAGTTTGAAATTAGAGGAGAAGAAATCCAGCTAAGTTCGATGGTTGAAAAAGTGTTGTTCGATACGTGTAGTGAAAGCCTACAAAATTGTATTAAGCATGCAACTGCGACAAGGATTGATATTTTACTAAGCTTTCAAACGGAACATATCTTATTAAAAGTAAAAGATAATGGCAAAGGCTTTTCACTATTTCAAGCGATGATTAAAGCGCAAAACCAACCACATTTCGGAATTTTGCAGATGAATGATGCATCAGACAAAATCAATGCCTCATTGCAAATTGATAGTAAGGAAGGGTCTGGAACAGAGATTACATTGACCGTTCCAAAAATGGGATTAGAAGGAGGGTTTATAGATGATCAAGCTCATGTTAGTGGATGACCATGCGGTATTAAGAGACGGACTGCGAAATATTTTTGAGCTAGAAGATGACATAGTGGTTGTCGGCGAGGCTGTATCAGGTGAGGATGCGTTGGATAAAGTTAAGGTCTGTTTGCCTGATGTGGTGTTAATGGATATAAATATGCCGAATAAAAATGGAGTTGAGGTAACGGGGATTGTTAAGAAACTGTACCCAGGTATCAAGGTTCTTGTTTTAACGATGCACAGTCATGATGAATTCTTTATGGCCGCTATTCGTGAGGGAGCAGATGGGTATTTGTTAAAGGATGCGCCATCAAACCAAGTGGTAGATGCCGTTCGAACAGTGGCGCGAGGTGAATCCGTCATCCATCCTTCGATGACGAAAAAACTCCTCTCGTTTCATCAGCACCAAGAGCACATTCAGGATTCATCCTTGACTGAACGAGAACGAGAGGTACTACTTTGTTTAGTTGAAGGCCTTAGCAACAAAGAAATTGCCGAACGACTGTTCATTAGTGATAAAACCGTGAAAATTCATGTCAGTAAGATTTTTAAAAAATTCGATAAGAAAAGCCGTTCGCAAGTTGTTATATATGCGGTGCAGAATCAACTAGTGCCGATGCCCCCTGCTAATTAAGCGGTGGGGTTTTTTTGTGGCGAAATATACAATGGATAACCCACCCAAAAACAGTCTGATTTTCTAATTAACTGGATATACGAGCGTAAACTAGCGGGATATGTGCAGAAAATCATTATTTATGTTCGGAAACGACTGATTAATGTGTGAAAAACAAGCATTTATGTGCAGAATACACTAATTTATGAGCGGACTACTTATTTAAATAAGACGATCCCCACCTGTCCCAACGCCTACTACTTTTGTAGTAACAATATAGTACCCCAAGCACACCAAGTTTACACCTTATGCAGAATAGTTCGGATGACCGGAGAGTGAGATAATTATAAATAATGAAACTATTCTGTTGGGAGTTGGAAAAATGAAGGGAAAAGTTCTTTTACTATCTTTTGTTTTAGCATTTACTACAATAATTGGTTCGGTCTACCCTGCTTCATCCCCAGAAGCAATCTCACTAAGTGAAACGACAATCATTGACCCAAGCTTACTAGAAATTTTATTTAGTACAACAGAGATCCAAGAAGTGATCGTCACATTTAAGACTGATAATGGTCCAACAAGTGAACATATGAATCTACTTGAAAACGTAGGAATAACAGAGGCAATAGCGTTTAAAAGCTTACCGATGGCTGGAGTACTTGCAACTCCTGAGCAAATTATAAAACTGTCAAATAAGAGTGAAGTATACTCAATTTATTTAAATAAAGCGTTAGCGTACGAAAATGAAGAGGCTACTGACTTAACAGGCGTGGACCTTGTTCGGACAGATGAATCAATGCGAAAATTAAATGGTGGTTTACCTGTTTCCGGGAAGGGAATCGGGGTCGTTATCAATGATAGTGGTATAGACGGATTGCACAAGGATATTGAGTTTGGTGATAACTTAGTGCAAAATGTACTTGGTTCTACAAATCTTCAAGCGATTGATACACTTCTTCCAATTACATATGTGGAAGGTGTAGCATCTACTGATCATTCGTCAGGCCATGGAACACATGTCGCAGGTATTGTTGGTGGGACAGGTGCGATGTCTGGTGGCAAGTATGAAGGAGTAGCACCTGGGGCTAGTTTAATAGGCTATGGATCAGGTGCAGCGATTGCCATGCTAGATACACTTGGCGGCTTTGATTATGCACTGACAAATCAGTATGAATATAACATTCGTGTCATCACAAACTCTTGGGGTGCAACAAGTGGTGCAGGAACTGATTTTGACCCAAATGATCCAATTAATATTGCTACAAAAAAGCTATACGATCGTGGAATTGTAACGGTGTTTTCAGCTGGAAACTCAGGACCTGGTGAATCAACAATCTCAGGCAACTATAAAAAAGCGCCATGGGTAGTAACGGTCGCTGCAGGTGATAAAGAAGGGAAATTAGCTAGTTTTTCATCTCGAGGTGTAAAAGATAAAGGTGGAACAGTTACGGTCGACGGTGTAAATTGGAATTGGGTTGATCGTCCAACTGTAACGTCACCAGGTGTAGACATCATTTCAACAAGAGTCATTTCACCAGTAGCATCGCTTGGTGCCACAAAAGATGTGGAATACATTGATCCAGCCTACCTTCCGTACTACACAACAATGAGCGGGACATCAATGGCAGCACCACATGTGGCAGGTATCATTGCATTAATGCTAGAAGCTAACCCTGCACTTTCACCAAAAGAAGTAAAACAAATCCTCCAAACAACCGCAACTTCTATGACAGGATATGAGTCATGGGAAGTAGGAGCAGGCTATGTAAATGCTTATAAAGCTGTCGATGAAGCGTTTAAAAAAAATAAAAAATAACCAATAAGAAGTGGTTGCTTCTGCTAACGGGGTCCGTTAACAACCGAAAATGACTAACAAATTGTATGTTGATTTGCTAGTCATTTTTTTATTGTTTTTATATATTTTAAGCTGAAATTCGGTAAGCGTCGCTGCTTAATTAGCATAAAAGAAACACCGATCGAGAGATAAGTAAATACGTTGTCTTTTAATCCGTAATGGCTGAGTTAATTTCCAATTAAATGGCGATAGCCGCCTAATTTGCGGATTTACTTGTCTAAAATGACAAATTACTTTTCTGATTTTAAAAATACGAGCCTAAACCAACAATATACATGCCTCAATCATCAAAATACATATTTTATGCAAAAAAAACGGTGGTAGGACCAATGAATCTGACACCCTACTACTTTTTCCATTTGGAAAAGCACAAGGGATAGATAAATTACCCTACTCCTTTTTCCATTTGGAAAAGCATAAGGGACAGATGAATTACCCTGTTCCTTTTTCCATTTGGAAAAGCACAATGGACAGATAAATTACCCTACTCCTTTTTCTATTTGGAAAAGCACAGGGGACAGATAAATCACTCAACTATTTTTTCCGATAGCAAAAGCACAGGGGATTAGGCACCGTTACCCTACTACTTTTGCACGATAAATAAATACTCCCTTTGAAGCCTCATTTTACAACCTTTGCGTAATAGGAAAAGGGTAGCGAAATCGAGATAATGAAGGTAGATCTTCAGCTAGTTATTTTGACCAAATACGAAAGGAGTATGATAAATGAAAATGAAACGGTGGTTGTCTATTGTTTTTGCAGCAGTCTTAGTGTTTCCAACTTTTTTCTCAGGATTACAAACAGCAAATGCAAATGTAACGGGTGAGGTGAGCATCGACCCATTACTTGAGAAAGCATTTCAACTCGAGAGTGCACTTCAAGTCATTGTTTCATTTAAAGGTGATGGAGCACCAAGTACGAATCAGTTGAACCTTCTAGAGGAAATCGGAATTGATACAGGGATATCGATGCAATCCCTTCCAATTACAGGTGTAATCGCAACGAAGGCTCAAATTGACTTGCTTGCTAAAAATAGTGAAGTTCGCTCAATCTACTTAAATAGTGAACTAGAATACTTTAATGAAGAGTCGACAGATATTACAGGTGTTGATAAAGTTCGAACGGATGACGGGTTCCGCAAAGAAAATGGTGGTTTACCAGTTTCGGGTAAAGGTGTTGGCGTTGTCATAAATGACAGTGGTGTTGACGGAACACATAAGGACCATGAATTTGGACTAAATCTTGTTCAAAACGTACTAGGTACAACGAATCTAAATAGCTTAGAACCAACTCTACTACCAGTTTCATACCAAGAAGGTGTGATAAACACTGATTCGAATTCAGGGCATGGAACGCATGTTGCTGGAACAGTAGGTGGAACTGGTGCAATGTCTGGTGGGAAATATGAAGGCGCAGCACCGGGTGCCGACTTAATTGGCTATGGTTCAGGTGCAGCACTCCTTATTTTAGATGCAATCGGTGGCTTTGATTATGCGATTACAAATCAAGCGAAATATGGAATTCGCGTAATTACAAATTCATGGGGCTCTTCAGGTGGATTTGATCCAAATAACCCTGTTAATATCGCTAGTAAAAAAGCATATGACCGCGGTATCACCGTTCTTTTTGCAGCGGGTAATGAAGGACCTGGGGAAGATACACATAATCCATACGCAAAAGCACCATGGGTCATTTCAGTTGCAGCTGGTGTGAAAGATGGTAGTTTAGCAGACTTCTCTTCTCGTGGGACAGATGGAGTAGGTGGAACATTTACAATGGATGGGAAGGAATGGACGTGGCAGGACCGCCCAACTGTAACTGCACCTGGTGTTGATATTGTTTCAACAAGAGTCATTGCACCAGTTTCAAGCTTAGCCGCAGAACAAGATGCGGCAACAATTGACCCAGCATATTTACCTTATTACACAACGATGAGTGGAACATCAATGGCGACACCACTTGTGGCAGGTATTGTTGCGCTATTATTAGAAGCAAATCCACTGTTATCACCTGATGAAGTGAAACAAATCCTTGAGGATACCGCTACAAATATGCCGGGCTACGAGGCTTGGGAAGTAGGCGCAGGCTATGTAAACGCATATGCGGCTGTCGACAAAGCATTCAGCGGAAAAAATTACGGAAATACACTTAATATTAATCAATCGTTCAATAGTAATGTTAATTCCGCAACTGAAAGAACTGATTTTTTAGTAACATATAACCCACTAACACTAGTTTCAGAAAATGCGTATGAATTCACAGTGGAAGCTGGACTATCAAACCTAGTTGCAAAAGCGAATGGCGCAGGTTTATTAGGTGAAACAGGTAACCCGATAAACCTAGTATTAATTGCTCCAGATGGTACAGAATACAGCTCAGGTATAAGCCTTCTATTTCCTTTATACTATGACCGAACAGTCTCAGTAAACTCTCCAATAGCAGGAACATGGAAGGCAGAGATAAGAGGATTAAGAGGGAATGAGGTAAATCCAATTGGTGCGGCTCTTCCTGAAGAAGTACAAGGAACATTAGCATTTACAAAAGTAAGCGGATTTACAGGCTTAGATGATATTAGTGGACATCCAGCAGCAGGAGCTATTCAAATGGGTGTAAACGAAAGGTTATTTGATGGGTATTCAAATGGCACGTTTAAACCAGATGCAGACCTTACGAGAGGGGATCTTGCAAAATACTTAGTAATGGGTGCAGAAGTTCGCCAATCACTACCAGCACAAGGTACAAAAACATTTGCTGATGTGAAAACAAGCGACCTATCTTTTGTCGAAGCGGTTATTGCAAAAGGCGCTGCCTTCCGTGGCGAGCAATTCTATAACGGTGTAATGCTTGCAAAAAATGGAAAATTTGCAGCGAGTGATGTGGTAACACGTGCGGAACTAGCATATTCACTTGCACAAAGCTTAGGCTTACAAGAACAAGCAGAAGCTTTCACAGGTGATGTTACAGTTCAATACAAGGATGAGCGAGTGGCTATTGAAGACGCAGGTCAAATCCCTGCACACTTAAAAGGCTATGTCCAGCTAGCATTAGATTTAAACATCCTAAACGCAAACTTCTCAGTAACACAAGGACCATATGACTTACAACCGACAGTTACTGCAACATTTAGCCCAACAGCAAAGGTAACACGCGGTGAGTTCGCAGTTGCGATGACTAGGTTTTATAATGCTTATTTAAAATAATGAGCAAAAGACTTCCAGGGAGATCTGGGAGTCTTTTTTTGCACTTGCAATTCGATGGTTCTATTGAAACCCCGTAATCTTCCAGTGTTATTCGGAATTTGCACTCCATAAACATTGATTCTGTGGTATTTTCATAAAACCACCTTAATTTTTGTGTTTCCTGTGTTAAGATCCCACTTCACCTTGTTTTGACTAGAAAATCCGCCGTTCCTACAACGTGCAACCTGCCCCGGATTACAGTTATTCGGCGAAATTTAAGAATAATTTGGCCAAATTCCATTATAATTCGGCGAGTTCAACGTACAATTCGATTTCCCAATATAATTCCATCAAGCGGTAAAATTCAAAAGATTAGTATGTCTCTTTTAGACTTTGACTTAGGGAGTGATGAAGACTGCAACTACACCATCAACGACATGGATTGCGGTTAACGGGGCTGAATTCTTAACATCAATGAACTTAACAGGCTTACCAGTTGTCATCGGATTTACGTTGTTAACTGGTTTACTGAATCTAATCATCTTTAGTGGTTCAGCACAATGGGCAATTCCTGGTCCGAACGGAATCCCTGTAAGGGCAAATACTAGTAGAAGAACAATCCATACGGCTAGGAAAATGATACCGTTACAACATTGCCATCTATAGAATAATACTGGTACAATAGAACTACTTAATATCACTGAGGATGTTAAAACATGAGAGAGCTAAGAAATGATTCAAGTTTAAAAGTCTATAGAATAACGATAACAATGACAATTGCTTTAATGATAACGGGCTTATTTGTTGTCTATTTTCGAAAAACAAATGTTGATTTAGATTTTATAATTCACCTAATTTTAGTTGTACTATTATCAGTCCAGTTCATTATTTATCCAAAAAATGAAAACGTAATAACACGAATTCTAATTATAGTTACTACATTCTTGTATTTTTACACTCTGTTCATTATATACCCAGAGACACCATCAACGTTTATATTAATTTGTTTAATTCCTAGTATCGCGATTCTATTTTTCCATTTGCGACTATTCTACTTTGCATTGGTAGCTAATACATTTTTGATGATGCTTACGTTTGGTTACGTATTACTTGTTGACCAAGGAGAGAGATATCTATTTATCTATAATGATATAACAGGTAACATTATTAATTTTATTGGTAGTCAGATTATCTTATATTTTGTGTTTAAGTTATCACATTCAAGAATTGAAAGTCAAAAAAAGTATTATGAACAAATTCAGCAGGCTGAACGATTAAAAACGACAGGCCAACTTGCAGCAGCGGTTGCCCATGAAATTAGAAATCCCATCACTGTGGTTAAAGGCTTCTTGCAATTTTATCAATCGGACAATACCGTACCCGAGCATGTAAAAAAGCATTATCCACTTATGATGGAAGAATTACAAATAGCGGAAACAGTCATCAATGACTTTTTAACACTTGCCAAACCTGCTGAAGAGATTAGTGTTACCGTAGAAGTAAAAGCTGCTTTACATAGTGTTTATGATTTGCTCAGTTCTTATGCCTTAATGAACAATATCCAATTTTCTGTAGTAATAGATGAGGAATACACAGTGAAATGCAGTTTGATGGAATTCAAACAACTATTCGTTAACCTAATTAAAAATGCAATAGAGGCCACTCCTTCTGGAGGCTCCATTGAGATAACAGCTAAGCGAAAAGGGAATAAGCTAGCTATATATGTTAAAGACAATGGTGATGGTATGACAAAGGAAGAAGTGAAAGCCTTAGGTACTCCGTTTTATACCCTAAAAAGTAAAGGGACAGGATTAGGCTTAATGATTTGTTATAATATCATGGAAAAATATCATGGCTCAATCCTTTTCAATAGTGAAAAAGGAAAAGGTACAAAAGTGGGAGTTACATTTCCGATTATGTAATATGATTGAAGCAGTGGTGTTGTCGCCTATGACAACACCACTTTTTTATAACCTAATACAAAAGAATAACGACTCTCTTAACGTGTAAGGGAAACTAGGCAGTCGCTGAAATACTTGGCAATGGCCAAACTAAAATCGACACCTTCCTAGAACGTGTCGAAAAGAAAAATCGACACCTTCCTAGAAGATGTCGATTGCGATCACTGATAGGACCACAACAGCCGCCATTCGTCTTTTTCTTTGGCAACGAATACATCTTGTTGTAGTGTGAATGTTCCGAAAGTGCTCTTATAGGTTTGGGTGATAGGAACTTTGTAAACATTCTTCAGACTTACTGAGTCCTTTGTCATTTTCCACGTTTTCATTGATTCTGCCTTACCGACAGTGTAGTCAAATGTGTTGACCCCGAAACTGCTAACAAAGACGAGATTTCGTTGTTCAATATATTGGCTTTTAGGAAATCGCTCTTGCATTTGTGAATGAAACAGGTCCCACGAGCCGCTAAAGTCACCATTTTGTTCATACGTGTAGAATGTAGTGACAGTCTCCTGTGCGATTGCCTCTGGTGAACTTCGGAAGAGCGAAAAAAGAAACAAAATCAGCACAAGTGGCACTATAATGATAAAAAGTTGAGGAGGAATCCGGCTGCGCCTGTTATACCTAAGTCTTCTTCTGAATATCATATGCAAACCCCTTTTAAGCTTGGTTACTTTAATGGATATGCTCTGAAGGAGTTGTCCTATTCGATTTTAAAAATAAAAAT
This sequence comes from Cytobacillus sp. S13-E01, assembly GCF_029193815.1. Classification (GTDB taxonomy): domain Bacteria; phylum Bacillota; class Bacilli; order Bacillales; family Bacillaceae_L; genus Bacillus_BV. Next base: position 19,820 of record NZ_JARFVC010000012.1, read on the forward strand.
AGCTAGAGGACGGTCTCTAGCTATTACAGTGCTATAAAGTTTTTTCACGTTCGGAGCTTTGGTTCATTCCCCGTTATACGTGTCTCTAGCTATTACAGAGCTATAAAGTTTTTTCACCGAAAACTTGCTTACGAGGCCCACTTCCAACTTTGCAAAATAGAGTTCCGTCATCAAGACATCTAAAGAAGCGAATGCGGAATAATTTAAGTGGTGTCCAAATTTCTTTAAAAGCGTAGTATGGCATGGATAATCCCCCTTTTGATAATGGAGGCAGCTGGCTGGCATATCAATTGACGTAGCCCCTCTAGCTTTGCGTCACCTCATTTCAGAGGGTTTGCCTTTTCCGTTCGTTAAAGTATATGGCTACTATAACATATACTATTATCACAATATTGTCATAATTTGGAGGGGGAATTATAATCTTTTTTTACAATTTTCGAGCTTTTCTTCATCGATAGCTCGTCATTTCAAAAAATAAGTCCATTTATCATCGAATACAATGAAGGAGTTGCTCAATATACTTACGTGCCAAATCCCAATTGGATCGTAATTCACTTCGGTTATTTCACTCATCTTTTTAACCGAGATCTCGTTCCTCCTACATATTCTCAACCTAGGTTAGTAAGCCTTTCTGCAAATCTAGTTACATAGTCATGTGTACTTTGCACCTTTTTACTTATACTATACTTGTGTACGATTGGAGAATAATAAAGCGTAAGGAGAGAACACATTTGATAAGAAAGGTAAAGTCTCTTTATGGATTAATAAGTATATTTATTTCAGTGCTGATTTTAATCTTTAATGGAACAATCGGATATTTTGTTCTAACAGCTAAATATGGAACAGCGAATGGTACATATGTATTCCTCGCTTTATCGATATTAGCAATCCTAACTGCATTTACTCCTATTTTAATGAAAGGCAGTAACTTCCTCTTTTACTTCCGCGTGTTACTCTATGTAAATGTGGTTGTAGCCTTTTATCCACTTATTTATAAAGTTATCGCGAGTTATTTAATATCAAGGCTGATATAATCTTAAAAGGTGTCGTTCTAGTCATGTGCTACTCGCACTTTTGAGATGGGAAAAAACTATCAAGATCAACAGTCAGCAGGCATGACCCATAAGCCAAGGAAGCACTATGCATGCAGAAGATACTGGCTTAACCAACAATTCTATCATGCCCGCCACGCCAATAACGCCTCCTAATACTACCCTCTCAAAATTGCGATGAATCCTTTATTTGATAATTGTCGACAAGGTCTAGAAAAGTGTCATAAAACGCTACCTTAAAACTATTGAAAAATTCGCTATAAAGTGATAACCTAAATCTATTAGTAAATGAAAACGATTGCACAAAAAGAAATCTATTCTATTAAACGATAGATATAAATTTTTATGTTCCAAAATGCAAACGTTTTCGCATAACAAAATACCGATTTACCCATTAGGGTAAAGACTCACAAACCACCATTTTTTAAGAGAGGGGAAATTCTATGAGTACTAGATTTCGTAAGTACAGAAAGAACATCTCACTAGTTCTTTCTATTATGATGATTTTTAGTATTTTCACTAGTGCAATTCCACAACCTGGGTTTGCAATAGAAAATACGACAGCAATGACAGTCGATGGGAACAAAGATGACTGGAGCAATGAGACTCCACTAGCCACATCACCAGAGGCTGGATTTGAGGGCTTTAATATTGATAATCTTTATTTGAAAAATGACGGCCAATACCTTTATTTTTGGGTAGATGCAGTCAATGTCCCAAATTGGGGCGAAAATGGACAATTTCTTAACATTGCTCTTCAAGTCAATGCAAAAAACTCAAATGTAGCAGGAAATCCTTGGGGTGCACAATATAACTTCAATGGTACAGAAAATAAACCCCAGTACCATATTACATTTAGAGTTAAAAATGATAATGAAGTGAATGGAGCAGCTCTTTATTCAACTAATGACCTCAGCACTCCACTGTTAAATTCATGGGAAGATAGCAAGGGTGCAGAATTTGCAGTAGACCGAGCGACCGGTTTCGAAGGAAAAATTCCTTTGAGTGAATTAAATCTTAAAAATAACGATGAACTAAAAGCGATTGTAGTTCTAAGTGGAAATAACGGAGAGCATGGTGCATTTGATGTTATTCCTCAAGCTGAAGGAAATCAAATTGCAGCTTCTTCGAACGAAAGTGCTAATCCAAATATACAATCTACTTATAGCACAGGATACAAAGTTACTGGCATTACTGCTCCACAAGCATTAGCGGTATCCAACACAACACCTGTAAATGGTGAAAAAAATGTAAGCACACAGCCAACAATCACAATTGCATTTAACGAAACAATCCAACTAGCGAGCGATCATAAAATTAAATTAACTGACTCTTCTGTCAATCCAATTAATATTATCGCAGTTGCTTCAGATAAAACCCTAACCCTTACACCAGATAAGCTAAGCTATGGTGAAACATACACTGTTGAAGTGCCAAGCCAAGCAGTAACAGGCTTACTTACAAATACGAATCTATCAGAAAATCTATCGTTCTCATTTTCAACTAGATTAGTAGACAGCCCTGTTGTTACTGAAACAGTAACCTTTAACTACCAAGGAAGTGAAACTACACAAACAGCTAATGTAGCTGGTGAATTTAATAACTGGACACCAGAACCGATGGTAAAAGGTGTGAACAATATCTATTCACTATCTAAAAACCTGCCATCGGGCGTGTATGGTTATAAATTTGTAGTAGATGGTAATTGGATAGTAGACCCTTTAAACAGCCAAAAGCTTGAAGACGGCAATAACAAACTTGTGGTTCCAGGTTTAACCGCAAATTTGCCAACTGAAATGGAAATAGGTGAACAACGCACGCTTACAGCGAAGTTTTTAAATAAACAAGGCGAAGAAGTAGCTGCAACACCAATCTGGTCAATTAAAGAACCAGTAAGTGGTGTCGAACTTAGTCAAAATCAACTAACAATCACAGCAGATGCACCTGTAAATAGTACTTTCACGTTACAAGGTGAGTATGAAGGCTACACGGTTTCACAAACTATCAAAATTCTAGCAGTAATGTTTGATTTCACGATCAACTACTATCGTTTTGATGGCAAGCAAAATGAGTGGGATATGTGGGTGTGGGATGATAACACAGAAGGTAAAGTATATCCATTTACATCTACAACAGAAGATGGATTTGCACAAACAACATTTAAATTCCCAGCGTCTAAAATTAGCGTAATCACTCGTCCTGGTAGCTGGTCTACGCAAGAAGTAACAAGACAAATTCAGCTACCTGAAGGTCAAGATTCAGTGGAAGCATGGATGATCGAAGGTGTTGAAGAGGTTTATTACAACAAGGATCAAGTGGATACAGGTAAACGCATCCAAGCTGCGATGATGGATTCCCTTGATAAAGTTCTAGTAACAACAACACATGGAATTGAAGATAGTGAGCTTACTAGCTTCACTTTAACGGATGTAACAAATGAAACAGAACTTGAAGTGTCTGCAACTAGAGTAAAAACAAACCAGATTCAGTTAACAGTAATAGATCCATCTGTAATTGATGTTCGAAATCTTTATGAAGTAAAAAGTACGAATTTTACAGCTTCAAAAGTAACAATGCGTAAAATCCTTGATGATACAAAATTCCAATATGATGGAAAAGACCTAGGTCTAACGTATTCATCAACTAGTAGCACCTTTAAGCTTTGGGCACCAACAGCAACAAAGGTAAGCGCAAGTATCTACGATAATGCAGGCACTTACAATCAAGCTGGATTAGTTGAAGATAATACGAACGGTCTAGAAACAGAGATGACTCGTTCTGCAAATGGTGTCTGGTCAACAACTATTAACGAAGACTTAAACAACAAATATTATATGTACAAAGTAGAATTTGCTGATGGAAAAACAAATTATGCGGTCGATCCATATGCATTCGCAGTTTCAGCAAACGGACAACGTAGTGCAATCATTGATTTAAATAGCTCAAATCCATCAAATTGGAACCCAACGTCAAAACCGGCAATGGTTAATCCAACAGATGCGATTGTGTATGAACTACAGGTTAGAGATTTCTCAATTGATGAAAACTCAGGTATGACAAACAAAGGGAAATTCAAAGCATTTACTGAAGAAGGTACAACCGACCAATATGGTAATGCAACTGGAATCGACCATCTAGCAGATTTAGGTGTGACAAATGTCCACTTGCTACCTTCTTATGATTTTAAAACGGTGAATGAATTAACGGTAGACGATGCAAACTCTGTCAATGCCAAATACAACTGGGGCTATGATCCACAAAATTATAATGTTCCCGAAGGTTCATATTCAACTGATCCTGAGAACCCAATAACTAGAATTACAGAATTCAAAGAAATGGTTCAAGCGATGCATGACAATAATATTCGTGTCGTAATGGATGTTGTTTATAACCATACTTTTGACGTACCAAACGGCCCATTTGATAAAGTCGTGCCTGGCTATTTCTACCGTACAACTGAAACTGGTAAACTAGCAAATGGATCTGGTGTGGGTAACGAAATAGCAACAGAGCGTCCAATGGTTCGGAAATATATTAAGGACTCAGTTAGATACTGGGCAGAGGAATACAATGTCGATGGCTTCCGTTTTGACTTGATGGGATTAATAGATGTAAACACAATCGAACAGCTTACAAAAGAACTCCAAGAGCAAGTTGACCCAACAATCTTAATCTATGGTGAACCTTGGCAAGCAGGTGGCTCACCATTAGCAGCTAATCTTCAAACATTAAAAGGTTCACAAAAAGATAAAAACTTTGCCGTGTTCAATGATAATTTCCGTGGGGCAATTAAAGGCGGAAGTGATGATGCCTCTAAAGGGTTTGCAACAGGTGAAGCAGGCAAAGAAGCAGATATTGTTAAAGGTGTTATGGGTGGAATCAACGACTTCACAAACCGTGCATCTGAAACGATTAACTATGTAACAGCACATGATAATTTAAATCTTTGGGATAAAATTATCAAAACACAAGGTCTAGAAGAGGAAGAAGGCTTTGTTAGCATGCTTGATGGTGCATTACAGGGCGAAAGTGCTGAAAAATATGCTTCAGTTGAAGAAGCCGTTAATGCTTCAACACCTTACCATGCAGTAGACACAAACAATGTACTCGCAAACGAGACGGTAAAACGCTCACTATTAGCAAATGGAATCATCCTCACATCACAAGGTATTCCGTTCATTCACGCAGGTGATGAGCTTTTACGTACTAAGTTTGGGGATCATAATAGCTATAAGAGTCCAGATGCAATTAACCAAATTCGTTGGGACAAAAAAGAAGATTTCAAACCAGTCTTCGATTACTACAAAGGCTTAATTGAATTACGAAAAACACATCCAGCGTTCCGCATGAGCTCAAAAGAAGCAATTGCTAACAACCTGGAAGTTTATAAGCAAGATGGAAACATCGTTGCCTTTAAACTGAAAAATAACGCAAATAATGATCGGTGGAAAAATATTGTTGTGATTTACAACGGTAATGCAGAGGCACAAGATGTCGCATTACCATCAGATTCAGCAGCATGGAATGTTGTTGTTGACGACACGGCAGCTGGTACAGAAACACTACGTACAATTGAAGGCAATACAGCATCTGTTGCTGGTTTATCAACGATGGTGTTATATGACGTGGCAACAAGCTACACTCCAGTTGTAACAACAATCGATGTTTCACCAACAGAGCTTGGATTAGAAGTGGATGAAGTAAGAACGATACGTGCAGTTGTGAAAGATCAAAACGGTAGCCCGGTTACAACAGAAACGATTACATGGGCATCATCGGATTCAACCATCGCAACGGTTTCTAGTAATGGTAAAATAACAGCTATAGCAAATGGTACAGCTACCATCACAGCAACGATTGGATCTGTTCAAGCAATAGTAACCGTTAATGTTGGTGAGCTTATCCCGACAAGCATTGAGTTGTCTGGAAGTGATTCAGTATTTAAGGGATTATCAACACTGCTAACAGCGGTTGTAAAAGATCAATTTGGTCAAGTTATGACGAATCCCATTATTACATGGACATCTTCAAAACCAGCTGTTGCAACGGTAAAAACAAATGGTGAAGTAACAGGTGTTGCACCAGGTATAACGACGATAACAGTTCAATCTGGTGAAGTAAAAGCAGCAAAAGAAATCGAAGTAAAAGAATATGTACAACGCTATATCCAGTTCACATATGTTCGTGCTGATAAAGATTACGAAGGCTGGAACATGTGGACATGGCAAACAGGAGTAGAAGACGGTCAAAAATTATTTGATGAAGTAACAGATAAAGGTGCTGTTGCAACATTTGAAATTGGCCCTGAAACATCAAGTGTCGGTTTCGTGCTTCGTAAAGGTCAAAACTGGGATCAAAAGGATCCGTATGACGCGGACCGCTATATCACAATTGATCCAAATCAACCATTAACAAAAGTAGTCGTAACAAGTGGAGTAAAAGATTTCCATACTGTCTCAACAGTAAATGGCCCGGTATTAGATAATGGTAGCTTAACTTTCTTCTATCGTGATATGGACCTTTATAAAGCAAACGCAATGGACACAATTGAAAACGTCCAAGTAAAGGTAAATGACGAAGTATTTGATATGAACTATCGTGCCGAAGATGAGCTCTTCAACTACACAATGAACGACCTACAAGAAGGCACATATGACTATAGCTTCCTAGTAACAATTAATGGAATTACAACAGAAGTTACTGATCCATTCAACACAAATGAAGCTGGGAAATCAATTATCGAATTCAAAATACCAGATCTAACAATTGAATCAGAAGTAACACCTAGCGCGATTTCTGCAAAAGAAAATGCAGTAGTAAAGCTAACTATTTCTTCTGAAGACAATGTCGAGATTAAAGAAGCGTATCTAGATTTATCACCCCTTGGTGGAGCAGAAAAAGTTGTGATTGATCCAGAACTTTATAAACAAACAATTGCAGTAACGGATTCTATCACAGCTGGAACGAAGGATTTAACAGTGACAGTTGTAGATGAATTTGGAAACAAGCATACAAATACAGTTGCAGTTGAAGTAAAAGCAAAACAATCAGTTGGAAAGTCTGACTTTGATTGGGATGAAGCACGTATTTATTTCATGCTGACAGACAGATTTAATGATGGTGACCCAACAAATAATGACCCCAATGGTGCAAACTATGATACTACACAAGCAGAAGCATATCATGGTGGAGATTTCCAAGGGATTATCGACAAGCTGGATTATATTGAAGACCTTGGTATTAATACCATTTGGATTACTCCAATTGTTGATAACATTGACTGGGATTTACGTAATAACAAAGTCGGAAGTCAATTTGGTTACCACGGCTATTGGTCACAAGATTTTACATCACTTGATGAGCATTTAGGTGACATTGAAACGTTTAAAAAGCTTATCGACAAAGCACATGATCGTGGAATTAAAATCATGGTCGATGTTGTTTTAAATCATGCAGGCTATGGATTAAAGGAAAATGACCCAAGTATCGGTATGGGAATCGAAAACTTCCCAACGGACACTGACCGTGAACGTTTTACAGGAATGCTACGTGACGGTGGGACAGATAGTATAAAAGGTGAATTAGCTGGTTTACCAGATTTCAAAACAGAAGATCAAGCAGTACGTCAACAAGTGATTGAGTGGCAAACAGCTTGGTTAGAAAAAGCAAGAACAAACCGCGGTGATACAATTGATTACTTCCGTGTTGATACAGTTAAAAATGTTGAAGATACAACATGGAAAGCATTTAAAAATGCACTAACAGAAATTAAACCGGATTTCAAATTAATCGGCGAATATTTCGGTGCTAGTGTGGATAACACAGGCGGCAATTTACGAAGTGGCCAAATGGATTCATTACTAGACTTTGGCTTCAAAGGAGCTGCACAGAATTTCATTAATGGTGACATTGATGGAGCCGATCGTTATCTCCAATATCGCAACAGCATGATTGACAACACAGCAACATTAGGGCAATTCCTAAGCAGTCATGATGAGGATGGATTCCTAGTTGCACGTGCAGATGGTGATATTAATAAAATGAAGCTTGCGGCAGCCCTTCAAATTACCGCAAAAGGTCAGCCTGTTATCTATTATGGTGAAGAATTAGGTCAATCAGGTCGAACTGCAGGAAACATGGATAACGGCGAATTTAGTGAAAACCGTTATGATTTTGCGTGGGACCAAGTCGAGAATAATGAAATGCTAGAGCATTATCAAAAGCTATTAAACATCCGTAAAGACTTTTCAAAAGTATTCTCTAAAGGAACTCGTGAAAAGCTTGCAGGTGGAAACGATGACGGCTATTTAGTATTTGAACGGAGCTACAATAACGAATCTGTTGTCGTTGGATTAAACACAACAACAGAAGCGAAAACAACAACTTTTGAAGTTCCGTTTGAAGCAGGTAAAAAAATAATTGATTTATACAGTGGTGAGAAATACAAAGTCTCAGCAGCAAATGAAGTTACATTAACACTACCTTCAAGAGAAAATGGTGGAACAATCATTCTTGCTGCAGCTAAGAAAGAAGACAATAATAACAGTCCAGTAGGACCAACACCACCAACTCCTTCTACTAATCAAGGAGAACTAGAGGTTGATGAGAAAACTGGTAAAGTGAAGTTAAAAGTAACCGAAGAAAAAATCAATGCGTTAATTCAAGATAAGACAAAATCAGAGGTTGTTATTGACCTGGGAAAAGCAACAGAAGGAAAAAAGGTTAGTGAACAAACGGCTGAATTGACAAAGACTACGATAACTAAACTTGTGGAAAATAAAAAGACACTCGTTATTCATTCAGGCCAATCAAAGGTAACTCTTTCTACTAAAAACCTAACTGACATAGTAGAAAAAGCAAATGGAAGTATTTCTATTACGATTAATACACGACAGTCAACTGACAGTCTACCAGTAACTCTAACAAGCCAGGAGCTTGTCTCAAACGTAGTTGACTTTACTGTAAAAGGTGATAATGAAATCGTTTCTCAGTTTGCTGAACCAATCGAAGTAAGTATCACAGTATATGAGAACAAGATGAAAGACAAACGTAAAGCTGCAGCGTACTATTTGAATGAAACAACAAACAAATGGGAGTATGTTGGAGGAAAGGTGGTTGACGCAGAGTTCGTATTCACTACAAAACATTTCTCAACATTTGCAGTCATTGAAAATAATAAGACGTTTAAAGATATCAATAACTATTGGGCTAAGGATGAAATCGAAGTATTAGCATCAAGAATGATCATCCAAGGGAAAACGGCAACTTCATTCAAACCAACGGATGATATCACTCGTGCAGAATTTGCTGTCTTACTTGTGCGTGCCTTAAATATTCCATTATCAGAGTACGAAGGAACCTTTAATGATGTTTCCATGCAACAAGCATTGAGCGCACAACAAATTGAAGCAGCAAATCGAGTAGGAATTGTAAATGGTCAAGGAAATGGTATTTTCGAACCTTCTAAAAACATTACGCGAGAAGAAATGGCAGCGATGATTATTCGTGCAGTAGAGTATAGGAACAACAAACTAGTAAAAGAGAACCAAGGAACATTGAAGTTCAAGGATAGTGATAGTATAGGAGCATTTGCAAAAGAGTATGTAGCGCTAGCGACAGAATTGGGTATTATCAAGGGACTTGAGGACAATACCTTTGCCCCTAAAGCCGATACAACTAGAGCGCAGGCATCTGTCATGCTTTACAGATTACTAGAGAAAATAGAAGAGGTATAAGGAAAAAGACCGTTATCTACAGGATAACGGTCTTTTTTTAAAAGATAAGAAAGTATAAAAGTTTGTACCTAGTTATAGTGCCCTAGCTCCGGGCGCCATCGGACCTGAGGTCATAACCCTGTCTAGCTCCAGCGCCTAGAAACGAGGGGAAACTTCAACTCCTCCTACAGAAGCAAAGAACGCTTCTTTCGCCCGGAGTCTTCGAAGCACACGATGTGCAAGTGTCGATAATGCCACAGGACGTGGCGGGTTTTAATCGACGCGCTGATAGGCGGGTGCGCCTTTTGTTTTTCTTAAAAAAACAAATATTTTAAAAATACCAAATATAGCTATATTTAGAGTTTACTAAATATATAGACATATGATAGATTTAATATGTAAACCTTGTAATAATTGGAAAAGGAGGTCAAATTTACTATTCAACGAAAATGCCATTTAGTAGAGAGGGGAACAAACAAGTGAAAGTTAAAAGAATTACCGCGCTAGTCCTCATATTTTTACTTACATTTGGAAATATTGCGTTTGGCGCTGTGCTTCCAATTAGAGAAGTAGATAATACAAAGAGACAAGCAAATAAGTCATTAACAGAAATAAAAACCGAAGAATTAGCAGGACAATATAATGCAGATGACAAAGTCCGTGTTATTGTAGAGCTTGATGGCGAAGTCGCGATTCAATATGCCCAAAAGAAGGGGGTAAAGTATGATGAACTTTCTGAAACAGAGAAAGGGAACCTTCAATCCGCTGCTTTAGAGGCACAAGAAGAAACTAAAGCACAAATCTCAAGTCAAAAAATTGAAATTGATTATATTACTAATTTTACTACAGTTGTTAATGGATTTAGTGCTGAAGTAGAATATGGTTCTTTACCACTATTAGAGGCATTGCCAAATGTTGGTAAAGTACATATTGTGAATGAATATCAACGTCCAACAGTAAAGCCTGAAATGGTTTACAGTAAGGAGTTAGTTCAAGCTCAAGAAGCTTGGAGAGAATATGGTTATAAAGGTGAAGGGATGGTAGTAGGTGTCATTGATACTGGTATTGATCCAAGTCACCGTGACATGGTCTTAAGTGAAGAAACAGAACCTAAATTAACTGAAGAGTTAGTAAACAGTCAAATCACTGCTAATGAACTTCCGGGTATGTACTATACTGAAAAAGTTCCTTATGGTTACAACTATATGGATAACAACCAACAAATTCTAGATATCGGTCCTGATGCTTCAATGCACGGGATGCACGTAAGCGGAACTGTCGCAGCTAATGGTGACGAAGCTAATGATGGTATTAAAGGTGTAGCTCCTGAAGCACAACTTTTAGCACTTAAAGTATTTGGTAACGATCCTGAAATGCCGTCTACTTTCGGTGATATTTATGTAAAAGCAATTGATGATGCAATTGCATTAGGTGTAGATGTAATTAACATGAGTTTAGGATCTACTGCAGCTTTCGTTATTCCTGAAGACCCTGAACAAGAAGCAGTAAAACGTGCAGTTGAAAGTGGCGTTCTAATGGCTATTTCTGCAGGTAACTCTGCTCACTTCGGTAATGGCTTTGATAATCCGTTCGCCTCTAACCCTGACATTGGTGTTTCTGGTTCTCCGGGGGTATCATATGAGTCGCTTCAAGTAGCATCTTTTGAAAATCAATTTATGGATTTAGATGCTGTAACATATACTATCGGTGAAAATGCAGCAGCAAAAGCGCCATTTATGTCATCGGGAAACGTACATCCTACTAGCTTAGGTGATGAATCATATGAGCTCGTCTATGCGGGTTTAGGACGTATGCCTGGTGATTCTCAAACTGCTCCAGATGCAAATGATTTTGAGGGCCTTAATGTAGAAGGTAAGTTTGTTTTAATTCAACGTGGTGAAAGTCCATTTGTAAGTAAAACTTTGAACGCTCAAGCAGCTGGTGCTGCTGGTGTCATTATTTTTAACAATTTAGATGGTTTTATTAACATGGCAAATGACCCGGAGATTACAATTCCACATTTGTTCATGTTAAAAGAAAATGGTAGTGTACTTAAAACTGCATTAGAAGCAGATGAAACAGTAACAGTAAGCTTTGAAGGAGATCTTACTAAGTCTCCAAACCCAGCTGCTGACAAAATGTCTGCTTTTACTTCTTGGGGATTAACTCCAAACTTAGATTTTAAACCGGAAATTACAGCTCCAGGTGGACAAATCTACTCAACACTTAATGATGACACTTATGGAATGATGAGCGGTACTTCAATGGCTGCTCCACATGTAGCCGGTGGTTCAGCGTTAGTGTTACAACGTGTAGATGAGCAATTTGACCTTGCTGGTTCAAATCGTGTAAACATGGCTAAAAATATCTTAATGAATACCGCTTCACCTGTAATTGATAAAGGAACAATCAATACAATGTTCGGCTTTACAAATCCATATTCTCCTCGTCGTCAGGGTGCAGGTATAATGCAGCTTCACTCAGCGTTAAGCACGCCAGTAGTGGTGACGGATGTTGTCACAAATGAAGCGAAAGTAGCTTTAAAAGAAGTTGGAGATAATCTTTCATTTACTTTAAATGCACAGAACTTCAGTGATACGGCTGTAACGTATAATGTCGGTGTAAATGTACAAACTGATTTATCATTATTTGGTGTATTGGGTTATGCGGTAGATGAACTAGAAGCACAAGCTCTTGATGGTGCTATAGTTACAGTTAATAATGGAAACAACGTTGTTGAAGTTCCAGCAAATGGTTCAGTTACGATTACTGTCGAAGTAGATTTAACTAACGCAGTAGTGCTAAATAGAAACGCATCAGGATATGTACCTGCTGTTGAAGTTTTCCCTAACGGATACTTTGCAGAAGGATATGTAACCTTAACAGAAACAACTGATACACATCCTGAACTTACAGTTCCTTATGTAGGCTTCAAAGGTGATTGGGACAAAGCCCCAGTTCTTGACGGTACAAAATATGATGATGAATCATCTTTCTATGGGATGACCGGTTTAGTTTATGCTTCTACAGGTGGTTATAGCTATTTAGGTTATTCGCCAAGTGATGATAGCTTTAAATCAAATGCGATTGCTATCTCACCAAATGGAGATGGAATCCAAGACCAAGCTATTCCGATCCTTTCATTCTTACGTAATGCTAAAAAAGTAGAATTCAATGTAGTAGCTAAAGATGGCGAAACAATTCTGCGTACCCTACGTACAGAAAACAATGTGAGAAAAAATTATTATGATGGTGGTAGAGCAGCACAATATTCACTTAACCCAGTAAGAGGTTGGGATGGAAAAGTTAAAAATGCTCTAGCAACAGAAGGATTATATTACTATCAAATCAAAACTGTTATAGATTTCCCTGGTGCAGAAGCTCAAACTGTTAATATTCCGGTATTTGTCGACAATCAAGTGCCAACTTTAGAGGCAACGCTTGATAGTGAAACACTAGAATTCACTTTAGCGTCTGCCGATAACGAAAATGGAAGTGGTATTAATTACGTTGCAGTAGTTGTTAATGGGGAAGTTGTTGATTTCTTAAGTGGAGATGTAACAACATATTCATTTACAAATCAACCTGCTGAAGGTTCATTAGTACAACTTGTTGCAGTTGATAATGCAGGAAATGAAGTTGCGTTAGAATTCCCGAATTTCGGTGATGATACAATTCCATTCATATTTGCAGATCAACCAACTCCGTTTGGGACATTTAATACTTTAGAAATTCCTGTTTCTGGTTATGTAACAGACTCTTCAGGTATTGAAACAGTACAAATTGCAGGTAAAGATGTAGGTGTTATATGGAATGAGGAAACAGGGAAGAATGAGTTCTCAACAACATTAACATTTGAAAATGATGGAGTTCACAAATTTAAAATTGGTGGCACAGATATTGTAGGAAATGACATTTCATTTGAACGTACAATCTTTATTGATTCAGAAGCTCCAACATTAACAATCAATGGACTTCCAAGCAAGAAAACTCTTGCAGCTGATGCAGAAAATCCAAAAGTATCTGTAACCATTGAAGATAACTTTGATGAAATTCGCTTTAGTTTAGATGGCAGTGAACTATTCTATAATGAATATGTAGAGCCATATGTATTAAGAGGATTCGAACAAACATTTGAAGATATTGAGCTTGTATTAGAAGATGGTGAAAACACATTTGTCTTCGAAGTAACAGACTTAGCTGGAAACAAAACAACTAAAGAAGTTACATTAACAAAAGGTGAAGCTACTTCTCCTGGTAATGGTGGAGGAAATAATGGTGGTGGATACACTCCTCCAGTTGTCATTCCTGTACCACAGGACCCAACAACCAAACCTGCTGATCAAGGAAATGTAGTTGTTGACGACAAAAACGGCAAAGCTACTTTAAAAGTTGATGAAACTAAGATTGACAGCCAAATTACAGACTCATCAACAGATGAAGTTGTAATCGAGTTAGGTGAAGCAACAAAAGGTAGCGATATGAGTGAAGTAAACGCTGAGTTTAATGCGACTACACTTGATAAAATCGCTACAAATAAAAAGTCACTTGTTGTAAACACAGGGACATCTTCTGTAAAGTTTTCTACAAAAGTTATAGAAGATATTGCAAAACAAGCAGATGGTAATGTCTCATTATCTGTAATAGCTGATAAAGCTGGAGCAGATCTACCGGTTGCATTACCAGGTCAAAAAGTTGCATCTAACGTATTTGACTTCACTGTATCAGTGAACGATGGAGAATTTACAATTTCTAAATTCGCTGAACCTGTAGAAGTAACGCTATCAGTCGATTCAGTGACTGACTCTCGTAAAGCTGCTGCTTATTATTTAAATGAAGAAACGAATAAGTGGGAGTATGTTGGTGGTAAAGTTGCAAATGGTGAGCTAGTGTTCAAGGCAAACCACTTCTCTAAATATGCAGTACTTGAAAACAACAGAACATTCACTGATGTTACTAAGCATTGGGCTAAAGATGAAATCGAAGTATTAGCTTCAAGAGCAGTGATTCAAGGTAAGACTGATACAACCTTCAAGCCTGGAGATAAATTAACTAGAGCTGAATTTGCTGTATTATTAGTTCGTTCATTCAACCTTGAACTAACTGGTTATGAAGGTACATTTAAGGATGTATCTGCTTATCAAGCATGGAGTGCTCGCCAAATCGAAGCTGCATACCGTGCAGGAATCGTAAAAGGTGACCTTCAAGGAAACTACAATCCTTCTCAAAATATTACTCGTGAAGAAATGGCTGTTATGATTGTTCGCGCAATTGAACACCAGAATAAGCAATTATTAGATGGAAAAGGTAAAACACTAGCCTTTAATGACAATGCTAAGATTGGCAACTTTGCTAAAGAAGCAGTTTCAGTTGCTTCAGACTTAGGAATCATTAACGGAAAAGCTGACGGTTCATTTGCTCCTAAGGAAGCAACAAATCGTGCAGAGGCTTCAGTAATGCTTTATCGCTTACTTGAGAAGCTTGGTGAACTTTAAAATTAAGTAATGGATTGGACTACCTCATATCGCTATGAGGTAGTCTTTTGGTTCGTGTGGCAGCACGCTTCGCTATAGGGTGAAAGTCCCGAATGCATCCGCCGTTCAGTCAGGAAGCATTAGCTGACAGACAGTGCGATATTGTATCCGTAAATTCTAACACGCATAAGTGCAACTACGCCTCTGTCTTCACCATTAAGGCTCGCTATTCGGTACGTTTACTTGAATAAAATAAATAGTTACATTTTATCTTTGGTAGTTAATGTTTAATTAAAAACGTACTATACGGAACTTTACCAATCATTATAGTTGCAACTTGAATTGGAATAGTAGGGTGTTTTTTTTCCACATACGCTAATACATCTTTTCTTATGTGTTTAGCTGTTTTAAGTACATCTTCATCAAGGTCTTCAGAATACTCCTTAGCAAATAATTTTTTATTGATAAAAAGTCTGATTTCTAGTAACCCATTTTTGGTTTTGAGCTCACTTTTATAAAAAATAGACATGATTTCACGTCCGTTCATCAAAATCTAATTACCTATATTTTCTCAAGTTGTTGTCTATTTATGCATAGTTGGTAAGTTGTTTTTTGGTAATTCTAGAGAGAAGTCAAAACAGCCATTAATAGACAATATAAAGCAGGGAGTACTGGTATAAAGGTAGGGAGTTTTGAAGAAATAAAAAAAGTGGGTCAAGCAGCTGCCTGACTCCACATTTTACCTTGCGAGCACCTTCTGCAAAAACTGCTTCGTCCGCTCTTCATTAGGGTTTGAAAAAATATCCTCAGGTTTACCTTGTTCGACAATATATCCATCAGCAATAAACACAACTCGATCTGACACATCTTTAGCAAAGTCCATTTCATGTGTGACAATAATCATCGTTTGACCCTCGGCAGCGAGTTCTTTGATTACGGCTAACACCTCTCCGACGAGCTCTGGGTCAAGTGCGGATGTTGGTTCATCGAATAAGAGAATATCAGGCTTAAGAGAGAGCATTCTGGCAATGGCCGCACGCTGTTTTTGACCACCTGATAGTTGTTCAGGGTAATGGTTTTTATGGGCCAACAAGCCTACTTTTCGTAAAAGCTCCTCTGCTTCTAGAACCACCTCTTGTTTATTTCTTTTTTGAACAACAAGTGGAGCTTCAATAATATTATCCAACACAGTTTTATGTGGGAAAAGATGAAAATGCTGAAACACCATTCCGGAATATTGACGGATATCTGTTTTCTGTTTTTTAGAAGGAGTATCCCCGTTAAAAGCAATTTGTACATCATTTATTTGAATGACCCCTGAAGTGGGAGTCTCTAATAAATTCAAGCAGCGCAGCAAGGTTGTTTTACCAGAGCCCGATGGACCAATGATACTTACAACCTCACCTTTTTCAATCTGAAGTGAGATCGATTTTAAGACTTCATTATTCTCGAACTGTTTACTTAGCTTCTCAACTTTAATCATTTTGATAACCTCCTATTACGATCAGACATAACGATTCGCTTTTTTCTCAAGATAATCCTGTAAAAGGGTTACCACTGTGCATAATCCCCAATAGATTAAAGCCACAAGGATGTATAAGGTTAAGCTCTCATACGTCTGGCCAACAACAACCTTTGCGCGGTAAAACATCTCTGAAACGGTGATAACCATCGCAAGCGACGTACCTTTAATAATATCCATGAAAACACTAGATAAAGGTGGCAATGCGATTCGAGTTGCTTGCGGTAAAATAATTCGCCTCATCGTTTGCCAATAGGACATTCGTAATGTTTCAGCAGCTTCCCATTGTCCTTTTGAAACTGAAGAAATCGCTGAGCGAATAATTTCGGCAGTATAGGCTGAAAAGTGAACGCTCATTCCGACTATCGCAGCCGTAAGAGGTTCTAGTTCTATCCCGATCATTGGGAGTCCAAAATATAAGATAAATAAAATAACGAGCAACGGAGTACCACGCATAAATGATATAAATAGACGTGCAGGTATACTACTGAATTTAAATTTACTCATTCTAGCTAAAGCAATAAATAATCCTAAAATTAATGAAATAATCATACTTACGATCGCAATTAGGATTGTAATCCATGCTCCCTCTAATATAAAAGGGAGGGAGTCTAACGCTATTTCTATATTAAAAAGATATTCCCATTTAAAATCAGACATTATAAGACTCCTTTAAAGTATGTTTTATGCTGTTTGGAAATAGAAAAGAGTGGGGTTTGTCATCGTTAATTGTCGAATAATCGATAACGAACCATTACAGACATTTATTCAAAAAATGACTAAAAAGAAAGGAATCTAAATGATTCCCCCTGACTACCTATTCAATATCAACCGGTTGAGATACGTCAGCACCAAAGAATTCAAGTGCAATCTCTTTAACCGTTCCATCATCAATCATTTCTTGTAAAACTTTATCTAATTCTGCTTTAAGCTCTGGGCTATCTTTTTGCATCACGATTGCGCCAACATTTGGCTCAAACTTTACGTTTTCAGCAAGCTTTAATCCAGGCTTATCAAATTGCTTTAATGTTTGAATTAAGACAAGGTAGTCATTAAGTGTGGCATCAATCCGACCATTGATGATCTCAGGAAGGACAGTGTCAGAGCCTGAGTAGACAACTACTTCTGCGCCTTGTTTTCTAGCAAAATCTGCATAGTTACTTGTCGCTGAGCCACCAACCTTTTTCCCTTTTAAATCTGCAACTGTTTCAATTCCAGAGTTGTCACTCGCACGTACAAGTGCCGAACCAAATGAATGTTTAATCGGAATCGTAAAATCAAACTTTTCTAGACGTTCTTCAGTGATTGTAAAATCATTTGCTGCTACATCGATTTGTCCATTTCTAAGTGCGGGAAGCAAACCGTCAAATTCCATTGTTTTAAATTCGATTTCTAAACCTAGTCTGGTTCCTAATTCTCTTACAACCTCAACGTCAAACCCTGTTAATTCTTTTGTTGTTTCATCAAAATAGGTAACAGGATAATAAAGTCCTTCTGTACCAACGACTAGTTTGCCAGATTCCTTGATTCTTTCCCATGAGGTTTGTTCTTTTGTTGGTGTTTCAGAACCTGTAGTGTTGTCAGTTTCACTACTACCGCAAGCCGCAAGCACAAATCCTAACGTTAAAATTAATAGCAATAATGAAAGTTTTTTCATTTGTTTACCCACCTTTTTATATAGTTTTACTCGGTTTTAACCATATAGTAATAGTCAAATCCGACGAAGCCTCCAAACAAACAAAAAACCTCATCAACAAGAAGAGGTTTGGAATAGAACGCATCCGACTCTTCTCATCTTTCAAGCGATTGCTTGCTGGATTTGGCACAGTACTCATCAAACACATGAGTCCGCTGCCGAGGTTTCCTAGGGCCATTTCCCTCCACCTCTCGCGATAAGAGACTAATTAACTATTAAGCTACTGTTGAAAATAATACCATCTTGGAAAATAGGAGTCAATAAGTTTGTTTATCCGATGAACCGTTGTGTGGTGTTTAGTAATGTATTGAAAAAATGATATAATGGAAAAAAATTCTGCAATGGGGGATGTTAGGTTGGTATATCAAAAGTCTATACTTACAGTTTTAGTTGCGCTCATTCTGATTTTAAGTCCCACAACTAGTTTTGCAGAAAAAACGGTAATCATTGATCCTGGGCATGGTGGCAAGTTCAGCGGGACATGTGGCTATTCTGGCTCTCAGTCCGGATTCTGTGAAAAAGACGCAAACCTAGCTGTTGCGCTAAAACTTCAGGAACAGCTTAAATCGACAGATATTAACGTACGTTTAACGCGAACAACCGATAAACATTTTGCACCCTATCTTAAAAATGAAGATGGAAGCACACCTGGTGGTGACTTTGCCCTCAGAATGAAGGTCGCAAATGACATCGCCGCAACTAACAACAACAACAGTATTTTCATTTCGATCCATCATAATGCCGATCCAACCAATCCGTTTAAAAGAGGAATTGAAACGTACTATTATGATGGTATCAATAATGCGAAATCAGAGTATCCTCATGATCCACTGCAGATAAAATACTTATCAGAAAATAAACGACTGGCAGAAGTGGTTCATCCAATCCTAGTTGGTTCTTTGGGTCTTCCGAATCGAAAAATCCACTCTGACCAAAGCTTTTTCGTAATTAGAAATGCACAAATGCCCTCGATATTAGTTGAACTTGGCTATATGATAAATCGAAATGAGGAAAAGTTAATTAAAACAGACCAATATCAAGAGGATGCAGCAACTGCACTCGCAGCAGCGATAACTGCATATTTTAAAGTGTATGAAGTATATGGGATGGGTGAAAACAGGCTAGCTACCTTTGAAACTGAAATAGATGCCCTGCGCTATGCGTATTCTGTGAAATCTGCACTTGCTGTGTTTGATAAGGACCAACAGAAGGTAATATATGAAAAGAAAAGCCTTACATATGCATTGAAGCCTTGGTAGGAGGGAAATTAAATTGAAGAAAACAATCTATAGTTTACTCTGTACCCTCCTTCTATTAGGATGCCAAGCACCGACACCCGGTCCCATTCAAGAAACAAAGGAGAAACAAATTTCACCGAAAGAACAAAAAATCGTTAAAAATAAACAAGGTAACTTAAAACACTATCGACCACAGGTAGGAACAATAAGGACTTACACAAATGCTGGGGAAGAAATTTATACCCATGAAATTGTCTCGGAAAATGATGAGTATATTCAACAAACTGTCTATTTAAGCGGAGCGCCAACAACCCAAATCTATCGCTGGACAGATGATGAAATTGCGCTTGTGTATGAAATAGCCGGTAATCAACCACCTGAACTCCTTGATGAATTTATTCCATTTGAAACCCCTGAGATGATGATGAATAACAATGGACAATCTGAGTGGTTGATTTTAGAAAAAAACAACACGGTCACAGTACCAGCCGGAACATTTTCAAATGTGATTACTATAAAAAAGATAACCGCTGAAGTTGAAGGTGCAGAGACGATTTATACAAGATATTACGCTCCGTCTATGGGACTAATAAAAGAAACCTATGAAGTGACAGGTGATACTGGGTATAAGGACGAAGCCAATTTAGAAAATAGTCAGTAAAAGTGGGGGTCAGATGTGGAGGTGATTCCCACTCATTTTATCTTTTAAACGGTTAATTCTTTCATCAATATACGGAACGTGCTTATCTTCGAGTCTAAGTTCAAAGATTTTTTTGGCATTTTCCATATAGCGTAAGGCTGTTAAAAAATGATCTAGCATTTCATAATTGTAACCGGTATGGTAATGTAATTCTCCAAATAAGTACATATTATCCGTCTTTAGGCACCAATCAATCGCCTGTTTGCAAGAATAATTTGACTCTTCAAATTTTGAAAGCCGTGAGAGTGCTTTTGCTTTGTTATAAAAAATTCTCGTTTTAATCGATACATCCTGTAAATATGGAATTCTTTCTAGATGTGGCAGCACCATATCATATAGTTCAATCACCTTGTCATTTTCGTAGTCATTAAAATGGATAACGGCAATTGCGCTGTAGATCTCAATCTCCCGTTCATTAAATACTTTATCTGAGGAATGAGTTAATTGTATCGCTTCAAATAGTAGCTTCTTAGCTAACTCGGTATTTTTATTTACTTCATATTCACAAATACCTTGATGCCATAATAGCAGCTGCTTATTTTTTCGAATATCTCTAAATAAGGGATTGTTCAGTTCAGCTTTGACAATATCTCTAATGATATCGTATTTCATCTCTCTTCTTGCTTGTTTAAGCTGAAGTGTTACTTCCTTTACATAATCTACCTTTGGAGTGCTCGCTATTTCATAAAAATAGTTTATATCGACACCAAGCTTTTGAGAGATGAAATAGAGGGTTGAAGCAAGTGGGTAGCCTTCCCCTTTTTCGATAATGCTGATTTGTGATTGAGTACAGATTCCCTTACTTAACTCGACTTGGGACATTCCTAAAGACTTGCGCAAATGCCTAATTTCTTCTCCTATTTTCGCAAAATCCACCTTTTTTCACACCTTTTATTGAGTGTTTTTTTTTAAAAAGATAATAAAGTATAAAAGTTTGTACCTAGTTTTAGTGTCCAGCTCCAGGCGCCACCCGGCTCTATGGTATAAGTCAATCCGTCCGGAAGGTTAAAGAACAACCTTCCAGCCGGCTTGTCTTATGCTTGTCGCCGATAAGCGGGCGCCTTGCGCTTTTGTTCTGTAATGTATAAAGGCATCCTCTTGGTGCCTGTTATTTCATTATCCATAAAAATTAGTTTTAAGAAAAGAGCATATATTGATAGATCAATATTTTTTCATAGATTCAAAAGAAAAATGAAGGATACTACGAATTTTGTAACAGTAAACGTACCAAATGGAGAAGGCACGTATTTTAGTTATCTTATATAATAACGTTAAACCTAGTAATTACTATTATAACCCCTTGATGGGTAAAAGAAACGGAGTGTTAAATATGAAAAAGGTACTTAGCTTTGGGATTGCATTAACAGTTTTAGCAGTTGGGATCAGTTTTGGTGTAAGCGCTATGAATAAAAATTTAGCAGAGCTTCCGCCGGTGTATCAACCACAAACTACGAAACTACTAGTAGAGCTACCACCGGTATATAAACCAAACTTACTTAAATTTGTAGCAGAATTACCACCGGTTTACAAGCCAAATTCATCAGTTAATCTAGCGGCTGACTTCGGTACAGACAGAGAACTACCACCAGTTTATTAATAGTTGGTTGCTGTATGGCTAAAAAGAGAACAAAGCTAAATAATAAGATGCAAGAAGCATTTAATGATATTTATGAAGATGTTAACTCTTTAGCATATCTCGCAACGAAAGAATGTGGAATCACTCATAGCCGTCAAACTGAAATCAAGAGAATTAAACAGAACCTACAACAAAGTATCAAGGCAATTGAGTATTTCACAACCACCCAAAATTAGCGTCTACCTTAGTAGGCGCTCTCTTTTTAAGAAGTACACAAATTAAATCTCCTGTAAAAAGTATAAAGAGTTTGCATACCAACTATATCGGTCTTTTGTAAGTGTCAATGCATAAAAAACCAAAAAAATGGATTAAAATAATCCTAAAGTCCTACACTTTTATGGTAAAACAGGGGACTTTTGAATCATTTATATGAAAATCTAATAAAAGTCTTGATAAAGTAATAGATTAGGTTAATTGTATAGTTATAAATAAATAATACATTATTTTCTACCTATATAAAAGATAGAGGATTTTGTTTAATTTAAAAATGTCGAATTTTGTATTTTATAGTTCGATTGGGGGTAAATGGTATGTCGGAAGAACAAACAAGATATTCTCGTCTTGCAACGATTACAAAATTAATTAATACAAAACTAGAATTACATGAAGTGCTTGAGCATGTAGTGACTGCAATCTCTGAGGAGATCGTTCAATGCGATTCGGTAGGCATTTACTTACCACAACCAGATGGTACATATAGAGGGTATGTTGGAAAACCAGAGGTCATTAACGGAATGACGCTTGATATGCACATCGTTGATCCAGAAATCGATTTGTTAGCTGGCGAAGTAATTGATAATCGCGAGGCCATTTATATTCCAGATACTTCGAAGGATAGCAGACCAGACCATAGAGCAGTTGAAGCATTTCAAATCAAGTCGTTATTCTGTCTGCCAATTTCGTACGAAAATGAATTATTTGGGCTAGTCTTTTTATTTGACTACGGTACTCCGATGAATTTAACACCCTCGGAAATAAAGTCGATTGAGGCATATGTTAATATGGCTGCTGTTGCGATCCGAAATGCGAAGAATTTTACGCGCACAAACAATCTACTTTCTGAAAAGCAATTATTGTTAGATTTCACACGAGATTTATCAATGTGTTCAACTTTACAGGAAGTATTAGATAAATGCTTTCATTATATAGGTCAAGTTCTAAACAACCCGAATATTGGAGCCCATTTACTTGACCCAATAGCAGAGAAAAAACTTAAACCAGCAAAATTGAGCAAAGAAAGTGACTGGACAGAAGAAGATTGGAAAAAGACACATAACCGGATAAAGATTGATCATAGTAAGGATCTCTTGTTCCAGGAAGTGATTCGAACGAAGAAAGCTGTATTTGTCCCGGATGTATTTGCTGATCCAAGACCAAATCATGATGCATGCCGTAACTTTGGAATTAAAGGATTGTATATGATTCCCCTAGTGGCAATGGGTGAAGTGTTAGGAACCATTCCTGTTGTCAATCTTACTGAAAAAGGCCTTGTATATACAGAAGCCCAAATGCAGTTAGCACAGTCTATAGCGGACGCAACAGCATTAACATTGGCTAGCTTGTTATACATGGAAAAACAAGAAATAATTATTCAAGAGAGAACGTCAGAAATAACGGACAAACATAAAGAGCTCGAAAAAGTTGTAAAAGAAATACAGAGACTTAGCCGAGAAAAAGAACTAATCCTAAATTCTGCGGGTGAGGGAATATTTGGGTTAGATCTTGATGGCATCATTACCTTTTGTAATCCTGCAGGAGCAAAAATACTAGGCTACAAGAACAAAGATGAATTAATGGGACAATCCTACAATTCGATTTTTTCTAGAATTAAATCAAATGAATGTAATCATAAGATTTCGTTTGATTCTTATATTAAACAAAGCCATAAAAGATATGAGACAGATGAGCAATTTTTCAAAAAAGATGGTTCACACTTCCCTGTGGAATATGTGATCTCTTCTATAAAAGAGGATGGTCAAATTGTTGGGTACGTAGTTACGTTCAAAGATATTACGTCACGAAAGCAAATGGAAGAAAAGATAAATTACCATGCGTATTATGATAGTTTAACAAGTTTGCCAAACAGGGTGCTTTTAAAGGATCGTTTAAATCAAGGGCTAACATATGCTGGACTTCGGGGTAAAAAATTGGCAGTTATGTTCATTGATCTAGACCGTTTTAAAGTTATTAATGACACACTTGGCCATGGCTATGGTGATACGCTTCTTCAAGAGGTTGCAGTACGCCTTAATACTTGTATTCAAAAAGGTGATACAGTGTCTCGTCAAGGAGGCGATGAATTCACGATTATTTTGCCTTCTATTGACTGTGAAGAAAGTGTAATTAAAGTGGCGGAGCGTGTGCTAGAAGCGTTTGAAAAACCGTTTGTAATCAATGGTAATGAAGTCATTATCAAACCGAGTATTGGTATTTCGTTATATCCACCAGATGGTGATAATGCTGAGAACTTATTGAAAAATGCGGATACGGCTATGTATAAATCAAAAGAACTGGGTGGCAATACATATCAATTTTACGCGAGCGGTATGAACAATCGAACATTTGAGAGTGTGAAATTGGAAAATGATTTATACAGAGCACTTGATAATAAAGAATTCATGATCTATTACCAGCCACAAATGGATTCAGTTAGTAATAGGATGATTGGGGTAGAGGCGTTATTACGCTGGAATCATCCAACCAGAGGGATGATCTCACCAGTCGATTTTATTCCCCTTGCCGAAGAGACGGGATTAATCGTTCCAATTGGGGAATGGGTTCTTCGAAATGCGTGTAAACAACTAAAACAATGGCATGAAGGAGGTCACTCTGAGCTGACGGTAGCTGTTAATCTTTCCGTACGTCAGTTTGAGCAGCACAATTTGGTTGATGTCGTAAAAAACATTTTAGCAGAAACAATGCTTGATCCTAGGTTTTTAGAGTTAGAGCTTACAGAAAATCTAATCATTAAAAATAGAGAGGCTACCTTAACGAAGATGGAGCAATTAAAGGAGTTTGGAATAAATATTTCCATTGATGATTTTGGGACTGGCTATTCATCATTAGGTTATCTAAAAAACTTCCCGATTAAAACGTTAAAAATTGATAAGTCATTTATTGATGATGTCATGAAGGACAATGCTAATGCTGCTATCACCAATACGATCATTACCTTAGGTCAAAATTTACACCTAAATGTGATTGCAGAAGGTGTTGAAACACAGGAACAAATCGATTTCCTTGCTTCTTTGGGCTGCTATTTAATGCAAGGATATTTCTTTAGTCCACCTATCGATGTTGAAGAATTAACGAATAAATATTTGCGTAAAGAGGAAATTGTGATAAAGGGGGAATCGATATGAAAACTGTACGTGCTGTACTTGAATTTTTAAAAAGTGGCGGGGTTTCGACTATTTTCGGAATTCCTGCCGGATCTGTAAATGCCTTTTTTGATGAACTATATGACATGCGTGATGACATCACACCAATTGTTACAAAGCATGAAGGAGCAGCTTCCTATATGGCAGCATCATATGCGAAGTACTCACAGAGCTTAGGTGTTTGTATTGGTAGTAGTGGACCGGGTGGGACGAACTTAGTGTCAGGTGCTGCCAATGCTATGCGTGAGCATTTACCGGTTCTGTTTTTAACTGGAGCGGTACCAGTAAATACGGTTGGTCTCAATGCTTCACAAGAGCTAGATGCTGATCCAGTCTTTCGTTCCGTTACAAAATATAGTGTGACCGTTCAAGACGCTGAAAGCTTGCTTAAGGAAGTAGTAAAAGCAACTGAGATAGCATTATCAGGAGTACCGGGTCCTGTCCATATTGCTATGCCAATTGACGTTCAATTGTCACAAATTAAACCAGTAGATATTCCTACCTATCCTAAGCGGAAACCAATTGTTCCTGATGCAACAACGATCGCAAAGACAGCCCAAGAACTCGTGAAAAGAAAAAACGGTTATATTTTTGTTGGACAAGGTGTTAGAGGTTCGGTAGATCAGGTAATCGAATTAGCAGAGTTGTTAGACTGGCCAATTCTTACAACCCCACAGGCAAAGGGGCTGATTAAAGCTGATCATCCACTTGTAGCGGGTGTATTTGGTTTTGCGGGTCATGAAAAAGCATCTGAATTAATTAATGAAGGAGATGGGGAAGCATTAGTAGTTCTAGGGTCAAGTCTAGGTGAAACAGCAACTAACAACTGGAATGGTAACCTTACAAAGAATCGGTTTACCGTTCAGGTTGATTTTGATAAAACAGTCTTTGGTCGAAAATATGAGATAGACATCCCTGTTTTAGGGGATGTGAACTTAAGTCTATTATTCTTAATAGAAGAGTTAAAGACTCTAGGACGAACTAGAAAAAATGATAATAAATCTCAAAATCATAAGGTTTTAGAAACGGATGAATACAATACTCAAAACGTATTGTATAAATTGCAGGAATACCTGCCAACATCAACTCGTTATACGATTGATATTGGTGAATTTATGTCATATGTGATCCACCATATGGATGTGTTGGATCATGATACATTTGATATCAATGTCCATTTTGGAGCAATGGGGAGCGGAATTGGGGCAGCGATTGGTTCAAAACTAGCAGAACCAGACCGTCCGGTAGTATGTATCACGGGTGATGGTTGCTTCTTCATGCATGGTATGGAGATTTTAACTGCGAAAGAATACGGGCTACCAATCTTGTTTGTGATCATGAATAATGCAAGACTAGGGATGGTCTATCATGGACATTCCTTACAATACAAGCGTTCACACCCTTGCTTCGAACAAGAAGCGGTTGATATTGCAGCAATGGCGAATGCAATGGGGATTCCAAGCTATCGTGTTGAAACACTAGAAGACATTAATCTTGAAGTGATTAGTAATCTATCAAACCTAAATGGTCCAGCCGTTTTGGAAGTGGCCTTGGTGGATAATAACGTGCCGCCGATGGGGGATAGGGTTAAGTTTCTTTCTTCGTTTGGGAAGTAAAGTATGAAAGCAATGGCTCAATGAGCCATTGCTTTTTTCAAAAGATAAGAAAGTATAAAAGTTTGTACCTAGTTTTAGTGTCCTTGCTCCGGGCTGCCTGCGCTTTTGTTAATTTATCCGGAAATACTTTGCATGATTAATTTGAACGTCGTGAATTGGGAGATAGTATAGATATAAGCGGTATAAAGGAATGATTATATATTTTGAAGTAAATTGGGAGAAGTCATGTGATGAAACGGATGTTCAAATGGCTTGAACAGTGACCTTAAACGTAATGAAAGTCTAAACTCTTGCCGTACTAGCAAATACAACCTCAATATGCTAATGTTAGGAATGGATAAACATAAAAAAAGCAGGTGGACATATTGACAAAACCGATAAAAGTAATGACTATTTTTGGGACAAGACCTGAAGCAATTAAAATGGCGCCTCTTGTGCTTGAGCTACAGAAATACCCAAATGAAATTGAGTCGATTGTGACGGTAACAGCTCAGCATCGTCAAATGTTAGATCAGGTGTTAGGGATTTTTAAGATCACACCAGATCATGACCTAAATATTATGCAGGACCGGCAATCACTGACTGACGTAACGACAAGGGCGCTTGAGGGTCTAGACAAGACGATGAAGGAAGTAAAGCCTGACCTTGTTCTTGTACATGGTGATACAACGACAACGTTTGTAGCAAGCTTGGCTGCCTTTTATAATCAAATTGCTGTCGGACATGTTGAAGCGGGTCTTAGAACGCATAATAAGTATTCCCCGTTCCCAGAAGAAATCAACCGACAAATAACAGGGGTTATTGCAGATCTTCATTTCTCACCTACACAACAATCGGCGCAAAACCTGTTGAATGAGAACAAAAAAGAAAATACCATCTTTATTACCGGTAACACGGCTATTGATGCCTTAAAAACAACGGTTTCTGATACATATGAACATGACGTGCTAAAGAAACTCGGCAATGACCGTCTAATCTTGCTGACTGCTCATCGTCGTGAAAATTTAGGTGAACCAATGCGTAATATGTTCCGTGCGATTAAAAGACTCGTGACTGAGCATGATGATGTACAGGTTATTTACCCTGTTCATTTGAATCCTGCCGTAAGAGAGGTTGCCGATGAGATATTAGGTGATGACTCTCGCATTCAGTTAATTGAACCGCTAGGAGTTTTGGACTTCCATAACTTTGCTTCAAGAGCACATATTATTCTAACGGATTCAGGCGGTGTACAAGAAGAAGCTCCTTCACTCGGGGTTCCTGTACTTGTGTTACGTGATACAACTGAACGACCTGAAGGAATTGAGGCAGGAACATTAAAATTAGCTGGAACTGATGAAGAAACGATTTACACTATGGCATCTCAATTATTAAATGACCAAACTGAGTTTGAAAGAATGTCAAAGGCATCGAATCCTTATGGAGACGGGGAAGCATCTTTCCGTATCGTTCAGTCAATTCTGCACCATTTCGGGATGATAGATCATAAACCAGAACCATTTACGCGATAACAAGAACCCACAGTTTCGACTGTGGGTTCTTGAAATTTTGCATCCAGTTTAGGGGGCTAGCTCCAGGCGGGCGCGCCTTGCGCTTTTCTTGAAAGATAAGAAAGTATAAAAGTTTGTACCTAGTTTTAGTGTCTAGCTCCGGGCGCCATCGGCTCGAGGTCATAAGCCAATCCGTCTGGAAGGTCAAAGAACAACCTTCCAGACGGCCCGTCTTATGCTTGTCGCCGATAGGCGGGCGCCCTGCGCTTTTCTTATAAGATTTGATATGTATTTTTGCCAATTATGCTGAAAAACTTTGTCATAATATGTTATGTTATGGTAATATTACTGATTAGAGAGATAATGTCTGGAGGTACTTTTTATAAATGTTGAAAAATCTTCCACACGGTATAAAAATTAGCATATCACGGTCGATTACTTCTGCTTTTGAACAATATATGAAAGAAATTAAATGGGACGAAGAAAAGTTCGACTTAGAAGCATTCGTCGGGCAATGGCGAAAATACGCAGATACAAATTCCTCTTGGTTTGAACAAATCGATGGCGAGACAAAAGCTCATCCAGATTTTCACCAAGAATTAGCTGATAAAATCAATGATACGATCAAAAAGATATTGTCTGAAGAACCAACTGAAGCACAAATACATGAACTTGATCGGTTAATTAGTGAGGCTGGTGGGAAGGATATTGATTATTCCTGTAAGGCTGAAGCGAAATACCATATAGAACGTCTAAAGACCAACTGATAGACCCAAACCAAATAATGGCATATCAACTCCTCTTGCGAGGGGTTTTTTGGGTTTTATACCCTTTATCTGTGAGCTAATGAATGTACCTATACTCTTCGAGAGGTAGAACGGTTATTTTAGTAGAAGTGGTAAATAAATATCCACAAACATGGGCGTTAATTGGTAGAAGGTCTATAAAAAAGAAAAATCAATGTATTATTATATTGAAATAGTTAGTAATTATTGAAGAAGGCTGGAAACGTTACCAAATGACTAAATACCCAATGAATTACTACTAGGCAAATATTACAAATTACTTTTTTTGTAAAAAAGGTAGAGACTTTAGCTAATAGTTACTATAATGAATACCATCGACAGTAATTTACAATTTGTCTGCAACTTTGACAATATTCATGCTATAATATCAAAGGTTTTAATAAAAATTGGAGAATTTAGGTACACTAGGAGGGCATCATGGAAGAAACGATAAGTTTACGAGAATTATTCCAAACGTTAAAAAAACGATTTTGGTTAATCGCAATTATTGCAGTGCTGGCAACAGCAGTAAGTGGGATCGTTAGTTATTTTGTACTAACACCAGTCTACCAAGCGTCTACACAACTACTAGTCAATCAATCTAAAAGTGATCAGCCAGTTTTTAACACAAATGAAATTCAGACAAACTTACAGCTGATCAATACGTACAATGTCATTATTAAAAGTCCTGCTATTTTAAATCTAGTAATAGAAGACCTTGATCTTGCTATGTCTACTGAAGCGTTAAATGGAAAGATTACTGTAGGTAGTGAGCAAAATTCACAAGTTGTGTTAATAACAGTTCAAGATCCGGATGCGTTTATGGCTGCTGATATTGCAAACACAGTTGCTAGTGTGTTTCAACGTGAAATCAGTAACATAATGAATGTGGATAATGTTAGTATCTTAGCTAAATCAGAAGTGAAAGAAAACCCGGCTCCTGTTAAACCACAACCGACCCTTAATATGGCTATAGCCTTAGTTGTTGGGTTAATGCTGGGGGTTGGCTTATCCTTTTTACTAGAGTACTTAGATAATACGATAAAAAATGAACAAGATATTGAGAAGCTACTGGAGCTCCCGGTATTAGGTGCGATTACAACAATGACCGAGGAAGCTAAAGGGAAGAAGGCAAATAATAAGATGTCTGATGTAAGAGGTGAGACGGTTGGTTCTTAAAATTGGAAAGAAAAATAATCAGTTCCTACAACAAACAGGTCGTAATTTGATTTCGAATTCGGATCCAAGATCACCCATTTCTGAGCAGTATCGAACGATTCGTACAAATATTCAATTTTCAGCAGTTGATCAAGAAATAAAAACATTGATGGTCACCTCCGCGGGACCTGGTGAAGGAAAATCGACAACTGTTGCCAACCTTGCAATCGTTTTTGCTCAGCAAGGGAAAAGAGTATTACTAATTGATGCGGATTTACGTAAGCCGACAATTCATTATACATTCCGTCAAGAAAATCATACAGGCTTAACAAATGTACTAACAAAACAAGTGACAATCGAAAAAGCTGTTCAAAAAACAGATATTGAACATTTATATACGTTAACAAGTGGACCAATTCCACCAAATCCAGCAGAATTATTAGGGGCAAAATCAATGGATGATTTCCTAGTAACAGCATGTGAACAATTCGACATAGTGTTGTTCGACACCCCTCCAGTGCTAGCTGTAACAGACGCGCAAGTTTTGTCGAATAAATGTAATGGAGCGATATTAGTTGTATATAGTGGTAAAACGGAAACAGATGCAGCAATTAAAGCAAAAGAGCTTTTAGTAGCGGCGAAAGCGAAACTATTAGGAGTGGTCCTAAATCAGAAGAAACAAAAAGATAGCCAATATTACTATTACTACGGTTCTAAATAGACATAATTCGACAAAATACACCCGTATGAATAGATGTTATTTCATGATAATATGTAGATTGTCGAAGAAATAGTACGAAAGATGTAGAAAAGAGGGGGCGTTTGTAATGATTGATATTCACTGCCATATAGTATTTGGAGTAGACGATGGTGCAAAAGAACTAAATGATAGTATCGACATGGCGAAGGTGGCAGTTGAAGAAGGAATTACAACAATCATTGCAACGCCCCATCATAATAATGGTCAATATAATAACTCTAAGCTTGATATTATTAATAGAGTTGCAATGTTGAACGACGAATTGAAACAAAGGCAAATCCCACTAACGATTCTACCAGGTCAAGAACCACGCATCTATGGAGAAATTCTAGAAGATTTTCACAATGGTCAAATACTCACCCTCAACAATTCAGAGAAATATCTATTTATAGAGCTACCAGCTGGTCATGTACCAAGATACACGGAACAGTTATTGTTTGATATTCAAATGAAAGGGCTAGTTCCAATCATCGTCCATCCTGAGCGAAACCAAGAAATCATTGAAAATCCTGATATTTTATATCAGTTTGTGAAAAAAGGAGCATGTACACAAGTAACTGCTTCTAGTGTCGCTGGCTACTTCGGGAAAAAGATTAAGAAGTTCTCGCTACAGTTGATAGAAGCGAATCTTGCCCATTTTATTGCGAGTGATGCTCATAACATCTCGAGTAGATCGTTTAAAATGAGAGAGGCCTATGGAGTGGTTGAGAAAGAGTTTGGGATGAATGGGGTCTATTTGTTTCAGGAGAATGCAGAGCTGCTCATTGATAGGAAGACAGTATATAAAGAAATACCCACTAGAGTAAAGAAACGGAAGTTGTTAGGGATATTTGGGTGATTGTTATGAAAAGGTTTAATTAATTACCAAATATTTGAAAAGGGATGACCGATACATTTGACAAGAAGCAAGTTATGAACAGTTGAAAGAGCTGTAATTGCTTATAGATCGAAAGATTTATAGTAGGTTACTAGAGATAAAAAGAGAAGTTAAATAAGCCCTTTTTTTTTATCTCTTAATAGTAATTAATTGAGATAGAGGTTCTAGTTATCTTGTTTTGATCATTTAAAACACTGTACCTAGAATCTTTAGAATGTACGTTAGATAGATAGATAACGAAAGGGGAGTTTATTATGACCTATAAGAAGAGGCTTACGTTTTTAGTGGTTGTTGATTCGGTTATTGTGTTAACAGCTATTTATATCGGTTATTTTACCTTAAATCCATATTTGGAAATTTATACTTATCCTTCATTATTATTAAGTTCGATTACCTTATTATTAAGTCATCACTTTTTTGCTTCCGTCTATCACCTTTATAAAAAGGCGTGGGAGTATGCGAGTATCGGGGAGTTATTAATTATTTTTAAGGCTGTAACTCTCTCAATTGTTACGTTAGCGGCTATACAAATGCTTGTTGTTGGGAATGTATATGTTCGAGTTCTAATGTTAACGTGGATGCTTCATATTATCTTGATTGGTGGGTCGCGTTTTTCGTGGCGAATGTATCGTGATACGTATATTAAGAATAGTAAGTCTAAAAAGAAGACATTAATTATTGGTGCGGGTGCGGCTGGAACAATGGTTGTTCGCCAGCTTAAGCAAAACATGGAAGCGGATCTGTTGCCAGTCGCGTTTATTGATGATGATGTGAAGAAACAGCAGCTTCATATTTTAGGATTACCTGTTATTGGTGGGGTAGAGAAAATTGAGCAGGTAGTGAAAGAGTTAGAGATTGACAATATTGTTATTGCGATTCCTTCTTTAACAAAGAAGGAAATTAATACGATTTTTACTGAATGTAGTAAGACAAAAGCGAAAACGAAAATTATCCCGATGTTAGAGGATTTAATGCTTGGGAAAGTATCTGTTAATCAATTCCGGGATGTGCAGGTAGAGGATTTACTTGGTAGAGAGCCTGTTGAGCTTAATGTTGAGAGTATTGCGG
Source organism: Cytobacillus sp. S13-E01 (assembly GCF_029193815.1). Taxonomy (GTDB): domain Bacteria; phylum Bacillota; class Bacilli; order Bacillales; family Bacillaceae_L; genus Bacillus_BV. Next base: position 52,986 of record NZ_JARFVC010000012.1, read on the forward strand.
AGAAGATTACAGGTAAGACAGTATTGGTTACTGGTGCTGGTGGGTCAATTGGGTCGGAGATATGTAGACAGATTTGTGGATTTAAGCCGAAAACGCTTGTATTGGTAGGTCATGGTGAGAATAGTATTTATTTGATTGATATGGAGTTGCGGAAGAATTATCAAACTGAAATTGAAATTGTACCTGTCATTGGGGATATCCAGGATCGGACGAAGATGTTTGATGTGATGGATATGTATAAGCCTGATGTTGTGTATCATGCGGCGGCGCATAAGCATGTTCCGTTGATGGAATATAACCCAATTGAGGCTGTGAAGAACAATGTGATTGGGACGAAGAATGTGGCGGAAGCGGCAGATACGTTTGGTGTGAAGAACTTTGTGCTTGTTTCCTCGGATAAGGCGGTTAATCCGACCAATGTGATGGGGTCGACGAAGCGGATTGCGGAGATGGTGATTCAGAATCTCTCTAAGACTAGTAACACGAAGTTTGTGGCTGTGAGGTTTGGGAATGTGCTTGGGAGTAGGGGGAGTGTTATTCCGCTCTTTAAGGCGCAGATTCAAGCTGGAGGGCCGGTTACGGTTACACATCCTGAGATGACGAGGTATTTTATGACGATTCCTGAAGCGTCAAGGCTTGTGATGCAGGCCGGGGCCTTGGCTCGTGGAGGAGAAATATTCGTTCTTGATATGGGGGAGCCGGTTAAAATTGTTGACCTTGCGGTAAATTTGATTAAGTTATCGGGATACTCAGTTGATGAGATTGGGGTCGCTTTTTCAGGGATTAGGCCTGGTGAAAAGATGTTTGAGGAGTTACTTGGTGAGGGTGAAGTTCATGGGGAGGTTGTGTTTCCGAAGATTCATATTGGGAAGACTTCTAGTTTGTACATGGATGAAGTGAATGAGATTATTGATAGCTTTATGGTGGTAGATAGTGAGTTTTTAAGGGAAAGATTGTTGGATTTGGCTAATAATAGAGTGGATGTTAAGCGGAGGGTTTCGGTGGCTAATTAGAGCATAAAGTTAACTTTGAAGCTCTTTCGAACTCGAGATAGATTGAGAATAATTCGCAGTTCTTCAAGCTAGAAAAACGTACTAGAAAATTTAGATGAAGAGTTACTTTTTAGGGCGTAGTGACAAGTAAAAAAAGGGGGGACATGGTATGAAGGTAAGAAAGGCGATAATACCTGCAGCGGGACTTGGAACAAGGTTTCTTCCGGCTACTAAGGCAATGCCTAAGGAAATGTTACCGATTGTTGATAAGCCTACGATTCAGTATATTGTTGAAGAAGCCGTTGAATCGGGGATTGAAGATATTATTATTGTTACCGGTAAAGGGAAGAGAGCGATTGAAGATCATTTTGATAACTCTTTCGAGTTAGAGCATAATTTGCTAGAAAAAGGGAAATTGGAGCTTTTAGATGAGGTTCAAAAGTCTTCAAAGGTTGATATACATTATATTCGTCAAAAAGAACCTAGGGGATTAGGGCATGCAGTGTGGTGTGCTCGCAAGTTTATTGGAAATGAGCCGTTTGCGGTCCTTCTTGGGGATGATATTGTTCAAGCGGAGAAGCCATGTTTACGTCAATTAATGGATGAGTATGATAAGACTTTTGCTTCTATTATAGGGGTTCAGACTGTTCCAACGGATGAGACCCATAGGTACGGAATTGTTGATCCTTCGGTTCAAGACGGGCGTAGGTATCAGGTTAATCATTTTGTTGAGAAGCCAGCACCAGGAACTGCTCCTTCTAATCTTGCGATAATGGGAAGGTATATTCTGACTCCTGAGATTTTTATGTTTTTGGAGAAACAAGAGACTGGTGCTGGTGGAGAAATTCAGTTGACTGATGCAATTGGGCGATTGAATCAGATTCAAAGAGTGTTTGCTTATGATTTTGAGGGGACACGTTATGATGTTGGCGAGAAGATTGGGTTTATTAAGACGCAGGTAGAGTTTGCGTTAAAAAACGCAGAATTGCGCGGGGAGTTGCTGGAGTTTTTGAAGTCGGTAATTGATTCTAATAAGATGTCTATTTAATTGAATTTAATGGATTGATGTAGATTTTTAAAAAAGGTAAGAAAGTATAAAAAATTTTACTAAGTTTTAGTGTCTAGCTCCGGGCGCCATCGGACCTGAGGTCATAAGCCGATAGGCGGGCGCGCCTTTCGCTTTTCTTATGGTGATGTCTCCTTACCTGTATCAATGGAGGCACTCGGGTATGCTGTGGGTCGTTATGACCTTAGACACGTAAGGTTGTCGGTGGTGTGGTGTGAGGTGGGGTTGGATGCCCTGTGTTTTGTTTTTTAATGAACTATTGAATCACTTGCGTGATTGTAATTTAGTATAAGAAATCATGTATCTTCGAGTAACAAATGCTTTTTCCTTGTGAAGATAGGTTTTAAGCGTGGAGGTATTGTTATTATGAATGAAAATGGTGATCGATGCTTAAATAACAATGGATTGACTTTAATCGAAGTTATTGTGGTAGTTGTCATCATGGCGATTTTAACCGCTATTGCAGTCCCATCTGTCATGGGGTATATAGAAACTGCCAAGGCGGATGTTTGCGATGCTAATCGTGTGCAGTTGGAAAGAACGTATGAGACATATTTGATTGTTAACAATATACATCATTCAGATGCGGTATTTGGACAACATCTACGTGATTATGGCGCAGAGGTTTGTCAGGTGGGCGGTGATATGAGCTATGTTGATGGGGTAGTTGAGTGTAGTGTGCATTATGGTGGTGAGGAACAAGAGGAAGAAGATGGGGATGTTCCTTTTCTGTGATGAATATTGTTTTAAAAGAAGGGTTTAGGAATGTTAGAAATGCTTGATGGAATTAAGCCCCGGTAATAAATGAAAAGATAACTTTAAGAACATGGTTCTTTTTACGGAGGTAGAATTTTGCTGGGTTATTTATAATTTTACCTTCTTTTTGATTGAGTGGTGGGGTGGAACTGACTATCATGGTTAGATTGAACGCTATAAACCTTGCGGGATAAGGGTTTGAGGCGTGTTTAGTTAGATTTATAGATTGATTGAATGGTATATATAAATAGGAAGAAACTCGCTTTAAAATGATTTTAACTTGAATATCTATTTCGTATTTGTTAAGTAGATTGAATAGATATTACGACGTGGGTATGTAAAGTAAATGTAATTTGGTGGTTTAGTAGTTGATTGGAAAGGAAACTTCAATATCCAGTTAAGTCCTAAACTACTAAAATATTATCCTAACATAGGAAGGAAGTATTTACAGATGGAGACAACAAAAGTGCACGAAAGAATATTTCTGTCATCACCACATATGAGTGATGAGGGATACGAGATGGAGTATGTAAAGGAAGCATTTGATACGAATTGGATTGCTCCTCTGGGAGAAAACGTAAATGAATTTGAAAAGGAATTAGCTGCTAAAGTTGGTTCTAAAGCAGCAGCAGCACTATCATCTGGTACTGGAGCGCTTCACTTAGCATTAAAAGCAGCAGATGTTGGTGAAGGAGATATCGTCTTCTGTCCAACGCTTACTTTCTCAGCTACAGCTAATCCAATTATCTATCAAAGTGCAATACCTGTATTTATAGATAGTGACTATGAAACTTGGAACATGTGTCCTAAAGCTTTAGAAGAAGCTTTTAAGAAATATCCTGATGTGAAAGCAGTGATTGTTGTTCATCTTTATGGACTATCTGCGGACATGGATAAGATTATGGAGGTTTGTAAGAAACATAATGTAACGGTTATAGAAGATGCAGCTGAATCTTTAGGGGCATACTATAAAGGTCAACACACGGGGAGCTTTGGGGATTATGGTATCTTCTCTTTTAATGGGAATAAAATAATCACCACATCAGGTGGTGGAATGCTAGTTTCCAATAATGAAGAAAGAATTGCTAAGGCGAGGTTTTGGGCAACACAATCTAGGGATTCAGCCAGGCATTATCAGCATAGCGAATTAGGATTCAATTATCGTATGAGTAATGTCGTTGCAGGGATTGGTCGAGGGCAGCTCAAGGTGTTAGACCAAAGAGTTGAGAAGAAGAGATACATCTTTGAATTTTATAAGAAAGAACTAGGAGATCTTGAGGGTGTTGAGTTCATGCCTGTTAATGAATGGGATGAACCGAACTATTGGTTAAGCTCTATGACATTGACTGGGAAAGTAAGACCGATCGATATTTTTGAAGCATTAGAAGTTAAGAATATCGAGTCAAGGCCGGTTTGGAAGCCAATGCATATGCAGCCGTTCTTTGAGAAGTATGACTTTGTTGGGACGGATGTATCGGAGAAGTTGTTTGAGAATGGGGTTTGTTTGCCGTCTGATACGAAGATAACGGATAGAGATTTGGAGAGAGTTGTAGAGATTATTAAAGGGTTGTGGTTAAAGTAATGAAAAAGTCTAAAGGCGGTATTTATAAAAGAGTGATAAAAAGGCCAATGGATTTCATCCTTTCATTGATTGCTATTGTTGTTCTCAGTCCGGTACTTTTAATAGTTGCTATCCTTGTAAGAATAAAGCTTGGAAGTCCGGTGTTGTTTAAGCAAAATAGACCTGGACTAAATGAGCAGATTTTTATGATGTATAAGTTTAGGACAATGACAGATGAAAGAGATGAATATGGTGGAGAACTACTTTCCGATAGTGTCCGGTTGACGAATTTCGGAAAGTTCCTACGTTCAACATCTCTTGATGAACTCCCAGGACTTTTTAATATTCTAAAGGGAGATATGTCGATTATAGGACCAAGACCTTTGTTAGTTAGATATTTGCCATATTACCGTGAAGAGGAAAGGTTAAGGAGTAAAGTCAGACCAGGAATTACTGGATTAGCTCAAGTCAGTGGAAGAAATGCCCTTACTTGGGATGAACGCTTTCAAACAGATGTTAATTATGTGAATAATCTTTCTTTCATACTAGATGTCAAAATCTTAATTAACACAATTCTAGTGGTATTTCAGAGAAAAGATATCTTGGTTGGATCAGAACATATTATGAAAGATCTAGATGTAGAGAGGAAAGATGAATTTAACTATGGACTTAGAAAACAGAAAAATAGAGGTCAGGTTAATTAGTGTAGAAGATCTGGTTGAAAATAAGATTTTTTTGATCAACTTATTAGAGGATAATCTTAAAATAAACTTTCCTAATATGAGCAATTTAACCGAGTACGCAATAAATGGTTATGATGATATGCTTCGTTTTAAAAAGGACAATTCTGCTATCCTAATTGGAGCTTTTGATAAAGAAAAAATAATTGGTTTTCTTTGGGCTTACACAAGAGAAATTCTTTCTGAGAGAAGGATACACATTGGGCATATAGTTGTAAACTCCGAAGTAAGGTCAGGAGGCATTGGTTCAAAGTTATTAAAGTGTCTTGAAGATTATTCTATTCGTGTAAATATAAAAAAAATTGATTTAATGACAACTTTAGAAAACGAAAAAACAATGAAGTTTTATAAAGAAAATGGCTATTCAATTGTACGTGTTCAACTTGAAAAGGAGCTAGGTGATATTGATGATAATTGAAAAAACTGCTCTTAACAAAGATGATCAAAAATTACACGAGTACTATTATGACAGTGCTCGTGAGGGAATGTTTGATCTTTTAAATAATATGAAAAATGATAATCTAATTGATACATTATTTTTACCGGGTTACATTGGTTGGTCTCCCAGAGAAGGAAGTGGGATATTTGATCCAATTAACAAACTAGATGGTTTGTCTGTCCAATATTACAAGATGACATCCGATTTAAATATAGATTTAGAAGACCTTTCCCAAAGAATTAAAGACATCGGTAGGGGTAAATTTACAGTATTAGCAGTAAATTACTTTGGATTTATTGATTTGCGAATTAAAGATGTTGCCGATATAGTCAAAAAATATTCAGGTTGGCTAATTGAAGATAATGCACATGGTTTTTTCACATACCAATACACAGAGGATAATTATTCAGATGCAACATTCTTTTCATTGCATAAAATGTTCCCATTCAAAAATGGTGGGAGCCTAATCGTGAAAAATAGTAAACTTAAATCATTAAAATATAGTGGTAATAGCATTACTGATGTTGAGTATAATCCCTGGAATTATGATGTGAAGAACATAGCAAAAATGAGAAAAGAAAATTACGAGGTATTAGATAATATTATCCATAATGAAGAAGTGAGTGAATATTTTACACCATTAAAAGATTGCTTATTGCCAGGTAATATTCCTCAAACCTATCCAGTTCGTATTAAAAAAGGAAATAGGGATAGAATATATGAATTAATGAATGAAGCCGGATTCGGAGTTGTTAGTCTATATCACACATTAATTGAACCTCTAAGGAGGCCTGAATATCAAACTAGTATTGAACTTTCAAATTGCATTATGAATCTACCAGTACATCAGGATGTTAATAAAGATAAATATAAGGATATGATCAAATTACTTGTTAAATATTGTGAGGAAACAAGTGCATAGGCATATCCAAGAGAGGATGTTTTTTAGAATTTATGCTTTCAATAATTAACATAGATGATCAAGAGAAATGGGATAGTATTGTAAAAAGTGTAGAAAACTATGATGTGAATTATTTGAGTGAATATGTAAAAGCATTTCAACTGAATGGTGATGGTTTGCCCCTTTTATTTTATTACGATGATGATAGGACAAGAGCAATAAACGTTGTAATGAAACGTGATATAGCAAAATCAGTCCAATTTAAAGATAAGTTACCTTTAGACACTTGGTTTGATCTATCCACCCCTTATGGTTATGGTGGTTTTTTGTATGAGGGTGAAGATTATTCAGCGGTTAACAGAGCATACGATGACTATTGTAAGGAAAATGGGTTTGTGAGTGAGTTTGTAAGGTTCCATTTAGTAAGTGGGTCTCAATCATTTTACAATGGTGCAACTCAAACCCCAACAAGGAACATAATTCGTAGTCTGGATATGTCCCTCGATGATATGTTTATGGACTTTGAGCATAAAGTTAGGAAAAGTATTAAAAAGGCTAGTAGAGCTCAATTGGAAGTAAAAATAGACACTGATGGATCTGAATTAGATGCTTTTCTAAGCATATATTATGGCACTATGGACCGTGCAAATGCAAAGGGAAACTATTATTTCACTAAAGAGTTTTTTAAAACTATCAATAAATTAGAAGATAATTATGTGTATATTCATGTATTATTCGAAGGGAAAATCATCTCTACCGAACTTGTATTATACGGAACAGAGAATTGTTACTCTTTCTTAGGTGGTACCAATCGAGACTACTTTCATTTGAGTGCGAACAATTTCTTAAAATATGAAATTATTAAATGGGCTAAAGAAAAAGGTCTTAAGAGATTTATTCTTGGTGGTGGCTATGAAGACGAGGATGGTATTTTTAAGTATAAAAAAAGCTTTGCACCAGATGGAATCTATGATTTTTATATTGGAAAAAAAGTTTTTAATGAAAAGAAATATAATGAATTCGTTGAAATACGTAATCAAGAAGAAGGGTTCGATGCTAACACAACATTTTTTCCAGCATATCGAGGTTAAGTGGAAAGAAAAGTGATATACAAGAAGATGGGACAAGGTGGGATAAGTAATGAAAGTAATTTTTCTTTCAATTGGTGGTTTAACAGATTTAGGTGAAAATGCCGTTTATCCAGATTTACTAAGACATTTTCGAGATAATGGTCATTCAGTACATGTTGTATGCCAACGTGAAAGACGTTCTGGATTACCCACAGAAATGAAAATTGAACATGGGATAAAAGTACTTCGAGTGCAGACTGGAAATATCACTAAGACAAACTTAATTGAAAAGGGTATTTCTACAATACGGATCGGTTCCCAATTTGAAAAAGCAATAGAAAAGTTCTTTAAAGATATAAAATTTGATTTAGTGCTTTATTCAACTCCTCCAATAACGATCGCAAACACTGTTTCATACCTGAAAAAACGCGATAATTCTTTTTCTTACCTTATGCTGAAAGATATTTTTCCACAAAATGCATTGGATATAGGAATGCTTCAAGAAACAGGATGGAAAGGTGTTCTAACCAGGTACTTCTTTATGAAAGAAAAGAAACTTTATCAAGTCTCAGATTTTATAGGATGTATGTCAGAGGCAAATGTTAAATTCTTATTAAATAATAACGATTATATAAATGAAGAAAAAATTGAAATTTGTCCAAATACTATTAATCCATTACATTTTTCTGAAAAAATTGATAAGAAAGTTTTAAGGGATAAATTTAAACTTCCTCAAGAGAAAATGATATTTGTTTATGGTGGGAATTTCGGAAAACCTCAAGATGTAGAATTTATTATTAGTGTATTAAATAGCAATGCAGAAAATACCAATATGCATTTTGTAATGTGTGGTTCAGGCACGGATTTTCACAAAATCAAGGACTATGCTAAAAATGTTAATATCTCTCACGTTACTGTTATGGATAGTTTAAACAAGGATGAATACGGAAAACTACTTGATGCATGTGATATAGGGTTAATCTTTCTCGACTATCGATTTACAATACCTAATTTCCCTTCGAGATTACTTGATTACATGAATCACAGCATGCCAGTATTTGCAGCTACAGACAGAAATACAGATGTGGGAGAAGTTATTTTAAACGGAGGGTTTGGATGGTGGTGTGAAAGTAATGATGTTAAAGGCTATCAAACTATCATTGATGAAATAACCTCTAATCCAGAATTAGCAATAGAAAAAGGTGAATTAGCTAGAGAATATTTGGAAAAAAATTATGATACAAGGAATTCATATGAGCGAATTATAAATGCCTATAAAAAGAGAGGTAAACTGGAGGATTAAAGATGTTCAATGGTAAAACACTACTTATTACTGGTGGTACTGGTTCCTTTGGGAATGCAGTGATGAAAAGATTTCTAGATACAAATATAAAAGAAATCCGTATTTTTTCAAGAGATGAGAAGAAACAGGATGATATGCGGAAGCTTTATAAAAATAATAAACTAAAATTTTACTTAGGTGATGTACGCGACTTAGCGAGTGTAAAAAATGCAATGTATGGCGTTGATTACATCTTTCATGCTGCTGCACTTAAACAAGTACCTTCGTGTGAGTTCTTCCCATTAGAAGCTGTAAAAACAAATGTCATTGGTACAGAAAATGTTCTTACTGCAGCTATTGAAAATAGTGTTAAGAAAGTAATTTGCTTGTCTACAGACAAAGCTGCTTATCCGATTAATGCAATGGGCATTTCTAAAGCAATGATGGAAAAGGTATTTGTAGCCAAGTCAAATACAGTAGATCCAAATAGAACCCTTATTTGTGGAACACGTTATGGCAATGTAATGGCTTCTAGAGGTTCTGTAATTCCTTTATTTATAGAACAGATAAAAAATGGACAATCTCTAACGGTTACAGATCCAAGTATGACTAGATTCCTAATGAGTCTTAAGGAAGCTGTTGAACTAGTTGTATTTGCATTCGAAAATGCTGAAGCTGGAGATATCATGGTTCAAAAATCGCCAGCATCGACTATTGGTGATTTAGCACAAGCACTTAAGGAATTATTTAATGTAGATAATGAAGTAAAAGTCATTGGTACACGTCATGGTGAAAAGTTATATGAAACATTACTCACTAGGGAGGAACATGTAGTTGCACAAGATTTAGGAGGATTTTACCGTGTTCCTGCTGACAAAAGAGATCTAAACTATGATAAGTATTTTGTAGAAGGGGATCAAAAGTTATCTTCTGAAGATGAGTATAACTCTCATAATACAGAGAGGTTAACTATCGAGGGAATTAAAGACAAGTTATTAATGCTAGATTATGTTCGTGAAGAGTTGAAAGGCTGGAATCGATAATGAAGATTCTGGTGACTGGTGCAAAAGGATTTATAGGTAAAAACTTAATCGCAGAGTTAAGGAATCAAAATTATACAGATATCTTCGAATTATGTAGAGAAACAGATCCAGAATTACTTGAAAAGTATTGTAAAGAAGCTGATTTCGTATTTCATCTTGCTGGAGTAAATCGTCCAAAGGATCAGTCAGAATTTATGGACGGTAATTATGGTTTTACATCAACATTACTAGAAACATTGAAAAAACACCAAAACTCTTGTCCTGTAATGATTTCTTCAACTATACAGGCTGAACTAGATAATCCATATGGAATTAGTAAAAAAGCCGGTGAGGACTTGCTTTTAGAATATAGTAAAGAAACTGGTGCAAAAGTACTTGTCTATCGTTTACCGAATGTTTTTGGAAAATGGTGTAGACCAAATTACAATAGTGCAGTAGCGACATTTTGTCATAACGTTGCTCACGATTTACCGATAAATGTAAATGATCCTACTGTAGTAATGAATTTAATTTATATAGATGATGTACTAGAAGAATTTATCAATGCTTTAAATGGTAAAGAAAACATTGAGGAAGATTTTTGTGTAGTTCCAGTTGTTCATAAGACAACTCTTGGTGAAATAGTTGAATTGATATATTCATTTAAGAAAAGTCGTGTGGACCGAGCTATCCCAAATATGTCTGATCCATTTACGAAAAAATTATACAGTACGTATTTGAGCTATTTGCCGAAAGACCAATTTAGTTATAATCTTAAAATGAACGTTGATCAAAGAGGATCTTTCACGGAGTTTATAAAAACTCCTGATAGAGGGCAAGTATCTGTGAATATATCTAAGCCTGGCATAACAAAGGGCAATCATTGGCACCACTCGAAGAATGAGAAGTTCCTTGTGGTAAGTGGAACAGGAGTTATCCGCTTTAGAAAAATCGATTCATATGAGATTATTGAATACTTTGTTAGTGGCGACAAAATGGAAGTAGTAGACATACCTACTGGCTATACACACAATATTGAGAATCTTGGTGATACCGATATGGTGACGGTTATGTGGGCAAATGAATATTTTGACCCAGAAAAGCCAGACACCTATTTCTTGGAGGTATAAATATGAAGAAACTAAAAGTCATGACAGTTGTAGGAACTAGACCGGAGATTATCAGACTATCAGCTGTCATAAATAAATTAGAAGAATCAAATGCAATTGACCATATACTAGTCCACACAGGGCAAAATTATGACTATGAATTAAATGAAGTGTTTTTTAACGATTTTAATTTGAAGAAACCTGATTTTTTTCTTAATGCAGCTAATGGAACTGCAGTAGAAACGATCGGTAATATTCTTGTAAAGATTGACCCTATTTTGGAAGAAGTAAAACCAGATGCTGTCTTAGTTCTTGGTGATACCAATAGTTGTTTATGTGCTATCGCAGCTAAGAGAAGACATATTCCGATCTTCCATATGGAAGCTGGAAACAGATGCTTTGACCAGAGAGTCCCTGAAGAAACAAACAGAAAAATCGTTGACCATACTGCTGACATTAATTTAACTTATAGTGATATTGCTAGAGAATATTTAATAAGAGAAGGGTTACCAGCAGATAGAATTATTAAGACTGGTAGTCCAATGTTTGAAGTTCTTAATTCAAGAAAAGACGACATTGAGAAGTCTGATGTATTGGAAAGATTGGAACTGGAATACGGGAAATACTTTGTAGTTTCAGCTCATAGAGAAGAAAATATCAACTCAGAAACAAATTTTTTAGATTTGGTTGATAGTTTAAATGCGATAGCAGAAAAATATAATATGCCTGTAATTGTAAGTACACACCCTAGAACTAGAAATATGATTAATGCTAAGGGAATTGAATTTAATCCGTTAGTAAAAACAATGAAACCTTTAGGTTTTAGTGATTACGTAAAGCTTCAAATTAAAGCCAAAGCGGTTCTAAGTGATAGTGGTACGATTAGTGAAGAGTCTTCTATTCTTGGATTTAGAGCGCTTAATATTAGACAAGCCCATGAAAGACCAGAAGCGATGGAAGAGGCATCGGTGATGATGGTTGGACTTACTAAAGAAAGAATTCTACAAGGGTTAGAGATTTTAGAAACACAGGAAAAAGAGACATTAAAACTTGTCGGGGATTATAGTATGCCGAATGTTTCAGATAAAATTGTTAGAATAATATTATCTTATACGGATTATGTGAATAGGGTTGTTTGGAGGAAATAGCGTGAAAAAAAAAGTTTTAATAATGGCAGGTTATTATGTCCCAAGTGTCAAAGGTGGCGGTCCTATTCAATCTATCAAGAATTTAGTAGACAACCTTTCAGGGAAAATAGATTATTATATAGTTGCTACCGATAGAGATTTAGGTGATGAAATACCTTTTGACAACATAAAGACTGATGAGTGGGTACAGGTAGGAAAGGCTAATGTTTTTTATACAGATACTACGAGATTAACATGGGGGAAAACTGCTAAAATAATTAAAAGTGTAAACTATGATGTTTTATATTTAAATAGTTTTTTCTCATATAAATTTAGCACTGTTCCTGTTTTATTGAGAAAAATTAAAAGAATACCCCAAAAGCCAATCATTATGGCTCCAAGAGGGCAATTTTCATCAGGAGCATTAGGTTTAAAAAGTGGTAAGAAGAAACAATATTTAAATATAGTAAAGGCACTGGGTTTATATAATAATATTACGTGGCATGCAACTGCGGATACAGAAAAAAAAGATATTGAATTGGTATTTGGAAATGAAGTGAAAATTACGTTAGCTAATAATTTAACTGCGAACTACAAAGAGCTTAACTATGACAAAAACATAGAAAAGAAAAAAGGTGAATTAAAAATAGTATTTATTTCAAGAGTTCACCCCAAAAAAAACCTCAAAAAGGCAATAGAATTTTTAAAGTCCATTGAGGGTGAAATTGAATTTAATATTTACGGACCATTAGAAGATAGTGTTTATTGGAACGAATGTGAAAGAGCTATAAAATCTTTACCAACAAACATAAAGGTTTCTTATAAAGGAATAGCGAATCACGATAATGTTAGGGAAATATTTAAAGCACATCACGTGTTTCTATTTCCTACTTTAGGAGAGAATTTTGGGCATGTTATATCTGAGGCTCTAACTGGAGGTTGTCCTGTTATTATAAGTGATCAGACACCTTGGAGACAACTTGAAAAAAAACAAGTTGGTTGGGATATTGAGTTAACAGATAGTGACAAATTTATTAGTGTTTTACAATACTGTATTGACTTGAGTAACGAAGAGTATAGTGCTTTATCAAGAAAAGCTTTTGAATATGGAAAAGTAATTTCAAATAGTCAGGATGATGTTTTAAGTTCTTATAGCCTGTTTGAATAACTTAGGAGTTTACGTATGAATAAATTGATCAGTTCAACTTTTAAAAATTATCCAATATTAATCTTAATTTCAGCATTTGCTCCCTACGTTTCCCCAACTTCAGGTATTAAGGGAGATAACATTGTTATATATTCATTAGCGATAATTGCCGTAGGTGTCCTCTTAATAAGACAAAAATTCTCAGTTAATAAAAATTTGTTAATTATATTTTTGATTTGGCTATCAGTTTTTATTTACTTGAGTACTCGTACTTTATTGGGTGGTGGTTATATTGATGAATATTCACTAATAGCTGAAATTAAGAATTTTAGTCAACCACTCGCTATTATGTTGATTTTTTTAGTGTTTATTTATAGTGATAAAATAGAATCTATTGAGATTTTCCTAAAAAAAGCTAGTCTTGTATTAATCTCTTTACTAAGTATTAATACCTTGTGGATATTTATAGATATCAGCTTCGATTTATCTTATATTAACCAGTATTTTGTAAGAGGAGTTGCGTTGAATGCAGCTGGCAATAACAGATTTAGCGGAGTTTTTAATCAACCAATGGAAGCTGGTATAGCATACTCGATAGGTTTGTTTTCATGGATGTATGTGGTGTCAAAAAAATATATAAATGTAAATTTTAAATATGTATTAATGTTAATTTTATTATTTATTGGAGGCTTAGTTAGCGTATCTAAGATATTTATTTTTGGGGGAATATTGCTATTCATTATTAATATTATATTTGAAAAAAAGAGTCTTATGAAATTAAAGAAGCTGTTATTATGGATACCGATACTCCTTCCGTTTTTAATTATCTATCTATCAAATAATTGGCAAGGGATATCATATTTAAATAGATTATTTACGATTGAAAATTATAGAGAGCAAGGTTTTTTATATTTACTTTCAGCAGGGAGATATGGTGGTAACTCCTCACAGCAACGCGGGTTATTAGATATGATATGGGAAACTTCCCCAATGATTGGTCAGGGGATGGGTTCACAAATGATATATGATAGTGCAGTTTTTCATTTTTTTAGTAGTGGTGGTTTGATAGCTTTGTCAATGTACCTGTTATTACTAACTTATTTATTGATTGTAAGTTTACACTGTTTTGTTCACAAAAAAAGCCGTTCCGAAACAATATTTTTCTTTAATATAGTATTACTAATTATATTAGCAACTTTTGGAGCGCCGGTATTGACTGTAAATCGAGCATCGGTTGTGGTTTGGGTATTTATTTCATTACTTCTATGGTATATAAATAAAAAGTCTATAAAAGAAACTATTATAAAAAAAACTGTGTAACCCAGCGAGCCAAAATCATGATTAATGAAAAGATATAATAGGGAGATAGAATGATAAATTTACACATAATGTCAAATGATAAGTTTACAGAACCATTTATAGATTTTATAAATAAAAACTTTAATTCAGACGAACACTTTTTTCTAGTATATGGAAAAGGTGATGGGAAAAATATTAATCCAAGAGAAAATGTACTGAATTTATCTTTAAACATTAAAAGTTTATTGATACTGAATGATCAAATGAATAAAAGTAATAAAACATTAATACACGGTTTAAACTCCTCTAAATTACTTTATATGCTTTACTTTCAACCTTGGCTTCTAAAGAAATGTAACTGGATTGTTTTTGGGGGAGATCTTTATTCCTATCGTCACGAAAGCAGTGATATAAAGTCAAAGATTGTCGAGATGATGCGACGTCAGGTGATACGCAATATGGGGTTTATCACGACTTTAGTTAGAGGTGATTATGATTTAGCACTTGAATGGTATGGAACGAAGGCTAAATATCAACATGGAGCTTATATAAATCCTATTAGTTTAAAATACCTTGATAGCTTACAGCCATCTTGTAAATCGAATTCGGATACTATAAATATTCAGGTAGGAAACTCTGGAGATCCAAGTAACCAACACATCCAAGTGATACGATCATTAAAGAAATTTACTCATGAAGATATAAAAATCTACCTCCCTCTTTCTTATGGAGGTACAAAGGAATATATCTATGAGGTTATCGAATATGGGAAAGAAATTTTTGGTGATAAATTTGTACCACTATTAGAGTTTTTAAAACCAGAAGAATATGCACAGTACTTATCATCAATTGATTTAGCGATATTTAATCATAATAGGCAGCAAGGATTGTTTAATATAATAGCTTTATTGTACTTAGATAAAAAAGTTTATATAAGAAATGATATTTCAAGTTGGGACTACTTTATTTCGAGTCTAGAAGCGAGTATATATAACACTTTAGATTTAGAGGAAGTTAACTTTAATGAATTTAAAACCAATCATAAAAATCAAAATACTCTAAAGATGAAAAAACTTTTTAATGATCAAAACTTAATAAATGTATGGAAAAAAATTTTTGAAGGGGTGAGATAAATGAAAACCTTAGTAATTACAGATAATGAGTATCTATATAAAAATTTTCTAAAAATCATAAAAAAATTAAACCTAAAAATGGAAAACTTTGATTTTAGGTATTCATTCAATAATTCCACCATGAATATCCAGTACGAACAAAACACAGCTTTTAAGCCGATTAATGTGAGAGAAGAAACGGATTATTTGTTAGATAAGTATAATATAGTTATCTCATTGCATTGTAAACAACTTTTTCCAAAAAAACTTGTTGAGACTGTGAGGTGTATAAATATTCATCCTGGATATAATCCCTTTAATAGAGGGTGGTTTCCTCAAGTCTTTAGTATAATAAACGGTCTACCTGCTGGAGTAACAATTCATGAAATAGATGAGCATTTAGATCATGGGAATATTATTACTCAAAAAATGATTGGTATACATTCTTGGGAGACCTCTGAATGCGTGTACAAAAGGATATTAGAAGTTGAATTAGAACTTATTGAGAAATACTTAATTGATATAATAGAGGGAAACTACAAAGTAACAACCCCTGTAATTGAAGGAAACGTAAATTACAAATCGGATTTTAATGATCTATGCAAATTAGACCTGAATAAAAGTATGAAACTAGGAGACTCTATTAATTTATTACGTGCTTTAACTCATGGTGATTATAAAAATGCTTTCTTTTTGGACGAAGAGGGAAATAAAATTAGGATAAAAGTAGAACTAGAGAAGGTATGATATCTTATAAGGAGGCCTTTGTATGGTAAATAATATAAATGTAACAAAACCATTCCTCCCACCCATCGAGGAGTATAAAAAGAAGATTGAATCTATCTGGGAGAGCAACTGCTTGACGAATCAAGGTCCAATTCACCAAGAGTTTGAAGAAAAGTTAAAAAGTTATCTAGGTGTTAAAAATGTTTCTTTATTTGCAAATGGTCATTTGGCTTTGGAGATTGCGTTAAAATCACTGAAGTTAACAGGTGAAGTAATTACTACGCCATTTACATTTGCTTCAACTGTTCATACTTTAACTTTAAATGGGTTAAAGCCAGTATTTTGTGATATTGATCCGGTAACTTTTAATATTGACTCATCGAAAATAGAAGAACTGATTACACCACAAACGTCCGCAATTCTTGCTGTTCATGTATTTGGCCAACCATGTGATGTATCAGGTATTGAACATGTGGCTAATAAGTATGGCTTGAAAGTTATATATGATGCCGCGCATGCTTTTGGAGTTGAAATAGACAATCAACCGATTGGTAGATTTGGAGATATTTCGATGTTTAGTTTACATGCAACGAAAGTGTTTCATTCAGTTGAAGGTGGAATTTTATCATACCGCGATAAGAGTTTAAAGAAAACGCTTGAAAAATATAGGAATTTTGGCATTGAAAATGAGGACACTGTCGATCTTATTGGTTTGAATGCCAAGATGAGTGAATTTCATGCTGCTATGGGGGTTGTAAATTTAGATTACATTAATCAACAAATAGAGGAACGTAAGTCAATCATTGATAAATATTATAAGGAGTTTAGTAGTATCACAGGCCTTTATCCTCTAATAAGACAGAAAAATGTTAAAGATAACTACTCTTACTTACCAATACTAATTGATGAAGAACATTTTGGAATCAGTCGAGATCAGTTAAAAACTAATCTCGAAGAACATGGGATAAAATGTAGAAAGTACTTCTACCCTCTTTGTTCTGACTTTCAATGTTATTCGTTTAAATCTGACCACCTTCAAAACGCAAAAAACATTTCAAATAGTATATTAACTTTACCTTTATATAGTAGTTTGAACAGCTTAGAAATTGAAAAAATTTGTAGTTTAATTAAATTGAATTCATTGACCAGAGTATAATTTTTTATTTTTCAATGATTGAAATGCAAGTGAGGTTATTCGACTAAATTGAACTAGCTTTTTTTTGAAATCCACTAAAAAGAATGGATGATTATGAAAAATAAACTATTAAAGAAATTTCTTGCATTCTCATATGGTAGTGTAATTGGTGCTGCGATTGCTTTTATAACGACCATGATGATAACTAGAATACTGCCACCTGATGAGTTCGGTAAAGCTTCCATGTTCACATTATTCGTAAGTATAGCAATGATCGTTGCAGTATTTGGTACGGATCAAGCCTTTGTGCGCTTTTTTTATGAAGAGAAAGAAAATAAAAGAGGGGTCTTATTATATAACTGTTTAAAAGTATCACTTGTTATTTTAGTGCCAGTACTTTTCGTTATTATAGTAATTCGTAAAGAATTACTATATTTTTTGTTCTCTGAATATAATACCACTATCTTTATAGCATTAATTGTAGCTGTTATTACTCAAGTTTTTTATCGTTTTGGTACGTTAGTTATTCGAATGCAGCAAAAAGGAAATCTTTATTCTATACTAGAAATTTTAAGTAAGTCTCTAATTCTTATAGGTGTAGTTGTCTTTTATAGTATTCTTGGCAGGAGCTATAATATTTTAATTTATTCAACAGTAATTAGCTTCATTCTTTTAGTTGTCTTTCTAATCTATTCACAAAAACGATATTGGAACTTAAATAATTTAATTGTTCCTAAATCAACCCACTCTAAACTCGAAATTTTTTCTTATGGCTATCCACTCGCTTTTACAACAGCGGTTATGTGGATTTTTGAAGGGTTTGATAAATTTGCAATTCGCCAATGGGGTGACTTTAATGAATTAGGATTGTATGCAGCGGCTTTTAAAATTATTGGTTTACTTGCTATTATGAAAATGGCGTTTACAACTTTTTGGACTCCTGTTGCATATGAAACTTATCAAAAGGATCCCAACAACACCTCATTTTATGCAAATGTCTCTAAACTGGTCAGCTTTTTAATGATGTTAGTTGGCGTTGTAGTAATAATGATGAAAGATATTATTATTATGTTATTAGGTGGTGGCTATGAAGAAGCAAGTCTAATGCTACCTTTTTTAGTGTTCATACCAATCATGTATACTATTTCAGAAACTACTGTGTTAGGAATAAATTTTCACAAAAAAGTTAAGTGGCACATCGCCATCGCGGGTGTTGCTTGTGTTGTGAATATTATTGGGAACTGGTTACTTGTTCCTCAGTTTGGAGGAATAGGAGCATCAATTTCTACGGGAATTTCATATATCTTATTTTTTGCACTTAGGACTTTTATTTCTCTTTATTATTACAAGGTGAATTATGGACTTACAAAAGTTTATATATCAACAGCCGTACTGTTGTTTTTTGCCAGTTACACTTTATTTCCATCCCAACCGATACATGAGCAAATCGTTGGACTAATGGCAATTATAATAATTATTTTTATTTATTTGAACGATATTAAGCGATTTACAAAATTACGTAAAGAGGTGGTACAATGAAAGGAATTATACTAGCTGGTGGGTCCGGAACTCGTCTTTATCCGATAACGAAAGCCATATCGAAGCAAATACTTCCTGTCTATGATAAACCGATGATCTATTATCCTTTATCAGTATTGATGTTAGCAGGGATAAAAGAAGTCCTAATTATTTCAACACCTAGGGACTTAGGAGTTTTTAAAGAATTGCTAGGTGATGGTAGCGATCTAGGCATGTCCTTTGAATATGCCGTTCAAGAGAACCCGAATGGTCTAGCTGAAGCGTTTATTGTTGGAGAAGATTTTATTGGTAATTCTCCGGTTGCACTTGTATTAGGAGATAATATCTTTTATGGTTCAGATTTTGGTAATCGTCTCAAGAATGTGGCCCAGTTAGAAGAGGGAGCAACAATCTTTGGTTGTTTTGTAAAAGATCCACGAGCATACGGTGTTGTCGAAGTTGATAAGAATTCAAAGGCAATATCGATTGAAGAAAAACCAGAGAACCCAAAGTCATCTTTTGCAGTACCAGGATTGTACTTCTTTGATAATAATGTAATCAGCGTAGCGAAACAAGTGAAACCATCGTCTAGAGGAGAGAAAGAAATTACCTCAGTCATTAATCACTATCTTGATAGAGAAACACTAAATGTAGTGCTTACTGGACGTGGGCTGGCATGGCTAGATACAGGTACGCATGAATCACTTCTCGAAGCCTCAAATTTTGTTGAAGCAGTGCAAAAACGACAAGGTCTTTACATTGCCTGCATTGAAGAGATTGCTTTCCGTAAAGGGTATATTAATAAAGAGCAATTAATTAAGTTAGCTGAGCCTTTACTAAAAACTGAGTATGGGCAGTATTTAAAAGAAATCGTTGAATTGGCAAGTGAAAAAGAGGTGAGCTTACCCAAATGAAAATTTTAGTTACCGGTGGGGCAGGCTTTATTGGTGGAAACTTTGTTCAATATATGGTCGATAAATATCCTCAATATGATATTTACAATTTAGATTTATTAACATATGCGGGGGATTTAACTAAACATAAGCATATTGAGAAGAAAGATAATTATTATTTTCTAAAAGCTGACATTGCTGACCGTGAAACAATTACAGCTCTTTTTAAAAAAGAAAAATTTGATTATATTGTTCATTTTGCAGCCGAAAGTCATGTTGATCGTTCAATTACAGATCCTGGTATCTTTGTGCAAACCAATATTCTTGGTACACAAGTATTATTAGATGCATCTAGAGCAGTAGATGTAACAAAATTTATTCATGTGTCAACTGATGAAGTATATGGAGAATTAGATTTCGATCCTTCAACGTTTTTTACTGAGAAAACACCATTGCAACCTAATAGCCCATACAGTGCGAGTAAGGCATCTTCTGATTTATTAGTAAGAGCTTATCACGAAACATATGGTTTACCAATGAATATAACACGTTGCTCGAATAACTATGGGCCATATCACTTTCCGGAAAAATTAATTCCGTTAACAATTTCTCGTGTACTTAATGAACAAAAGGTGCCAGTTTATGGCGATGGGAAAAATATACGTGATTGGTTACATGTATTAGACCACTGTGCGGCCATTGATTTAGTGATGCATGATGGTACAAATGGTGAAGTCTATAATGTCGGCGGACATAATGAACGTACTAATTTGGAAGTTGTTAAGACAATAATAAATACATTAGGTAAATCCGAAGCTTTGATTGAGTTTGTTACGGATCGATTAGGCCATGACAAGCGATATGCAATTGATCCTACTAAACTTGAAAAGTTAGGTTGGAAACCAACTTTTACATTTGAAACAGGGATTGCTCAAACAATTCAATGGTACCTAGATAATAAAGATTGGTGGGAGCAAATAATAAGTGGCGATTATCAGAACTATTTTGAAAAGCAATATAGTACTAATAAGTAGTGTATTTACATCAATAAATAGGCGAGTAGCTATTGAAATTTGGAAGAGGTAATGTTCATATGAAAATTACGATCGCTGGAACAGGTTATGTAGGCTTATCAAATGCTATATTATTGGCTCAACACAACGAAGTAATTGCATTAGATATTATTCAAGAAAAAGTGGATATGATTAATAATAAAAGGTCTCCAATTGTTGATAATGAAATTGAGGAGTTCTTAGCAAAAAAAGAATTAAATTTAACAGCCACTACAGATAATTATAAAGCTTTCAAAGATGCAGAATATGTCATCATATCTACACCAACCAACTATGATCCAGAAAAGAATTACTTTAATACGAGAACCGTGGAAGCTGTTATTGCTAAAGTATTATCAATTAATCCAGAAGCAGTGATGATTATTAAATCTACAGTACCCGTGGGTTACACTAAGACAGTCCGAGAGAAGTTTGAAACAGAAAATATTATCTTTTCACCGGAGTTTTTAAGAGAAGGTAAGGCTTTATACGATAACTTGCATCCTTCAAGAATTGTTGTGGGAGAGCAGTCTGAAAGAGCCAAAGTTTTTGCTGACTTATTAATAGAAGGTGCTTTAAAAGAAGATATAGATGTTTTGTTCACGAATTCAACAGAAGCGGAAGCTATTAAACTTTTTGCTAACACCTACCTAGCGATGAGGGTGGCTTTCTTTAATGAACTAGACTCCTACGGAGAGGTAAGGGGATTAGATACTAAACAAATTATTGATGGTGTTGGACTTGATCCGCGGATAGGAACTCATTACAATAATCCTTCTTTTGGCTATGGTGGCTATTGTCTACCGAAAGACACGAAGCAGCTACTGGCTAACTATGAAGATGTACCAAATAACATCATGGCAGCGATAGTTGATGCCAACAGAACAAGGAAAGATCATGTAGCCGAAATGATTATTAAAAGGAAGCCTAAGATTGTAGGTATCTATCGCCTTACGATGAAAATGGATTCAGATAACTTTAGACAATCAGCTATTCAAGGGGTTATGAAACGGATTAAGGCTAAGGGTATTGAAGTTGTGGTGTACGAGCCAGCTCTCGCTGAAAAAGAGTTCTATAATTCTAGGGTTGTCAATGATTTTGAAGAGTTTAAGAATATTTCAGAGGTCATCGTAGCGAATCGACTATCAGATGATTTACGTGAAGTAGAGGAAAAGGTATATACGAGGGATTTGTTTAGTAGAGATTAATAGAATGGTCTAAGATGTCTTCCACATTCCACACTATGCTGATGCTTCAAAAGCAAAGTGAGAAAAAGGTTGGACAGCTAATCGTGATATTATTGCCATGGTCAGGAGACGGAATTAGTACAGTAATGTAAATTACCCGCTGAGCTAGTAATTACTGGCTTAGCGGGTATATTTCTTTGTCTTCAGATAGAACGTATATTCTTATTGTTTGAGCCATTTTTCATAATCAGTACTTTCAAGCTCCCCAACTCTTACTTGTTCCAACTTATCCTTTGCTTCTAAATACCATCTATTAAAGTCTTCTTTAGTCATCTTGCCATTTCTAACCCTAGCGTAATGTGTCTTATATGCACGATTATATATTTTCAGAGGGTAATCTTCTTCTAGCTTTTTTTGAAAAGCTCGTTTTGGACCAATTTCAGAACATGGCTTTTCCTCTCCATCAATTATCCTGTGACAGTATTCCACATTTAGATTATGAACCACGAAGTACAAACCACAGTTCCTACATTTCTTAACTGCGGTATTACTTAAAATCATATGGTAGATTTCAAGAAAGAGTACTTCAAATAAATCATTCACTTCATATTCCTCATAAATCCCTTCTGTATATCCCGTCTTAGCGTAATCAATAAGCCTGTCCAATGCATCCAGTGCATCTGGATGAACGTTTTCCTGATTTTCATGGATGCCTTTTAAATCTCCATAAAGCGTAAAGTGATGATCAAGGAAACACGGTGACGGTTCTCGTGTTTTCCTAATCATTTCCACTTGTCTAATAAAAATTTAGTTTAGGATGCATGTCACCACCAAAATAAACTTTTTTCATAGCTTTGTCCTACGCCCTGCCGCGTATATTTCAAGTAACTGTATGAGAAAAGTGAAAGATAGTGTAAACGCTAAACTATTTACTTTTAAAAGTATTGTTGTAAATCTTGTTGTATATCAATCAAATATTTTCTGCAAATTTAGGAACGAACGTTTTGTTTTTCTAGCAATCTTTCAAACAAAATGATAATATGAACATAACAATTACATAAAGCAGGTGGGCGGTTAGCCATCTCCCGATAGGAGGGAGGTGGAAAAATGACGACATTCGAGGGAAACACGGGGACGGATCTCATGTTTCCCTAATCATTTCCATTTAGCTTATAAATGGGACGGTGGGACAGGTACCCTGTCCCATTTTATTGATAATATTACGATATGGGCTAAAGTGTCCATCTGGAGTTTGAAGCAAGTGCATAGAAAGAAAAATGGCCCTCCATTGAGGGCTTAGGGCTATTTTAGCAACTTATGTATTTTTATTTTAGATTTAACTTGTTGTTTTGGATCCACCCGTTCTTAGTGCCAAATAAGCAGTTAGAACTCTATTAAAATCTAATTCTTGTAATTCCCCACGATATGTGTTCGGTATTAAACTTAAATCGAATGATAAAGAAGAATCGATTTCGGCGGGAAACACGGGGACGGTCCTCGTGTTTACCTAATTATTCCCATTCGACTAATTTACAAATATTTTTCTTTTTCAGGAAAACTAGAAGGAATTTAGAACCAGTTGTTGAATACAAATAAATTACAGCACAATCTGCTTTCTTCAAAACTATCAATTCACACACCCACTCTTTTATTCTCCAATCGAATCTACAAACATTCATTTCTCCTAAAACTATTATTTAGAAACATGGGGACGATCCTAACAGGGGTCAATCGGAAGTTTTGCACAAAAATAGGCACAACTGGAAACACGGGGACGGTCCTCGTGTTTCCCTATTTATTTCCATTAATCTAATTTATAAATATTTTTGTTTTTTCATAAAACTAAAAGGAATTTAGAACCAGTTGTTGAATATCAATAAAGAACCGCACAATCTGCTTTTCTTCAAAACTACCAATTCACTCACCCACTCTTTTATTCTCCAATCGAATCTACAAACATTCAATTCATTTATTAAATCAATCATCTTTTTAAAGGGAGGCTATTCATTTGACCGTCAAAATTTCCAGCATCGGTTTAAAAGGGCTTGAGGGCTACCACGTGCAGTTTCAGGTGCAGGAAACATGAGGACCGTCCCCGTGTTTCCAAATGAGTGAACAAGCATTTATTGATGTTCGGGAAAATGTGGGCTGTCCTGATAATATTTATGGTACGAAGAATTGTTATGAATTCTTAAATGATTTAATAACAAAAACAGAGGGGCTGGTGATAGTAGACCATTTCTCTCTAACTGACTATGATAACGTTAGTGCCATTGAGTATCATGAACCTTATATAAAAATCATCTGGAAATATTTTGTTAAAAATAAACCGCCAAGAGGGTTTGAAGGTATGGTGCAAGATATCTTTGGTGCCCATTATTTGTATTCACTTTGCAATATACAACAGCTGAAATTTATAAATGCAAAAAGTCATTTAATGGTTTTAGTCATGCCTAGTGTAATAAAGATAAAGGACGCTAAAAAAATTTTAGGGCTTAATAAATTAAAAGAGGATCAATATAGAATACAAGATAATAATCAATAATTACATACAGAAATAAAGTTTATTGATAATAATTTTGTACACGAATGCCAACTATATAACCTGCCATTTATTAGTTTTTTATTACAACCTAAGGAGGGAGATGTTCATAAATCGCATTCTCAAAGGAAACACGGGGACGGTACTCGTGTTTACCTAGTTATTCCCATTTTGCTAATTTATAAATATTTTTAATTTGTGAGAAAAACTGGAAGTAACTTAGAACCAGTTGTTGATTACCAATGAGGGGCGTGGGTTACAGGCACCTCGTCCCTTATAATGAACCTATAGAAAGGAAATTCCGATGCCCCCAAAAAGGTGTAATTTCTAAATTTCTGTATCAACGAACTGGCTTCTTATACTGCTATAGTAGTGAAGAGTATGCTCTAGGTAAGCATATTTTTATCTTTATAGAAGTAAGGAAATTCTTCGCATATTTGCCGGTAGGTTCCTACGCCTCTAATTAAATCCTCCGAACCTTTATAGCATTCTTTGTGATAAAGGGTGTTAATAAAATCGATGACTACATGATCTCTTTCTTTTAATTTACTTCCGCAGTTTGAACAGTTAATAGATACATAAATGGACATATTATCAATTACATCCTTTCAAATACTGTTTAGTACTATTATATCTGAAATCTAATTCTTGTTCCTGAACACCTTCCCTTTAAGGTTAGAATGTGTGTCAGTGTATTATTTATAGTTTTTGATGTAAGTGTAATTTTACTGAACGATAAACAAATTTGAATAAACGATATAAAGTGGGTGGGTAATCATTTCGAAGGTGGGGAGATACCTCCTTTCGATTAGGTTTTTAAAAGATGTAGATAGGTAAAAGGAACTTTAATAAAAGGGTGGAGATTTATTCTTCTCTTTTACTCATACTTGAATAAACTTCCCGTGTGGCTTCAACCAGAAGGTCGGAAGGATCTTTTAAGCTAAGGCCATTAGCAATCTTAAAAAGGGTCTCGATTGATATATTCACTTCTCCTCGTTCAATTTCACCGAGATACTTATCATTCAGTTCTGATTCCTCAGCCAGCTTTTCAATCGTTATACCTTTACTCCTCCGTCTTGAACGAACCGTTTTTCCTATGTAATGGCTTAATCTACTTGTTTTACTCACAGTAGGGACTTTCTCCTTTTTACCATTAATTATCATAGTGCTAAAAAGGAGTTTACACAGTCTATAGACGGTAAAAGTGGTTTTGTATGCCCTGGTTTTGGTACCTGTCACCACTCGAAAGTAGGGGGACAAGGGGAAAAGTGGAAACACGGGGACGGATCTCATGTTTCCCTAATCATTTCCATTTAACTTATAAATGGGACGGGGGGACAGGTACCCTGTCCCATTTTATTGATAATATTACGATATGGGCTAAAGTGTCCATCTAGAAACACGGGGACGGTTCGTATAGGGGTCAATCGGAAGTTTTGCACGCAAAAAGGCACAACTAGTGGATAATGCTAGCTGTGCCTTAGCTTCTTTTTATGCGTTTTAACTAAATGCAAAATTTTTGATTGCCCGGGAAGAATGAAGTCGCGGTCCCCTGCCTATGGGGTTTCAATGTTTTGGTTTTTCCTTATTTTTTGTCTTTTTAGGTGTTTTTTACTTGAAACAATCTTATTTGTATCCATTGATAGTTGTTTGCGGACATAACTTCCCCCTCCCCACTAAAGAGGCTTTTTTGAGTAGGTATTCAGTTTGAACCATTTAAGGTAAAGCCTCAGAAGCACTTTTAAGATGTCCTTTTTTACAAGCTGGACAAAGGGTGACATCTTTTTTTATAAGGATAGATAGAACTTCGGTAGTGCTTAATCCTTCAAATACAGGTTTGTAGGTAGGGCTGTTTGTCAGCCTCCTACAGAGTGTGAGTTTGGTCTTTTTATTCCGATTCGCTAAGATTCCATAGTGTCTAATTTTCACAAATCCCTTCGGGAGAATATGCATTAAGAATCTTCGAATAAACTCTTTACCTGTCATTGTCACGGTCTTTTGTTGATTGTTATTTTTATAGTCTTTCACTTGTATCGTTACTGAGTCTTTGTTTATATAGACGATTCGATTATTAGATATGGCAATACGATGAGTGTAACGACCAAGGAAACACGGGGACGGATCTCGTGTTTCCCTAATCATTTCCATTTAACTTATAAAAGGGACGGGGGGACAGGTACCCTGTCCCATTTTATTGATAATATTACGATATGGGCTAAAGTGTCCATCTGGAGTTTGAAGCAAGTGCATAGAAAGAAAAATGGCCCTCCATTGAGGGCTTTGGGCTATTTTAGCAACTTATGTATTTTTATTTTAGATTTAACTTGTTGTTTTGGATCCACCCGTTCTTAGTGCCAAATAAGCAGTCAGAACTCTATTAAAATCTAATTCTTGTAATTCCCCACGATATGTGTTCGGTATTAAACTTAAATCGAATGATAAAGAAGAATCGATTTCGGCGTATGACTTTTTATCTAGTTGAGCTGCTTCCCAATGGACAATTTGAATTCGGTTTGGAAAACGGGTCGATGGCTCAGAACCAGTGATTTTAACCAATACAGCGATTGTAGTTCCATCAGGTTTAATAGACATAATTAAAGCCGGACGTGTCTTACCTGCAGCTTCGCCCGGCTTTATAGGTGGTTTAAAAGGGAAATATAAATCGTAAATTTCGCCTGCTTTCATTAGTCTTCTAACCAGCGCAAATGCTGTGGATTGTTGTAATCTATGGAAACACCGGGACGGATCTCGTGTTTACCTAATTATTCCCATTCCGACTAATTTACAAATATTTTTCTTTTTCAGGAAAACTAGAAGGGATTTAGAACCAGTTGTTGATTATCAATAAAGAACCGCACAAACTGCTTTTCTTCAATACTTTCATTTTCACTCACCCACTCTTTTATTCTCCAATCGAATTTACAAACATTCATTTTATTTATTAAATTAATCATCTTTTTTGAAACACGAGGACCGTCCCCGTGTTTCCGATCATTTGAAGAAAGCTGTGGGCTTTAAACCGGAAACTACGATTGAAGAAGGACTCCAGAAATTTGCCGATTGGTATGTAGATTATTATAAGGTGAAGGAGAAACACGGGGACGGTACTCGTGTTTCCCTAGTTATTCCCATTCTGACTAATTTACAAATATTTTTCTTTTTCAGGAAGGGAAACATCGGGACGGATCTCGTGTTTACCTAATTATTCCCATTCCGACTAATTTACAAATATTTTTCTTTTTCAGGAAAACTAGAAGGGATTTAGAACCAGTTGTTGAATATCAATAAAGAACCGCACAAACTGCTTTTCTTCAATACTTTTCATTTTCACTCACCCACTCTTTTATTCTCCAATCGAATTTACAAACATTCATTTTATTTATTAAATTAATCATCTTTTTTGAAACACGAGGACCGTCCCCATGTTTCCGATCAATTGAAGAAAGCTCGATTGGTATGTAGATTATTATAAGGTGAAGTAAGTAAAGGCTTCTCTAGAATTAGCCATAAGAACTCAGCTTAATAGTGGGTGAGTAAATGAGTGAATATATTTCAAGTAGATATACTGATAAACTAGATAATAGGATTATTGATATAACGTATGATGATATCAGAGCTCTGTTTTTCGAGAATGAACGGGATAAAAAAGAGTGTGAAGCAGTAACAAAAGACACTTATGCAGGAAATAATTATTATTCCGGTATTCCAGGAAATGAACACTTGGACCTTTATAAAGAATTTCTATACAGAGACCCGAAAACGTCAGGTTTTATCATGAAGTATCCACATGGGATTGTTATTCGACAAGCGGAAAGAAATAATTATTATCGTGGAGAAAATCAAATCTACTCAAAAAGTGTACCATCATTAACTAGAAGGCTTAACCAATATAATAGTGAGGGAGATAAAGAACTTTATAAGCTTTTAGCAGATATGCGGATTGCAGAATTTGGAATGTTTCTGTTTGAATTCGACTTAGTAAAGAATTGGGCAACACGTTATGGTGATGTCCTATTCGAAGCTTTAGCGCAACATTACGGTTTGGAGACATATTGGCTAGATATTACAAATGATTTTAATGTTGCTCTGTTTTTTGCGACCTGCTATTACGACGGCATTGAAAAACGGTGGAAACCCTTAACAAAAGAGATGATAGAGAAATCCGAAAGTACGAAATACGGGATGATTTTTCATATACCACAATGGCAGATTAGTACTAAAAGCATGTTTAATGTTGCTGGGAAATACTCAAGTAATGATGAAGAAAAAATCCTGATTAATGACGTTTTGCCAATCGGATTCCAGCCATTCATGAGATGTCATATGCAGCATGGCTACGGTATAAGAATGGTGGATGAATTTCCTCTTCAAGAAGACAGTACCTTTGAAAAATTAAGATTTCGTCATTCTGAAAAATTATCTAAAGAAATATATGAACGAATGGATCAAGGTAGGTTGATTTACCCTCATGAAGGACTTTTAGATTTAATGGATATTATAGAGGGCATTAAACAATCCAGTGTTTTCACTGAAGAGTCCTTTGATTATGCATTTAATAACAATAATTATTTTACTGATAAAGCAAAATGTAGAATATTACTTTGTGAATCAAGCATTCTTGGTGATAAAAGGATCAATATTGGAAAGTCACATCCTTATCACCTTAGTAGACAGAGAAGACGAAGGTTAGACAGGATGTATGAAGATTTTTCTATTGAAAAAGAATATGGTATTAAATTGATGACTAGAAAATCTGCATATAGATCTTAAAAAAAATAAGTTTTTTGCTTTATTAAGGGTGAATGGCACAGAGTCTGATCCAAAGGACAGAACAGGCTCTGTATACCATTTATTTACTCTCGCCGATTATGACAAGTTCTTCTTGAATGACCCCATCAGGATCAAATGCTTTTGCGTAAGAGGTTGGCTCTAATCTTTCTTTAAAAATCACAATGTTTCCTTGCTCCTCATCAGACTTAGAGGACAGATAGAGGATACCTTCAAATAACCCAGAGTCATAAACAGTTTGTGCAAGAAGCTGGGTAGGAGCCATTTGGCCATGATCATTAGACCTTTGCCAACTGCCTGTCATTTCCTGTATGGTGGTATCTAGTAGATATAAGTTTTTTTCATCACGCAAATCCAAGAGGCGTGAAAATCGTACTTCAACCGACCAAATAATGAATGGAGGAAACTTCCTTTGTTTGAAATTTAATGTTTCGTCCATAGTTGTTTCAATTTCCTCGGCTAAATAGATGGCTGGATAGGATCCCTTTGTATGAAAACGTCCGGATGAATATTGATATCCATTTCCAGATAAAGGGGTATCACCGTCTATTAAATACTTTAGATTCATAAGTCGGAAACAGTTTGCCATGTAGGGAACAGGGTGAATCTTCGTAAGTTGAATTTTTAATTGGTCCATTTTTAACATCATCCTACACCCCTAGGTCTCCCAATCCTGAAAGTTCTCTATATATTTCTTCAAGAACTTTTTCTCCTTTGCCATCTTGAATCCGTTCCCACTCTGTTTGTTCCAGTCCATGATGTTTTTCATGTAACCATTGTTGAAAACCTTCCATGTCCCCATTTAAATATAAGCCCAATCCGATTAATTTCAAGAAAAATTCATATCCCTGTCCTTCTGTCCACGCATTCTTTAACTCACGTGGCATTACTTTCAACGTATTTGCCCATTTTCCCCATTGGCTACTTACATCCAAAGGATTTCCAAGGTCTAACTTCCAAAGAAGCGGTAACATATCATCGCTAGCTGACTTTATTAAGTTCATGATGTTGGATTGAAGCGATCGTATTTCCTCTGCTTCTGTTTCAGTGTCACAATTCTTTATAAACTCTTGGAGAACATCTGAAATCCATTTTAACCGGCCCATGGACTGTTCTCCTAGGGAATGAAGGAAAATTCCAGACTTGAGCATGCTGTTAATCTGTTCTATGCTACGGAAAAAGATTGTTTGTGTACTAAAGTAAACAGAAAGTTTTCGAATGAGTGACACATTTTTGTCTTCAATCAAATCCAAAAGTGCTTGATTTTCCTCTTGAAGTTCACCATGCTCTGTTAGGATTGCTAGTGAATAGAGGACATCATCGAGTAGCAGCTGATCCGATGGTAGCGTCCAAATGGATGGATGTAAGTACTCCTTAAAATAATTAAAAATGGTTACCACTAGTGCTTTTTCATCTTCTGAAAATACTCTGTCTATACTGATCTTTTCAAGGGCACTGAGTCCTGTGAAAAGTCCTACTAATAGCCTGATACTATCAGAATGCCATTTGCTATAGTTTGTCGATTTCAACAGTGGATTGAGATATAGATGCCAAGGAAGCTTTTTTAGGAAGTCATGATTATACCAATCTGTCCACTGATCTCCGAACTGTACCAATAGAATGTTAACGATTCTTTTAAGATTCTTATGGTCGGTTGAAGCATGAAAATAGTATGGTTCCTTTGTCGTTATGTTTGTAACCCACTGATGGATCATTTTCATTCTTGTAGCAGAAACAAAATCAGGTTGATGTTGATTTATATGGTCGAGCAGCTCAGTAAGAAACGGCTGCCTGATTCTCATGATAAACGGCAAGTCTTTGTCGGATAAAGAAGACGTTAATAAATATGGTAAGTGCGAATGTAACGCATCTTTCCACTGTTCTTCTTTGTATAGCGTACCTAAATAGGTAAGCAACACTTTTTTCTTTATTTCGTTTGAAATGGTCAATTTGCCAAAGGTGGAAGCTTGATGGCTATCCAATATACTAAAAAGAATTATTCTTGTTGCAATCTCACTTGAACTAAATGCTTCGTTAAAAGATTCCTTCCTGCTCAATAAATAAAGAAAATGAGGAAGCAGTACAAAATTCTGGTCAAGTTCAGAAAAATAGGCATTAGAATTTAAATGATATAAATATGATGCATAAAAGTGGTTTTGCTTCAATAATCGTTCGTATTCATACGAATAATGATAAAGGTCATAAAATGCAAGATGACTTGCAAGGGATTCATTCCTTTCCTCAAACACTGCCCTTAAAGTAAACCATCCTCGGTCACTTTGATTCATTGTTTCCTTTATTTGCCTTTCAATGGATTGCAGTCGGGTAAGGAGAAAGTCGGTTAAATCCTTATCCATTAAAATTTCATCTGCAAGAATGTTGCTCCCATGGTAGTTCCAGAAAGATAGTGCATCAAAGAGTTGTGTAAGGTCAGCATAATCATCACTTTTCTGCATTTGTGCTTTTAGGATTTGTTGTTTAATGGTTTGAGTGACTTGCTCTTTTTTATCAGCCCTCACTTCCCATGTATAAGTACCATTGTAATCTTCAAAAAGACCTTCATTTATACATTCCTCTAATAATTTTACTGAATTATTTTCTTCCGTTTGGAGTAAAAGGGAAATAATCCTCTCCCATCCCGGAAATGACTTTAAACCGCCTGGAAGAATGGTTTTATTAGGAACTGAGGCAGACTTGCGGTTTCTTGAATTTGAAAACAGCATTTCTGCTTTGGCTTCTTTTCTGCCTGTTATTTTACCTTCTCTGAGTTCATGTATATATGAGATCACGCTTTCTAACACACTTGATGGAATTTTAATCATAATACCTGGAAACTTTTGACCGACGCTATGAAAAGACGTTCCAAGCATATATGCTGTGTAACCAGTTTTGTTTTCTAAAAGTAGAAATCTGTCATGGAATTGTTGCTCAGATGCCTTCTTGCTTTGAACATTGATGATTTCCATATTAGCAGGTAAGAGGGTACTGTTTTTATCGATGTAGTTTTTCACATATTCGAGTGGTGAAAGATTCTCATCATTTCGCTTATTTGATAAGCTAGTAATAATCTCAATAGGCAAATTTGTCTTCATACGTGATAAGAATTGCCCTACGGATTCATGCCCAAAATAAGGATCAACTAGGGTTGCTTTTTTAACATCCTTAGCTTCCAATAACGATTGAAGGTAAAGGAAGAATTGCGTCTCTCCCTCTTGTGTTGCAGGGAAGAATCTACTGGTACCGACGGACTGTTTGTTTGGTGCGAGAATAGAATTGATATCCTCTTCAAACAGGTCACTTTCGCTTACCCATGGATCAAATGAAAACCCGTCTATCTTAATCGGATTTCTTCCATATGTTTCAACAGTTTCAACCTGTTGTTTATATTTTTCAGGAAGCTTTTCAGACCAAGGATCTCGAATACGTTTATTTACACCTCGTATGTTCATATCCATGTTTAGTGAGCGGATCAAATGAGTATCTTCATAATGTAGAAGATGGCCATGTTTGGACCATATTTTAATTTTGTAGCCAGAGATAGGTTCATTGGTTTGAAAATCTCGTGTTTCTCCCGCTTTATGAATTGTTAAAACTTCATCCAATATGATAGCTTCTCGATTTCCATGATCATTCGTTAGTGAGAGATTTACGGTAAGTGGCATATGATCATTAAGTGAATCATCTGTCCATAAGGATGCGCCGGTAGTGACGTATTCTCCCTTCCATGCTCTTCCATTCAGAAACTTCCTTTCCCGATTTATTTTAAGGTGAACGCCTATTTCTTTAGTTGTGAGTGATTGGTTGTCAGTGCTTGTATAAATTTCGATGTTACCAAACCGATAGCTGTCGGAAGATAATAAAGAAATCCCTACCTCATTTTGAATGAGGTTTTCAAGCTCCACCATTTCTTTTTTTGCTCGAGATGTATCAAGCTGTTCAGTGGGAAAGAGCAGAGTGAGCCAGTTTGATTTATTCATAGCGAAGTATATGTCCACAAGGGAAGTCCGGTTTGTCAGTGACTTAAGCCCCTTTTTAAGGATTTCATTATCATACGAATAAACGGTTGGACGCTTCATCCATTCGGGAAAAGAAAGCAATTCTGTATTAAATGTAAGGCTTTGATTTTCATTCCACTCAGATACTTGTTGAATCAACTCTTCCTTTGTGATGATTCCACTTATCCGTATTAGTTTCCATCCCTTTGGTGCTCCTTGAACAAGAGAAAACCTCAATTCTTTGAAATCAGACTCCCCAACATCTAATCCATATCCATATACAAAGTGTGCTACATTTTCTGTTTTTCTTTTGAGAAAATAAAAGGTTGATGCAAACATATCGAGTACATCCTCTCAATTTTTATTGAATAAAGCTTTTCACCAGTTAGGTTCTGTAATCAAAAATATTTGACAATAGAGTAACATTAAAATAAAATTTGTTCAAGTGAAACACTTGATTAAGTGAATCACTTATGTGAGTGTATTTACTTAAAAGGGAGTTGGATATAATGGACGAAAATAATAAAATTGAACAATTAGAACATAAAGTGGAAAAATTAACCGAGCAGGTTCTCCGATTACAGAAACAAATGCTTACGATTACCGGGGAAAAGGATGCAAACCTAATTTGGAAGCGGAATGCTACCGACGAATTTATGATAAAACTGGTCTATCCAGGTATATTTAATTACATTAATAACCCGACCGCTGGTTTTCCGAAAAACCGAAAAAAAATAGCGCAGGAACTTAAACCTGGACAATATATGTTTTTATACGTTACCTCACCAGAGAAGAAAATTATTGGATTGACTAAGGTCGTAAGTGAAATGAATGTAACGGAAGGAAGATGGCCGTATTCTGTAGACCTTGAGTGGGTAATTAACCCAAAACCAGGGGTGAAATTCTCCGATGTCGGGCTTGATATACGTCCGCGCCCGGGAGACACTCTGTATGCATTGTCTGAAGAAAAAGCACAAGAGCTGATTGATACGTTGAATAAACAAATAGATTTAGATCAGAGTACGCTTGATTACTTAGCTGGTAAGTATAAAGAATAGGATAAAGGAAACACGGGGACGGATCTCATGTTTACCTAATCATTTCCATTTAACTTATAAATGGGACGGGGGGACAGGTACCCTGTCCCATTTTATTGATAATATTACGATATGGGCTAAAGTGTCCATCTGGAGTTTGAAGCAAGTGCATAGAAAGAAAAATGGCCCTCCATTGAGGGCTTTGGGCTATTTTAGCAACTTATGTATTTTTATTTTAGATTTAACTTGTTGTTTTGGATCCACCCGTTCTTAGTGCCAAATAAGCAGTCAGAACTCTATTAAAATCTAATTCTTGTAATTCCCCACGATATGTGTTCGGTATTAAACTTAAATCGAATGATAAAGAAGAATCGATTTCGGCGTATGACTTTTTATCTAGTTGAGCTGCTTCCCAATGGACAATTTGAATTCGGTTTGGAAAACGGGTCGATGGCTCAGAACCAGTGATTTTAACCAATACAGCGATTGTAGTTC
>NZ_JARFVC010000013.1 GCF_029193815.1 Cytobacillus sp. S13-E01
TGTTGTAGAATTCTTTTAATTTAGGGAACTTCTTAAATAATTCTCTAGCAGAAATACTTTTAAGGATACGGACTACGTCCGTAGGTGCAATTGTTGGCTTGGTTGATATAAATAAATGAATATGGTCGGGCATTATTTCTATTTCTTTAATTTCAAATTCATATTGAGTGCTAATAATCCAAAGGATTTGTTTCAACTCTGATTCTACGTTCCCTTTTAACACATTAAATCTAAACTTTGGACACCATATAATATGGTATTGGATAAGGAATTTACAATGATTTAATCTATTGTATTCGCTCATTTTTCACCTTAAAATCTTAAAATCAAAACTCTATATGTGAATTTTACCACACAGGAATGTATGTTCTCAATACATATTTTGAAAGAAAGTCGCTCAAATAGGGCAGTCCGAAGACTACCCTTGAGCGAAGCCCTTACATCGACGGGGCAAGCCCGCGTGGTTTTACGGGCTATTTCTATAACAAATAATTTTTAAATGACTGCCAATCTACAATTTAAATATCATATGAAATCGAGTATGAGAACCGCACATGGTTTTATACTCGATTTTTTGTTTTGTATGTGATTATGACGGTATAACCCTTAAAACAACGTCTTATTTTAACAGAAACAAGGGAAAATATGTTAAAATGAATACGAAGATTATGAATATTTCACTTAAACTAAACTCAAGATGGAGGTTAGCTTAATGAACATCTTCTTTAACGTCTTAATGCTATTTGCTAATTTTTTACTCATCGCAGTCTTAATCGGATTTCTTACATTTTTTATGAGCTTATTTTTCAAGAAAAGAAGTACACTGATTGCTTCTGTGATTATAGTGATTTTTGGAACCCTCTTTATTGTGGACCAAATGCAATATACAACTTTTCAAAAGTTAGTTTCAGACCAGCTCAATGAAGAAAGTATTGTTGAAAGTATTTCGATAACGATTAATGATGTGTCTGAATCTGGTGGTTTACCAGTGAGGGTAGCGCGTGTGAAAATAGAAGATGAGGAGATTATTAAACGTATATTGCAAGATTTTTCAGATATGGAACTAAAAAGAGATGTCGATGCCCGTCAGACAGGAAGAGACTATTCTGTTAGAATCCTAACAACAAATGAAGTTAAGGAGAATTTTTTAGAAACTAGTAGTATAAGCTTGGAGTTGGATGATTACTATGTCAATGAGTATGAAATAGTCAATAAGACAGTTCATTTAAAGACCATTGAATCACTGGTTGAAAATGATGAAATCGATTGGGATTACTATGAGTAATTTATTGCTAAAAAATTTTACCACGAAAATAAATTAAGTTATTTAAAAAGAACAACGGTTAACAATAAAAATATTATGTTAACTACAATTCGAAATAATCCCTAATCAGTTTATAAAATGAATGAGTCTGAAATCTTGTTTGATTAAGGTTTATAAATCCTGTTGGCGTTTAACTTAGATATAAGGCGGAGACGGACCAAACAAGGTTATACCGCTATATTTTAACAAACGCAAACAGTAAGGAATTCTTTATCCAAAAGGCAATTGGATGGGCCTTAAGAGAATACTCTAAAACAAATCCAGAGTCGGTACGACAATTTACCAGTGAAAATACCCTTGCTAAATAAAGCTTTCGAGAGTGTAGTAAATACCTGTAAACCGTTTAAAGTGAAATTAGGCAAACGGTAAAAACGTAAGCAATATTGCCAGACACAAAAAAGAGGTGGAAAAATGGGAGAGAAGAATGATTATGTGTGGTATGCAAGCTATGGTTCAAATATAAATGTTGATCGATTTTTATGCTATGTACAAGGAGGACAGCCGTTTGGCTCATCGGAAATTGAGGTAGGATGTAGAGATGACTCCCTTCCAATTGATGAGAGTACATTTATTATTAATCACCAACTCTACTTTGCAAAAAAGGCTGCAAGATGGGACTCCGGGGGTGTCGCATTTATCGGACAGCAAAAAAGTAAAGATATCACATTAAGTAAGAAATATTTAATAACAGCAGAACAATTCTTCGACGTTGTAAAGCAGGAAAACAGTGGAATTGAATTTGAAATAAACTTAAATGATATAAAAGAAAAAGGGTCCCAAATACTTCGAAGCAATTCCTGGTACGGAAATATTCTATATCTTGGCGAAAGCAAAGGTTACCAGATTTTTACGTTTACAGCCCCATGGGATATGAATGAAGTAGAGTTGAGTAAGCCTTCCCATGCATACTTAGCCACCATTATTACTGGATTAAAAAAGGATTATTCAAACGAAGAAATCTATGACTATTTTAATACCAAATCAGGGATAAAAGGAAACTATTCTCCTGAGGAATTAGCTCATTTGATCTTTTGATCTGAGAATTAATAGCTTTGTACAAAAGAAAAAAATAAAATTTCATGCCACCATTTTAACACCTTCTTTCGATAACTATGATGAAGGTGTTTATTTTATATTTATGAAAGGTGGAAAATGAAATGAATAGTAACCTTATTTTGATGAGAGACCATTGTTAAATATTCCGTCATTAGCTACTGCAATTGGCTTAAATGAAAGCATTATTTTACAGCAGTTGCATTATTGGTTACAAAGAAGTACTAACATTCGGTTGGATGAGAAATGGGTCTATTTTACATGCGATCAATTGGGAGAGCAATTCCCATTCTTTTCAATCAGTACAATTAAAAGAGCGATATTACGACTTGAAGGCCGTGGTCTACTGAAATCAAGTCAATTTAATAAAATGAAAATAGATAAAACAAAATGATAGTCTATTGGGACATAGGACATTTCCTTCGTCCTGTATTTGACTTTTTTGACTGTAACATTTATTATTACAGTATAAGCGCTGCAGGTTCTATTTAGGTAGTGACAAAATTGGAGGTTGTAATTTGAATAGTGATTTCACATTAGCAGTTCACAGTTTAACTCTTTTGTCACTGCTTCCAGATCGAATGTGTTCAAGTGATGCCATTGCAAAGAGTGCTTGTGTACACCCAGTAAGAATCCGTAAAGTATTAGGTTTATTAAAGAGACAAGGGTTAATTCAGTCTAAAGAAGGAACTGGCGGGGGCTTTGTGTTTGTAAAAGATCCTGCTGACGTTACACTTTGGGAGTTATATAAACTGACATCGGAAGGATCACTGCTACCTAAATGTCCAAAAGCGAATTCAGAATGCATTGTGGGTTCAAGTATGAAAAGTGTCCTAACCTCGATATTTTCCGAAGGTGAACAGCACCTAGGGATTTTTTTAAACCAATATACAATTAAAGACATAATCAAACAAGTCAAACAGGAGCAATGAGCAAAATGCTTTTCATTTTCCAATTACTTAATTAAAATGTAAAATAAATCATTACAGTTAGGAGTGAATGAAATGAATGCTTTAATATCAAAAAACACTCAAGAAGTTGACGATAATCTAGACCTTAGCAAATATGGCAATACAATGCAAATAGGGCAAAAACAGATTATCTACTCTCCTGACAAGCCTACAATATCAGCTTTTTATTTGATGAAAGGTTGCGTTAAAATAGTTAATATTCAAAAAGGAACTTCTCAGGTCGTTAACAAGGGACAATTCTTTGGAGACCGTTCAATCTTTTATTCAAAGAATATTTATGCCGAAGCGTTAACAGATGTTGAAATAGTGGTAATTAACAATGATAATTTCCATAAAATGATTAAGCAAGATGTTGGGCTTGCGTTTCGCATTACTAAAGAACTATCAAATATGCTAGGGCGAAATGATCGAACTACTTCAAAAATGGACGACTATATCACAAAATTTAAAAATAAACGTAAAGATAACACTGGACAAGTACACAACAACGAGTGTCATTGTTAGTTATTCATTTGACATCATAACTCGTAATTATTTATTTAACATTATAACGCTTTTAGGCGGTGAGGGTAGTGGAACAGTTGGGAAATCATAAAGTTGGAGCATGGATTAAAGGAAAATGGAAGAATGGAGAATTATTTCACGGATTTATTGATAGTTATGAGCCGTTTTCTAGGAGTGTTAAAGTGAGAGTTGTGAAAAGTGATAATGAAGGTCTAGAAGGGAAGACGATTTCCGTGATCGAATCAAAAATAGAAAGATTAGGAACAACGATTACCTATTCAAGAGAGGCGATCTTAAACTTAATAGATGTGGCACTTTTAATAAAAGATGAAAATTGGTTTAAGGAGTTATCATTACAATTAGAATGTGTAAACGAAAAAGAAGAAAATAAAGATTCTTCTTTTACAATAAAGAAAGAAAACGAGATAAAGCTAGAACACAAAAACCAAAAGGGGAGAAGATAAAAATGGCGATTGCAAATACTAGAAATAAAACATTTGATAATGACCCAAAACAAGGCGCCGTATTAGGAAAATTAGAGGGTCAGACAATAAATAACGAGTACAAAGGTAGTCAAAAAAGAGTAGGTAGTGAGCCAGAACCACAGGACAAAGAAAAACTTATCCTAAAGATTGAAACTGGAATGGCGTGTGGGCCAGGTGGTATGTGTTAGAAAATATGAGTATGACTTTTGGCGATTATTGGATTTTGACAATCTTATCGTAAATTTCCGATTTAAAGTGAGTTTGAATACAGCATGAGTTTATACACTCATGGGAAATGTCAACAATCCTAAGAAGTAGCCTCGAATCTGAGGCTACTTCTTACTTTTTAATGATAAGAAACGATTTTGTCTAATTTAAAGCGGTGATGCTCATAGCCTTCAGTATCAGCAATACCGAAAGGTACCATTGCTGCAAATTTAACATGTTCGGGAAGACCTAATATTTCTTTTACTTTTTCTTGATCAAAACCGAGCATTGGGACACTTGAGTATCCGTGTCCTTGTAATGTAGTTACGGAGGTTCCGCTTTAAGAGGCTATAAAGGGTAAGGATATTGAAATTGAGTGGATGCCTTATGAGTTACGCCCATATCCAACAAAAACGTTATAACCAGAAGGAGAATACCTACAATCAACTTGGGAACATCACGTTTACCCGATGGCAGAAAGACTTGGTGTTAAAATAATATTGCCAAGGGTTTCGCCACAACCTTATACCCATTTAGCATTTGAAGGTTATCAATATGCAAATAAGAAAAGCGCAGGGCGCCCACCTTTCGGCGACAAGCATAAGACGAGCCCTGACTGAAGGCGTTTTTTGCCTTCGGGAAGGGATTGGCTTATACCATAGAGCCGATGGCGCCCGGAGCTAGACACTAAAACTAGGTACAAACTTTTATACTTTCTTATCTTTAGAAAAAGGAAAAGCGAATGAATACAACCATCGTATGTTCACAGCCTTTTTTCAAGAAGAACAAGATATAGGCAAAATTGAAATCTTAGTAAATTTAGCGGGAAAGTTAGGGCTCGATCAAGAAAAATTCAAAGAAGCTTTAGAAACAAGGAAATACAAAAATGCTCATCAACAAGCATTACAGCATGTCTACAATGAGGCCAATATACAGGCTGTTCCTACATTTATAATAGGTAAAACAGAACTTCAGGGTGCTCGTTAGAAAGAGGTATTAGAACAGATTATTGATGACGAACTATACAAAGGGAACAAAAGGACCTGACCCACAGTACGTTACAGCTTTAACGCGTTGGGGTCAGGCACCTGAAAAAATTACATAAAATCAAAAAAGTACCGAATCACATGGAAAAAGATTGGCGTAGTATAGGTTAGGCTATCAACTCGGCTAAGGTAACTTTCTTTGGGTGACGTTAATTTTTCTTCATCACCAATTAATAAATCACGTTTTAATACGGATATTGTAAGGGCTCCAAAAAAGCCTCCAAAACCAATAAGTAGGCCTGAGATGATACCAAATTTCACATCAAAAGGTGTTAGGTAAGGATATATAAAATAAGCTACAATGGTCGTAATGATTGTTGCTCCTACAAAACCTTCCCAAGATATATTTGGGTTTGCTGTGGGCACAACCTTTCTTTTTCCGAAATAGAGAGAAATTAAAAAATGTACAACATCATTAAGCTGTGTTAATAAAACTAAGAACAATACTAGATTTGCTCCATATTCTGGTGAGGCAAATTGGAAGTATGCTAGATGACTTAACCCAAAAACCATTAGCATTAGTCCCCATTGAGTGGAGCTGACTGATCGTAAAAGTCCGACGGTACCTTTGTTTCCCAGTATTCTAGGTAATGGTAAGAACAAAAAGACATAAATCGGAATGAAAACAATAAACATCCCGTACCACTCGATGTAGATCCAATAAAATTGTATAGGGATTGATAAATACGCCCACAAAAAGGCTCGTCGATCAACTTTCCTCGTTTTGATCATTGAATAATATTCTTTAAGGGCAAAAAAGCAAAGCACCATTAATGATATCAAAGAAACGACCGGATTAAATAATGTAGCAAAAACAAAAATAACAAACATTCCCCACCATGTTTTCACTCGCAAAGAAAGGGAAGAAAAATCCTTGTCGGGCTGAATCTTGTTAATGATGCTAAATAATAAACTAATCGTTAGTAAACTAATAAAAATAACTAACTGTGTCCAGAGTGTGGTAGTCAACCTCTCACCAACTTTTACTATTTATATTTTTAAGATCCGTCAAGTATAATTAATCATAGGATAAAAATGTCATTTTTAAAAGAGGTAATAAAATGGAAACGACACGAAGTGTATATATTATGCTCACCGATACAGGTACCTTCTTACAAAATCGATAAAAAAATACACAAAGGCTCCTTATAACCACGCCTCAATCGCCTTCGACTCTGATCTACAAGAGTTATATAGTTTCGGCCGAAAAAAACCAAACAATCCTATTAATGGTGGTTTTGTGAAGGAGGATATTTTTGAGGGCACCTATAGTAAATATCCAGAAACAACATGCGTAATCTATAGAATAGAAGTTTCCGTTCGAGATGTTGAAAAAATGAAGCGAGTGATAAATGTCTTCAAGAAAAATAAAAACAAATTTCTATATAACTTACTTGGCTTAGTAGGGGTCTCTCTAAATGAACCCGTAGAGTTCAGCAACTCTTACTTTTGCTCTCAGTTTGTTGCGGAAATTCTCCATCGATCAGGGATTCGCCTGTGGGATAAACTCCCAGCACTCATTACCCCTGACGATTTCCGAAACAACCCACGATTCCAACCAGTGTATGAAGGTAGATTATTTGATTATGAACCGGTAAAAAGACGGTTTTCTCGGTAGAAAGTAAGGAATAATCTTCAGTGAAGAGCCTGTCCTCCAGTCCTATAAAGTTTTAATGGAGTGGGGGACTAGCCACTATATTGTTCCTATTTAGGTGTGATTTTGGTATAATCGAAGTAGCCATAATGAACTCCTTTCGGGATAGTTGATTCAACACTTCTATTTTACCGAAGAAAGCTCATTTTGGCTTTTCTTTTTAAAAGGTTAGAAAGTATGAAAGTTTGTACTTAGTCTTAGTGTCTAGCTCCGGGCACCCTGTGCTTTTCTTAATAACTATAGTAACCTTTACGAGACGAGGGAATGAAATGAAAGTATCCTTATTTATTACGTGTTTAGCCGATGTCTTTTACCCAGGTGTCGGTAAAGACGTCATTGAAATTCTAGAACGAAATGGCTGCGAAGTAGATTTTCCTGAAAATCAGACTTGCTGTGGCCAGCCAGCATACAACAGTGGATATCATAAAGACACAAAAAAGGTAGCCAAACATATGATTCACACATTTGAACATGCTGATTATGTTGTGATGCCATCAGGTTCATGTGGAGCTATGATCCATGAATATGTTCACTTGTTTGAGGATGACCCAATTTGGAGAGAGAAAGCAGCTACATTAGCAACCAAGACGTTTGAATTCACGCAATTTCTTGTAGATGTACTTAAGAAAGAGGATGTTGGAGCCGTTTTCTCTAAGAAAGTAACGTATCACACCTCATGTCATATGACTCGTCTATTAGGGGTCAAAGATGCACCAATGAAATTATTAGAAAATGTGAAAGGATTAGAGTTTACTAGTCTACCAAATAAAGAAACATGTTGTGGCTTCGGAGGGACATTTTCAGTGAAAATGGTACCGATTTCAGAGCAGATGGTCAATGAAAAAATTGAACATATCGAAGAAACGGAGGCAGAGGTTTTAATAGGTGCTGATTGTGGTTGCCTCATGAATATTGGTGGAAGAATTGAACGTCAAGGAAAACCAATTCAAGTGATGCATATTGCACAAGTATTAAACAGCAAATAATAACAAAAGGTGGTGAATACGATGCCCATTAAGATTAGCGAGGATAAATTTTTTGACCGTGTCAATAAAGGACTTAAAAATGAGTTTATGAGAAATGCAATGGTGTCGGCACAGGAAGGATTGAAAGGTAGAAAACTCAATGCACAAGAAGAACTAGGAAACTGGGAAGAGTGGAGATTATTAGCTGAAGAAATTCGTCAACATACATTAGAGAATTTAGACTACTATTTAGATCAGCTTTCTGAAAATGTTAAGAAAAGAGGGGGACATGTTTTCTTCGCTCAAACGGCGGAAGAAGCAAATGAGTATATTACCAACATAGCCAAGCGAAAAGAAGCAAAAAAGGTAATTAAATCTAAATCGATGGTAACAGAAGAAATTAGTATGAATGAAGCGTTGGAGGCAGCTGGCTGTGAGGTAATAGAGTCTGATTTAGGAGAATATATCCTTCAAATAGATGATCACGATCCTCCGTCTCATATTGTTGCTCCTGCGTTGCACAAAAATAAGGATCAAATCCGGGACACGTTTAAAGAAAAGAAAGGCTATACGAAGTCTTCGAAGCCTGAAGAACTTGCTTTGTTTGCTAGAGAACAGTTACGGGAAGAGTTCTTATCAGCTGATATTGGCATCACCGGCTGTAACTTTGCAGTTGCTGAATCAGGTGCAATTTCACTTGTCACAAATGAAGGAAATGCTAGACTTGCCACATCCCTACCTAAAACGCAAATTACGGTTATGGGTATGGAGAGGATCGTACCGACTTGGGAAGAACTCGATGTTTTAGTAAGCATGCTTTGTCGAAGTGCAGTCGGACAAAAATTAACTAGTTATATTACTGGATTAACAGGTCCTAAAGAAAATGGAGAGGTTGATGGTCCTGAGGAATTCCATCTTGTTATTGTTGATAATGGACGATCTAATATCTTAGGGACAGAGTTCCAATCGGTGCTTCAATGCATTCGTTGTGCAGCTTGTATCAATGTTTGTCCAATATACCGCCATGTTGGTGGACATTCCTATGGGTCGATATATCCAGGACCAATTGGTGCAGTTCTTTCACCATTACTCGGTGGGTATGACGAATACAAAGAGTTACCATTTGCGTCCACTTTATGTGGTGCATGTACGGAAGCTTGTCCTGTCAAAATCCCACTTCATGATCTCTTAATAAAGCATCGCAGGAACATTGTAGAAGAGCAAGGTAAAGCTGGGGTTGGTGAAAAGCTTGCTATGA
Organism: Cytobacillus sp. S13-E01; assembly: GCF_029193815.1. Lineage (GTDB taxonomy): Bacteria > Bacillota > Bacilli > Bacillales > Bacillaceae_L > Bacillus_BV. The sequence goes on from NZ_JARFVC010000013.1 coordinate 9,468, forward strand.
AGGGGTTCTCCTTAGCTGCAAGTTCACCAAAGCTTTATAACTTGGGTTCTAAAGCAGCACCAACAATGATGGGACCATTTTCAAGTGAAGGTAGAATTAAGAAAGGCCCCGGACCTATTAAACCATGGACTGATATTAGGGATTTTCCAGAGCCAAGTAAACAGAGCTTTAGAGAGTGGTTTAAAAAGCGTGAGAAAGGTGGCGACAAATCATGACAACTGGTAGCATCCAAAATAAAGATCGTTTTTTAAATCAAATTGCGAAAAATCTAGGTCGCAATCGTAAAACAACACCTGTCGTCAGACCAAACTGGAAGCACCAACCACAGTATGAAGTGTTCAAAGGATTTAGTCAGGAACAATTAGTAGATATCTTAAAAGAACAATGCACGAAAATTCATACACAAGTGGAAGAAGTGACAACTGAGATTCTTCCAGAAGCCTTAGAAAAAATTGTAATTAGTTTGAACGCTAAGTCAATTGTTAGTTGGGATGATAGACGGTTTGTAGAGTACGGGGTGGACAGCTATTTTGGCAGAGCATCCTCACTAGGTGTCGATGTTCATAAATGGGATCCCAGTATCAAAGATGAAAATGTAAAGATCGCTGAAAAGGCCGATATCGGTATTACCTTTTCGGATATGACATTAGCTGAATCAGGCACTGTTGTTTTACTAAGTGGTAAGGGAAAAGGGAGATCAGTCAGTTTGCTGCCAACCAACTACATAGCCATTGTTCCAAAGAGTACGATTGTTCCTCGTATGACACAAGCTACTAATTTTATTCACCAAATGCAAGAGGAAAAAGGAATTGTTCCTTCCTGTATAAATTTTATATCTGGACCAAGTAATAGCGCTGACATTGAAATGAATCTCGTTGTTGGTGTCCATGGCCCAATAAAAGCTTACTATTTAATTGTTGAAGATAAATAATAAAAATAATTAGTTTGCTCATTATTTATAATTTTTCTGCAAGTATATTAATAACATTCTCGACTTGATCCATTGCTTTAGAAAAGTGTTCTTCACTCATTCTGACTTTTTTGCAAAAAACCTTGAACACTATTAATATGTTTCACCATTAACTCGCTGGCAAGTGCTGCATTTCGTTGTTTCATTGCCTGAAGAATATCCTTGTGAAATTGCAGTGACTCGTTCATGACTCCTTGAACAGTTACCGCTTTTACTTGAGCCTGTTCAATTAAATTATTGATAGATTGGTATAGATTATACATGACTAGGTTATAGGATGATTTGGCTATTTTTTCATGGAAATCTAAATTTGCCGAGACATAATCGTCCATATTATTAACGTTAATGGCTAATTCCATATCTTCGATGCTTTGCTCGATTGCCATAAAGTCTTCGGATGTCGCTCTTGTGGTAGCGTAAAAGGCCATTCGCTAAACTAAAATATTGATAATACTTAACTATAAATTATAAATATAGCTGGAGGATTGGGAATGCTGGTTGTTATCGTCCTCCATTCGTTGAGCTTAAGATAGGAGATAAGCAGATACAGAATGTCCTAACATTTGTAGTAATTAACAAAGCAGAAGAATCTAGACCAACAAAGCATTATGCTGAAGAAAAACATACGTGGTTTGGGCGCCATCTCCAGTTCATAAACGTGTTGGGAGACATGTGCTTCTTTAAAACTCCCCCTAGTTTGAAATGACAACTAGAGGGAGAAATTTTAACCTAGCTTTTTGTGTCTAGCTTCGGGCTCCTAACACCACCCCTGCGTATTTCTTAGAGATATGGACTTTCATGCTTAGCTTTCAGTTGGTTCCAACGACGTTCTACCTCATCGCGAAACTCTTGAAGCATTTCTCCACTTTCTTCTTTTAGTAAATGCTTCGTTTTCCCCATTAATTCGAGCCATCCTGTAACATCGATACGTTTGTTCTTGGCTTCAGGATCATATGTTACTGTTGTGATCCCTCGCTCCACTTCATAGAGAGGGAAGAAGCAGGAGTCAACAGCTGCTCCTACAATGGTTTGCCCTAATTCATCCTTTGATTTCCAATTCAGTGGACAGGTAATTAAAATCTTGCCGTACACCAAACCTTCATTTTTAGCATACCACTGCGCTTTTGCTGCTTTTTTCAATAAATCTCGATCAAAGGCCTCTGTTCCAGTAAAGATATAAGGAATATGGGTGGCAGCCATAATTTGTGCTGTATCTTTATGATGGAACGGTTTTCCGTTTTGGAAACCACCAATGTTAGATGTACTGGTCATGTGACCCATTGGTGTTGAATAAGAAAGCTGACTTCCAGTATTCATATAGCCTTCATTATCGTATTCAAGAATGATCATTTTATGGTTCCGTAAAGCTGTTCCAATCGCAGGTCCCATTCCAATATCCATCCCACCGTCACCAGTCACCATGACAAAAGTAAAGTCATCACTTAAGCCAAGTTCTTCGAATTCTCCACGTCTTTTACGTTCATGGAACATTTCAACAAGTCCTGATAAAGTCGCAGAACCATTTTGGAATAGGTTATGGATATAAGTTGCTTTATGAGAGCTATATGGATAGCCAGTCGTAACTACCATGGCGCAACCTGTATGGAACAAGGCCACAATGTCACCTTCGATTCCTTTGAAGAACAGTTCAAGTCCTGAAAAAATACCACAGCCAGGACATGCGCCATGACCAGAAGCAATCCGTTTTGGTTTTTTCGTTAAGCTCCGTAAAGGAGGGATCTTCACATTGAGTTCTCCGGTTTCATCATTTGGAGTTACCGTTATTAATCCAGTATTTAAATCTTCCTTTTTCAGTGGATTTACGACTCGTTCCGGAGTCAATCCAGGCTTTCCAGGAGAATGCCCAAAATAATCAAAAGGTTTTTCTACGAAATCTTTTTCAATAGCATCAGTCGCTAATTGGAAAAAGTGTTCTGCATCATCAGCATAAAAATCTTTTCCACCTAATCCGTAAATTCGGTTGATTACTTTTGTACTACTATTTCCATGAGTTTGTAAAGCTGCTCTAACTTCTAGAGCCATATTCCCACCATATGCCCCATATGAGTCTGCGCGATCACCGACAGTAACCGCTTTCACATTTTTTAAACACTCAGCAAGTTGTTTTTGTGGGAATGGGCGAATCATATTGGGAGAAATAACCCCAGCCTTAATTCCCTTAGTGCGGAGTCGATCGACGACATCCTTACACACTTCAGCCGCAGAATTAAGCATAAAGACCGCAACTTCTGCATCATCCATTCGGTATAAATCTAATAGGGGATATTCTCGTCCTGTCAGTTCAGTATACTCTTTAGATATTCTCTCAAAAACCATACCAGCATTATACATCGCTTCAGATTGTTGATAGCAATTATTGATATAATCTGGCTCATTCATATACGGACCGATCGTAACTGGGTTTTCTCGATCTAAAGCGTGAGGGAAGTTCGTCGGCATTTCACCAATAAACGCATGAACATCTTTTTTATTTTTTATAACCTGTACACGTCTCTTTTGATGGGATGTAAAATAGCCATCGAATGATACGATAACGGGTAACCGAACCTCAGGATCTTCGGCTAGTTTAATAGCAATAATGTTCATATCATAGACAATCTGTGGATCGCGCGCCATTAAAATTGGCCACCCAGTATTTAGCGCGAAATATAAATCAGAATGATCACCATGAATATTTAGAGGACCAGATATAGAACGATTTACCAAGTTCAATACCATTGGAAAACGGGTTCCAGATTGAACTGGTAATTGCTCAAGCATATATAAGAAACCATTCGCACTCGTAGCGTTAAACACACGACCGCCACCCGTAGAAGCGCCGTAACAAATACCAGCAGAACCATGCTCTCCATCAGCTGGGATCAATACAATGTCATGTTCTCCTTTTGCTTTCATACCATCTAAGAACTGGGCCACTTCAGTAGAAGGGGAAATAGGGAAATATCCCATCACATGATAGTTAATTTGGTGTGCTGCATAGGCAGCCATCTCATTGCCTGACTCGAAAACAATAGATTGTTCAATCGTTCCTTTTTGACCTTTTACTGTTCCATTTGTTAAGTCTACCGCCATCTTTTTTTACCACCTTTCCTTACTTTTTTATTAAATCAAATAAATGGGGAACTCGATTTGATTCCGCATAGCCATCATCATGTTCTCTTTCATCTGTAAGCGCTTCCACTGGGCATGCATGAACGCACTTCAAACAACCCTTACAATATTGGTAATCAATCCCTTGTAGGAACATTTGTGGTCGTCCCCGTTTATCCTCTTTCTCTTCCCAAACAAAACAAAAGTCAGGACAGGCCGTATCACAGGCAGCGCAATTAATACACTTTTCTTCATGAAAATGAGGGAGCATGCCTGCGCGCGAAATACTTAAATCTTTTAAAAAACTATTTCCAGGATTTGTGATCGTTCCACCCATTGGTTGATTTTCATAGCCAAGAGCAGCTTCAGCTCTTACAAAAGGTGTAAGGTCTGCATCTTTGTTGGGGGTGAAGATCTTGAACTCTACTTCATGATAGCCACGGTCAAACGTACGAATATTTGGCTCCACTAAATGTGGATACTTATTCTCAAACGTGCGTCTAATCGTAGCCTTCATTGACTCAGGGTCCAAGAAATCTAGTATCCGATAAAGCGCACCTAGCATCGCAGTATTTACTTTTGTTTGCTCTTCTAAGGCGATTTCTGTTGCATCAATAACAGCGACAATTCCGCCTTGAATGTCCATTAGATCCTTAAGCTTTTCAGGTGATTTCTTTGAGTTGACTAACACGGTGCTATCACTAAAAATACCACTTGTACAATTGATTGTTTTAAATAAGGCATCATGGAATATTCCAACAACGTGAGGGCGTTCTATAGGTGTGGTATCTCGTATGTTTGTGTCAGGTTCACAAAAGCGAATATGCGCTTTTACAGGTGAACCCTTTTTTTCAGAGCCGTAAGATGAGAACCCGATTCCATTAAGTCCATTTCCAACAACTCCATCTTCAGAAAGCATTTTTCCTGCTAAATTGGCTCCCAATCCACCAATAGATTCCAAGCGAATTTCAAAAAATCCTAATTCATTCACTTTAGGTAATTGTGTCAAAAAGATTCCTCCAATCAATAACGAAAATGTAGGTAGACTAATAGATTGGAAAATTATAAATTTTCCAATAAATCATAATTTGATTGTAACAGGATAGAAAATGAAATACAACAGAGTAATCATTTTAAAGGTAAAATTAATGAAGCATTTATTTTAGGTGGGGGTGTGCATACATTTTAGAGAAAAAAAGAATCTGTATTCCAATCTCCTGTTATAATACATATGAAAGTTGTGGTATAACAGTCGAAAAAGTTTGAGTGTTGATAAAAAGTAAAGATGGTAATATGAAGATTGAAGCAACAATGAAATAGAGTGTGAACCATCAGAGAAACGGCAGTCCTTAAAGAGGAAATTGATCTATCTAGAATCCTAATAGTATGTATGTTTGTTTTCGTATAAGACGTGGTAAGTAAATTTTAAAAATCTTAAGAAATTCTTCATTTTTCCCCTACTATTTACTTAAGAACTATTGTTTATACTAAGAACATTCCTAACAAGTGATTTCATGTTGGAAAGGAGGAGTTTTTGATGAATCAGTATGTAGTGTTGGTTGTAGATGATGACAAAGATATTCGTGATGGGATTGAAATCTATTTAAAAAATGAAGGTATGAAAGTAATAAAAGCGCAGGATGGTGTTGAAGCACTTGAGTGTTTAAATAAGCATGAGGTTCATCTGATACTCTTGGATATTATGATGCCAAGAATGGATGGGATAGCCGCAACGTTTAAAATACGTGAACAGAGGAGTATACCGATCATTATTTTAAGTGCGAAAAGTGAAGATACGGATAAGATTTTAGGTTTACAGATTGGTGCGGATGATTACGTAACAAAGCCTTTTAACCCATTGGAACTCATTGCAAGGGTAAAATCACAGCTAAGAAGGTATGTTACTTTAGGACCGTTTGAAGGGTTAAATAAAACAATTGATTTGAACGGACTTACAATCGACCAGGCTGCAAAGGAAGTTACGTTATATGGTGAGCCCGTAAAGTTAACACCTACCGAATATAAAATTGTAGAATTGCTGATGGTAAATGCTGGTCGTGTGTTTTCTATTTCTGAAATATACGAAAGGGTTTGGAATGAGCCTTGCTACAATTCAGAAAATACAGTAGCAGTGCATATTCGTGGAATTCGCGAAAAAATCGAAATTGATCGTAAGAATCCTAGATTTTTGAAGGTGGTATGGGGAATTGGATACAAAATGGAAAAGTAGAATTGGTATTTTAGCATGGCTAATTTTGTTTACGTACGGAGTCAGTGGTGTTTTCACAGCATTGTTCGATGATAATGATTTTACAAAACGTAGCTATTTTGAGACAAGAAAATTTGAAAATCATGTAGAGAGATTATTGAGTTATATTGATGCATTTGAAATTTCCTATCAATCGAAAGAAGACTTAACAAAGTCTCTCACTGTAACAAAGGATGAAATAGAGGAATATCGAAGCCGTTTTGGTGATTTTTCTGAACAGAAAAGCAGTATAGAATTGCAATACGAATCAAGAATTCAGGAAGCACAAAACGAAAAAGACCAAAAGGCTATTGATACTTTAATTGAAGAAAGAGATAAAAAAATTGAAGAAATCACAACGATTTTTGAAAATGATGAGTATGTTACAGAGCAAATATTATTAGGAAAACAAGAAAAATGGGAGGAGTACTATCAAGAGGTAGAAAGTCATCGTGCGGAATATGAAAAGTATAAATCTGCATTTTTTTATTACCTAAAAAACACACAATCTGCTCAAGTTTACACTAACCTGGAAGCCAAAGAAATTATTAATGAAGAAAATACACATTACATCAGTAGCTACCCAGCAAATAATCAAACATATCCTCTAATGAATGATCGACCATTAGTATGGAGCAATGATGAAGAAATATCGAATAGAGTAAGACAAAGTTCGAATGCCTTTTACGAAGGAGAGATTGGGATATCGAAAAACATTCCGAACTCTAATTTTATTATGTTAGAATATCGTGACTTTCAAGTTCAACGAACATTGTTTTGGATTTACACAGCTGGAGCTATCCTCGCTTTGCTACTTGCGATAATTATTGAAAAGAGGAAAAGCATCCTACGTAGAATTGTTCCTGAAATATGGAAGAATCTATATAATAAAGTTCCAATTGATGTTGCATTGTTTCTTTTTGCGGTATCTGCCATTCTAACACTAGCATTATCTTTTGAAAAACCCTATTTATTTTACAGTAATCAGATAACAGGAATGATAGAGATCATTTTCTATCATCTTATAACTATTACTATTATTTTTGGAATAACCATCGTACAGGGTGCTTATTTATACCGAAGACTAAAAGATGTCGGTTCGATCCGAGAAGACTGGAAACACTCTTTATTTGCAAGGTTTTTAAACTTGATTAGAAATGCGTTTCAAAATAGAAGGGTCGGAACACAAGTTTTCTTGATTTTGACGATAGTCTTTTTGTTTGGTCTAGTAACTGGCCTCCTTGGGGTTGACGAAAATTTCTTTGCTCTTTTAATTCCGGCATTTTTTATTGTGGGTATACCACTTTTCATCATTATTCTCAAACGGATTAGTTATTTTAATAAAATTCTGAGTAATGCAAGGGCATTAGCCAAGGGTGAATTTGAGGCTGATTTAAAGATTGTCGGAAAATCTGTTCTTGCTAACTTAGCCGAGGATCTGAATAAAATGAAATACGGTGTAAAAACATCACAACACGCCCAAGTAAAAAGTGAGAGGCTTAAAACCGAGTTAATTACAAATGTTAGTCATGATCTACGTACACCATTAACATCAATAATGACCTATTCTGAGCTTTTAAAAAATCCTAACTTATCTGAGGGTGAACGTAATTCATATATAGAAATTATTGATCGAAAATCAAATCGATTAAAGGTGTTAATCGATGATTTGTTTGAAGCATCTAAAATGGCTAGCGGGAACGTTGAGCTTGTAAAGGAAAGAGTTGATATCAATCAATTACTTCATCAAGCACTAGCTGAATATAATGAAACAATTAAAGAATCAACCATTCAATTTCGTGTTTCAACACCAGATAATCCTGTATACGCCCGAGTTGATGGCAAAAAAATGTGGCGTGTTTTTGAAAACCTAATTGGAAACATCCTAAAGTATTCTCTCGAAAACACAAGAGCTTACATTCATGTCAATGAGGAAAATGGTCAGGTCCTAGTAACATTTAAAAACATATCAAAATATGAGCTTAGTAATAATATTGACGAGCTATTCGAACGATTTAAACGTGGTGATGAATCCCGCCATACTGAGGGTTCAGGTCTAGGACTATCGATTGCCAAATCAATTATTGATTTACACGAGGGATCCTTAGATATTGAAGTGGATGCTGATTTGTTTAAGGTTGAGATTAAATTGGAGATGTTGGGTAAAAAATAGCAGCTTAAATTCCATTCGTTCATGCAACCTAAACAACACGTATAGAAAAATAGAAAGAATATTGGCTCGCCACTCGGCGAGTTTTCTTTATAAGATAAGAAAGTATAAAAATTTGTACCTAGTTTTAGTGTCTAGCTCCGGGCGCGCCTTGTGCTTTTCTTATACTATCAATCAGAGTTTATATGTTGATCCATTTAGACTTTAAAAACAGCATAATAGATCAAAATTCCCGGTATAATATACCTTGGTCGAAGAAGGATATATTTATATAAAAGCGAAAGAGATAGAGCACAGTGGCGGAAAGTAAACAAACAACTCTAGACGAAAAGTGGACTCTAGATGGGCTACCAAATGACAAGGAACCAACAGAAGAAAACATGGTTTAGGGAACAAGAAGAAAAGAAGAACAACCCTAAAAAATAGCGCAACCTATAAAAATGGTCTTTTTTGCAGAAACTGCAGAAAGGGCCTCTTTTTATTTACCCCTATCAGTGATTTCTAAATGGGTTCGAGTATCAAAAAAATATAACTCCGAAAAAATAAAAAACGGTAATCAAAAGAGCAATCTGATGCCCGAAATCTCGAAAAAAATAGAAAACGGTAATCAGAGGGGCAATCTGATGCCCGAAATCGCGAAAAAAATAAAAAACGGTAACCAAAAGAGCAATCTGATGCCCGAAATCGCGAAAAAAATAAAAAACGGTAACCAAAAGAGCAATCTGATGCCCGAAACTTCGAAAAAAATAAAAAACGGTAACCAAAAGGGCAATCTGATGCCCGAAACTCCGAAAAAAATAAAAAACGGTAACCAAAAAGGCAATTTGATGCCCGAAATTTCGAAAAAAATAAAAAACGGTAACCAAAAGAGCAATCTAATGCCCGAAATCGCGAAAAAAATAAAAAACGGTAACCAAAAGGGCAATCTGATGCCCGAAATCTCAAAAAAAATAGAAAACGGTAATCAAAAGGGCAATTTGATGCCCGAAATCTCGAAAAAAATAGAAAACGGTAATCAGAGGGGCAATCTGATGCCCGAAATCTCGAAAAAAATAAAAAACGGTAACCAAAAGAGCAATCTGATGCCCGAAATCTCGAAAAAAATAAAAAACGGTAACCAAAAGAGCAATCTGATGCCCGAAATCGCGAAAAAAATAAAAAACGGTAACCAAAAGAGCAATCTGATGCCCGAAATCGCGAAAAAAATAAAAAACGGTAACCAAAAGAGCAATCTGATGCCCGAAATTTCGAAAAAAATAAAAAACGGTAACCAAAAGGGCAATCTGATGCCCGAAACTCCGAAAAAAATAAAAAACGGTAACCAAAAGACGTTTTAATCGACCACCTTCTTAATGGAACCGTCTTATGCTTGTCGCCGGTAGGCGGGCGCCCTGCGCTTTTCTTTAGCTAATTAGAATTTATATCCATAAATTCTAAACTGCATTAGGTCAACTACACCTCTGTCTTCGCCCTTTGGGTTCGCCACTCGGCGAGTTTTCTTTATAAAATCTTAAGATTTTTAGTAAGAGATTCTTAATTTTTGTGCTTTATAATAACAGCAGGATAGTAAGAAGTCAGCAAAAAAAGCAAGATATTTATATACTTTAAACCCTAGTGAATATTAATGGGAAAGTTCCCTATAGTGTTTAATTAATCGCATGAAATTAAAGAGAGGTGCTTCTAAATTGAAGAAAATTTTGTTATTCCCATTGTTAGATAGTTTGCCTTCGGGACATCATCAAGTAGCAAGTGCCATAACTGGATATGTTTCTAATAGATCAACTGACATTGAATGCAAAAAAATAGACTTATTGAATAGTTGGAACCCAGTAATAGAATCTATGATTACCAAAACCTATTTAAGATGGATTCAAAGATTCCCTAATTCCTATGCTTGGATGTACAGAAAGTTTGCTTATCAATCAAAGAAACAACGTTCTTATAAACACTACGATTTATTGTTTCTGAATAAGATGGAAAGGATTATCACTAAAGAAAAGCCTGATTTAATTATTTGTACCCATGCTTTCCCATCCTATTTAGTAAACAATTTAAAAAAGTCGGGTGCGTGTAAAGTTCCAACATTGAATATATATACAGACTTTTTCATTAATGATGTGTGGGGAAGAGAAATGGTGGATTACCATTTTGTTTCTGACAGCAGTATGAAGTCCAATTTAATGAGTCATTATTCACTACCAGAGAGAAGAATATGTACTACAGGTATCCCTATAGACGAAAGCTTTTCTAATACATCCCACCAAAAAAAACCTGCTAGGGAATTTACCCTTATTCTTACTGGGGGTAGTGCAGGTCTTGGTAAAATCAACGAGCTATTAAAAAATGCTAAACATGAACAACAATTAAAATTTTATGTTTTGTGTGGGAACAACAAACAGCTATTCGATGAAATTGCCAAACTAAATGACAAAAACATTCACCCCCTTCCTTATATTTCATCTCGAAAACAGATGAATGATCTGTACAATTTGGCAGATGCAATTATAACAAAGCCTGGAGGGGTAACGATTAGTGAGGCAATAAAAAAGAAAGTGCCGATCTTTATTCACTCCGCGCTTCCTGGACAGGAAGAAATCAACTTAAAGCACTTAAAAGAACAGGGACTTGTATTCACAATTAAGGCGGGAATCGACCCAGCAGAACAGATTCTTGAGGTATTGAGCAATGAGCCAAGAATGATGGAATATCAACGTTCATTACAACGGTATCTTAATACTCAAGACTTTAATGATCCTGAGGAAATCTTTTTATTTATCGAATCTATTCTAGCCACTAGTGAAAAAGACGTACAGAAAACTTTATTAAAAATCAATTAATCAATAAAACGTTGAAAATAGAATAGGAGGAGATCTTATTGATAGAAATAATCTTGCTCTGGTTAAAAGACATCGGACTTGTTGGACTATTTGCAGCAATGTTTTTAGAAGGTTCATCCCTCCCTTTTCCAGGTATAGCTGTTGTTTTAGCATATGGCTATATCCTGCCATTTAGTTATTGGAATACTGTTTGGGTAGCTGCTGGGATGAGCGTTGTTTATTGTTTGGCTAGCTTACTTCCTTATTTTCTAGGAAGTAAACTCGGAGAGCTATTTCAAAAGCGACCTAAAATTGGCTTACAAAAAGCTAAGGACCTTTTTGTTCATTATGGCGCATGGAGTGTGGCCATGTCCCGACCGTTTGGGCTTGGAAATTACATTTCATACGTAGCAGGAATGAGTAAAATGAAGTTGATTCCGTACTTACTTCTTACATTTATTGGTATTTATCCTTGGTCTTACGGGATGATTTTAGTAGGAAATTATTTTAATGGAAGTTATGAGGCATTTAAGGCTTTTTACCAGAACAATAGTGTTTATCTTTATATAGCTGCAGCCATATCATTCGGAATTATTTTTCTTTATTTCTTTATTAAAGATAAAAGGAACGAGCGAAGAACAACTGTAAGGGAAGGTGGAAACCATAGTGGATGAAACAGGAGTATCACTTGGGGGAGGTTGTTTACGAGGGGTCGCCCACATCGGAGCATTAAAGGAAATACTTTCACATAATATTGCAATAACCCATATTGCAGGAACAAGTGCTGGGGCCGTTATTGGTGGTCTTTATGCCTGTGGGTTACACCCTGATCATATGGTAAATGCCCTCGAATCTTTATCAATTCGAAAGCACCTAGATGTTGGCTTTAACCGTAAAGGCTGGTTAAAAGGTGATCGGATTTACAACACTTTTCTACAACTAACCGATGGGAAATACTTTTCGGATTTAGATATTCCCTTTGCAGTTGTATGTGTAGATTTAAATTCAAGAAAACTAACAATCATTAATGAGGGAGAAGTAGCCAAAGCATTACGTGCATCAATAGCCATACCTGGCGTTTTTTCACCAGTTGAAATTGGTAAAAAATTATTAGTCGATGGCTATATACTAAATAATAACCCCGCCGATGTCGTAAAAAACATGGGAGCTAAGCATGTTATAGCTATAAGAGTGCTAAGTTCTAACAGTCAAAACAAAACACCAACAAGCCTAATCTCTTGTGTAAATCGCTATATGGACATTGCGAGCTATACTCAAACTGATCAACTTCTGAAAAATCATGCAGACATCTTAATGGATATTGATTTGGTAGATGTGGGAAGGTTTGAAACAAAGTCACTTTCTAAAGTTATCCAACGTGGACAAATAGAAGCAAGCAAGGTTCTTGAAAAAGAAATAGCAAGAGGGTCAGTTGGTCATGTTATTTACATGGATCAATGGCTTAAGAAGACTTCAAGTTAATATGTTTTTTTAGGATCTGGGATAAAACGAATAATTATTCGACTCTTATGCTTTTAACACCTAATGGGGCAATTAAATTCGGCATCTTGACAGGAGTCCTTGCCATGTTTCTGGATGCCGCAATCGGTCATGGGCTATTTTGGAAAAATGACCCTTACTGGACATACTGGGTTACCGATGCTTTTTTAATTACAATGATTATCAGTCTTGGAACTTCTATCCTAGGTATTGGAATTTGGCAGGGAATAGTATTGATTGCTATTCAAGCCTTAACGTTGGAGGTTTATTATGAATTCCTTTCTCCTGTAGGTCTTCCGCAAGAGCCCTTTTGGCTTTCCCATTATGACATATGGACAACTGGATATTTAGTACATTATCTTGTTTATCTTGCTGGATTTTTACTTTCATTATGGATTTGGCGACGACGGGTTCATGTAAAGGAATTTATGAAGGTCATTAAACCGAGGAAGATTGCTCTTTTTTCATTAGTAACGGCGGTGATTATTCTACTCCTCGATGGTCTGATCACACACACAGTTATAATCGGTGATTATCCTGGATTTACTTTCTTCCTCCAAAGGCTAATTCTTGCGTTTGTTTTCTTGTTCGTTTGGAATAGTTATGTTGGTTTGGATATAAGGGGATTGATAAGTGGAGCTTTCTTGCTTAGTTTATTATGGGTGACATATAATATGTATCTTGGACCTCTAGGTTTACCAAGATATACTCCAACTTACCTAGGTTACAATGAACTTTGGTTTATGGCATTTCCAGGAGCCTTATCGTCCGCGTTAATTGGATTATTTATCACAAGAAGGTTTATGCCAATCGGGGATAATCTATTATGAGACGAGTTTCATTACTCTTATTATTAATTATATTAACCACTCAGAGCTTAGCGGCAGCGGAGGGTAGCGGATTACCAGCAAGTGCCAATACTTCAGGTAAAGGGGTAATTGTTACAGGTCCTGATCCATATAATTTTGAAAAAACAAAGCCTATTAATGGAATGATTTCAATCAGAGTCAATAATAAGGGAGATCGAGGTTCGCCGCTTCAAAATATAGATGAAATATTAGTAAAGGCCAAATTTTCAACTGACGCATCTGAATATGAAGAAACAATTACCGAACCTATGGTTAACCAAATTAATGGAAGAGACCCGACATGGTTTGGGGTTGTATATAATCAGAAAATGCTTGGTGATACCAAGACTGGGACAAGCAATCTGCCAGAAATGGAACCAGACATTGCACTTTGGGGCTGGGCGGAAGTGTATAAAGATGGAAAGTTAATTCAAACTAGAGTTCCAGCACATGTTAAGGTTATGGGAAAAGCGCCTTTAAAAGGAGTTAAATTACAGGTTGGTGTAGAAGGACAGACCCTTCCAAACACTGCAGATGGCTACATACATATTCAATGGCCAGAAGTAGACCAACTAGTAATGCCAAAGAAACAGCAAAAAACGAGGGAATGGCTTGGTTGGAGTGGATTAATACTTATTAATCTCTGGTTTGGTTGGCTGGCCGTTAAGGAGCCTTTGGTGGAAACATTAGAAGACACTAGTGAGTGAGGTGATTACTAACTTTTTTTCCATAAATACAAGAACACATTCTGAATGGTCGGGTTAGGAAAAAAAGAGGCATCACTTCCCATGATTGGCACAGGACATGCGCGCTTCTAGTGCCTTTTCACAAGCTCATAAACAGTATGGTATAATACAATTCTTCTATTTAATTCTCAATAATTATCAAATAAAATAGAATGATAGATTTATAAAAACCATACAAAAACGTTTTGGTGTTGATAAAAGCAGGTGAACACATGATGAAGAACCATAGTGCGACATATCGTTGTCCGATAACTTTGACCAATAAAGCAAAGGATAAGTTTCGGGAGCTCGGGTTGGATGAGCGACTTTTGTTATTGGAGAAATCGTTTCACGTTTATATAGAAAAGTATCCACAGGAGGCAGATCGCATTCTTTCGGTTGCATTGATATTTGACAATAAGGCGAATGTACGAATGGCAGATAAGTGCAATGGGTTTGTGGTTGTTCTGCATTGTGTAGTAGAGCAGGATCGGTTTATTGCGACGAATGTGACGACAAGAGCGGGGAAATCATCATTGCAGTCTAATTGGCGCCGCCCTGTAGAAATTACGTTTGATTTGAACGCTCAGCGTAGTGAGCCTGTCCCGCTTGAATTGCTGGCCTTGATTCAAAACATGCCGGTTGCGCAGGAAAGTTCAATGTATGTGAAAAAGCGTATTGCGAGTTGGGAAGGCTACTTGAAAATCCAGGAGCGGTCTGCGGATATTCCTGATATGACATCTCGCTACATGAGGCTTATATACAATGATGATTTCAGCCGAGTAACGATTACGGGTTGCCTGCTGAATGAAAAGGAATGGAAGTCACTCAAGGGTTTGAGCGTCAAGCTCAAGGGAATTGACCAGGATATCGGTAAGGTTCTAAAAGCGAATCGTTCTGCTTCCACGGTTGAAGTGGAATTATCTAGATTTATGGAGGAACAGGCCCGCAGGCAGCGGCTTGACATACATCCAAAAGAAGTCGTATTTAGTAATTTTGCAACTTTAAGCCAGGTGAAAAGATTGCGGCAAGGCTTTAAGCAATTAGAAAATGGCCAGGCTGCAAATCGGGAGCTTGAACGCCTTTTATTTGAAAACAAGCCACCAGTCAAAGCAGTGAAAAAGCGAGCAACGCTGCAATTTCACAATCGATTGAACGAGTTCCAGCAAGAAGCGGTCATAGGCGCTATGTCTGCTGAAGACTTATACGTCATTCAAGGGCCACCTGGAACAGGAAAAACTACGGTTATTTCAGAAATTTGCCTGCAAAATGCGAAGGCTGGGCTGCGTACTTTGGTTGCTTCGCAGTCAAATTTAGCGGTCGACAATGCCCTTGGTCGATTGCTAGCTAATAAAGACATCCGGATTCTTCGAGTCGGACGCACGGAAAGTATTGAAGAAGAAGGCAAAAAGTTCATTGAAGAAAATGTTGGGCAATATTGGAAAGACCATACGTTACAGGATGTTTCTGCCCAATTTGAAGCTCGGAAACAACGAGAAATCGAAATAGAAGCGGAATGGGTGGAAAATGAACAGGAACAAGAGCGACTCCAGCAAGTGCTTGCACGAGTGGAGGCTGATCTTAAAGCGAAAAAGAAAGCAGAACAGCAGTTTAACGAACTTCAGTCTACCATCGATAAGTATAAAAAGAACGTGCACGGTGCAAAACAGGAGCAGCAATTAGTACAGCGACATTTCCAGGAAACCTGGCAGTCACTACGTCAGTTGAATGACATCATTGAAAAAGACGAAACGTTTCTAGCTGGTGAGCCTGACAGTGACGTGATTCAAAAAGAGTGGGATGCTACCCAGCAAGAGATTCTGCGACTGCAAAATAGCGTTGCCTTTCAGGAGCTTGATAACGAGATTAATGAAAAAAAGCAAACCATGGAGCAATTTTATGCAGAATGTAAAAAATCGGCTGAGGTAACGAAGCAAATAGATGCCTTAACGATAAGAATAACAGCTGCAAAAAAAATGGACAACTTAAAATGGATCATTCTGGAACAAAATATGAAACGATCTTTACGAGTTCAGCAGTTAATCGAAGAGCTCGATGAACTCCGCGGAGAAAAAAGCCAGTTGATTAAATTGAAAGAATATAACGACAAATTAAACCGGGCTATTTTCTTTGTTGAACAGCTTTTGGAGCGACAGAACATGTCAGCAGGCCAGCTGCAGCAGCGAATGAAAAATGTGACTTCCGTTTCTACTACCGCTGTGGAAATTGATCAGTTTTTAGACAAACTAAGAAGTGAATTAAAAGGCAAACCAATAATCTATCCGCAGACACTTCTAACATTTCTTGAAGGATTATATGGTAGGAGACACTTCGTATGGAAAAAGGCGGAACGGTTAAAGCCGTATAATGTGTATATAAAAATGGCGCAAGAAGCAATTCAGCTATTGAAGCAAGAACTTACCCGGCAGTTTCAGAACATGCAGCATAAAAACAATTTGGTGCACCAAAAGTTGCAGCGCTCAATGGACGAGGAAAGCACCAAGCTTACTTTTCTACAAAACAAGCATAAGCAAATGATGGCATCCGCAGAAATCATTCCAAACGTAAAAGAAATGCTTACTCAAAAAGAAGCAAAAGCGCTTGAACTGCAGAATATGAAAGATCAATATGAGCAAGCTACGCTTCAGGTTGAAATGAATCGTCAGAAAAGAGCAAAAGAAGCACTTCAGCTACAAGAAGCAAAACAGAACCGAACACAAATCGAATCCCGCCTCGAACAACTGTACAGTATGCTCGAAGAAAAGGAAGTAGAATTGGCAGCTTTACATGAAATCATGTCTACAGAACCGCAAGTGGAACACGAAAGGGTATTACGTAAATTAGCAAGTATTTCTTTTACACGAGAGTCATTAAAACAGGAAAAGCAGAAACTTCCGTTATTCCAGTCCATCCAGGGGATGTGGCTTTCCTTGCTAGAAGAAGCAAATGATCATGACCTAAATGAAATCAGAAAGCTTTATGTAAAGCATTCAAATGTAATTGGAACAACGTGTGTGGCATCCGCACGCAAAGATTTTATCGAAAATTTCCCTGTTTTTGATGTTGTCATCATTGATGAAGTATCAAAAGCAACCCCGCCAGAGCTGCTTTTACCGATGCTAAAAGGGAAAAAAATCATTTTAGTTGGCGATCATCACCAGCTGCCACCTCTTTTAGGAAACGATACACTAGAAGAAACGCTACAGGAAATGGCGGAAGAAAGTGAAAACTTTGAAGGTAAAGCTGAATTGAAACAGCTGTTAAATGAGTCCCTGTTTGAACGGTTGTTTAAAAACCTGCCGAAAACGAATAAAACGATGCTTGCCATCCAATATCGGATGCATGAAAACATTATGGCAACCATTACCCAGTTTTATGAGCAAGAAAACGAACGACTCCAATGTGGCTTGACCGACTCTGATTTGGAACGGGATCACATGCTTGTATCACCGCTCATACAGCGGAACAATCATCTACTATGGCTGGATATGCCCAACGAGCCTGCGTTTTTCGAAGAAAGAATGAAAGGCGGGAAAAGCCTGTATAACCCGGCTGAATTGAAGAGGATCGGTGCATTGCTGAAGGAATTGGATGAAGCGGCGGCACAGGCGAAGCAAGCTGGAAGAATGGAAGTCGATGAGAAAAAAAGCATTGGCGTAATTAGTTTTTACGGTGAACAAGTGAAAAGGATCGACCGCATGATTCATCAGGAGCTTCGCTTGCCCCACTTAACGATTCGCACTGGGACAGTCGACAAGTTTCAAGGCATGGAAATGGATGTGATTCTGCTAAGTATGGTGCGTAATCACGATAATACTCAGGATGACATCGGCTTTGCCAAAGATTACCGCAGGCTAAATGTCGCCTTGTCGAGAGCAAAAGAGCTACTTGTGTTGATCGGCAGTATAAAGATGTTTACTGAGCGGACGAAACATAGGGATACTAGACATATGTATACGTACGTATTAAATGCCGCGAAAAAACAACATGGACTGCGAACGCTTGAAGAGGTGGGCTTGTATGAATAAATTAAAAAATCATTTACGCTTGATCTTACTTGAAAATCCAGCTATCCAAATCAAGAAGTCAGCTATGTGGCATTTGCCGGTGATGACATATGATGTGGCATTTCAGCGGGTAAAGCGGTCTAAAATGGACATTCTCATGAAAATGATGCTGCTCACTTTTGAGCAGGTCGAAATCCGGCGAGCAGCCAATTTGTCCGAACTGTTGCTGGTAGAAGAGCTTTTCATTGCAGATTTACTAAAAAAAATGCAGCGAATGGGCTTGATTCGACTGGAAAAAGTAAGCTACAAGCTAACATCGAAAGGGCATGAGCAGCTAAAGACAGGAATCATTGTAGAGGAATTGGAAGAAGAGTCGACAGTGCTTTCATACAGCCCAGTTCATGATAAGTTTTGGCCAGAGATGACCGAATCTTTGCCTAAAACCAACGAAGAATTGCCGCTTTTTCGATATGCAAATAATCAGGACCTTATCAATGCGGACCGAATTTTGCAAGTTCTCGCCGAGAGAGAAAACGGGTTGGAGGAAAACGGCTTCCAAACAGTAGTGGCGGTTGTATTTAGCTTCGACCAACAGAAGGTTGAACAAGTTCCATGCCTAGAATTTCAAATCTACAATAAAGAACAGGACATTTTCTACGCGCGCGTCTGGAATACATGGCACGGGCGCTGGGATGATACGCTCGAAAAACAAATAGAAGAGAAGGAACGGCTGGAATGGCGAGAAAATGGATGACAGTATGGGATTAGGAGGGGACAAGTTTCATCTCCCATCCCATCCCATCCCATTGTTTTCTTGTAACCAGGGTAAATGCAGGAGCTCAAACCCTGTCTAATCTCCTTTGTATTTATCTATCTCGACCGTGAAATAGCAATGTCTTCGCTTTGGGTGAAGCTTGATGAGAGGATTGAGCCAGTTAGTAAGGTAAATGTATAGATAGTAGAAGAAGCTTACGAAGCGTAAGTCTCTTTTTTTGATAAAATAAGTAAGCATAAAAGCTTGTACCTAGTTTTAGTGTCTAGCTCCGCGCGCCCTGCGCTTTTCTTAGCATGAAAGGGGACGGAGTAATACTACCTCTTCATTGTTTAATACAAAATATATTATTGATTGAATAATATTAAATGTCGAATTATGTAGACAAAAGAATGAGTATATTGTACTCTTATTAGGAGTTTATGTAAAATTCATACTATTCTTTAATCAGCTAGATATTATACACCTTTGAAAACTTGTGAGAAATAAAGGTGGGATTACTATGTTAGAAACAATAATAGAAATATTAGCTTGGATCGTAGGGATAATGTTACTTTTTTGTGTCCCTAAATCAAAAAGACGAGAAGCATTTATAAGTATACTAGTTATGCAAGTATTTACATGGCCACTTGGGTTTATTGTAACTGAATTGAAACTCGTAAGTTATCCTATTCGATTCTTTGAGTACGCTACTTCTTCTAGTTTTACATTTGAGTATTTTATCTTTCCTGTAATAAGCGCTTTATTCAATATATATTATCCAAAGGAACGTTCATTTCTGCAAGTGCTTACATATACGAGTGTTATCGTTTCATTATTAACAATAGGTGAAGTAATCTTAGAGTTATATACTGATAACATTCAGTACTTAAACTGGGATTGGTATTGGAGTTGGCTAAGTATGTTTGTGCTATTGCATCTATCCAATAGAACTTATAATAGACTTATAGCTTAGAATCGAAGTAGGGCTTTATTTACAGCCAGAAATTTTAAAATTTGTCATTTATTCAGAAATAGAGCGGTTATGTGGAATAAGGGAAGGGGTTTTCTGAATACAAATAGAATAATAAAGTTAGCGAAAATGTATTGAAGGAGATTTTTAATGCTTATAAAATTGATACCAATGAATGAAGAAACATTTAACCAATATTATAATTACTCACTGAAAGAGTATGCAAATGAACATGTTAAAGCGGGCAATTGGAAAGAAGATGATGCAAAACAAAAGGCACGAGAACAATTCGAGCAATTACTGCCGGACGGTTTAGCAACTAAAGAACATGTTCTTTTCTCTGTTCTACACGATGAAAAACCAATAGGGATTCTTTGGTTGCATATCCAGTCAAGTAATGAGGAAAAGCAAGCCTTTATTTATGATATAGAGCTTTATGATAGTGAACGTGGAAAGGGGCTTGGATCTGCAACGATGGCAGCTCTTGACGAGTATGCAAAGTCTGAAAGTATCAAACAAATACGCTTGCATGTTTTCGCACATAATCAACGAGCCATAGCACTTTATGAAAAGATGGGCTATGAAATGACAGATCATCAAATGTTGAAACGACTGTCATAAACCCGTAGAAATCCCATCACACTGGGACTTCTACTTTTAATTTGGTCACTACAACCTTTTTCCGACAATTTCGTGTTTTCTTTTCAATGGGTCTTGTACCTTAAGAAAGTTGTAGTGCTTTCAAGTTCTCATAGGTTAAGTTAATGTAGTCAACGTTTGGTTCAAATTATTGATTTCCTTATTTTATTGAATGTATTTTCTCCCCCTTTTAAATCTGGAAGAGTCCAAAGAGTGCAAGGAATTTTAAAATTAAAGAATATTTCCAAGACTTGTACAAAGATTAAGACGGCAACAATTCGAGTGATTTTTTCAGGAATGTTACTATAAAATCTTCTTGAATGATCCTTCCTAAAAATACCCCTTGACTATTGTATAAATTTTACAATAAGAAACCAAGATATAATGGTAACTAATTTTAAGGGGTGGGCATTTATGGCAGAGAACAATGATATGAATACTTCAAATGAACAAGAAGTTAAACGTGAGCCGTTGACCACACGCCAAGGTCATCCTGTGACGGATAACCAAAACATTCGTACAATTGGCGGTCGTGGTCCAGCGACACTTGAGAATTATCATTTCATTGAAAAGATTTCCCATTTTGATCGGGAAGAGGTACCAGAGCGTGTGGTACACGCACGAGGATCAGGAGCATTTGGATATTTTGAAACATACGGAAAAGTTGGAGATGAACCAGTAGAAAAGTATACTCGCGCAAAAGTTTTTTCCGGTGCTGGGAAGCAAACTCCATTAATGGTGCGTTTCTCTACAGTGGCTGGGGCAAAGGATTCACCAGAAACAGCACGAGACCCACGCGGCTTTGCGGTAAAAATGTATACGGAAGATGGCAACTGGGATCTAGTTGGGAACAACCTGAAGATTTTCTTTATCCGCGATGCGATGAAGTTCCCTGATATGATTCACGCGTTTAAAGCAGACCCAGCTTCAAACGTGCCAAATCCGGAGCGGATGTTTGACTTCGTTTCATGTACCCCTGAGGCAACTCATATGATTACATTCCTCTTTTCTCCATGGGGGATTCCTGCTACATACCGCCATATGCAGGGTTCCGGTGTAAATACATATAAATGGGTAAATGACAAAGGCGAGGCTGTACTGGTGAAGTATCACTTGGAGCCAAAACAAGGAATTCGTAATTTAACACAAGAAGAGGCAGACGCTATTCAAGCAAAGAACGTCGGGCATGCGACACAGGACTTATATGAAGCGATTGAACGTGGAGATTATCCAGAATGGGAGCTCTTTGTACAGATTATGGAGGATGATTACCATCCAGAACTTGATTTTGATCCGCTCGATGATACGAAACTTTGGCCGGAGGATAAGTTTCCATGGCTGCCAGTAGGTCGTATGGTCCTTGATCGCAATCCGGTTGATTTTCATGCTGAGATTGAGCAAGCTGCCTTTGGTACAGGGGTTCTTGTTGATGGAATGGACTTCTCAGATGATAAAATGCTGCAAGGTCGTACATTCTCATACTCCGATACACAGCGATACCGTGTAGGTGCGAACTATCTGAAAATACCAGTGAACGCTCCAAAATCACCTGTTCGCACAAATCAGGAGCGCGGTCAAATGGATATTCGTGACCAGAAAGAGTTTGGAGATAATCCACATATAAACTATGAACCATCAATGCTCGGTGGCTTACAGGAAGCAAGTGCAAAGGGGCGTGCACCACACCAACCAGTGTATAATGCGGCAGCTATGAGCGCACCAATTGATCGCCCGAACAACTACGGTCAAGCAGGCCACACATACCGTAGCTTTGAAGATTGGGAGCGCGATGAATTAATTAAAAACCTATCCGACGCACTTTCGGTATGTGATAAACGTATTCAAGATGCCATGCTTGAGCATTTCACTAAAGCCGATGATGATTATGGTCGCCGTGTGAAAGAAGGAATCGAAAAGAAAATGCAGGAACTACAAAAAATGGAGAAAGAAAGCAAAGTTCCAGGCCGTGAAGCAGGTCAATCGAAATTTGGTCAAGGTTCACTAGCTGCGAACGAAGCAACAAATGATGCTGTGGAGAAAAGCCACGAAGCTAATCCATATTAATTATGAAGAAAGCGGAAGGCTGCCCTAGAAAGTCAGTGAAAACAAAATGGCAGCCTTTTTATAATGTCCTTTCCTTAATTGAATTCTAAATATACATAGGGGAAAAATTTACAATTGTTTTTGCATTTTTATCAAGGAATCTCTTTAGTACGTTAAAACATGCCTTTCTCATTAAGGCAATCCTCTGGTATTGGTTGACCAACATCCCACAATTCAACTATTTTGCTGTCTTGGAAACGAAAGATATGTACAACCGCCCCTCCAAGATCTTCTGGACTCTGCTTCACATGGGAGTGAACGGCAACTGTATCTCCTTCTTCAATAACCAGTTTAACCTCAAGTATTTTGTTAGGGCTTTCGGCTGCATTTTCTTCCATTGCAATCAACAACGAACCATCCTAAGTACAGACTTTTATAAATATCCTAAAATTCAGAGAACCCTCTATATTACAAAGAGGGTTCACTGTTCTCATTTAAAATAACCCTAACAGCAGATCCCAAAATCCTTTTTCTTTTACGGGTTCTTCTTGCTCCATTTCTTGTTCTTCTTTTTGGATGCTTTCTGTCTTTATAACGAATTGTACGGAGTAGACTTTTTCATTTTTAGAGGAAACAAACGAAACTGGTTTAAAATCAGATTTATCATATTCCTGGATCATCTGATTGATTTCCTCTTGCATTTGATCTGGTAAGTCTTTGGTTTCTTGATATAATTCATCCGTTCCGTTGTGGAGTTTGCCAACTCCATTTGCTAATTCGCCTGTTCCATTTGACAGTTCAGTAATTCCTGTATGCAGCTTGTTATATGAAGCAGATAATTGGCTTACTCCTTCTGTATAGTCAACTAATCCAGTATGAAACTCTCCGTAATTTGTGGCCAATGTTGCCAAGCCATTCTGTAATTCTCCTAGCGCACTAACATCCATCTCTTCAAGAGAAGCCGAAAGATCATTTGCGATAGAAGTCAGTGTTCCGCTCATCTCCTTCAAAGCTCCACTAGCTTGGTTCAAGGATGGTTCAACTGCATCAAAGGCTTTTTTTGCAACGGAATATGTTCCTTTCACTTTTTGTGCAGCTGAATAAAATGCAACCAATCTATCAAGCACATCAGAATCAGCACCACTCGTATACAAGCCAGCTATCTCTTCCTCGGTAAGCTGCCCAGCAGGAATTCCTTCGATGGCGTCATCTAATGCAAGATATGCTTGAGAGTAGCTCTCCTGTAGAGTTGATAACCCATTTGCCGTTTCCGTAAGGCCATTCGCTAACTGTGAAAGACCAGCAGGCAATTCAGACAGTTTAGTCAAGTCCATGTCATCGGAATTAGTAGTAAGGGAAGTACTAATTGTCTTAAGTGCATCTCCAATGGAATTTGATGCTGCAACAATTTCAGAGGATGCACCATCTATTTCGTTTATTCCGTCTCTAAATTGACTAGAACCATCTCGTAGTGTGGCTACTCCATTGTTTAATTGAGTAACGCCGTCTTTTAAGTCAGCAACACCGTTATTTACATCTCTGATTGCATTTGATAATGTCGTCAGGTCATCTGTCATATTACCCATTTCAGATGTATCAATCGGAAGAGTTGACGGTACCGCTGCTATTTCCATTCCTTGAAATTCAAAATCCTCAACATCTGCCTCTACACTAAACTTTTCCTCGTTCCCAGGCATAACTGTAAACGTAATTTGCTTATTTTTCCCTGCGTTTGCAACCATTCCACCTAAAGCTTCAAGGTTGCGATACTTATTCGATAGCATAAGAGAAATTTGTAATAAGTAGTTTTCATAAAATACTACACCAACATCTTTATTAGCTGTCGTATGGATGTTGATTTCGACATGACCAGTTTTTCCCGCAAGCTCCGATGGATCAACTTCACGTCCATCCAATGAATATGAAATCGTAATATCCCAAGGTAATTCAGAATCGTCTTTCATATCTCCTTGATAATAAAATTTTCCTTCTGGAGCGTCGATCCGAACTGTCTGACCCTCTGACTTAAGTTCCGATAAATCAGTCAAATTTTTAACGCTGCTATATTCTCCATAATCGAGAATCTCTCCGGCCTGTGCCACATCTAACGTATTCACGACGTAGATTTCACCTAGGTCTCCGTTAGCCTTTAAAGTTGCGTACACCACTTCATCCTTTGAAGTGAGTTTCCCATCTATTTTTTCAGCTTTCACATATTCTGTCGTATTAGCACTCACAAGAAATGAAGGGAGGAGTACTATAAAAGCCATCACAACTAGAAGTAATTGTTTTTTTCTCATCATCATTTCTCCTCATAAAAATTTGCTTTATAGGTTGTTTTTTTAATAAGTTTATCGCATACCAAAAGCATCGCCGGCAATAAAAGAACGACCATCACAAAAGCAAGTAAAGCCCCTCTGCCTAACAGTATACCAATGGAAGATACAATCGGATTAGAAGACGTTATCCATAAAATAAACCCTACACTCGATAAAATCGCTGCAGATATTGAAATGGAGAACGTTTTTTCGTCTAATGTTTTCACTATTGCTTTTACAGCAGTCATTTCTTTACGATGGTGATTATAAGCCTCTGTAAGTAAAATGGCATAATCTACCGTTGCTGCAAGCTGTACAGTACTGATGATTAAATATCCTACAAAGACTAAAGAGATATTTGTAAAATATGGAATTGATAAATTAATCCAGACGGCTGATTGAATCGTTATGAGTAAGACAATCGGAATTGAAACGGATTTAAAGGTTACAAGTAGCACAATTGCAATCGTAACAAGCGTTAAAGCGTTAACGACTATATTGTCCTTTGTTACGATATTTTTAATATCATTCAATGTAACACTTTCTCCTAAGCTAAGTGCCTTATCACCATAATATTTCCCAGCAGTTTCCTGTACCGTTTGTACAATTGAAAAGGGAACATCTCCTTCTGTTCCTTTGTTCGTATTAATAACAATACGGCTATAGTTCTCTGAGTAAAATTCATTCGTAACCGATTCATCTAAAAATTCAGGTGGAATCACCGAACCCACCATATTCACATAAGCGATAACACTTGTAACATGATCCAGCTCTTGCAACTCTTGGACGAGCTCCGTCTCTTTTACTACAGTACCTTTAGGTACTAAGAGAACAATGGGCGTGGTTTCACCAAACGCCTCTTTTACCGCTAAAAAGTCACTACCAGCACGTGACGTTTCCGGTTGTTCTCCAAGACCATATGTAAATGTTGTATTACTTTGTGCCAAATAAGACGGAATGAGAATAGCAAAAACAATAAGTAAGCTCGGAATTTTTAATTTTAGCATAAACTTTCCGATGCCCGTGAAGCTCGGAACAAAGCTTTTATGCTGTGTTTTATCCATCCATTTATAAAAACATAAGGTTAACGCTGGTAAAAATACCATCACACTGATAAAACTTATGACAATTCCTTTCACTAAATTCACTCCAAGATCAGAGCCAATTTCAAAATTCATAAATGTAAGGGCAATAAATCCAAAAAAGGTCGTTGCTGCACTTGCGGTAATTGCTGGAAAAGACTTTTTCATTGCAAGCACCATGGCTTCCTCCGGATTATTTGTCGTTTTCCGATAATCAGCAAAACTATGAAGCAGAAAAACGGCATAATCGAGTGATACTGCCAGCTGTAATATCGGAGCAACCGACTGGGTTACGAAGGAGACCTCCCCGATAAAGATGTTTGTCCCTAAGTTAATCAGTACAGAAACGCCGATGGCCGTTAGGAAAAACAGTGGTTCTACCCACGAATTAGTAGAGATGACAAGAATAAAAATAATGATCGGAACTAACAATATGGCTGCATAAAAAGCCTCCGTTCCGGCCATTTTCTGTGAAGTTGCTGTGTTGATTGCTTCACCTGCAATTGCACCATTTTCTCCAATCAATTCATAAATGGCATCGGTTATTTCAACCTCATCACCAGAGCGAACACCGATTGAAAACAGCGCATTGCGATCCTTGTAGTAGGTTTCTACCGTATCTTCATCTGCCATTTCTAATGGGGTCTGCAAATCAACCACATCATCTAACCAAAGCACATCGGAAATACCGTCAATGGCTGACAATTTTTCTTTATACGTGAGTGCTTCCTGCAAGGATACATCTGTTACCATAACTCTTGTATCTGGAACAGAAGCTGTAAATTCACTTTCCATGATTTCTAACGCTAGTGTCGATTGAACATCATCTGGCAAATAATCTACCATATTGTAATTGACCGACACAAAAAATTGGGCCACCGCTGAGATTACCGTAAACAAAACAAAAGCAACTACAACGGATTTTTTATGTGCTAGGATACGGGCTGCAATACTTATTATTTTTCATCCTCTCTTGAGTCTTTCGCATTTTCACTTTATTATTATATAGACACCGTGTTGGTTATTCAACAAACAGTTACGTTCCATACGTTTAGTTCACAACAGAAAGCTACTTTCTGTTGGTTTACTAATTTAATTTTTAAAATAAGGAAGGAAAGGACGTTGATTTTGAGTTCTAAATTGGACAGACGCAAAAAATATACTCAGATGGTTTTAAAGACTAGTCTCATGAAATTATTAAAGGAAAAGCAAATTTCTAGTATTACCATAAAAGAAATTTGTGAACGTGCGGACATCAATCGATCTACATTTTATTCCCATTATTCTAATCAGTACGACCTGCTTTATTCAGTTGAAGAAGAGTTTATTGAGGATATGGTAGCGACTCTTAGTCAATACAATTTTTCAAAAGAAGAAGAGGCATTGCAAATGACAGTCAAAATCTTAGAGTATATAGCAGAAAAAAGTGACATTTGCCGAACTCTCCTAAGCGAGAATAGCGATATCCACTTTCAAAAAAGAGGTATGATGATCACGAAACAATTCATATTCAAAAATTGGATAACTGACAGCAAGCTTGACCAAGAAACATTTGAGTACATAAGCCTTTTTGTCGTAAGTGGAAGTATTCATGTCATTAAAAATTGGTTAGAAAATGGGATGAATAAAACTCCCAAGGAAATGGCCGAAATTATCAACAACTTCACAAACAAAGGATTATCAGACATACGTTAGTGCCATGTGACACAAATTCCTCATCCTACTAGCTATACTTATAGTGCCCGACCCACAGTATACTAAAGCGATACAACGCTTGGGGATCAAGGACAAGGGTCCACTAATAACTCATTTTAGTTAAATAGACTTACTCTAATAGAATTGGTAAAATTAAGTCGATAATTGAATTTAATATCAAGGATAAGGTGTGAGTATGAAGATGTTTCTAACTTTTTTTCATATATAGAAACAAACCATTTTAATGTTGATAGCCTAGATAATAATGCTGGGATATTGGGCAAGAAATATAATGGAATATCAGGAAGCTGATATTGATATTATACTTTTTGAATGACTGTAATAATTGTAGCAAGAGTACTTAGGGAAAATGTTTTTGAACTAACTTCTCTTGTAGGGCAAGCTATTTTGATCTTTAACTAAAGTTAAAGCATTGCTTGATAATGCTTACAATGCGGTGGAAATGATCGTAAAGGAAGGAAGTGCAACGATGGATTTCGAAATGGTTATGCAGGAACTAGAAGCGCTAGGTAGTGAACGAATCAAAAAGACGTACATAAGCAATGGTGCAAACGAGCCGCTTTTTGGCGTGGCTACAGGCAAAATGAAGCCAATCGCAAAGAAAATTAAGATAAATCAGACGTTGGCCGAGCAGTTGTACGCGACCGGGAACTTCGATGCCATGTATTTTGCTGGCATCATTGCGGACCCAATGACAATGAATGAGGCGGATTTTGAGCGTTGGATGGATGCGGCGTATTTTTATATGCTGTCAGATTATGTGGTTGCCGTAACTTTGGCAGAAACCAAATTTGCGCAAAATGTTTCCGATAAATGGATTGCAAGCGGTGAAGAACTTAGAATGTCGGCAGGCTGGAGCTGTTACTGTTGGCTGTTGGGGAATCGTAAAGACGGTGAATTTGATCCAAGTAAGATTGCTAGTATGCTTAATCAGGTGGAAAATACGATTCACGATTCTCCTGAACGAACGAAATCCGCTATGAATAATTTTATCTACACAGTCGCGATTTCATATTTACCGCTCCATGATAAGGCAGTTGAAACCGCTAAGGCTGTTGGCCCAGTTGAAATCAAGCGGGGCAAGAAAAAAAGCAGCATTCTACTTGCTTCCCAAAATATTCAGAAGGAAATTGATAGAGGGGTGCTTGGTTTCAAACGTAAAAATGTACGGTGTTAGCATAGTTTGTAGATATAAATACACTAATGGGAATGGGTACGAGAACTCGATACACCAATCGAAGGTTGCAGACAAATAAGGACTTGAAAATACTAAATATATGCTTAAAATTTATAAAGAGCCAAAATCGCTTTTAAGTAATTGTTTGGCTCTTTAATTTATAATAATGAAAACTAAATTAAAATTAATTAAATTTAAACAGCGTAAAGAACTAGAATATAAATATTATATGACGATTGTATCTGACTGTCTCACACGGGCTTATATAAAATTGTCATTTTTGAGTCAGTTTTTTATATTTTATCTAAACACTTGATTCCTTCACTACAGTATCTCTATTACTCCATAAAATAGGATAAATTGTTTCATTAGTCAAAGCATTTATTAAATTACCATCTACTTCTTTCTCTTGGTCATTAATAAACACATATAAATCAGATTTATGTGATTTTTTTATTCTTGTATCCTTTGTGTCGCCCCAAGCAAAAATGATATTTGATAAAGTACCCTTAGATGGGATATTCATTGTGTGGATTACTCTTTCAGGTATTTCTTTAAAGTGATGAATGACAAAGTTGAAATTATGATTGTAACCACTTTTTCCTGTGAAGAAGGTATTTTCTGTATACCTTATATTATTTAACTCAAGAAAATTCCCAACGTCCTCAGCAAATAAATTACTTACAGTTGATTTTGATGTCATAAACATATCGTTAACTGTCACCATTGCCTGAATGAGCATATGTTTTTTTCTAGGAAAGTCTTTTGAATCCGTGGTTATATAAAGTTCATTGTATTTATTATCCAATGAGACCCCGTAACCGCTTATGATCATATTAAATATATTTTTTCTTCTATTGGAACTATTAAGTTCAAAACCGTTTAATTGTAAATCTGAAATAATATAACCATCATCAGTTAATTTTATTTCACCGTTTTTTTGTGGAATAGCGAAAATTTGAAGTCTATCATTAATACTTTAAAAACTAGTTATCCATCAGGGACGAGGTACCTGTACCTTAATCCCTTTGACATGCAACTATACGGTTGCTTATACTTGATGTATGTGGGACAAAGACGCTATATTCAAAGCACTCAGTGACTAGACCCGGCGTCTTTCAACAACTAACCACTTAAAAATTTGCAAAAAAAGATGGATAGAGTAATTTTATAAAATCAGAACAGACTTTTTGCCAAATGTGTGGGTTGTTTACTTGCAGCCAGATTGTTAGCATAGTACTATGCGTCATAAATATCAAAGGAGGCAAAAACAGTATGAAAATCATTGTTACCAGTATATTCGTACAAGATCAAGACACGGCACTGAAGTTTTATTCAGAAATCCTGGGCTTTGTAAAAAAGCATGACGTTCCCACAGGAGAATTTAGGTGGATAACGCTTGTTTCTCCCAGCGATCCAGAAGGTACCGAGCTTTTGCTCGAACCGAATAACCATCCAGCTGCCAAAGAGTATCAAAAGAAGCTATTTGCAGAAGGCATCCCAGTAACAATGTTTGGCGTTGCAGATATTCGTAAAGAGTACGAACGATTATTGAAAAACGGCGTGACGTTTACTATGGAGCCGACAAAAATGGGCGAAGTCACAATAGCTGTTTTCGACGATACATGCGGAAACCTTATTCAGATAATGCAGCAGTAACTTAAGGTTTTGATTTTTTCTATAATGACCACTATGTAGCTTAAATTTTTATAAAAAGGGGAGTGGAATATGGAAAATAACGTTTTTGAAGAGATGGCAAAAAGATATGATACAGAAGAAAGAATTGAATTAGCTAAAGTTATAGTTAAGGAAGTAAGACCAGAATTACGAAAGAGTAAATCAAAATCTTTAATTGACTATGGGAGTGGTACTGGTCTAATTAGTTTAGAATTATCAGATCTAGTAAATTCTATTTTGTTGGTAGATTCATCAAAACAAATGTTGGATGTTTCGAAAGCTAAAATTTCTCAACAAGGAATTACCAACTCAAAAGTACTTTATTCAGATTTCACTCAAGAAACTCCTGACCTTAAGGCAGACATCGTTTTAATGTCACTAGTCCTTCTTCATATTCCGGATACTAAAAAAATTGTACAAGCATTGTTCAACATTTTAAATAATGGTGGCAAGCTAATTATTATTGATTTTGACA
The DNA here is from genome assembly GCF_029193815.1 of Cytobacillus sp. S13-E01. GTDB lineage: Bacteria > Bacillota > Bacilli > Bacillales > Bacillaceae_L > Bacillus_BV. Next base: position 40,714 of record NZ_JARFVC010000013.1, read on the forward strand.
AAAACGATAAAATAAATCATCCAAAAGTTCATAACGGTTTTTCGCATGAAGAACTGAAAAGAAGATTATCCGAAGTTGGATTTAAATCAATTGAAATCAAGACATTCTATCATGGACATCGTATTTTTATGAATCAAGATGCCTCAATGTTTATATCCAGTTGTATAAAGTGATTTCTTGTTTTTTGTTTCTTAGTTCACACAATCTTTAAAAAAGATCCATTCATATCAAGGGTTTTGTCCTTTGACATTGTGAAATGTCATTAGTCTAGTTTATCCCTGTTGATGTGACTGGTTCTTTGAACACTTTTGGTTGATTTAACTTTCTGTTGTTGTTTGTTTCTTGGTGTTATTTTAATTTTTTGAATTAAGGTTTTAAAAACGAGAATTTGCGGTGTGAAAATCTCACAATTTGAGAAGAAAACCGTTGCTGAATCAAGGTGTATTTAGTTTTGATTTGAATGGTGATGTAAAGGAAATCAAAGCTTTAGAAAACATTCCAAAGGGCATACTCCCAAGCCCTCTGGCACGATGATAAGCTAAACGCAATGTACAACCATTACTGGACATGTCATGCACGATTGAAAGGAAACCGAACCTGTTTGCTTTTTACGTGAATATTTACAAAATTAGAACTTTTTTAAATGTAGATAATCATCTTGTAATCTATTAAAAATAGACTATAATACTATTTATATCAGAAGTACAGTTGTCTTTTTCAAATGGAATACGTTGGTATTGTTAACCATCTAAGAAATAAAAACACCTAGTATTCGTCTACCAAGGTGTAATGGGAAATGAAGAACTAATGTGTAGCAGGATTAAAAAATTCACTGAAACTAGTAGGGGGAGCATCAATGAAGAACATACTGAATAAGTGGAATTATCTGGGTCTTGTCAAACAAATTATTATAGGCTTAGTTATAGGTATTGCCCTGGCGGTATCCATCCCGGAAGGTGCAAAATCTGTTGTTATTTTAGGCTCTTTATTTGTAGGTGCGTTGAAAGCCATAGCGCCTGTGTTGGTACTTTTTTTGGTTATGTCTGCAATCGTTCAACACAAAAGTGGCCACAAAACAAATATGAAATCTATTATCCTTCTATACCTTGTAGGAACCTTTTTAGCTGCATTAATCGCTGTTTTGGCAAGTTATATTTTTCCTGTAAGCTTAACACTTAAAGAGGGGGCGGAGGGTTTCACGGCTCCTGGAGGTGTAATAGAGGTTCTGAGAACGTTACTGCTGAATGTGGTTGATAACCCAGTTAATGCTATTACGAATGCGAACTATATCGGTATTCTAGTCTGGGCAATCATCCTTGGTTTAGCGTTAAGAGGTGCCCCTGATACAACCAAAATGATGATTTCTAATATTTCAGATGCTTTATCTAAAATCGTGACATGGGTGATTAAGTTTGCTCCATTTGGAATTATGGGTCTCGTATTTGAATCTATTACAACAAATGGACTGGATTCGTTACTAAGCTATGGTAGTTTACTTGCCTTACTACTTGGATGTATGCTCTTTATGGCACTAGTTGCTAATCCACTAATCGTGTTCGCCATGATTAGGCAAAACCCATACCCGCTTGTTTTCAAATGCATAAAGGAAAGTGGAATCACAGCATTCTTTACACGTAGCTCAGCTTCCAACATCCCTGTTAATATGAAACTATGTGAAAATCTAGGCTTGGATAAGAATAGCTATTCGGTATCCATTCCATTGGGAGCCACTGTTAATATGGCTGGTGCGGCAATTACAATTTCGGTGTTGACACTAGCAGTCGTAAACACACTTGGCATTCAAGTCGACCTTCCTACAGCCATCATCCTTAGTGTACTAGCAGCAGTTAGTGCTTGTGGTGCTTCAGGCGTTGCTGGTGGATCTTTATTACTAATACCACTAGCAGCAAGCTTATTTGGAATCCCGAATGAGATTGCAATGCAGGTCGTAGCAGTTGGCTTTATCATTGGCGTTTTACAGGATTCTTTTGAAACAGCCCTTAACTCATCAACAGATGTACTCTTCACCGCTGCTGCTGAATATAAGAACTGGCGTAAAAAAGGGAAGAAAATAGAAATCCGTAAAGTAGCATAAAACATAAAAATCTCATATTTAGGACCTAATTGCACCTCCATTGTTAGAGACCAACCTAACAAATGGAGGTGTTTTTCTTTATGGGAAAACCCTACTTTTGATGGTACTTGGAAAGATTGGAAGGTATCAAAAATTACTCTGAATGAAAATATGATGAGTCAAGTTGATGATAAATCATATGAAGGAAAAGAAGTGTATTTGATTGATTTTCCTACAAAAAGTGAATCCATTCCAACCAATATGATTGTTTATGCAGACGTAAATACTTTTAATTACATAGGTAACGGTCTTGTAGATTAGGATAGTTTATTAGTGGAAAATGAGGGTTCTAGAGACCCCCATATTTTATTTTAGAATGAACAATTCTATAAACAATAATTTTATAACTAAAATCAATATTATTTTATTGTAAAACGATAAATTATATGTTAAAATCAAATTGAATATAAATAAGTGAGGTGCTTTTATAATGAAACAAAGATCAACACTCTTTTTAAAGATAGCTGTTTTTCTTATTGGAACTCCAGTTCTTGCTTTGTGTATCTTTTTGTTGCCTCAGATTGCAAATGAAGCAATTGAAGAAGCAGTAAGTGGTTCAAAGTTGGCTTATGTGGTATTTGGTATTTTAATTGTTATGTATGTTTCGGCGATCCCATTTTACTTCGCTTTGTATCAATCTTTTAACCTTTTAAGCTATATTGACAAGAACCAAGCTTTCTCTCAAATTTCTGTAAGAGCTCTAAAGAAAATCAAAAACTGTGCCATCACAATCAGTGGCTTGTATGTGGTTGCTCTTCCGCTCGTCTATATCATAGCGGAGTGGGATGACGCACCAGGTCTCATATTAATCGGAATGGTCATGATTGGTGCTCCCATGGTGATTGCTGTCTTTGCGGCTGTTCTTCAAAGACTTTTACAAGAAGCCATCGATATAAAATCTGAGATCGACTTAATAGTCTGAGGTGAAAACAATGGCAATTATTATCAATATTGATGTGATGCTGGCTAAAAGGAAAATGAGCGTAACAGAACTTTCGGAGAGGGTTGGAATAACAATGGCTAACCTTTCTATCTTGAAAAATGGAAAGGCAAAAGCGATTCGTCTATCAACTTTAGAGGCAATTTGCAAGGCTTTAGAATGTCAGCCTGGTGATATTTTAGAATATAGAAGTGACGAAGACTCTCAAGGGTAATGAAGTAAGAAATATTTAACATTGTGAACAAAAGGACGATATTTCCAATTTCATCCTTAAAGGAGGAAAATGTATGAGCAAAGAACCTATCATCAGCTTGAGTAATGTGACCAAACGAATTGGCCGAACCACCATATCGACAATCTTACATTTGACGTACCGCAAGGCGAAATGAACTTAAACAACGGGGTGCTTATGTAGGTGTGTGTGTATTAATACTTTTATTAACAAAGATATAATTTATTATTAAGAAGAGATATACAGATTTAGGTAATGTTCTGTAGAATAAGATTAAAGAATTCTTTCAACGGGTGGTGGATAAATTGCAAAGAGAGTTCATAGAAGAACAATTAAAAGCTTCTAAGAAAGTGTTACAAGAACAATACGGAATAGAAAAGATAGGAATTTTTGGTTCTTTTGCACGGAATGAACATCATGTGAAAAGTGATTTAGATATTTTAATCGAGCCAGGAAAGCCCATAGGTTTAGAGTTTTTTGATATTAAGTATTATCTCGAAGAAAAACTTGGTGTTTCTGTTGATTTAGTAACTATAAATGGTTTAAAACCACAACTGCGTGACCGAATTCTCGAAGAGGTAATTTTTCAATGAAAAGAGATTATACACTTTATTTAGAAGACATTGTAGAGGCCATTCAAAAAATAGAGAAGTATACGAATGGTTTGTCTTTTGAAGGATTCGAGATAGTAGTTTGATTGTTGATGCTGTAATCAGAAACTTAGAAGTAATCGGAGAAGCTGCCAATAAAGTACCAAGTGGAATAAGGGAACGAAATCCTAAAATTCCTTGGAGAAAATTGATTGATCTACGGAACATATTAATTCATGAATACTTTGGTGTAGATCTTGCAATAGTTTGGGTAGTTGCAACAAAAAACATCCCTGAACTAAAACAATACTTTTTAGAACTTAATAAAAATTAACCCAAGCTAGCTTGGATTTATACTTTTAGGCATTCTAAAAGTGTGTGCGAGACTTAGAGAAGCAACGTATCTCCACATATTTATTTAAATGACATTGGGCCTGCCCCCCAGTCTATTAAAGCGTTACAGCGCTGGGAGTCAGGCCCCACTTTATATAATTAGTAGCTATTTCTAAGTCGTGCAAGGCTAGTGGGGCAGGCCCTACTTTTTTTCATCACGAAAATTCCTTTACTATTTCATGAATTTTTTCAGGTTTTAAAAATGGTGAGATCGACTTTTCTGTTTGAAGGGTAAGAGCAGCACCAGCAAGTCCTAATTGGCAAGCAGTAAATAGCGAATCTTCGTTCATGATTCCATAGATGGCACATGCAGCAAAAGCATCACCAGCCCCTATAACGTCAATAACATCCGTTTTGAAAGAAGGCAAGTGCCCAGATTCCTCAGAAGAGAAATAATAAATCCCCTGATCACCAAACGTGATAACAACTTTTTGAACGCCTCGCTGTCTAATTTTTTCACAGGCTGTTGGAAAATCATTGATTGAGTCGATTTTTATATCAGCAAGTACCTCTGCTTCGTTTCGGTTAGCAATCAGCAGTTCTACGCCGTCAAGACGAAAAGGAAGATTTCGTGCTTTGGCTGGAGAAACAGGGTCAATGTAAATAGGAATGCTTTCATCACTGCAGCGTTTAATTAAATAACTGATACATTCCTTAGGAATATTCGCATCCAAAAAAACAGCTTTTGAGGAAACGATATAGGACCATTTTTCCTCAAACATGGAAGTTGTTATTTTTTCGTATATATTCATATCAGCCATGGAGACTATACTTTCACCATTAATATCCAATAAGGTGGTAAAAGTACCTGTCCGTTCTGTTGGCAACACCCATACCTGACTAACATCAACTCCCTGAGTCTTTGTTTCTTGCAGTATCCAGCTACCTTCTTTATCGTCCCCGACGCAAGTCATAAGAGAAGTACTAAGCCCTAGTCGACTTATATTTTCAGCAAAGTTGCGTGCTACACCGCCACAAGCTTCAGTAATTTTGACTGGATTTGATGAATACAAAAGTACCTTCTGATTTGCTCGTGCTTTCCGGTCTGTGTTTGCCCCTCCAATACACACGATCGACGATTCTTCTCGGAGAACATAGCCACGTCCTTTGATTACACCGCGTTTTGTCAAGTTAGCAATATAATTAGCAACCGCAGGTCGTGATAATCCCACTTTACTTGATAATTCTTGCTGTGAAATGAAAGGATTCATTTTTATGTGATGTAATATTTGGGTTTCTTTACTCATGGAACAACCTCATTTCTTAAACAATAGTTTATTATATATAAAAATGTTTGTAAACGCCAATTGTATAATACAATTTTGAAAGTCGATGATGATATAGTCATTGCATTATATTTAAAAAATAGATTGCAGAAAAGTCCAAAGTTTGGTTTGAGGTTAGCATTATTTAATTAAAGTTTTTTAAAAAAAACATTATTGACAATAAAAAAATGAAAGCGTATGCTAAACATATGTTTTATCAATAAACTTTTGTTATTGGTAAAGGAGGTGTAAAAATGACTAATGATATGAATGAAATTGAAGAACTAATTTTAAGTATGATTAGAGATAATCCTTTTATTTCTCAACAGGAGTTATCAGAAATTTTCGGATTATCTAGGTCGTCAATCGCTATTACTATTTCTGAACTAATTAAGAAAGAGTACATTTTTGGCAAGGCTTATGTTGTAAATGAAACAGCCCCTATTATTTGCATAGGGGGAGCTAATATAGATAGGAAATTCTATGCAAAAGATGAAATTACTTATGAAACGTCTAATCCAGTAAAATCTTCTAGAACGGTTGGAGGAGTAGCAAGAAATATTGCTGAAAACCTAGGAAGATTAGGTGAGGAAGTTATCCTAATTTCATCAAGTGGCCAAGATTCAGAATGGCAAGAAATTTATGACTTATCGTCACCTTTTATGAATTTAGAGCATGTCGCTCAATTTGAACATTCGTCGACAGGATCCTATTCAGCAGTATTAGATAAGAATGGCGATTTATCAGTTGCGTTAGCAGACATGGACGTTTTTGAAAATATTACACCTGAGTTGTTGATAAAAAATAGTAATATTCTTAGAAAAGCTAAATGCATCGTAGTAGATTTGAATTGTCCTGGTGAAACGATTGATTTTCTTAGTTCTTTCACATCTAAATATAATATTCCTTTAGTCATTATTCCTGTTTCTTCACCAAAAATGAAACGGCTTCCCAAGACTTTGGATGCAGCGAGTTGGCTCATTGTAAATAAAGATGAAACAGAAACTTTTATGAATATTAAAATCAATGATGAAAAGGATTGGGAAAATTCAGTCAAGAAATGGTTAGAGTTAGGAGTAAAAAATGTTATCGTAACTAATGGATCAAAAGGTGTCATGTCAGGTGTTGCAAATGGAGAGATTCATTATTTTCCAGCTATCGAAACACCAATGGTTGTTGATGTTACAGGTGCAGGAGATTCTTTTTGTTCAGGAGTTATTTATTCCTGGTTACAAAAGAAGGATATTGATTACATTCTAAAATCTGGTTTGGTCAATGCCCATAAAACAATTATGTCAAAGTATACAGTTAGACAAGAATTATCACAAAAACAATTTAAGCTAGATATGGAGGCAATTTAAATGAAAAAATATATTGAATTATCTGCAGAGGTCCAACAAGCAAAAGAGGAAGGTAAAGCAATCGTTGCATTAGAATCAACGATTATTTCCCATGGTATGCCTTATCCTCAAAACGTAAAAATGGCTCGTGAAGTTGAACAAATTGTTCGTGATAATGGTGCAGTTCCAGCAACAATTGCAATCATTGAGGGGAAAATTAAGATTGGTTTAACAGATGATGAATTAGAGTTATTTGGTAAAAGCTCGGATGTAGCTAAAGTATCAAGACGTGACTTAGCTCAAATTATCGCTTCAAAAAAACTTGGTGCAACAACTGTTGCAACAACGATGATTTGTGCTGATTTAGCAGACATCAAAATCTTTGTAACAGGTGGTATTGGCGGGGTTCATAAAGGTGCAGAAACTACTATGGATATTTCAGCAGACCTTGAAGAATTAGCTCAAACAGATGTAGCTGTAATTTGTGCAGGAGCCAAGTCAATCCTGGATTTAGCTCTTACTCTTGAATACCTTGAAACTAAAGGAGTTCCTGTCATTGGATTTGAAACTGAGTGCTTGCCAGCATTCTATACAAGAAAAAGTGAACATCAATTAAACTTCTCTACTGATTCGATCGATGTTATTGCTGAAACATTAAAAACTAAATGGGAATTAAACCTTAAGGGTGGAGCAGTAATCGCTAATCCAATTCCTGAAGAGTATGCGATGGATGAAGACTATATCAATGGAATTATCGATCAAGCCATCAAAGAAGCAGAAGAAAATCATATTATTGGTAAGGATAGTACCCCATTCCTGCTGGGAAAAATCAAAGAATTAACTGGTGGTAAAAGCCTTGATGCCAATATAGAATTAGTAAAACACAATGCTAAAGTAGGATCCCAAATCGCAGTTAGTTTCAACAACAAAACAAAGTAATACTATAATGAATTCATAGATAGGATTAACTCAACTTCTATAAAGTTAAGTAATAAGTATACCAAAGAATCTAAAATGCCCTTACAATCACTAAAAAATTGTTGGGCATTTTTTGCTTTTATAAGAAGGGGAAGTATTTTGTACTTAATGGCATTAAAATTCCCTCTTTTCCTACTATTATCTCTCAATCTATTTTAGTGAACCCGACTATTTTTCGTAATTTAGAGGAAGTAATTTTTTATTTTCACCCCCAAATAGTTCTTCATTTGTACTATATATACGCAAATATTTTCGTGAAACAACTTATTTCACCCATAGAGGTAATAATACACTTTTAGTAGAATTAAGTTTAATAAGAGTACAAGAAATATCCCTTCGTCCCACAGTAAAAAGTCAAAATAGTATAACAATTATGTGGAATATAATGGTATATTAGTACTATGCAAATTTTTACTAATATAAGGAGTGTGGAAAGAATGTTTAGTTTACTAGAAAAGCAGGTAGGTAGTCGCTTATTACTTCCAAATGATGATCAATATGAAAATACTCGAAAAGTCTGGAATGCTGTAATTGATAAAAAGCCAGCAGCCATCGTAGTATGTGAATCAGAAGAGGATGTAGTTGCAGCTGTAAGCTTTGCGAAGGAAAATGAATTGTCTATCTCAGTTCGAGGTGGAGGGCACCATGTTGGTGGCTTTGCCGTTTGTGAAGGTGGGTTGATGATTGATTTATCACAAATGAGAAAAGTAGTCGTGGATGAATCTAGAAATGTAGCACTAGTCGAAGGTGGAGCTACACTTGGAGATATCGATTTTGAGACACAAAAATATGGGTTAGCCGTACCTACTGGAACAGTTTCAAAAACAGGTGTTGCCGGTCTTGCTTTAAATGGTGGGCTAGGTTATTTAAGAGGCAAATATGGGTTAACATCCGATAATATCGTTGGTGCAAAAATCGTTACTGCAGACGGAGTGGCTCTTGATGTGGATGAACAAAACCATCCAGATCTTTTTTGGGCGATTCGTGGGGGAGGCGGTAATTTTGGTATCGTAACAAAATTTGAATTTGCTCTACATAAAGTAGGACCTGAAGTGTTTGCCCTAAATGTTATGTACGATCATAAGGACGCAAAGGAAATCTTACAAAAGGCACAAGCATTTCTAGCACAAGCCCCTGATGAAGCCGTTTCGATTAATATAACAGCAACCGTATTACCACCTGCTCCATTTTTACCTGAATTCTTACATTTTAAAAAGGTTATTATGTTTACAGGAATATACGTAGGAGATGCAATAGAAGGTGAAGCCATCCTTCAACCACTTCGAGAATTAGCAGAACCGCTCGTTGATCAAACAGGTGTTGTACCATTTGCAGACTATCAAAAGACACTAGATCCAATGGTACCAGACCATGTTCGCGTCTACGGGACTTCTCTGTACTTTGATGTGTTAACAGATGAAGTTATTGATCAGCTTCTTTATAAACTAGACAATGCACCTGCACCAAGTTATCTTGTTCAACTATGGGCGCTTGGTGGACAAATGAATCGAGTGCCTGCAACTACGACTCCATTTGCGATAAGAGATGCAAAGTTTGTGCTATTAGTTGATATGATGGCAATGGCTGGGGATGACGATGTATGTAAACAATACATTGATTCTGTATATGGTGGATTACTAGAATTCTCTCATAAAAAAGCATCATACCTAAATGGAATTGACTCAAATGAAGATGCAACAACTAACGCATTCCAAGAAAACTATGAAAAATTAACTCAGATAAAGAAAAAGTATGATCCTGAAAATCGTTTCCGTCACAACCATAATATTAAACCAATTAAATAGAATCTTTTAGATTAAAAACCGAATATAACCGCTAATAATAAGGAGCTTACGACCGACCTTATTGTTTTTACGACTAAGTAATAGTAAAATTTTAACCAAAACAGAATTTGGTTAGGATGAGTAGTTTGACATTTGAAGAAATTATGAAACAGCTTGAGGAATTAGGTTCAGAACAAACAAAACAGATCTATTTGAACCATGGTGTAAAGGAGCCTTATTTTGGCGTTAAAATAGGGGATTTAAAAAAGCTTGTGAAGTATGTAAAAAAGGATCATGAGTTGGCAAAAAGATTATTTAACTCCGGAAATCATGATGCTATGTATTTAGCCGGTCTATCTGTGAATCCGAAGCTCCTTTCAAAAGAGACATTGCAGGATTGGGTAAAAAAAGCATATTGGTATATGGTTGCAGAATACACAGTCGCTCAAGCTGCGGCTGAAAGTGAGTATGCGCTTGAATTGGCAAAAGAGTGGATGAATTCTGACGAAGAAATGACTGCAGTTGCTGGCTGGAGTGCTTATTCAAACTATCTATCAATTACCCCTGATGATAGGCTAGATCTATCTGAAATAAGAGATTTGCTAGCCAATGTGAAAGATTCCATCCATGATGAGCGTAACCGAGTAAGGTACGTTATGAATGGATTTGTCATTTCAGTTGGTTCGTATGTACCAGAATTAACAGAGGAAGCAAAGCAAGTAGCAGAATCAATTGGAAAAGTACATGTTGATGTTGGGAATACGGCTTGTAAGGTACCACTTGCATCCGACTATATTAACAAAATCGTAGAGAAGAATAGGGTAGGCGCCAAACGAAAAACGTTGTATTTGCTAATTCTTATTAGATATAAAAAAATGACATACCACCTACATAGATAATGTGTGTAGGTGGTATTTTGTTGTAGGATGTGTCAAAAAACAAAGAGGTCCTTTCATCAAGAACTCCTTACAGTTTCGTGCACGTTTAAGAAAAAAGCCCTCTCGTCTGGTATTTCGGAGCTCAATCCCTTCAACCGCTTGGCTTACGGCCCATTAGTTAACTGTCTACGCTTTTAAAAAAAGTATCAGTTACCTGCTACTCTCCAAGACTCGCTACGAGTGAGTGGCTAATTCTTTCTCGGTGGGAATCCAGCCCGCTATATAATGCGACCTTGCTCGGTCGCTCGGACAATGGACCTGTCCCTTCGTCCCCTGGGTTCCTCCCTGAATTTTTTGTCAAACCATACCTGACTAGTTATGTTATCTCCTTATTGTATAAGTTATAATAAACAATAAAGGAGATGATAAAATAAAATGGCAATAAAAAGAGAAGATATTTACAAATTAATTGAAACGGTACCCGATGAAAAATTATCAGATCTTGTTAGGTTAATTAAGCCCTTAACAATACCTAAAGCTGAGCCTACAAGGGATGAAGTTGAGGCAATTAAAGAAGCTCGGAAGGAATATGAAAGTGGTGAGACAGTTGCTTACACAATAGACGAATTACGAAAGGAATTTTTGGATAATGAGTAGATACTTACTAGAATTATCTAAGAGCTCAAAAAAATTCCTTACTAAAAGTGATAGAGTTACAAGGGAACCGATAATTAATGTATTACACGCTCTCACTGAAAATCCATTTTCATATCCAGGAATCGTGAAACTATCTGGGTATGAAGATACATATAGGGTTAGAGTTGGTAAATACAGGATAATTTATCAAGTATTTGATGAAAAACTTTTAATTTTTATACAAGATATTGATAGTCGCGGGGATATTTATAAACACCTATAAGTACGACTTTATTCACTTGCTTTAACAGCAAATGAATTTTTATCTTTAGAATCAAACTTCAATCTAATCTTTTTTCAACTTAAATTAGCTAGAACTTCTATAAGTTCCTCTAGATGAACTACTTTTTCCCTCAACCCGTATCTTTCCAAAATCATATTATGGCTAGCTTCGAACATTAACACTTGATCACAGTTTTGGGTAAGTGTTATATGTCTATAAGTGGTTTGGTCATATGTTAAATTAAAATTAATTAAATTTTAACCTAGGAGAAACTAAAAATGGAAAAAATTATGATCGTTGAAGATGATATAAAAATTGCAGACTATTTATGCTCCTATATAGAAAAATACGGATATGAAGTCAATATTGCCACAAATTTTGAAAATATAATGGCCACATTTCGTGATGTTCAACCCAATCTGCTATTACTAGATATTAATCTCCCAAGTTATGACGGATATTATTGGTGTAGGCAAGTAAGAAAAGAGTCCATTTGTCCAGTGATCTTCATTTCGGCTCGAACAGGTGAGATGGATCAGGTTATGGCATTAGAAAATGGAGGGGATGATTTTATTATGAAGCCATTTCATCCTGATATTGTCATGGCAAAAATCCGAAGTCAGCTACACCGTGCCTACGGGGAATATGCGTCTAAAATTGAGGAAAGAAAGCTTATCCTAGAAGGATTGACCTTATATCCGGAACGATTGGAACTTCGATTTGGAAATGAAGTGACACAATTAACAAAAAAAGAAACAGATGTTATCGAAAGTTTACTCGAGCGTTATCCTCGTGTGGCTGGCCGGCAAGATTTGTTGGAAAAGCTTTGGGATGATCAAGTTTATGTTGATGAAAATACATTGAATGTGAATATGACGCGCGTTCGGAAAAAGTTTCAAGAGATAGGGATTGAAGATGCTGTGGAAACGGTTAGAGGAGCAGGATATCGTATACGCACTACATGGAAAAAGGGGGAAGTATGAAATTATTTCTTCGTGAGCATTTATTACTCATAGTGATTCAACTCAGCCAATGTGTAATCATTCCTATACTATTTTGGCTAGATGGATACCGGGGTATCGGTGTAATTATATACAGTATTTTTCTATCTCTAGTCGTAATTTCGGTATTTCTTATCTATCAATTCGTTAGTAGGAAAAACCTTTACCAAAGGTTACAGAATCCTATGGGAACCCTGGATGGATCGTTAGAAACTACCGAAGGGACACCACTATCAGAAGCACTCAATCAATTACTTACTACACAGTATAGTTTGTATCGTGAAGAACTTCAAAAAGCAGAAGACAGACAGGATGAGCATTTGTTATATATGGACCGATGGGTTCATCAAATGAAAACACCACTATCTGTAATTGAATTAACTGCACAAACACTCGATGAGCCTGAATCGTCTAGCATTCGTGAGGAAACAGAACGAATGCGAAATGGCCTGAATACTGTCCTCTATATGGCAAGACTCCGTACCATTGAAGAGGATTTTCAGATTAAGCCAGTCACTCTTTCCAAATTAGTACATGAAGTGAATCAGGAGAACAAGCGTTTTTACATACGTAGTGAAGTGTATCCACAATTAAATGAAGAAAAACCAGGCATAGCAGTTGAGACTGATGAGAAGTGGCTATTCTTCCTTTTAACACAATTGGTACATAATGCAGTTAAATACTCTACCGGAAAAACAAAGCATCTTGTCATATCTATTTATGAAAGGTCAGGAGAATCAGTACTCGAGGTTAAGGACTTTGGAATTGGCATCCCCGTTGTGGACCAGAAACGCGTTTTTAATAAATTTTATACCGGTGAAAATGGCAGGAAATTTAGAGAATCAACAGGTATGGGCCTTTATTTGGTAAAAGAAGTCGCTGAAAGGCTAGAGCACGGCATTGAGTTGGAATCCGTGATTGGGGAGGGAACAACCGTCCGAATCATTTTTTCCAAAACCCAAAACCTTACATCCATGTAAGACTCGTGAAAGCATAATCGATAGTTTAAAGCGATTTGCACCGACTATACTTGTTCTAAGAGATATTAGCAGAGGAGAATGAGTATATGCTTAAACTTACAAAGGTAAGTAAGGTTTACGAAGGGAAAGTGGCTTACCGTGCCCTTACTGATATTAGTTTAGAAATAGAAAAAGGCGACTTTGTTGCCATTATGGGTCCATCCGGAAGTGGAAAAACAACACTAAATATTATTTCCACGAACGATGCACCGACTACAGGAGAAGTTGAAATCGAGGGGAAAACTCCACATACGCTGAAGAAAAATGACTTAGCTAAATTCCGTAGAAATGAACTAGGATTTATCTTTCAGGATTTCAATCTTCTGCATACATTGACCGTCGAAGAAAATATCGTATTACCGCTCACATTAGATGGTGCGAGTGTTAAAGACATGAAGGAAAAAGCGCATAAAATTGCTGAAAGTCTTGGTATTTCTTCAATCATGACTAAACGCACGTACGAAATCTCTGGTGGTCAGGCACAGCGGGTAGCCATTGCAAGAGCAATGATTCATGAACCTAAGTTACTGTTAGCTGACGAACCGACCGGGAATCTAGATTCGAAGGCCTCAAAGGATGTCATGACAATGCTTAAATCCATCAATGAGAAAGAAAAAACGAGCTTGTTAATGGTAACACACGATCCACAAGCAGCAAGCTATTCAGACAGAGTTGTCTTTATCCGAGATGGTAAACTTCATTCCGAAATTCACCGTGGAGAGAGTAGGCAAGCATTTTTTCAGAAAATAATTGACATGCTTTCGTTGATGGGAGGCGATGGCAATGACTTTTCGTCAGTTCGCTTTTAATAATGTTTTGCGCAACAAACGACTGTATATTGCCTACTTTCTTAGTAGCATGTTCACAGTGATGGTATTCTTCACTTTTGCCATTTTTGCATTCCATCCAGCATTTTCAGATGGTTCTGTTAATCAGAACGCACTATTTGGGATGGCAGTTGCTGGCGGTATTATTTATGTGTTTTCTTTCTTTTTTGTCCTATACTCGATGAGTTCTTTTTTACAGTCGAGAAAGAAAGAGTTTGGCTTACTTATCATGCTTGGTGCCACCAATAAGCAAATTCGCCTAATGGTTTTTTTGGAAAATATCTTAATTGGCTTTTTTGCTACAGTCGGTGGAATTCTGATTGGTTTGGTATTTGCAAAAGCCATTCTCTTAGTTGCTGAGAATGTTTTAATTATTAGTGAATCACTTAATTTTTATTTTCCTACACTTGCTATTGCTGTAACGTTTATTAGCTTTATCTTTCTATTTTTCTGTATATCGGTTTTTGTTTCATTTATTCTTCGTACGCATAAACTGATTGATTTAATTAAAGGGGATAAACAGTCCAAAGGAGAGCCAAAAGCTTCTATTGTACTATCTATTCTTGCAGCGCTACTACTTATCGTAGGATATGGCACGGCTATCTATGTTAAGGGTGTTCTTGTTGTTTATGCGATGATTCCGGTTATTATAGTTATCACACTAGGAACCTATCTCTTATTTACCCAATTGAGTGTGTACGTCATTCACAGGTTGAAACGTAATAAAACTATCTTTTGGCGGAAAACAAATATGCTACTGTTTTCTGACCTATCATTTCGAATGAAGGATAACGCCCGGACATTTTTCATGGTGGCAATCATATCAACGGTTGCTTTTAGTGCAATTGGATCATTATATGGATTCCAATCCTATTTAACAAAGGGAAAGGAGGTTAATACGTATACCTTTACGTATAGTCCGTGGAAGGATGATAGTAAAGAACTGATTGAAAAAGACATTCGTACAATTAACTCAGTCTTACAGGAAGAGAAAATAGATGCAAAGATGGAAGCATTGGAGTTAACTTATTTTGAGACACATGAGAACTTTAGTAGTGTGTTGATTGTGAGAGCTACTGACTACAACCGCTTTGCGGCATTACTAGATGAAAAGGAACTACATCCAAACGAAAATGAGGCAATTGTAGTCGAACAAAGTGATGCAATACTAACTCAGGAGTCAAAAGGAAGTGAGATTTTGATTGATTCTACTATCAAACTAGATAGTGGACAAGAAATTCAACCTAGTAGGGCAATTGTGTCTAATGTGCTATCAGTTTATTATGGTTATTATGTTGTGAATGACAAGATTTATGAGCAGCTTGGATTACCGGTAAGCACTGATATGAGTGCCGTATGGAAAGCTAAAGAAGGACAAACGGAACAGGTAATTGAAGTCGGAAGAAAGTTAAATGAACAATTGGAGCATAAAGCGTACTCTGTTGATTATACACTTTATGAAATAAATAAGGCGTTTGGAATAATCTTATTTATCGGCTTGTTTATTGGAATTGTGTTCTTCGTTTCCGCAGGAAGCTTTCTTTATTTCCGATTATTTGCTGATTTGGACGAAGAAAAGCGCAAGTTCCGTTCTATTGCAAAAATTGGATTAACACAATCTGAGTTGAAGAAAGTAGTTAACCGCCAAATAGCGATTCTATTTTTCTCACCAATTGTAGTTGCATTAATTCATGGTTCGGTTGCGCTTACCGCTTTATCTCATATGTTTGACTATAACTTAACAGTAGAATCTTCCCTCGTCTTAGGAAGTTTTGCTTTCATTCAACTTATTTATTTCTTGATTGTCCGTTTTTTCTATGTGAAACAGGTAAAAAGAAAAATATTTTAAGCCGGGCATTCATCGATTAAATTTTTCTGAAAGAAGATTTTCTCTTTAGTTTTATTAAGGGCGGAGCAGTACGAATTTTTATACTTTCTGGTCTATGAAAAAACCTTGTAGCAGTCCAATTGGCATATAATTATTAGGACTGCTAATTTTTTTTGAAATAAAGAAGACTATAAACGAATAACTAGCAAAAGCACTTCGTGTAAAATGGATATTCATGTTAAAACAAAAACAGGAAAGGAAAGTTCTCATGAAAAAACGGTTAAATAGAATTAAATACATACTCGGTGGGGTTATTGTAGTTTTTTTGTTAGTAGTTATAGCATTTAAAACAAACGCAATCCTTAACAATAAAGCGCAAGACGAAGCTATAAGACAAACACAACATTATTTAGCTGAAAACTATCAAGCTATGAATTATGATATACAAAACATTTCGTCTTCTACTGACTTAAAACATTATGGTTATTTTGAACATGCTGTAACAGTTAAAAACATTGATACAAAGAAAACCTTTACAGTATTTTATGATAAAAAAATGAATCGAATGGAAGATTCAATCATCATAGAAAAACAAGAGGAACTTTTGAATCGCGAAATAAATCCCAAAATTGAGAAATACATAGATGAATATTTTGGTGAAACAAGATATATATCTGTTAGTTACGATATAGGGATAGGTAAACCAATGATTGTTGTAAAATTTAATCAAAACCATAAGGACATAACACAAACTGATTTTGATACATTTATTACGTATTTAAAAGAAACAATTGGTCTCGATCATGCAAATGTAATTGTTGATTATTGGACAAGAGAATTGTCCTTTAATAAAGAATTTTAAAAAATAAGTTCTGATTTAATCTTTTTTATCAAACGGATTCATTAGCTAAATAGACATTAAATAACAACGCTCTGAGTCACTTTCCAAACTCGGAGCTTTTTCTATGCTGATTATGATGTTTTTCACTTTGGTGGTAATGCTAATGGCTTATTTGACTTCAAAATTAAACCGGTTAGTTTAAACATTAAAGGGTTCCGTTTTGAGGTGCATAACGGTAAATTGACATCGGAAATGGCATACGAATCGACGTATGCCATTTTCCTTTTATAAAGGGATTTAAAATACCTCTTATAGTAAAATTAAACTACTAATGACAAAATAAATTCAAAGGACAAAGCTTATTGGACACTCAAAATTAAGTATCAATTGGGATGTCAATTCTTACGACATTTCATAATACATAAGAAGTTCTCCTAAATTTAGTAACCAGTAATAGTTAAATAAGAGGAGGTTTTCCGGTTAAACTGCGTAGTAAGGCTTGGTTCGGAGTATATAAGCGGAGGTTTTCCGCTTAAACAATACAAACGGATCCATTTTGACGTTTTTTGTGTAAATAGTCGGAATTCTTCCGTCTATTTAATCTATTTTAAGTGCTATTTCGTAATTAAGAGAAATTTCTCCCCTTATTTATAAACATGCTGATTCCCTCACTCGTGGTCCCTGAGGGTTCGCTCTTTATTTTATTTATGGGTTTCAAAGAGGTGTCAAATCTGTTGTCTGTTGTCAGATTGCACGCATTTTTATTGTCATTTGTAGGATTTCCACCTCAAAACGGAACCCTTTATTTAAACATTATAGTTGTTTTATTTTTGGAAACTTTAATAGAGTTGATATGAACATTAGTGAAAACTTAAAGTAAATTGTGCAGAGGAATTTGGCGGCTCTAGGTTGAATATGATATATAGTGCTTTATTTTCTGTAAATTTCCATATTGCACTATCTAGTTAAATACCTTTCGCTAGTTTAATAGTTTAACGGTGATATAGCCACGAGTGCTATCTATATTAATTAAAGGTAATAAATTAAAATGAGAAGCGTCGAAAGGAAGATAGCATGAGCAAAATATATCTACCATCAAAAAGTCCAGAGGATTGGAACAATCACTTGCAGATTCGAAAAAACAGTGGAAGAGTGGTTACCCTGCAAAATCGCTTGCTTATTGTTGGCAAGAAGCAAAAAACGATTTTCCATTGTGTATTAAAAATGTTTTTAAGGATTTCAATATTCCTATTTTCCAAGAGGTTGAAACAATAAAAATGTAGAATGCTGTGATTGATAAAAAGCCAGAAGCCATCGTAGTAAATGAATCAGAAGAGGCTGTGGTCGCAGCTGTAAGCTTCGAGAAGAAATGAATTATCTTTCTCAGTTTGCTGTTTTCGTAAAGTACTGGGAATAATTGATTTCCGTTCTCATCAACCTTGAATGTTTTTAAGTATCGTAAGAACCGACCCAAGATCTTCAGTAAATCTTTTAACATGTATTGATGTGATGTATGATAGAAATAGTTGGTTAAAGTAAGAATAGGGTAGGTGAGAGATTTGAAAGTCTTGACATTAGATTTGATTGATAAATCTATTTTATGTAATCGAGCAAAGGCAAATGAAACAATTAAACTAACATCTACTAACACCCGAAGAAAGAAATCTCGCACTAGGTCAAAAGGAGAAGTTATAGCACTAAATGAAATTTCAATCTCCAGATGGAAAAAGGCAGTAGAGTCAGGGAAGATAGTGTCATTAGGAGAGAGGGTATTCTACTATGATTACAATTAATGACTTAGCAAAAGAACTCGAAAAGATTAAAAGTAAACCGAAATTTCAAAAAATGATAGAGTTTTCATCCTTGCTCACTGAATATTTTGAAGAATAGGGAATCAAACCAATTATTGTTGGTGGTTTATCAGTTGAAATATATACACGGAATGATTACACAACTCATGATATAGATTTTGTAAGTGATGGTTGTTCAATAAGGTTCTAACACAATTAGGTTTTACAAAAGTATCTAGGCAGTGGTACCATACAGACTTAGAAATCGCAGTGAAGGTACCTGACAGCTTCTTAGAAGGTAGTTATGAAAAAGTCATATAATTAAAACTACCGAATGAACGTAAGGTTTTTGTAATTGGTATTGAGGATATTATTATTCATAGGTTAGAAGGGATTGCTCATAAGCGTTACCCGAAGGATGATGAGGATTACGAGTGGGCTATGCGAATGTTTTTAATTCATCAGGATGATAATATTGATATGAATTACCTTATAGAACAATCTAAACGAACTAAGACTTTTAACTTTATAAAAGAATGGTTAAACGAGTAGAATTCAAATGATGCTCGTTTTTTTGTTCTTATCGTAACGAACATTTCATAAAATCTACCATACTTGTCAAAACTGTTGATAGGTTGGGAGAGGTGAACGTGAAAAAGATGAAGTTAGACGAATTAAGCAATTCAATTGACAGCAAGCGAAAGAGTGTAAACGAAAAAATAATAAATATAAATAATAGAAGTTCTGAGCGTAAAAAACGAAGTAGAAAAAGAAGTCATGGTGAACGAGAGGCACTTGATCAAATCTCAATTAGTAGATGGAAAAAGGCAATTGAAAAGGGGACTGTTAGAAAAATTAGTGATAGGATCTGGTACTATGACTACTGAAGAAACATGGGGACTCATGTTACATTTTAATGATATTAAAATAAAAAAAGTTGGAACATGAGTACCGTCACATGTTCCAACTTTTTTCCAACCTAACAAACCCTAAATTTTGGGCTATTTCTGTTATACTTTGACTATACAACTACTTATCCTAAAATAACAGGTGATGAAATGCTACCCGAAATTAAGTTCTCTGTACGCACATTGGTCGAATATGTATATCGTAGTGGAAGTATCGATAATAAATTTCGTACAACCACAACTCTTACGGAAGGAACAAAAGCACATAAAGCTATTCAAAGTACGTATAATGAAACAGATCAAAAGGAAGTGTTTCTTAAAACGGAAATTGAATATGAAAAGTTGCTTTTCATAATTGAAGGTCGATGCGACGGAGTAATTTTTCGTAATGATGAAATACTTATTGACGAAATTAAATCTACCACAAAGGATTTAAGTCTAATAGATGAGGATACCTTTCCAGTTCACTGGGCACAGGCTTTGGTTTATGCTTTTATATACGCTAAAGATAATGACCAAAAAGAAATGAGTGTGCAATTAACCTACATCCATGTGGTTACAGAAGAGCAAAAGAAATTTGTAAAACGCTATAAATTTAAAGAACTTGAACAGCTTGTAACTGATCTGGTTAAGCAATACTCACCTTATGCCTCTCTCATGAACACGCACCGGATACGAAGAAATCAAAGTATAAATGAATTGCCATTTCCTTTTTCAACTTATCGGGAGGGCCAACGGATTCTGGCTGGAGCTATTTATAAAACGATTGCAGAGGAAAAAAATATTTTCGCTAATGCACCTACTGGTATTGGCAAAACCATTTCTACGATTTTTCCTACAGTTAAAACGATTGGCGAAGGAAAACTCGACCGATTATTCTATTTAACAGCAAAAACAATTACAAGACAAACCGCTGAAGAAGCATTTTCACATATGAAAACGAAGGGTCTTTGTATGAGTGCAGTAACCATTACTGCAAAGGATAAAGTATGTTTTAAAGAAGAAACCATTTGTGAAAAGGAACATTGCGAGTTTGCAAATGGGTATTATGACCGGATAAATGAAGCTTTTTTAGATATATTCTCTCATGAAACGTTTATTAACAGAGCTACAATCGAGGAATATGCGAGAAAGCATACGCTTTGTCCATTTGAATTTTCTTTAGATTTAGCCTTTGTAGCAGATGCGATTATATGTGACTACAATTATATTTTTGACCCTAAAGTATCACTAAAGCGATTTTACGATGAACATAAGAGAGAAACGGCTTTACTCATTGATGAAGCTCATAATCTAGTTGATCGTGCTCGAGAGATGTTTTCAGCCGAATTACAAAAATCTAGCTTTCTTACATTAAAACGTGACTATAAAGGGACGAATTTGTTCGATGCTGCCAATAAACTAAATAAATATTTTATTGAAGTAAAGAAAAAGTGTGCCGAGACAGGGTCTCTAGTGTTAAAGGATACACAAGAGGATCTGATTGAAATGCTTGAAATTCACGCATATCGCTGAGGTAGAGTTATTGCAACCAACAAGCTCACAAGATAAGCAAGTGCTATTGGATACCTATTTTGCAGCAACAGGATTTGTTAAAATATCAAAGCTTTTCGATGAACGGTTCGTATTTTATGTGGAAGTTGAAAAGAATGAGGTCCAAATTAAATTATTTTGTTTGGATCCTTCACAACTTTTACAGCAGATTAGTAAAAAGTTTCGAACAACTGTCTATTTTTCCACACACTATTACCAGTTCAATACTTTATGGACATGCTTGGTGGTACGTCAGAGGATTATACCATTTCAATCCCTTCACCATTTGCAAAAGAACAAACAGACGTATTGATTCAACCTTTATCCACTCGCTATCATGACAGGGATAATACAAAAAAGCGGATTATTAACATGCTTGCAAATCTTGTGAAAGAACGACAAGGAAACTACCTTATTTTCTTTCCATCGTATCATTATTTGAAAAATGTCTATGAAGACTTTACAACAAACTTTCCTGAAATTCGCACCATCATTCAACATAGCACTATGGCAGAGGATGAACGCGAGAAATTTATAGATGAGTTTAATGAAGAAAGTAAAAGTACACTCTTTGGCTTCGCTGTATTAGGTGGTATTTTCTCTGAAGGTGTGGACCTAAAAGGAAACAGATTAAATGGTGCTATCGTTGTTGGAGTAGGCTTACCCCAGCTTTGCCTAGAACGAAATATTATGAAAGACTATTTTCAAAATATATTAAATCAGTAATTGATGATATTAAGTTATTTCCTGATACAGTCGAAGATAATTAACTATAAAATGGTATTATCTTTTTTACGAGTAGGATCAAATGCCCTACTCGTTTTTTATAGAAAGAAATTGGTAACGAGCGAATATAATAATCGGCTATTAAAGTCGAAAAGATTGCTATATACTATGAAAGAGGAGGTGATATAAGGATGAATAATGAAAAAATTGAAGAAATGCTTTCGCAATTAATTAAAATGGTAGGAACAATGCATTCCGAACAACAAGAGATGAAGCAGGAATTCGTAGGGATACAGCGAGAAATCAAAGGCATTAGCCAAGAGCAACTAGGGTTGAAACAAGAATTTCAAGACATGAAATATGAATTCCAAGACATGAAATATGAATTCCAAGACATGAAACAAGACATCGTAGAATTGAAAGATAAAGTAGTTGAAATTGAAACAAAAAGTGATATTCGCCATAAAGAAATCATAGGCAGGTTTAAGTCACTCGAAAGAGATCAGGACTTCATATGGGAAAAAGCAGTAAGAAATGAGCGGGAAATTGCATCACTAAAAACCAAATAAGTTTTTTGAAAACCTCTAGAGATAACCACGTAGCTACATTCACTAATTTCCTCATTGGAACAGTCCACAAATTTTTATTATCAAGTACTATAAATAAAAACTAGTAGAATCCTTATCAGCATTTTTTACAATGGCTGTCATCTGAAAAATTTATAGAAATTAGAAAGACCGTATGTGTAAAAAAAACAGAAACACTCACAAATGTTGAAACATCAACGTTTGTGAGTGTTTTTTGAAGAAAACTAAAAGGTAAGTTGAGAATAAATTTACACAGATCAAAAATTGATGGCAAAGAAGTTTCTAGCGTTAAGCTAACATGAGATTTGCTTTATCTATCTGCTTATAGCTGTCTGAATAACTAACTTCTTTCTTTTTGAAAAACGAAGGGAACACAATTCAAGAACGCGTCCCTACGTTTTCTAATGGACCTTTTCTAGGGCTAGTTTTATACCAAAGCCTATTAGTATTGTACCTGTGATTCCTTCAATCATATTTTGTGCTTGAGGTTTTTTCATAAAAGCACTAATCTGATTAATCAGATATACATAAAGCAAGAACCAAATAGCAGTCAAAAAAGTATATGTGATACCCATGAGGAAAAACGGTAGAAAGGTATTGCTTCCCACATCTACGAATTGAGGCAAAAAGGTTAAGAAAAAGACAGCAACTTTTGGGTTTAAGATATTCGTTAGAAACCCTTTTTTAAAACATGATGTATTTTCTATCTGACTTGTTGTGTTCATCTCAACACTTGCAGCTTCTTCCTTTTTCCTTAAGGACCATAATGTTTTAACACCCAGATAAACTAAGTAAACAGCACCAACATATTTGAAGACAGAAAATAAAAAAGCTGATTTCACAATGATTGCTGAAAGTCCAAATACAGCAGCAGAAGTATGGATAAGGAGGGCGCAACAAGTACCAAAAGCTGTTTTGATGCCTCCACTTCTCCCAACAGTAAGAGTATTTTTTGTAGCAATGGCAGTATCGGGACCCGGTAAGATGATCAGAAGAATACTCATAAGGACAAAAAGATAAAAGTTTTCCATATTTTTACCACCTAATCTAGAGAAGTACTTATTATAATGTATTGTATAATAATTGCGTTATTAATTGAACATTAATTTTATTCAGTTAAATTAAATTTTGAAGTGGTAATATTACTCTCGCGTCTGAAATACTTTATACTTACACTACTGTATTTAGCTCTTGGCGATAAATTATACTAAGACAGTAATTGGCAACGAGCGAATATATTGTCTATTAAAGTCGAAATGATTGTTATATACTATGAAAGAGGAGGTGATAAAACGATGAATAATGAAAAAACTGAAGAAATGCTATCGCAGTTAATTAAAATGGTAGGAACGGTACAAACTAATCAACAAGAGATGAAACAAGACATCGTAGAATTGAAAGATAAAGTAGTTGAAATTGAAACCAAAAGTGATATTCGGCATAAAGAAATCATAGGCAGGTTTAAGTCACTCGAAAGAGATCAGGACTTCATATTGGAAAAATCTGTAAGAAATGAGCGGGAAATTGCATCATTAAAAACCAAATAATTTTTAAGAAAAAACCTCTAGAGATAACCCCAAGTTAAGATCCATAATTTTCTCATAGGAAAAGTCCACAAATGTTTATTCTTCAAGTACTGTAATTATTTAGAAAAAGATACAAAACTGGTTGTAATTAAACCGATTGTATCTTTTTTAAATAAAATTATTTTTTAGAACCATTCCACTAAGCTAACAATCTTAGGACTAATCACCAATCATCGAAGAAAAAAGAACTATTAGGGCCAATGATTCTGTCCCTAAGTTCTCGGAAAAAATTATCTCGTTGAAACGATTGATTTCCTCTTATACATCAAGGATCCAATTAAAAATGCAATCGCTCCCCAAATAATCATGTTACCAAATCCGAACCAAAATGAATGTGAAAAAATACTAGATTCATAAACCATACTATCTCTTAAGCCCTCGGCAAAATAGGTGAGAGGGAGAATGTTTGATACTGGTTGTAGCCATTCAGGCATCGTTTCAATTGGAAAAAATACTCCGCTCAAAAACATCATCAGAAAACTTACAATGTTGGCGACTCCCATATACGCTTCAGTTGTATTACTAAATGAAGAAATAAAATAGCCTAACGCATTGAATGAGAGGGCACCGATTAAAAAGACAAGGATCAAACTAGGAAAATTGATGTATAGATTTGCTCCAAAGATAAACACACCAATTAGTGACAATAGAATAATCTGGACAACGCTAAATAACAAGCGCATCGCCATATCACTAAGACCGAAAATCCCCATTTTAGCTGGCGTCATTCGTAACCGTTTAATTAAACCTTTTCTACGCATTTCTACGAGGTCAACCATCCCAAATAACCCACCTTGTGCAATAGCTAAAGCAATCATGCCCGTTAAAAGAAAATCGGTATAATCTAACTCGGTATTTCCAGATGATATCGATTCGATTTGTAATTCATAGAAAGGAGTAGCTCCAACCGCCAATAAATTTGCCTGTTGAATAAAATTATCCAAGATCCCGGAAACGACTTGTGTAGTCATACCTTGTTCGTTTTCTTTATTAACAATCATACCAATTGATGTAGCATCCTCTGAATTTGGCAAAACGATTACGGCGTCCACTTCTTGATCATTAACCCATTCCTTCGCATCATCTAAACTCACGGGTTGATCTGATTTTATATCAATTACAGGTATTTGTTGTAGCTGTGTTAACATCATTTCAGACGTTGCATTAGGATTTTCATCAACAATTGCCACTTTTGACTGAAAATCATCATCGGAATTTCCAGAGAAAATGACCATAAAGATGACCATTAAAATAACAGGGAAGAAGATGCCCCAAAACCAAGCTTGTTTTTCACGTAGGGTCAATTTTAATTGTGCTAGAAACATTTGTTTAAACTGTTTGAAATTGCTCATACTAATCTCTCCATTCCTTTCCTGTAAAGGCGATAAAGACATCTTCAAGACTCATTTCACGGATGGAAACTTGTTCTACCTGGAATTCACTCTCCTTTGTAAATTTAAATAAGTCATAGAGTGTATCCACGGGCTGAATGGTCCATAGTTTCAGTGAGGTTCCTTCTAGTTCTGTCCGGGAAACAGAAGGGAGAGTTTTTGAAAATTGGTCTGCCTTGAGAGCCGCTTCTTCTCCATCAAGGAAGGATAGCCTTACTTCTCTTTCATTCGTTAACTGTTCAATCAATGCTGACGGTGTATCAATTGTTACGATTAGTCCTTGATCGACGATACAAACACGATCACTTAATTTCTCAGCCTCTTCCATATAATGAGTGGTTAAAATAGTCGTTTTTCCTAATTTCTTAAGTTCTAAAATAATGTCCCATATATTACGACGCGCTTGAGGATCAAGGCCAGTTGTTGGTTCATCGAGAAAAATGATATCTGGATCACTAATCATAGCAAGGCCAATAGCAAGCCGTTGACGCTGACCACCAGAAAGTTTTTTTACTTGATTCTTTCGATGCTCCGTAAGGTTGATTAATTCTAGAATTTCTTCAGTTGGTCGTGCCTTATCATAAAACGTTGCAAAAAGATTTAAATTTTCTTCAGGGGACAAAAGGTCAAACATTGCGCTTGATTGCGGTTGTACACCAATCATCTTTTTAATGGCGACTGCATGTTGATCCCATTTCAGTTCGCCAAAGCTAACATCACCTTGATCCGGCGGTACCAAACCTTCAATCATTTCAAGTGTAGTCGTCTTTCCGGCTCCGTTTGGTCCAATGATCGTAAATACCTCACCAGCTTTCACTGAAAAGCTAATGTCCTGTACCGCACGAATCGTCCCGAAAGACTTTTGTAGATTTTTAACTTCTAAAACAGTCATTTTTTTCCCTCACTTTTAAAGGCATGAAATTGCCAAAAGTTATTTCACGTTAAATGCTAAATTATCTTAGTTGAAATAGTTGAAGTGGAATCATGTGTAACAATTAATATGATTTCTTTGAAATTGAAGTATGTTTACAAGGATGATTGATTCTTAAAAACAGTTTAAGAAACAAAGGAGAATATGTACAAGATGTGTATGACCCACCAAGAAGTAACTAACACCAAGGATTAAACCAAACTAAGTTCCTACATTTGAGACACCTCACTTTTGAAAAGTAAATAGATAGTAACTACTACGTCACAGATTCTAAAAAGATTCATTAATATTTATAGGACAACGAGTTTCAGTGTTGGGGTCTGGTACGATTTATTATTGACTAAATAATAAGTATTATATAGTTTATTATAAATAGGATCTTAAAGGTAATAACATTAAAAGGAATGAAACAAATGACAAAAAAGACTAAGAATTCCGATTGGGCAGAAGCGAAAAAACGTTGCCGTTTGAATCAAGCTGATATTCAGATGGCAAAAGAAATGGGGATGACACCAAAGAGCTTACTAAAAAACATTCCTGCTCCTAATCAACAATGGAAAGCACCAGTAAGGGAATGGATTCGAGAATTATACGAAAGTAAGTTTGGGAAAGTACTGCAATTTAGAATGTGTTAGAATGTAAATAACGATATCGGGTTTAAGGAGTGGGTGTTATGAATCTTTATCGTAAGGACTATGTTTCAGTAGATGAGTACTTTGAAATCCGTGAGAGTAGTGAAGAATTATTAGAGTATATTGATGGTACTGTGTATATGTCGCCATCACCATCAACTAGGCATCAACGAATATCAAGTAGGCTTCATATCAAATTTGGTAATTTTCTTGAAGGGAAACATTGTGAGGTATTTCATGCTCCATTTGATATTGAATTAAAAAATGAAGAGATAGAAGGAGCAAAGATTGTAATCCCAGATATAAGTGTAATTTGCGATAAGAGTGGATTCACAGACCAACGATATGTAGGGGTTCCTGATTTAATTGTCGAAATCCTTAGCCCATCAAATCAATCCCACGACTTAATTACAAAATTAAATCTATATATGAATTATAGAGTCAAAGAATACTGGATCATTAATCCAATGCTAAATGCGGTCACGGTATATTCATTAAATATTGAAAAAATGTATGAACAGCATGATATGAAAACAAATGTTGGAATCGTTTCTTCGAAGATTTTAGAAGGATTTCAAATAGATTTAGAATATTTACTTTGTTTGTAAACATGGGGACGGACCTCATGTTTATTTTGTTTCGCTAAACGAAGCAAACACTAGGACTGTCACCGTGTTTTCATAGTTATTAATCATACTACGGACAGTTCAACAATTTTTAACTTATATTAATTTATTAAGATAGATAGAAAAGAGGGATCGAAATGACCATTTACATTGCGCTGCTACGTGGTATTAATGTAGGAGGAAGTAACAGGATTAAGATGAGTGAATTGAGGCAAGCATTGGAAACAATAGGTCTTGATAGAGTGCAAACATATATTCAAAGCGGTAATATACTGTTTGAATCAGAAAAAGGGGTAGAGACTCTTCAGAACCAAATAAAACATGAAATTGAAAAGACTTTCGGATTTTCGGTTGAAGTAGTAATGAGAACAGCTGAAGAATTAGAACGGATTATCGAAAACTGTCCATTCTCTGAGGAAGCAATATCAGAAGCTGAATCATTATCAGAAGGTGAGAGTCTCTATGTTTCAATGTTACAAGACCCTCCTTTGGAAGAAGGACTCAATAAGCTTAGTGCTTATAAAACCGAAAACGAAGAATACCGAATTGAAGGAAAAGAGGTATACCTTTTATTTCGACAAAGTATTCGTAATTCCAAGTTAGCCAATAATCTAAAAAAAATAGGCGTTCCTTCGACCGTACGTAACTGGAAAACCATTAATAAACTGTCCACAATGGCAAAAGGGATGTAAATTCTAAGATTGGACTCCTATAAAATTAATACTTAATATTAAATGTTTCCAATTGGTCATTTTTCAGATTCTTTTATCTCTATTTAGAACAGTACTTTTTTAAAAAACTCTTCATAAACACTACTTTGAAAAATTCAATGATTCTTAAATGCTACATCAAGGATTTATAAACTAAAGTGCCAGCCGTTGTCGAAAGAGACGAGTGACTGTCACTTTTTTTTGTGAAAAATTCACAAAACCACCGCCACCTTTTATCCATTATATCTATATAACTATAGTGAAGACATATAAGTTACCGAAAGGACAGTGGTTAGGATGGCAAAATACAGAATGGTACATACGGAATTTTGGATGAGTCCGATTGTTTCGGAGGAAATGACACCAGAGGATCGATACTTTTTCTTATATCTATTAACAAACCCTCATACAAAACAAACAGGAATCTATAGAATTACGAAGAAGCAAATGGCGTTTGATATGGGATATTCAATTGAAAGTGTGCATTCATTAATGGATCGATTTATTCATCATCATAAGCTCATACGCTACAATCCCAAAACAAGGGAGCTGGCGATTAAGAACTGGGGGAAGGAAAACCTAATTCGGGGTGGCAAACCAGTGATAGATTGTATTTTAGCAGAGTTAGAGAATGTCGAGGATACCTCTCTTATTCAGTTTGTTGGTGAAAATATTACTAAGCTAGAGTTTCGCAGTCTTTATGAATCCTTTTATACATCAGCGGAAGACACGACATCTATCCCTTCTGAATCGGGAGTGGACGATTCGTCTGACGATACGTGTACGACACGTGGGACGATACGTGGGCAAAAAGAAAAAGAAAATAAAAAAGAAAAAGAAAAACAACAACAAACAGTTCTCTATCCAAGTAAAGTAAATAAAACAGAACAGGGGCTTCACGAAGAGGATGTGAAGGAACTAACCGAATTTTGGGATCAAAACGGATTTGGTTTTGCTAACATTCATGCAAAAGCTCAGCTGCTAGCTTGGTTAGATGACTCTGCCTTTATGAATCCAAAAGAAGTCATTTTAAAAGCAATGCACATTGCATGCTCCAACAATAAGCGAAAGCTGAGCTATGTTGTTGCTATTTTAAAAAATTGGCTAAATGAATCATTACTGACCATTGAAGAAATTGAGTTGTATGACGAGAGCAAAACCAAGGGTTTGAGAGAAAAACAATTAAGTGAACCAAATAAAGTTGGTCGTGATATACCAAGGGAATTTGTCCTAGACATAACAGCAGGTGAGGAATCGTGAGTGTTGTAGAAAAGACGTTTCTTGGCAGCTTAATGAAAGCCGATTACTTGATTAAAGATACCGTTATTCGCCCTGAACAGCTAGAAAGTGGACGTCATAAAGAGTTGATGCGGAGAATGGTTGATTTTAACCAAGCGGGTAAGAATATCGATTTAATCACCTTAACAACCTTACCTGATCTCGAGTCCTTCGGTGGATTGTCGTATTTATCCGAACTGTTATCATTTGCGGATATTGAAAAATTTGACGAGGTTAAAGAGCTCATTATCGATGGCTGGAAGGAACGAGAAAAGCGAAACATCTTAACGTTGGCAGCCTTAAAAGATTAGGAGATTGGCAAGGTTATAGCCGAATTGGACAACATTAACCAGCAATGACGAGTTTGATAAGAGATCGGCACTCTTTTAAGTTTGGGAAAAAGTCCATCATTTAATAGTAAATTATAGGGATACCATATATTCACTATAAAGAAAATTTAACAGGAAAATATAATTACATGGAGAATAGTCGAAATTGACGAGTGGCAGGCACTTTTATTTATAGTCTGTAACAGTTCTAGAAAATTCTCATACCACCCCTCATGTATAAAACCCCGTCATCGGAAATACAATAATTTATTGGTATTATATGTTAAAATCAGATTAAAACGTGAGGAGGGATACATTTGACTTCTTCGAGCTCTACAAAGGTTGTTCAAATATTTGAATATTTACTAGCCGTCAAAAAGCTTAACGAAAATATAATTCGAAGTGTTAATGACTATGAGAAAGTTTGGTGGCAGGCAGACATCCCAAACCTTGAGGGTTGTTATCTTGGTGAGAACGGCACTAACCCTGAAGCGTGGTTAGAGGTACATAAACAAGTAATTCAACCTACACCAGCATTGCCGCGAGAACTTCATAATTGGATTAACAACTGGGATAACCCTGATATAGAACCAGAACGAGTACATAAAAAAATTATTGGAATTGATGAAGAAACAGAAGAAGAGATTTTTGAAAAATTTGAAGATACTGTTGAGCGGATGCAAATTTTTAAGAGCTGGTTAATGGATACATGGAGACCATGGGCAATTGACACGTCTCCAAAACTCAAAATCCAAAGGATCTATGATGAATTATTTGCTCTACATCAAAGGTTACAACGTGAAGGTGAGGACCTTGAATTAAATTGGGGACATGGTCTATTAAATTGGAATATTTCAGGTGAAAAAGTCCAAAGGCATGTATTAGTCACAAGCTTGGAACTTCAATTTAATGCTAAAAAGGGCATATTCTATCTTTTGCCAACATCTAAAGGAATGCAATTAGAAACTGACATGTTATTTAACATCGATATCCCGAACGGTTCAAGGTTACAAGAGATGGAATCACAGCTTGATGACATGGACTATACTCCATGGGATAAAGAAGGTACGTTATCGTTATTTAATGAGATTGTACATACAATTAGTCCAAAAGGTTCGTATGAAAAAGAAGATGAAACATCATTTCATAGGCTTCCAGCATACCCTGTCATTCAACATAAGCCTGCTATCTTCTTAAGGCAGAGTAGTGGACGTATTTGGGATAAAGAATTATCGAGTGCGATTCAAAAGATTAAGGAAGGTTACCCTGTTCCTGATACAATCACAAGTTTAACAACAAATGAGATCGTAAAAGAAGATAACGAGGCTGCTGAGACGCAGGCTGATGAATGGACTTCTGTTGGTGAAGACTTACTCTTTCCACTCCCAGCAAACAATGAGCAAAAACTGATTGCTGAAAAATTAGCCAAAAGCGAAGGTGTCGTTGTTCAAGGCCCACCTGGAACTGGAAAGTCACATACAATCGCAAACCTAATCTGTCATCTGCTTGCTCATGGAAAGCGGGTCCTTATCACTAGTGAGAAAGAAAGAGCACTACAGGTTTTAAGAGACAAGATTCCTGAAGATGTTCGGTCCCTTTGTGTTAGCGTCTTAGGTGGTGACTCACGGTCTGTTAAAGAAATTGAGGACTCTATTAAAACAATTGCGGAAAACCTTGATAGCAAACAACCAGAGAATCTGGATAAAAATATTCAGCGGCTACATGCAGAACTGGACCAAGCAAGAAGGAATATTGCAAAATATAATACGTTAATCAATGAATCTGCGGAAATTGAAAATGTTACCCTTGACCTAAATGGAACTAGTTACACTCCATTAGAAGCAGCAAAATGGTTAACAGAACATAAGGAATATAATCTTATTCCAGATTCTATCAATCCCTCTACACCATTTCCGCTTCCAAAGGATCAGACAATCGAGTTTTTCAGATTACTTGGTGAAATCAGTAGGCAGGATAAACGATCATTAGAACTACACCGTCCAAATCCAACCGAGATCGCAACACCATCAGCATTTGAAGATAATGTCAAAATAATAAATGAAGTAGAAATGAAAGTAAATGACACAGAAAAATATATTGAGGGGTGGAATGTGCCTGAAGACCTCCCCGCTAACATGGGGGAAAGGGTTTCTTTTATAGAAAATACTTTAGTGAAACTTAATGAGATAATGGCTCAAAAGTGGCTAAAACTCCTATTCCAAGATGTACTTCAGTATGAAGATAAGCTTAACCAATGGAAGGTATTTTATGACGAAGTAAAAAAACGTGTCAGTCAGATCGAACACTTAACAACAGAGTTAATAGAAGATGACATCAAATTACCAAGTAATAATAACCCTATTCTTTTATTAGAAGATCTAAATCAACTAAAACTTCGGTTTGAAGAAAATAAAGGTGTAGGTTGGTTATTCAAAAATATTATTGGTAGGAAGTATGCTTATATTTTCGAAAATATCACAGTGAATTCTATACCTATTCGAAATCTAGAGGATGTCAATAAGGTTATTAACTATCTAGAAAAAGCTGAACTGTCCCGAAAAGTAGTCCTTAAGTGGAACAGAATGCTTGAAGATCTTGAAGGTCCAGAGCTAAATGAAGATCAAAAGCGTTTAACTTCTTCAATTCAAACACATCTGCAAGGCTTACAAAGCGTGATTGAATGGAAAGAAAATATAATTCGACCACTAGAACCACTTATAGAAAAGATGGGTATAACTTCTAAGGCCAAATGGACAGATCCTATTTGGTATGAGTCTTTAAAAAATGGCTTAACTGCATTATCCAATAAGCAATCTTGGAAAAAGGCCAATGTATTCTTTCAGGAGATTTTTGATTACCTGCACAAACAAAATATGCTAGCTAACCTCCACCCAGTAAACGAACAGCTCTATCTTGCGTGCAAGGAAAAAAACAACGAACTTTGGAGAAGTTCTTATAATGAACTACTTCGCTTAGAGGCTATTGAAGCAGACTATAACACCTATCAACAATTGCAGGAACAACTGGAGAAATTAGCACCAAAATGGGTCACTCGTTTAATTGAATCTGATGGCAAAGGTGCCGCTTTTAGCCCTCCTGAACATTTGTTCGTATCTTGGAAATGGAGTCAACTGAACAACTGGATTTCAGACATTCATTCAAGACCAAAACTTGAAGAATTAGAATTAGAACAGGATAGAGAACGAAAAAAAGAAGCTAAGCTGATTCAAGAATTAGTGGCAGAATCTACATGGAAATCACAGCTCGAGCGTACAACTCGTGAACAAAAGCGCAGTCTATTTGCGTGGTTAAAAGCAATTCAAAGAATCGGTAAAGGTACTGGAAAATACGCAAGTGTTTACCGAAAAGAAGCTAGCAAAGAAATGAAAACAGCTAGAGGAGCTATTCCAGTATGGATTATGCCTATTAATAGAGTCATTGAAAATATTGAATTAACCAATGAACTATTTGATGTCGTCATAATTGATGAAAGTAGTCAAAGTACCTTATACTCTTTAAGTGCACTTTTACGAGCGAAGAAAGCTGTTATCGTAGGAGATGACAATCAGATAAGCCCTGAAAACGTCGGCACCGATATTAGTGAGGTACACGACCTCATTGAGCGTCATTTATACAATATACCAAACAAACTGCAGTTTGAGATGAAAACAAGTCTTTACGATACAGCTAGCAGGATATTTGAAAGTAAAATTATCCTAAAGGAACATTTCCGCTGCGTGCCAGAGATCATTCAGTTTAGTAATGACTTTATGTACGGCGGAATGATAGACCCACTCCGATTACCACTTGGTAGTGAGGTACTTGAACCACCAGTTAAGGCAATTAGAGTTATAGAAGGTTACCGTAAAGAAGATACAAGAAAAGTCTTTAATGAACCAGAAGCAGAAGCAATTGTTAACCACATTGCTGAATGTTGTCAAAATGATAAGTATAACGGTAAATCAATCGGAGTTATTTCACTTCAAGGCCATGATCAAGCAAAAATGATCGAAGGTCTCTTGCGCGAAAAAATAGGTGAGGAAGAAATGAGCGAAAGAAGGATTATTTGCGGTGATGCGTACTCGTTCCAAGGTGATGAACGAGATGTTATCTTCTTATCAATGGTGGCTGCTCCAAATGTTCGATTTGCAACAATGACAGCAAGGTCCGCACAACAAAGATTCAATGTTGCCGCAAGTAGAGCCAGAGATCAAATGTTCTTATATCACTCAGTAGACCTAAAAGAGCTAAATCCAGAAGGCGTACGTTATAAGCTTCTTCAGTATTGTATAGAACCACATCGAGTTCAATTAGCCATTGACGAAGTAAAACAAGAATTTGACTCCAAATTTGAAGAAGAAGTCTTTCGAATGATCACCGCAAAAGGGTATAAAGTGATCCCACAGGTCAAAGTAGGTACACTAGGAAAGAGGATTGACCTAGTTGTAGAAGGAATGCGAAACCGCCTAGCAGTAGAGTGTGATGGAGACAAATGGCATGGTCTTGACAAATGGGAAGATGATATGGAACGTCAAAGGGTATTAGAAAGAGTAGGTTGGACGTTTTGGCGTGTCAGGGGTAGTCAATTTTATCTAGACCGGGAAAAAGCGATGTCCTCGCTTTGGGTGAAGCTTGATGAGATGGGGATTGAGAAGGATAGTAGGGTGAGAATATAACTTTTGAGAGGCTTACATAGTGAGCCTCTTTATTTATGTTTTAATTTTGATTAATATGTCCAGAGACTGGCCCTTTCTCATGGTCTGAAATACTTTATACTTACACTGTATTCAGCTCTAGGTGAGAAATTAAACCACTGGAAAAGTTCTCTTCTCTTTATTATTTGTAGATTGTTCAAAAGTCAATTTTATCTTGATAAATAGTACCGAAAAAAAATAGAAGTCATTATCAGCTGTTCATAAAAAACGGAAACGAGATTTTAGAAAGATTCAACATGAAAAATATTACACATTATGGTATCATTGAGAAAATTGCATTAAGGAGATCAGGGTTTGTTACGTGACATTAGCGAGTGGGAACATATTGGTCATGGAGGTAATAGTACTTTACCGAAAGAGGAGTTAAGAGCTCCTGATAAAAGAAAGTACTTAATAAAATATCCGAGGCAGGTAGAAGAAGGCGTAGCTTGGGAAGATATCACGGAGCTCGTTGCTGCTAAGATAGCTTTTATTTTAGGACTAGAGTCCATGGAAGTCGAAATGGTTGTAAGAAACGGTAGGCAAGGTTGTCTCTTAAGGAATTTTGTTGATGAAAGAGGACCAGTAGCAAATGAAGAAGGTGGCTCATTATTGGCCATATTTGAAGATTATGACCTCTTATTAAAGAATGAGTTAGAAGGGGACGAACTACTTAAATATGGATTTAATTATATAGAGATGTTACCTTATTGGGAGTCAATAAAAAAGTCGTTTATAGATATGTTGTTTTTTGATCTGTTAATTGGAAACCAAGACAGGCACCCATTTAATTGGATGGTGTTATTCTACCAAGATAATACAATACAGTTTTCACCTATCTATGACAATGGAGCTTCCTTAGGATTCAGATTTGAGGATTCAGTCCTTAGTGATATGATAAAAAAAGAACCAAAAATGAACCAATACACAAAAAGAACAAAATCCAAAGTTGGGATCTTTGAGAAGAAACAAGTGAAAATCAAAGTATTAATCAACTTTTTATTTAAAGAATACCCATTGGAGTCGCAGTTGAGTGTAGAAAAAATCAAAAGTTTTAATTTGCAAAACTATCATGATTACATCGAATCCCTAGAAATATTAAGTAAAGAACAGAGGGATTGGTTGTTATCTATTATTCCATTTAGAAGAAGAAAGATCTTGCAGTGGATAGAAGAGGAGGGGAATTAATTGAGTATCGTTCAAACACTGTGGGTTGTATGGCAAAGCCCAACAAACCGTTTATTTTACCACGTCGGTACACTGTCCTTTTTCAATGCCCATTATGAATTTAGATATGTTAAAGGCAATAACGACCATCTAAAATTAAATGATGCAATTAGAAATGGTTATATACTAAGTCCAGCTTTTCCTGATCCTGATAAAGTGTATAAATCAGATCAATTATTTCCGGCTTTTAATCGTCGGTTACCAACACCAAATCGTGCTGACTTTGCTGAAATATTAAAAGACCTAGGCTTAAATGAAGAATGTACAAAAATGGAATTACTTGAGGAAACACGAGGTCGATTAGCTAACGATACTTATTCGTTTGAGCGGCCGCTTAGAGTCGAAAAGGACGAAAAAGTTCACACTAGCTTCTATATTCATGGTATGCGTCATCGTGAATTACCAAGCGAATGGCCAACATGGCTTAATGTAGATAGCGAGGTTGTACTAAAAAGAGAATCTGATCATTCTGTCGATCCTAACGCAGTAGCTATCCATACATTAAGTGGAAAGCATATTGGTTATGTCCCAGGGTTCTATGCGAATGGTGTTTCTGCTTTATTAGATAATGGAGCAATCCCACTAGTTAAAGTCAAATCAATAAATGCAGACTCCACTCCCCATTGGTGGGTGAAGGTGAGTTTCGAAAGTGACATACCTGTACCTAAAGAGGAAATAGGATACGATTTTGAAGCGATTATCGAAATAGCGAGCTGATATATATTAAGTGAAACCAGATTACTTCCCAATGAAGGGACTTGATCTGGTCTTTTTTTATTTGTCCTATAAAAGTTACGGTTACCAATTAAACATCGTTAAAGGATAATATGGAGAAGTCATAAATGGTGTTCAAGCGATAAAACCAAAAGCCAGCAGCTTCCTTAGGTGGAGGGAAGCAAACGGCAACTTACATTTAGGGTGTAAAATTGTATTTTTGTTTACTAACAGCGAATTTACAAATTGTTGTCATAGAACTATATGGGCATTATGCTTAACCTAAATCTAGAAAGGTTTGATACGTTTAGCAGGGCATAAATATAGCTTTTGAGAGGCTTACATTTTGTGAGCCTCTTTAATTATGTTGTAAGGTGGGATAACTCTGCAGTTTTTTATATCAACTGCAAGTTTTTGTAAATCAATATTATAGTAAAAGAAGGATATTATATTTACTAAAGGGAAATTGTCTATAATAGGTAAAATTTGTCGAGGTGACGATATGTTAAAACAAGGGATATATGAGGAAATCATCAATACAAAATTAAAAGCAGAACTAGATGCCATTGATCTAGAAACATTTGAGGTTGGTAAAGAACGAATAGACACTGAAGAAGCAAGAAAACTATTATCAACCTACATTTCTTCAGTCACTAGACGTGCGTTAAAGTTTGTTAGAGACAACGAAAATGATGATAGACAAGCGTTGATTGACCAAATTCGTACGTGTAACGATATAATTTCGGTTCTTATTGAAAAACTGGATGAAGAAGAATTCAAAACACTAAAAATAGAAGAGGAAGGTGAAGTACTCACCTCGATCTATTCTAAAATAAATTCTGTCAGAAGTATTCGAAAAGGCGAAATAATTAGACCTGTTACTCCTATTTCGGAAATCTCTTTGTTTACAGGTTCGAACTACGAACCAAACATGCTTGGTGAACTAAAGAAAGAAATTCTTAGCTCAGATTCAATTGATATGCTAGTTTCTTTTATTAAATGGAGCGGCTTACGCTGTATTATTGAGGAATTGAAGGCCTTTACTGAACAAGAAGGAAAAAAACTCAGAGTCATAACAACGTCTTATATGGAAGCAACTGATTATAAGGCAATTGAGGAATTGGGTCAGTTACCAAATACTGAAATAAAGATTTCTTATGATGTAGAGAGAACAAGACTTCATGCTAAGGCGTATCTTTTCAAAAGAGAAACTGGATTTAGCACAGCCTATATTGGTTCTTCTAACCTATCGAATCCAGCTTTAACTTCAGGGCTCGAGTGGAATATTAAAGTAACTGAAAAAGATTCTTTTGATATCGTAAAGAAGTTTGAAGCTACATTTGAGAGCTACTGGAATGATAGAGAATTTACCATTTTTAATCCAAATGAACTGGGTGATCAAAACAGATTGAAAATTGCTCTTTCTAAAAGTAAAGGTAATGGGCAAAGTGAGTTATCCTTTTTATTTGATATCCAACCATACTTGTATCAGAAGGAGATACTAGAAAAGCTCCAGGTTGAACGAGAAGTTTTTGGTAGAATGAAAAACCTTTTGGTTGCTGCAACTGGTGTTGGAAAAACTGTAATTTCTGCATTTGACTACAAACGGTTTAGATCAGCAAATAAACATTCTGCAAAGCTATTATTTGTTGCTCATCGTGAAGAAATATTAAAGCAAAGCATGGATACCTTTCGGGTTATTTTAAAAGATCAAAACTTTGGTGACCTTTTAGTCGGTAACAATACACCTAATTCAATTGATCATTTATTTGTTAGTATACAAAGTTTTAATAGTAGAGAATTACATAAAAATACTTCAAGTGATTACTATGATTTCATCATTGTTGATGAATTTCATCATGCGGCAGCAGATTCTTATCAAAAGTTATTGAGTCATTATCAACCTAAAATTCTCCTTGGTTTAACTGCTACCCCAGAGCGGATGGATGGAAAAGATATTCTAACTTATTTCGAAGACACAATCTCAGCTGAAATGAGATTAACAGAAGCAATCAACAGAAAGCTACTTAGTCCTTTTCAATACTTCTGTGTTAGTGATATCGCTGATCTATCCAAGTTAAAATGGGGCCGGAGAGGCTACGAAATTAAAGAACTAGAGAATGTCTATACATCTAATACAATACGTAGCAATCAAATTGTAAAAAGCTTGTATAAATATGTGACCGATATTGATGAAGTTAAAGGTTTAGGCTTCTGCGTTTCAATTGAGCACGCAAAGTACATGGCCGACTTCTTTAATAAAGTTGGAATTCCTTCAGTTGCTCTCTATGGAAATGTTGAAGCGAAGGTAAGAAGAGATGCACAAGGAGAGCTTGTTAAAGGGGATATAAAGTTTATTTTTGTAGTTGATTTATACAATGAAGGAATTGATATTCCAGAGGTCAATACTATTTTATTCTTAAGACCAACCGAGAGTTTAACAGTATTCCTACAGCAATTAGGTCGTGGACTACGTTTAGCAGATGGTAAAGAATGTCTAACAGTACTTGACTTTGTTGGACAGGCTCATAAAAACTATAACTTTGAAGAGAAATTCCGTGCACTAATAGGAAAAACTAAGCATTCTATTCCACATTATATTGAAAATGGATTTTTTAACTTGCCAAAGGGAAGCTTTATTCAATTGGAAAAGCAAGCGAAAGATTATATTTTAAGGAATATTAAATCTAGTAGTAATACTCGTGGAAATCTTGTTTCCAAAATGAAGTATTTTGAACAAGACACTGGAGTAGAGCTTACACTTGGGAACTTTTTAAATCATCATCATTTGTCGTTATATGAATTTTACGGTAAAAGTAGAAACCGTAGCTTTACAAGAATGTTAGTAGAAGCAGGTCTGAGTGAAGATTTCTTCTGGGAAGAAGAGGATTTTGTAACTAGTAGACTTCAAAACCTTTTTTTCCTAAATTCAAGTTCGCAACTAGAGTTTCTGATTCAATATATAAAAGAAGGTACAA
The DNA here is from genome assembly GCF_029193815.1 of Cytobacillus sp. S13-E01. Lineage (GTDB taxonomy): Bacteria > Bacillota > Bacilli > Bacillales > Bacillaceae_L > Bacillus_BV. Next base: position 80,323 of record NZ_JARFVC010000013.1, read on the forward strand.
TTCAGAATGAAGAAGAAAAGATCATGTTAAACATGCTTTATTACTCTTTTTATAAATCATACCCCGCAAAAGAAGAGTTGAATTCCATCGAAGAAGGGGTTCATAGGATTTTTGGAAACTCTTATTTTAAAAGTGAAATACTAGAAATTCTATATTACCTATACAATTCGTTAGAAACGCTAGAAATAAAGAATGACTTTAACTTTACAAGCCCATTGAAAGTTCATTGTAACTATTCAACTGCGCAAGTAATGGCTGCGCTAGAGTATTATAATGATGAAAAAACTCCTGCGTTTAGAGAAGGTGTAAAGTACTTCGAGGAAAAGCACCTGGATATTTTCTTTATCACTTTGAATAAATCAGAGAAGGACTTTTCACCATCTACTTTATATGAAGACTATGCAATTAATGAAAGGCTGTTCCACTGGCAAACGCAAAGTAGAATATCAGAAAATAGTCCCACTGCACAGCGTTACATCCATCATAAGCAGAAGAACCATCAAATCGCATTATTCGTTCGTGAGTATAAGGTCGAAAACGGGCTAACATCACCGTTTGTATTTCTTGGGACTGCTGATTATATCAAACATGAGGGAAATAAGCCAATGAGCTTTGTTTGGAGATTGAGAGAGGAGATGCCTTCGAATCTTGTGGGAAGGGCGAATAAGAATATTTTGTAAAAGATGAATATTAATTGAGAAATCTATTCGGTTTCATATGTATTAATAATGCTTAATTTTGTAGGCTGTCTTTTAAAACTAACCGAGATTTTTAGATATTAGTAACGTACCGGGGAGCCACCAAAAATCCTTTTTTTGAAGAATATCCTTAATACAGTTTCACGACCTTATAAAGATCCATCCATGAAAAAGGCAATGGAAATAATAGTTGCTCTTGGCGAAAGCTTAGAAGCGGCAAAGTTAATTTTGATATATAGTGTTCATATGGCAGGGTCTTCTGTCGTATTTGCTGGTGATGCAGGTACAAATCTGTAGAAGATACTTAAGAGAGGTAAACCTAAACTTGTTTCGATTGCAATTGTCGTTTTTTGTATTGCTATAAGCGGATACCTATTTGCATAGAAATTAGGAAAACTATTAAATTCGAAAGAGTTGTATTAATTGCGTTAATTTTTCACAGGAGGGAGGAGGAATGTAGGTGCCGGAGTGGTAAACGCAGTTTCCTTCTTTCCTCCCAAAGTAGCTGTTCCTGTTGTATGCTGTTTCGACATGCTATTTAATTGCAAAGTAAGCGTCAAATAATCCCCACCTGTTTTCAGATGGGGATTTGATTTATGCTTTATTTAGATTTAACAAGAACCCGGCAATTCTCGGGAAGTGTCGGTGACCATGGCAGGAATTCGGCCAATTTTGTTTTGTCTGTCGTATCAATATTGGGAAGCTCCTGAAATAGATAGCTAAGATAATAGAATGGGTTCAATCCATTTTCCTTTGCTGTCTCTACAACACTATAGATGATCGCACTAGACTTTGCTCCCCTTGCGGTATTACTAAACAACCAATTTTTGCGGCCGATTACAAAAGGTTTAATAGATCTTTCGGCTAGGTTGTTATCAATCTCCAAATGTCCGTCCTCTAAAAATGCTACTAATCTATCCCATTGATTACGGCAATATTTGATAGCTTGACCAAGTGCACTTTTTGGCAATACACGGGGTGTTAGTTCTTTTAACCATGCCGAAAAAGCCTCTAGCACTGGTTTGCTGAGTTCCTGTCGTGCGTCGAAGCGCTCCTCCGGACTTACGCCCTTTAGTTTGCGCTCGATTTCAAATAATTGGTTACAATAAGCCAAACCTTCCTTTGCCTTGACGGTAGATGTGCTTGCGGTCTCAGGAAGCGCTCGAAGGGCCTCGGTGAATTTTCGGCGGGAATGCGCCCAGCACCCGACCAACCTAACATCCGGTATATTATTGTAACCAGCATACCCATCCACATGCAGATATCCCTGGAAGCCGTCCAAAAACCGCTGAGGATGCTTGCTAGCCCGTGTTTGCTGGTAATCATACAGGACTATAGGCGTATTCCCATGACCTGAGCGATACAGCCAGATATAGGATGTCGACGCCTGTGGACGATCTGGCTCAGATAAGACCTGCAGGGTTGTTTCATCGGCGTGTAGCCATTCCATCTGCAGGAGGTTCGCATGCATCTCCTCATAAATCGGACTAAGCCATGTTTCTGCCCCATAGATGGTCCAGTTGGCTAGCGTTTGACGAGAAATAGACACACCAAATCGCTCCAAGTGCTTTTCTTGGCGGTACAGGGGCATGCCTTCAACATATTTTTGGGTCATGGTAAATGCCATCGCCGAAGGGGATGCTAAACTACCAGGGAAAACTGACTTCGGCATTTCCGCCGTCACAATAGGTGTTTCTAATTCATTACGCTCGCAGTGGCGGCAACTATATACATGGCGAACATGTTCAACCACTTTGACCTGTGGTGGGATAACCTTTAATTCCTTGCGTACTTCTGTACTCATTTCATGCATTGTACCACTGCAGCACGAACAAACCTGTTCCTCATCAGACAAACGATAGTGAATCGTCTCTGTAGGCAGGTTTTCGAATTTGCGTTCACGTTCTCCACGCTGTTTCTTACGCTTATATGTAACCGTCTCAACGGTTGGTTCTTCAACCTTCGGGTCGAATGTAGCTTCGGCTTCATTAAAAAGGGAAAGTTGATCCAGGTCGGTCTTCTCGCTAGAAGCCCCGAATCTGCGCTGTTGGCTCAGACGGAATTGTTCCTCGTACCATTTTAGTTTAGCTTCCAACTCTTCCTTTTCCATTTCGAGTTTCTCGTTGAGCGCTTTGTAATATTCAATTGTATCTTTTGAAGTTTGCGCTGTCTTTTCCATACACCTAGTATACGGAAAAGAATCCGGTTTGACCAGCCGAATTCCCCCTATTTTGTATTTAACTAGTTTTATAGAATAATACGTGCTTTTACTTCCTGATGGGCTTGCTTTTGTTCGATGGATAGTCCATCTAGCAACCAACGAAATTGGCGAGGGCTGATGTTCTTGGGGGTCTTATCATTTTCCGATGGCCAATGGAAGGTACCTTTTTCCAGCCGGCGATAATAAAGCCAAAACCCATTATTTTCCCAATGAAGGATTTTTAACTTGTCTCGCTTCCGATTACAGAAAACGAATAGACTGGGCGAAAAGGGATCAAGTTCAAAACATTCCTTCACGATGACAGCTAGCCCATCAATCGATTTGCGAAGATCTGTACTACCCCGCGCTAGATAAACCCTTTGAAATTGGGTATTGGTTAACATTGGTTTTTAAGCACATGGACAACATCTGATAATAGATCCATGTTGGCTCCAGTTGGTACCTCAACTGTGATCGTACCAAAATGAAGCAGAACAGAACCCTGCCCCGAAGGGGGTGCTTCTTCATCAACCTGAACAGTGAACCATTGTGCCGCAACGGGTGTCTGTTTGGAACCGCTGTTACTTTCAAATTGCCGTATCCAGTAATACATTTGGTGGACTTTAATTTCTTGATGTTGGCACCAATCCACTACACTCTCTCCACTCTGTTTCCATTCTTCGTATCGTGCTTTCCATTCTATTCTTTTTTCCTTAAGGGTCATAGAAAAACCTCCCAATATGATTTCTAGGGAGATTATCTCATGGACTCACTATTAATAGAATGTGGGCTGTATTTGACGCTTAC
>NZ_JARFVC010000014.1 GCF_029193815.1 Cytobacillus sp. S13-E01
AAACTTTGGACACCATATAATATGGTATTGGATAAGGAATTTACAATGATTTAATCTATTGTATTCGCTCATTTTTCACCTTAAAATCTTAAAATCAAAACTCTATATGTGAATTTTACCACACAGGAATGTATGTTCTCAATACATATTTTGAAAGAAAGTCGCTCAAATAGGGCAGTCCGAAGACTACCCTTGAGCGAAGCCCTTACATCCACGGGGCAAGCCCGCGTGGTTTTACGGGCTATTTCTATAACAAAGAGACTTCATTAGGTCAAATTACCCTTTCTGAAGTCTCCTTTGATACATAATTAACCCTTTAATAGTCTTGTCTTTGCTAACCATGCCCCGCCGATTACACCAGCATCATTACCGAGAGTAGCAATTGAGATGGAAGCACTTTCGCCCACACGTGGGAAAGTAAATCGTCTAAATTGTTCAGTTACTGACTCCACTAAAATGTCTCCAGCCTTAGAAACACCGCCACCTAGAACGATTTTTTCAGGGTTAAGCCCATTGGCAAGATTTGCTAGTGCAAGACCAAGGTGAATGCTTATCGTTTTTAAAACCTTTAAAGCAAGTTCGTCATTTTGCTTTACTGCATCAAAAACAGCTTTAGATGTGAGGGAGCCCTTCTGGTCAAACTCCTGACGTAATACGCTTTCTTTTGAACTGGTTTGGAGAAGTTCAACCGCTAATCTAACAATCCCTGTTGCGGAAGCTATTGTTTCTAAGCAACCAGTTTTTCCACAATTACATTGTATTCCACCTTCGGGAATAGATGTTATATGACCAATTTCTCCACCTGCTCCATTTACACCATGAACAATTTCTCCATTTGCAATAATACCACCACCAACACCCGTTCCTAATGTCACACAAATTAAATCCTTTGAACCTTCTCCCGCACCCTTCCACATTTCCCCGATAGCTGCAATATTTGCATCATTATCGACAACAACAGGAAGCCCTGTTTCTACCTCTAGAAGATCCTTTAATGGGAAGTCTTTCCACCCTAAATTAACTGCCTCATAGATAAGACCTGTTTCCATATTGACTGGTCCTGGGGCACCCATACCGATTCCGACTATTTTACTTTTAGGTTGGCTCATTTCGTCCAATTTAGCATCAATTGCTTTTGCAATATCTGTCGTAATTTGTAATTTATTCGTAACAATTTCCCATTTTGTAATAATTTCGCCATACGGATTAATAAATGCCATTTTGATGGTTGTCCCACCAAGATCTACGCCAACTAGCCATTTCTCATTCATCTTTGTTCATTCCTTTTAAAAGATGTTCAAAATAAGACTTTTGAACTATCAATCATTGTGATTTTTTTAATCCCACATTAACAGGCAGTAAGACTAGATCCCCACTGAGGGGAATTTTCCTTTATCTTTCTTTTTCCTTTTCGATTTCATGACGAAGCAACAAAAGTCCCATTTGGAAATCTTTCGTTTCTATGAACTGGGATTTATATAGTTCTCTTAGCTCCTCTTCCATTAATTCAAGGTCGGCTAAACGGTCGCCAATGTAAATAAAGGTTCCATATTTTTTTAGAAGTTCTCGAATATCGTATATACTTTTCATAGCCTCACCCTTTTATGACATGTTTCTTCTATTGTTAAAAAGCATGTGTACGTAAAAAACGATCATCCTATTAGAATTCTACTCAATAAGAGTATAAGAAAAAGTGGACTTATGCAAGTATAAGGAATTATAAAAAAGAGCGTCAAAAGCTGACACTCTTAGCGATCTGGATCTTCAGGATGTAATACACTTGGCCTTCTATTTTTCAACGGAATTGGGGATCGAAATAAAACAGAACGGAAGGCTCGATATGAAAACGGCATAAACGGCCAAAAATATGGAACGTTAAAGGATTTCATTCTAGATATCATCACAATCCATAGGGTAACCGCAATAACAAAGCCCGCTACTCCAAAGGATGCAGCTGCAATTAGGAAAATAATCCTAAATATTCGATTTGCTAAACCTAATTCATAGCTCGGTGTAGCAAAGGTCCCAATCGCAACCACAGCAAAATAAAGGACGACTTCATTTGTAAATAGGCCAACTTCTACAGCAACTTGCCCGATTAATAAAGCGGCAACTAATCCTAATGCCGTGGCAAGGGATGACGGGGTATGTATGGCGGCCATCCTTAACATATCTAGCCCTATTTCAATAAACATAAACTGAAGAAATAATGGTATTTGACCCGTTTCATTTGGTCCAATAAAACTCATTCGTTCTGGTAATAGCTCGGGGTGTGTCGAAAATAAATACCAAATTGGTAACATGAATAATGACGCCCATACAGCAATAAAGCGAACTAAACGTAAATAAGCGCCTATTACAGGCTTGTTTCTATACTCTTCTGCATGCTGCAAATGATGCCAAAATGTGGTCGGTGTAATTAATACACTTGGAGAACCATCCACCATAATTATTACATGACCTTCATAGAGATGTGATGCTGCAGTATCAGGTCTTTCCGTATAGCGGACAACTGGATATGGATTCCAGTGGCGCCCTGATATAAATTCTTCAATGGTTTTCTCTGCCATCGGCAACCCATCTGTATCTATTTTATCAATCGATTTTTTCACTTCTCTTACGTGGTCTGGGTCCGCAATGTCCTCAATATAACAAATAACTATATCGGTCTTAGAACGTCTACCAACTTGCATATACTCCATTCTTAGAGAACGATCTCGTATTCGTCTTCTCGTTAAAGCCGTATTAAAAACAATTGTTTCAACATATCCGTCTCTTGAACCTCTAACTACTCTTTCTGTATCTGGTTCCTGTGGTCCTCTAACTGGGTATGTACGAGCATCAATTAAGATAACCTGATCTATTCCATCAATAACTAATGCAGTTGGACCTGCAAGTACAGCATCTACGACTTTATCCAGATCATCTGTTTTATCAACCTCTACATATGGAATATATGTTTTTAGCATCTTTTCTAAGGGTTTATCTTTTAAGCTATCTTCCTTTAGTTCAGCCAAAAATTTCATTAATAGATGAAGAATGTCGTCCTTTACAAAGCCATCGATTAAGAACATCGACATATTTCTGCCCGCATATTTCAAATCAATCTGGATTACATCAAAACTCTTATCAACACCCAGTCTTTCCTTTAGATAGCTTGTATTAGTCTCAAGCTTTACAGAAACAGGATGTTTCGGCTGCTGCTCAGTTCCCATAATATTTCACTCCAATCGCCTTTTGCAAAGAAAGAAGGGTACAATTCATACAGAGTATACTTATTTTTTAAAGCAACGAAAGTATAAAATTCGAACCTTGTGTCTAGCTCCGAGCGCCAGCGACTAGTGGACTTCCCTCGCCTCCCTACGATAAGTCAACATCGGATCGCTATCGCTCTCCGTGTTTCCTTTATCTCAGTCAGCTCAGTCCAGTCCATACGTCGCTGAACGGGCACTCTGCGCTTTTCTGTTATATACTCATTTCCTACAAATCCATCTTTGACTTAATGTTGGAAAAACATACCTATAATGCTAAACTTCATAGCGTTGTTTGATTGGTTTGGTAACTTTAAATTTGGTGTAGTTGCTAGATAAACAATTTTAAATTTCATATTTTCTTTAACTCTTTCATAATTTGATAGAAAGGCTGTCCATTATGGAGGGGTATATGTGAGGAAGATTAGTTTATTCGTTTCGATTTTAATTTTTTCAAGTGTTGTCGCTATAGGCCTGTATATAGCGACGGAGGACCCAACAAAAGAAAGCATTATCTTTTTCCCACTCGACCCACAAGCGACCTTTAATGAAGCAATTACAACATTATCCTTGCAAGGTAATAAAGATAATGATGAGTATGAAGTGCAATGGGAAGTAGAATCAGTCTTAAACAAAGAAGCTTATTTAAGGCAAGATTTATCCTTACTATTTTCAAATGGTCGTCTAAAAGCTAAACTTTCTGAATGGGAAGATAACAGTGAAAAAATTGCCCAGTATACGAAGGTTAGTGGTGAAGATAGTAGCCATTTAATCGCTACTTCATATCATTATGGAGAAATACATCAGGAGGATGAAATTAAAAGTTCACAGAGAATGAGTGGAGATGAACTTTATGTAATTGACTCTTCCTTTAGCACACTTTCATCTTTTCGGGTTCCCGAAACAGAAAATCAGAAGGAGTGGAAACAAGTTTTAGACAATACGGTGAATCAGCAATTAGAGTATAGCTGGGAAAACTTAAAAAAACATTTTAATATTGATAGTAATGACTACTACAGTATCCCGCTCGTTGAATTAGTTAGCTACAACGATAAACCATTGTTTACTATGGGTATTGAAAAGTCCCAGAAGACAATTGGTTTACTTTGGGAGGGACTTTACAAAAATTATTTCCTAGGTATTAAAAAAAGTGATGGCTCTGTTGTCGAACCAATCGGTAGTATCATACCATTAGTTCTACTACATAAGAATTATTCACATCTTTTTGTATTAACAGAAACGAGTGATGGTGAACCCATTCAGTTGATTCAATACATTAGGGATTAGGTTGCATGTTATAGCCCATATTTAAGAGCGCTACTATAAGTATGATAGTCACAACCAATCCAAGAATTCTTGAAAGCACTGCTTTATTATTTGGTAGGGCGATTATGCTGGATGCTAAGAAACCTCCTATAAGTCCCCCGATATGACCAGCATTGTCAATACCAGGAACAATAAAACCAAATGCCAGATTGAGTAATATGATCGCAATGACATTCGAACCCATCGTTCTAAAAAATAATTTTGGGTGAACAAAACCAAAGTATAGTAAGGCTCCAAAACAACCAAATATCGCTCCAGATGCACCAGCAGAAATAACAGGACTAAAGATAAAACTCGCTAGACTGCCTGAGAAGCCAGCAAGCAAATAGACAACTAAAAAGCGTGTTCGGCCAAAGATACGTTCAACGGCACTTCCTAAAAAATAGAGCGCAAGTGTGTTCATAACTAAATGGAAAAATCCTATATGTAAAATAATTGGTGTGAAGAATCGCCACCATTCCCCAGCAATTATTAGACTGTTTTCCTTAGCTCCAAACTTAATTAAGGTTGAAACATTAGTACTACCTCCGCTAATCTCTAAAAGAAAAAACATAAGTAGCTGAAGCGTTATAAAGAAATAAGTAAAAAAAGGCTTCCCATTTTGAAATATCCTTTGCTCCAATTTTATTCTTTTTTGGGTAGCTACCAGTACTTCTTGTTTTAGTAGTTCAAGTTTACTACTATCAAACAAAGGTGTATCTATATCTAGAATATCCTTTATTTTTAACATTTCTGTCAGTTTATCTATATCTTGGGCATCTGGCGTATCTGCGTGTAGAAGAAATGTTTGGAGAACCGTTTTAGTACGATGTCCTTTTTTACTAAGAGGTTTTTCCAATCGAAACCGCCAATTATCGACGGGTGGATAAGTAGATACGTAAATGTTAACAGCGTCGATATTTTTTCTACCAAGCTTTCGACCTACATTTTCCACATTGTTCAAGGTTCTTTCCATGTCATGTTGCATCCAGTTACCCCAATCCAGGTCATGTCTAAGAATACGGATAATATTTGGCAAATGTTTTTCAGACGATTCTAGCCACACTTCTTGTTGATTGGGTGAAATCTGCAAAACTCGGTATTCTTTATCCAAGACTAAATTGTGTATTATCCGCCAAAATGTATAATCTTGTCTTATTACCATCAGGCTTCCCCCTGCCCACACCATTAATTTGTTACTGCTTTTATAAGTCCCTCGATAGAGGTTACTTCTTTAATCATCTTATCTTTATAATTCATTTTCTCATGTCTTGAATTAAAATAGATCGCATCCCACTTTGCGTTTCTAGCACCTTCAATATCCAACTCCCATGAATCACCTATATAAAGAAATCGATCGTTTTCATTTCCAATCCGTTGCTCTGCTATTTTAAAAATAGTAGTGCCAGGCTTTGAGGCATTCACAGAATCTGAAATAATGATGTCATTTTCTTGAAAAAAAGGTAGAAATCCTAATTTTTTTAGCTTGTTATATTGTATTTCAGTTTTACCATTTGTTATTACGCCAATTTTTTGGTGACCGTATTTAAGTTCTTCTAAAAAAGATTTCATGCCATCAAAATGAACCACGAAATGATGAACATTTTTATTAAAGAGGGCTTGCAGACGTTGTGCATGTTCGTTGTCTGCTTTAACATGAAATTCCTTTAACGAATCAAGATATCTCTTTTGCCGATATTGATCCCTTGTCATGACTCTTGTTGTATACATTGGCCAATACAAATCACAATAATATTTAAATACCGGAAACCAATGGTCAAATGATAGGTCCGCTGGATAACCATACTGATCAGATAGGATTTCAAAACAAAATTCAATCGTTTTTTCAAAAGTCATTTCGTAATTATATAACGTATTGTCTAGGTCAAAGCAAATGACATCCCAATTCATCCTTTTACCTCATTTAAATTATATCAGTTTTATGTAGTGAAAAAAGAAATATGAACAGTGTTTTCTATAAATAAGGCTCTCGAACAGATAGTAGCTTAAGGATTATTGCCCTAATACCATCTATTCGAAAGCCATTCTCTTTATCCATATTTAGTAACGAAAGGCTTGCTTCATGAACTTATCACGGATAAAAGGTATATTCATTGCAAGTGAAACGACTGTTTTTCTCATCATCGAATTGCCAAGTATACCATTCATAATCTTGTAACGGTAACGGTAAATAGCATAAAAGCCACCAAGCATAACTAATAAGCGTGTTAGTCCATTCAACATTACAAATCATCCCTCCTACCATTACTTTTTGATACTTTGCATTTTTTTATCCAAAATTAAAATTGGTAACGAGGACTAAACGATATAAACAAGATTCAGGTATAAGATAACAGTTACTGTATTAAGAGAGGTAATACCCCTCCAAGGATTGCTGCAAATAAAATGGATAAGAGATTAACTAAATCGTTATTAAAAAATCGGATACCTTTATAGTAGTTGGTTCTGAGTTGACAGTGATTCAGTTTTTCAGTTTCCAATTTACATACTGAACATGTATAACTCACTTGTATTGACACGCCAAGTACAGTATCTATCACATTGCCTAGAAACCCAACGACGATTAACAGAACAATTAGTAGGATAGGAATATCAAACCAAAATAATACCGCTAACACACATATAAACAACGATCCTGCCAAGCCTGCAAATGTACCTAAAAGTGATACAGCACCAGATGTACCAGGGTCAACTCTCTTAAAATTCGATATCAAAAATGGTTTTGATCGACTTAACGATCCTAGCTCAGAAGCCCATGTATCCGAATTGGCTGCTGCAATCGAGGCGATAAAGGCATAAAACCAAATATCAGATGGGAATAGTACATACAAAATGCTCGTAAAGGCGGGAACACTTCCGTTTGCCAAAACTTGCACATGATCTCGTTGTTCACCTTTTTCTACTTTATTTAATAAATTGGATTTACTTTCACTTTTAAATTTACTCCAAAGACTTGAGCTTGCAAAAAATGCACCTAAAAGTCCTAAACCCAAATAGCCAAAGCCAACTGATACGGCAATACCTACACCAACTGTGGCGACAGCTCCAGAAGTTGTTAACGAGCGCAGCTTAAATCCTATATATGCCACTACAACTGAGAGAATGAATGGAATAGCTAGCTCAGCCATTGCAGTTAATCACGTGTTCACTTGTAATAATTTTTTGAACAGGTATGTCAAAGGGTTCGATCGGTATATCCTCAATTAGTTGAATTGGAAATACCAGAGAGATTGTTTCTCCCTTAAAAGTAGCTAAGTACCTATCATAATAACCACCACCATGCCCTAATCTAAACCCTGCTTTTGTAAAACAGACACCTGGTACAAACAGTAAATCAATCTCATGCTGCTTTACTTCTGTTGTTTCATTAACTATCGGCTCACGAAGTCCATAATAAACAATTTCTAGTTGTTCAAATGACGTAATCTCTCGAAATGTCATTGTTTTATCGGCAGAATAACACTTCGGAACAACAACACGCTTGTTTTCCTCCCATGCTCGATTAATAAGGTTATATGTATCAACTTCAGTCTTTCCTGATATAGTTAGACCAATCACTTGAGCATGGTTCCATTCATCTAATCTATACACATTTTCAGCAATTTTCTTCGATAGCATTGTATAAGCTTGTTCATTTAGTAGAGACAGTTTCTTTTTCATCTCTGAACGAAGTTGTTTTTTTGTAATCACGAGCCTTGCCCCCCTGTAAATATCCTACCTTAATATTACCAAATTAAAAGAACTCAATCTTTATTTTAGGCAAAAAAAACAGCAGGAATAAATTCCTACTGCTTACTTTGTTTCGCGGTGAAGAGTTACCTTTTTTAATCTTGGGCTATATTTCTTAACCTCAAGACGATCTGGGTTATTACGCTTATTTTTTGTTGTAATATAGTTACGATCACCAGTTTCAGTGCAAGCTAAAGTGATTTTTACACGCATCTTTATTTCCCTCCAAACATATAAAGTGAAACTTCATCGGTAGATTATTGCGAATCTGCTGATGATTTTTATTTTGAGTTTGAACCATTCAATCCATGCTATTAACGAGCTCCTATCCTAAGATGGACACTGTAAAAGAGCCTGGATAAGAATAAGCCTCAATCAGACTTAATCATCATACCATTTTTCTATATGGAATACCAGTCTATTTTTTTCATAATACTATTTTCGTTTACATTCCTAACAATACATTTAGAGGTTCCTTTTGTTTCTTTTTAATCTAGAACTACTATTTATCCATTTATTAGGCATTATCTTAATTCGGATGTTTCTATTTCCTCTGTTGTTACTCCGCACTAGAGATGTTGATATAACTGCTTCTTCAAAGATTACTTTGTTTGACCAAACCTTTACCCCAGGCTTGATCCACGATTTATAACCTATTTTAGAATGATCTCCAATTATACAGTGTTCACACAGAACGGCTTCACTTGAAATTTGTGTATCATTTGCAATTGTTACACCTTGCAATTTACTGGAAGATCCAATGTATACATCGTTCCAACATATACTTCTTTCGATACTTGCATTTGCTTCGATAAGATTATCTTGACCAATGATGCTATATGGATCTATCTTAGCTCCTGTACGAATAACTGTATTAGCACCAATAAATAAAGGACCAACGAGCAGAGCACCTTCTTCAATGGAAACATTTGTACCTACCCAGACCCTAGGATATTTTTCTTCTCCCTGGATTTTAATATCTACCTTGTTATCTAGCATATCAAATTGAGTTTGGATGTAACGATCAATTTTTCCAACGTCAGACCAGTACCCTTCACCTTCAAACCCATATAATCTCTCGTTATGATGTAACAGCTTTGGAAACAAATCATAGCTAAAGTCCTGAAAAGTTCCGCTTTTCCAATACGAAAAGATAGCTGGATTGACGACATAAATACCAGTATTTACAGTATGCGTATAAACTTCACTCCACTTTGGCTTTTCAATGAATCTTTGGACTCTGCCAGTGCAATCAGTCATAACTATACCGTATTCAAGTGGATTCTCAACTTTTTTTAAAAAGATTGTAAGAAGCGATTCTTTTTCTTTATGGAACTTAATTCCCTCTGTTAAATTAAGATCAGTAAGGGCATCACCACTTATTACAAGAAAGGTTTCATCTAAAAAGTTCTGTGCACTTTTTAGGCATCCTGCTGTTCCAAGTGGCTTATCTTCATCAAAATAATGTAAAGTTACTCCATACTCGCTACCATCACCGAAATAATTTTGGATGCTTTTGCTTAAATAATGTGTAGTAATCGCAATTTCCGTTATTCCATGTTTTTTTAATAATTCAATACTATATTCCATAACTGGTTTATGGAGCAGGGGCACCATAGGCTTTGGTAAATTACATGTTAAGGGCCTTAACCTTTTACCACGTCCTCCAGCCAAAATGACACCTTTCATAATCTCAACCCCTAACTCATTGATGATTAAAAGCCTTCTCCTTATATAGCTCACTCGTATCTTTAGCAATTTGATCCCATTTATAAGTCGTTTTAACTTTATCTTTGCCTGCTATTCCAATTGTGCGTGCAAGCTGTTCATTTTCTAACAGTAATATGATGTTTGTAGCCAAACTATGGGCATCACCTGGATATATCTTAAGTCCTGTTATCCCTTCGTCAATAATTTCGCTAAGCCCGCCCGTATTAGAGACGATTGTTGGTTTACCATGAATCATTGCTTCCAAGGCAACGATTCCAAAGGGCTCATATAGACTTGGAAAAACAGCTATGTTACATTGCTGAAACAATAGATTTCTCTCACTATCATTAATAAAACCGATCAACTTGATGTTGTTATCTAAGCCCCGCTCTTGTACTAATGTAAGATAGTGCTCGAGCATCGGCCCCTTGCCGGCAATCACGAACAAGATATTCGGAAATCTGTTGATTACTAATGGTGCCGCATCAATGATCGTTTCAAAGCCTTTTTCCCTTACAATTCTTCCAACTGAAAAAATCATCTGACTAAAAGGTGCACCAAGCTTTTCTTCAAGTAAACAGGGGTCGCGTTCTGCTTCTAGCATCTTTTCATCTATACCATTAGGTAAAACCACTATTTTCTCTTTTTCAACAGAAAATAAACTTCTGACCTCTTTCTTCATATAGTTACTACATACGATTACAGAATTAGCTTCACTAACTAATTGCTTTTCCTTTTTATGAATATCGTGGTTTATTTTTGAATAAAGACCGTTATTCCTCCCATATTCTGTTGCATGAATTGTTGCAATTAATGGTTTATCAAGGATTCTTTGTAACGAAATACCAGCAACCCCAACTAACCAATCATGACTATGAATAATATCAAATTCATATCTTTGTGATAGCTTAATCACTTGATCTATTAGACTCATATTTAAACTTCCAACCCAGTGTAGAAAATCCCCAGCAGATGGTTGGAGTGCTCCTACTCTATATATATACACGTCTTCTATTACCTCATAGCTTGGTGCACCATCAACATGTGCTGTAACGACATAGACTGTATGTCCGATTTTCGCTAAGGCCCTTGATAAATCATAAACATGCCTGGCTAGCCCGCCAACTATTAATGGAGGAAACTCCCATGAAAGAATTACAATGTGGAGCCCTTTTTTCTGTGTGCTTGAATCAAGGTACACTTCATTTTGTGACAAAAAACTCACAATTTCCACATTTTTTAAAAATGGATACTCATTTTCCAAGTTGGTGATAAATTCATCTGTGATGGTGTTTTCATATAATTTTTCGTGTAATTGCCTAAACCTAGCTAAATGTTGAAAGAATCTTTCTGTCGCATACTGTACACAATGACCACCATCAATCATAAACGACCAGTCACTGCTTGTTAGTAAGAACCACTCTCGAACAAGCTGCTTTAGTGCTCTTTCTTCAAGGTCCGTTATTTCGCTAGATGCGGAGATAATATTTACTAACTCTATTTCTGTTTTGTGTATATGAGGATACATCCAAGCATTTTTCTCATTTAACCAAACATCTCCAAAACCATTTCGTCCCCATGTTGAAAAAGAGACAGATGACGTCTCCAAATCTTCACTATGACGTTTCAAGAACTCTGTACATGTAATAAATTCAATTTTTTGTTGTTTAGCACTAAGAATCGAATGCAGCCAATCTGTACCTTCAAACCACCAATGTCCAAACAGTTCTGCATCAAAAGAGAGCACAGCTACCAAAAATAAATCGGATTGATTTCCTGTCCATTCTAAAACTCTCTCTACCTTTTTAAAAAAATCGTCACGATGTTGCCGAATTTTAATTTCTGCCTTTTCACGATTATATAATTGTTTTTGTTCATTACCAGTTACACGGTGATATTTCAAACCTGTATCTACCCTAATTCCCTTTAGAACATAGGGTTTAATATAATCCCATTCCCTGTCATACCCTATATCCCGATAAAACTCACGGTAATCAGGATCCCCTGGATAGCCTATTTGGGAGCTCCACACAGTGTTTGTCAGATCATTATTTCTAGGGAATAAAACAACTCCGTGTGGCGTATAAATTGGTGAATCTACATTTTTAGAGGATTTGGATCTTACATGTGAAATCGCTGCTTCGTCAACAAATGCATAAGTAATGCCTTCTTTGTATAAAATCTTATCTAGTCCATGTGTGTACGCACACTCGGGTAGCCAAAACCCTCTTGGTCTTGTGTCAAAATGTCGTTCAAAGGTGTTTATTCCTTCAAAAATCTGTGCCTTAACACCCTGAGTTGTTGCAAGATAAGGTAAAATAGCATGTGAAGCGGATGTTGTTATACATTCTATTTTTCCAAGCTTAAAAAAATGTCTAAATCCGAATATAAGGTTTTGGTTCCATCTTAAAAATAGTTCTTTAATCCTCTCATAACGTTTATCATAAAAGTGGGCAAGCTGAAGTTCCCGATTATCTGTAGCTCTTGCGATTTCCTTTTTAATTAGGGATTGTGTCTTGTCAAGAAATGATAGATATCTTGCTTGCAGAAGGGGATCTGCTAGCATTTCTAATAAAGGCGGTGAAAACGAGATCGTCCATTTTTGAAGATGCTCTTTCTTTTCTAAATGCCATAAAAGAGGAATATATGTTTCAGACATTGCTTCATATAACCATCTTTCTTCTAATTTATTTTCACCAAGTTGTCTTATATAAGGGAGGTGTGCGTGTAAAACGAGAGTGGTGTACACAGCTGTCATTTTTTCACTCCTAATCATTTCGTATTTTCATAATAAGAATACGTACTGAAGTTCTCATGCCAAATAGGTTTAGAATCACTCCCACTTTTCCAGTCTAGGATCTCCCTTACTTTGTGTCTAAGATCATTACTTGGTGTAGCAATTGAATTAGAACGTAATAATGTAAAAAATACACCCTCTTCTGTATGTATACCTAGTTCAACAATATACGTACGGTTGCTTTCAACGTTTTTAATAAAAAGATCTGTCATTTGTTCAGGTATTGGAAACTCCGCATAGCGATGAGCATTATCGCCATTGTAAATTACCTTAGTTATATCTGCTACCCTTATAACTTTTTGTAACTCACGCCATGTTTTATTAAACTGTAATTGAACCATCAACTGCTTATCGATTGAAATTTCCCAATGAGTATAAAGGCTTGACTCATTTTGTACCATTAGCATAAGAAGATCACGACTGCTGCATATCTTTTTACTAGTTTCCCTTCCAATGAAACTACCTTGTTTACCATGTTTAATCATGTTATCGATCAACCCTCTTTGCGTGTAACCCCAATTTTTTTAGACTCTATTAATTATTCTAATAGTATCATTTCATTCACTATCGCTCAACAAACGCAAATTGTCGAAAATTGCTGATTATGGTATAAAGAACATAGAGATTTATTTCTTGAGGTGAAAAAAATGGAGTATACAATAATTGGTCTTCTATCCCTTTCAATTATCCTTTTAATAGTATCATTCTTTAAAAAGGATAAAGTCAAAGAGATTGAAGAACAAGTTGACCAACTATCTTTAACATTGATGCAAGAATCCTATCAATTAAAGAAGAAGATTAAAGTTCTTGAAGAGGAGTTATTAATTAACGACCAAGATTTAGGTAAACGTCTAGACCCTATTCCTCCTGCCCCTATTGCTCAAACAGACCAGGATATGCTCCTTGCTCAGTACGATAAGGGGTTGTCATATGAACAGATAGCGAAGGGTTCAACATTACCTACTGAGGAAGTTAGGCTCCTAGTAGAGCGCGCAAAAAGGCAGAATAAAAATTATGACCACTAATAGTGTAAGAGCATTTTCCCTTGGTGTTATTTTTTCTACTGCTATACTTTCGTTAGTCTATTTTTTTACTGCTGACCAAAAAGAAGTAGAAGTAATAAAAAACGTTATACAAGACTATATAAAGAGCGAGGATCTAGTGGTTTTATCAAAACAAGAATACGAAGAGCTTAAAAGCAAGAATGATAAAATCGAAGAACAAAGTGAGACACCCCCAAAAGAGCCGAACAAAAAACAGGATGAAATTAATATTTACACTTACACATTAACGATACAAGCCGGAATGAATAGTATGGATATAGCTGATTTGCTAGAAAAAGAAAATATTATTGAAAATGCTAACGAATTTGATGCGTATTTAACAGACCAAAATTTGAATACATCCATTCAGATTGGCTCATTTGTATTAAATAGTGATATGAGCTTTCAATCAATTGCCGATGTGTTAACAAATTAAAAACTCTCAAGCACACTTACTTGAGAGTTTTTACGCTAAATAAGAATCTATATCATTAGCGCAACTATCTTTCTGTCTTCACCACTCGGAGATTTTTCTTTATTACGTATTTAGTTCGTATGTCTTTGCTTTTACCATAAATATTATATGCTCTGACATATTTGTAGTATGGTCTGCAATTCTTTCAATATATCTACATACAAAAGCTAATTGTGTTACTTGATGAATGTACTGAGGGTTTTTAGCCATTAATTCTAATAATTCTTGCGTGAGTTTCCCATATAATGCATCCACCTGATCATCAGATGCAGCAGTTTCTTTTGCTAAAACAGGATCCTCATTAATATAAGCTTCAATTACACTTGTTAACATTTCAAGTGCCATGTTTGCCATTTTTGGAATTTCTACTATGGGTTTGATAAGTGGCCCATTTCCAATATGCAGAATTGATTTTGAAATATTAACAGCAAGATCTCCAATTCTTTCAACATCATTAGAGATTTTTAATGCAGCAATGATCCTTCTCAAGTCAGTAGCAACTGGCTGCTGTTGCGCTATTAGTTGGACAACAAGATTATTAATTTTTTCATCATATCGATTTATTTTTTCATCGTCCTCGATAATTTGTTTCGCCTTCTCAAAATCCAGATCTGCAAGAGCCTTTACCGAATCCTCTACTGAATTTTTTGCTAATGTTACCATTTCCAGTAAATCATCTTTTAACCTTTTCAAATCCTTGTCAAACGAGCTTCTAATTGCCATAATTTAACACCTCATTTGTAATGGTTATTTATTCTGTTTCTAAAATTCGACAGGTACCAGGTACTTGTCGAACGTACTTTTTGACGAATTAGCTCTTATCCAAAGCGTCCAGTTATATAATCTTCGGTGCGTTTATCTGACGGATTTGAAAAGATTTTTTCCGTATCATCAAACTCGACAACTTCTCCACTTAAGAAAAATGCTGTTTTGTCAGAAATACGTGCTGCCTGTTGCATATTATGGGTAACGATAATAATACTATAGTTTTGTTTTAATTCTTGTACAAGCTCTTCTACTTTTAATGTTGAAATAGGATCTAGAGCAGATGTAGGTTCATCCATCAAAATTACCTCTGGCTCAATTGCCAAGCATCTAGCTATACAAAGACGTTGCTGTTGTCCACCTGAGAGTCCATAGGCATTTTCATTTAAGCGGTCTTTAACTTCATCCCAAATAGCTGCACCTCGTAAGCTCTTTTCAACAATTTCATCAAGAATTTTTTTACTTCTAATCCCATGAATTCTAGGTCCGTATGCAATATTGTCGTATATCGATTTTGGAAATGGATTCGGTTTTTGAAACACCATTCCAACATTCGTTCTTAAATCTTCAACCTTATACGATTTATCAAAAATATTCTTTTCGCGGTACAATATTTCTCCTGAGATTCGTACAACGGGAATTAACTCAACCATTCTGTTTAAGGTTTTAATATAGGTAGATTTTCCACAGCCAGATGGTCCTATAATTGCCGTCACTTCGTTTTCATTGATTGGAAGGTTAATGTTTTTTAAAGCCTGATCTTCCCCATACCATAGATTTAGATCTCTTGTGTCATAAACAATCTTTTTATCAGGTTTCGACTTTTTAGATTTTGTTGTATTGATTTTAGTTTGCATATTCTTTTTTTCTTGATCTGCTAACAATACCATAGCTAATTATCCCCCCATTAAAATCTTCTTTGAAATTTGTTACGAATAATGACAGCTATTGAATTCATTATTAATAAAACAAGTAATAAGATTAAAATTGTAGCTGCTGCTAAGTTTGCATATTCATCTACAAGTGCAGAGTCAATTGTCCAGTAATAAATTTGCATTGGTAAAACAGTGAACTTGTCAAAGATTCCATCTGGTAAAGGAATTAATAATGCAGGTATTCCGATTACTACTAGTGGAGCAGTTTCACCTATAGCTCTAGAAATAGCTAGAATAACACCTGTTAAAATTCCAGGTATTGACGCAGGTAAGACTACCGTTCTAATTGTTTGCCATTTTGTTGCACCCATTCCGTATGAAGCTTCTCTTAAAAAGCCTGGTACTGCGCGAATTGCTTCTTGACTTGCTACTACCACTACAGGTAGCACTAGAAGCGACATTGTTAATCCACCTGCTAAAACGATGTTTCCTAAGTCCGATGCTCTGACAAATATTGTTAGACCTAATAAACCAAACACGATAGAAGGAACACCAGCTAAGTTTGATATATTCGTTTGAATAAATGATTGGAGTCGTCCCTTTTTTGCGTATTCCTCCATATAAATAGCTGTACCTACACCCAAAAATAAAGTAACTGGTGCTACTACAACCATTAACCACAATGTCCCAAATATAGCGCCCATAATTCCAGCTCTTTCTGGATCGGTAGAGAGTTTATTCGTAATAAATTGAAAGTCAATCCAACCTAAACTTTGTGCAATAACACGGTAAAATAATATAATAAGAACTAACAAACCAAATAAAGTTGATAATAAAAACAATATTTTTGCAAGCCTATTCGTTAATAAGCGAGAGCCCATACGTTTTTGAACTTGAGTAGCATCGACATATTTCATAATTAATATTCCTCCCTAAACCTGCGAGAGATATACTGTGCAACTAGATTCATTAGTAGAGTAAAGACAAATAAAGTCATTGCTACGGCATATAAGCTGTAGTATAAAGTAGAACCAGCAACTGCTTCTCCACCTGTTACTTCAACAATATATGCTGTCATTGTTTGCATGGATTGTGTAATGTCAAACGTAAAGTTTTTTGAGCTCCCACTTGCAATCGTCACAATCATTGTTTCCCCTATTGCGCGTGAAATTCCTAGAACAAATGAAGCAATGATCCCAGAAATGGCAGCAGGTATAACAACCTTCCAGGTTACTTCCAGTTTGGTAGCACCAAGTGCCAATGCACCTTCTCTCATTGCATTAGGTACAGAGCTCATCGCATCCTCTGATAATGATGCTACCATTGGAATGATCATAATCCCCATTACAATTCCTGGGCTGAGGATGTTAGTTGGTTCAAGACCTGGAATAAATGATCTTAATAGAGGAGTAACAAATGTAAATGCAAAGAAACCATATACAATAGTGGGAATACCAGCTAGAATTTCTAAAATTGGCTTTAGTGTTCTTCTAACCTTCTCACTTGCATATTCACTCAGGTAGATAGCAGACATCATACCAATTGGAATAGCCACGAACATGGCAATTAGCGATGAAATAAGAGTTCCAGTTAACAGTGGTAAAACACCAAATTTAGCGTTCTCTCCGAGTGGCTTTAACTCAGTCCCCGTAAAAAAGTCAAGAATAGGTACTGCTTTAAAAAAAGCAAGTGTTTCTGTTATTAAGGTAAATAGGATACCAATTGTAGTAAGAATTGAAACAATGGCAATTGATAGAAGTAAATTAGGTATTATTTTTTCAAAGACACTGGTTATATTCGTTTTTTTCTTATTTTGGGCAATCAACTCTCTAACATTCTTTTCTTTATCCAAGGATTTAATCATATTCTTGAAATACCCCTTTCATCCTTATACATTTTGTAGGTAAGGACAGGTGCAAACTAATTTGCAAAAATATCTAAGAAGATGAGAGGCCTTAGCTAATAAAGCTTCCCATCTTCTTTCACATACTTACTTTAACTCTTCTAATTCTCCTACTACTTGCTCAATTTCGGCTTCAGTTAATGGAGCAAAACCAGTTTCCTTTGCAACAGTTGGTGCATTCTTCATAGTATAGATAGCGTAATCTAACACTTGTGACTTTTCTTTAGCCATATTAACATTTAAATAGGTGAATACTGGACGGGTAAATGGAGCATAATCTCCATCTTCTTTTATAGTATCTAAAGATGGTTCAACAGGACCATTTCCAAAGTCAACCTTTACAGCTGTTAATTTATCTTTATTGTTTACATAGTAACCATATCCAAAGAATCCAATTGCATTTTTGTCTTTTGATACTAAATCAACTAACGTGGAATATTCTTGTTGTAGATTTGTTCCTTCAACTAAATCTTGTTCATCGAGGATAACTTCCCAGAAGAATTCATACGTACCATGATTTTCATTTGGTCCGTAGGCTTGAATTGGTTCGTTCGGGAATCCTTCACGAACATCAGACCAGTTCTTTTTACCTGAGCTTGCAAGGAAGATATCAATAACCTCTTGTTGTGTAAGTTCAGTAGCCCAGTCATTTTCTGGGTTAATTACAATTGTTAAACCATCTAGTGCAACTTTAAGCTCTTTCACTTCAATTCCAAGCTCCTGAGCTTTTTCTAGTTCTTCATCTTTAACTTTACGAGAAGCATCATTAAAGTCAGTACCTTCTTCTACTAGAAACTTTTTAAATCCAGCACTTGTTCCAGAACGACTTACTTCAACCGATACGTTTTCTTGTTCATTTATCATATAATTTTCTGCCATCTTAGCCATAAACGGATATACAGTACCAGAGCCATCAACTACAACGCTACCTTCTAATTCAACTGCACCTTCAGCAGTTTCATTTCCTGTTTGTTCCTCATTATTTTCTGTATTTTCAGCATTGCCACATCCAGCAGCAAAAACTACTAATACAGTCATAATTAACATAAGAAGTAGGCTTTTAAAGTTTTTCATTTCTTTTCCCCCTAAAGTGTTGTGATTGATTGTTTTTATTCTACAAGAATTAATATAAAGGAAAACTATTAATTCCGTTTTAAGGCATTGTAAAGATTTTGTAAACTTGAGAAAAACAATGTATATTTTTGTCGAAGATTAGGATGTTGATAGTCACTATCCTAGTAAATTCAAAAACAAAAAAATAGCAAGTCAGCTTAAAAAGCTAAGTTGCTATTAGTATTTATTCATCACTATTATCCATTTGACCTTCTGTCTGGGTTTCCTCAGTCTCATCCACTAAAACAGGTGCCGTTGATCTCTCTTTCCCCTTCAACTCAAAATACTTATCTAAAACACGTCGACCAATTATATTATTAATGGGGTGTCTATCACCATAATTATCATATGCAAATGGAACAACGACCGAGAACGCAACCTCTGGGTTATCATTCGGGGCATAACCTACTAATGTTACATTGTAAGCATTGTATAATTTTTTCTTTTCGCCAAATTTCCCTTCGCCATCATAATAAAATGATTCTGCTGTTCCCGTCTTTCCAGCTGGCTTGTAAGGTGCAGTTCCGAAGAACCCTAAAGCAGTTCCACCATTTTCTTGCATAACTTGCCTAAAGCCTTCCTGAACTCTTTCAATATACTCCATACTCATATCCACTTTATTTAATATGGTTGGTTCGAATGGCTTTACAACTGGTCCAAGTTGCTCTTGCTCCATAGTCGGCTGACGGATTTCACGAACAATTTTAGGCTGCATTCGAAATCCACCGTTGGCAATTGTTGAAACATATTGAGCCATTTGTAAAGGAGTATACGTATCATATTGTCCAATTGTTAAGTCTAATAAGAAACCAGGAAGACTCGTATCCTTCCCAGTAATCCCAGCAAATTCACCAGGTAAATCAATTCCAGTCTTCACCCCAAGGCCAAACTGACTAAAATAATTTCGAATAGTTGGGAATACTTCTTGATCAAATGGGAGAGCCTTATACGGACGGTATGTTGCATTTGCTATTGCGATACCTGTCTTAAACATATACACGTTCGATGATCTTCGTAATGCTGTTAGATCATCAATTATCCCTAATGTAGAAACAGATTTCTTGGGCGGACTCCCCTGTATATAAAGTGTTTCATCTCGCATTCTCGAACCAATTTGTAGCACTCCCGTTTGGTAACCTGTTAAGACAGTTGCACCCTTCACAGCAGAACCCATTGTGTAGGCTGAATTCATTGTACCAAGAGCATAATCATCTAAATCTGGTTTTCCATCTCTTATCACATATTTCTTACCAGCCATTGATAAAAGTTCGCCTGTTTTTGGATCCATCATGACTACAAACACACTGTCTAAAAAGCGTGTACCAGGTTGCTTTTTAGCATTTAGCAGTTCTTCCTCTATGATTTTTTCAACTTCTTGTTGGAGGTCCATATCGATTGTTAATACTAAATCTTTTCCTCGTTCACCTTCAGATATTACTTTTGTATCTAGTAAGTTGTTACCTTGCGTAATGTTTTCAATCTTACCCTTTTGTCCATGTAAAACTTCTTCATACTGCTCTTCAAGGTAGCTCTTTCCAACGCGGTCGTTACGGTTATAGCCTCTTGCTAAATAGTAGTCTAATTTTTCCCTTGGAAGTCCTTCCTCTGAAGTAGTAGTATTACCTAATATTGAACGAATCATTGAACCGTATGAATATTTTCTTGCCCAATCAGTTGTCGTATCAATTCCTGGTAGTTCCTCTAGATGTTCACTTACAACAGCATATTCCTTATTTGTCACATTATTATTTTTTACTATTTGAGGAGTGAGGGAGTAGCCTTTGTTCAATTCTCGAAAAATAGCAGCAACCTCCAGTTCAGCTTCAGAGATTTCAGCAAGATCAGCTTCAGTAATCCTATCTAATTGCAATTGATATAACTCGTTATTTGTTATTTCCTTATCATCAAGCATTTTCAATTCTTCTTTTGTTATTAGCGACTTCGCTTTTTCGTCACGAGTGATTAACCAATAATCTTTAATATCTCGCTCAGTTAACTTTGTTGTTTCTTTCTCAATAAATGTTGAGAGGTTTTTGGCAACTTCTACCATATCGGTCGGTTTTGTTCCTTGAGCACGTGTATAGGTAATTGCATGTAATGGTTCATTATCAACGATTACACGCCCAAACCGATCATAGATTTTGCCTCTAGGAACAGGAGTACTTACTATACTGTTCTCTGTGCGATCAACTTCTTTCTGATAGTTTTCGCCTTGAACAATCTGGACAACACCAAGCCTAAGTACTAATGCTGAAAATAACAGGAATACCATAAAAAACAACATATTTAAACGAAACGGAACATGTGACTTTTTCTTTTTTTTCATAGGGACCAACAACCTTTGTTTTTTAATAAGAAAAACGCAGGGCGCCCGCCTATCGGCGACAAGCATAAGACAAGCCGGCTGGAAGGTTGTTCTTTACCTTCCGGACGGATTGGCTTATACCATAGAGTCGATGGCGCCCGGAGCTAGACACTAAAACTTGGTACAAATTTTTATACTTTCTTATCTTTTAACAAAAGCGCAGGGCGCGCCCGGAGGTACTAGGTACAAATTAATTTTCTTTTAAAGAAAGCCTTTTTGGCGATTGCCCTAGTTGCTCTTATCCATTCAGAATTAATGTACATAAATTTTGATTAGTAGAAAAAGACACCAGGACGGTGCCTTATATATCTATTTTATAAGATACTCTTTGTATTTACCATAATTAATTATAGGGACTTTTGCAAACATTAACTTGTCGCCCCACCTTCGCCTTCAGCTAAATCACGGTTAGCAGGAGACTTTATCCTAGTTTTTTTGTTAGACTCCCCTGGGTCTAGTACTTCAACTTTACGTATAAAGAAATATATAAAGGTATGTCCTGCTCCAATTATAGCTAATAAAATAGGAATACTCTTTTTTTCATCAAAAAAATAAACTGCAATAAGAAATAATAAAATAGAAATAATCCTACCTGAATTCAAAAATAATTCCCTAACAACAATATATTCAATTCGCATTTTCGCTGCATTCCAGCCTTTTCCGATTACATCATAGGTCAATGATACATATGGAACCAATATAATGGGGTATGCAACCGCAATAACTACCGCATAAATAAGTAGCTTCGTATAGGTAATATCAAACAATATTATATAAATAGAGCCGTATAAAAGTATACCTCCTAACAGTATTGCCATTTTACGGTGTTTCTTTTTTATTAATCGTGTTACAAGGTAATATGATACAAATGCAACAGCTGAATTCACTAACCCAAATTTCCCCAAAGCTAGTTCACTGTTAGTGGTTATGAAAACTAATACGGAAATAACGAACACAAAGGTCCCTTCGCGGATTCCTTGAAAAAAATGAGCATTTGTTATAAGGCGCCAGTTACGATTATTTTTCCTTTCTTGAAGAATTCTCTTAAATAAAAAAACTCCTTCTGCTGGTCTTCTTTTAAGAAAGAAGCTAATTATGACTGCTCCTGAAAAAAGTACAAGAGAAATTGTAAATATCACAGTATACCCAGTAAACTTTTCCATTGTTGAAATAATATAACCAGCTACAATCGGACCAATCATTCCAGCAAAGGAACCAAGAAGTCCTAAAAAGCCATTAAAGAAGTCACGTGTTTCAGGCTCTGTTATTTCAAAGGTTAGTACATTAAATGCTAACCAATAGAAACCATATCCAATACCTAAAGAACCACCTAATACAGGTAGAAAATGGGAGGCATTTTCTCCAATTAATAAGACTGTTATAAAGAAAATGGCTAAACAGGATACACCTAATCTAAGTACAATTACTCGGTCGATTTTCTTGGCCCATCTACCTGCCAATAAAAATGCTAATGGTTGCATGACAACAATCGAAAGATTATAAATCCCTAGATCAAAAAATTCACCAGATTGTTTCCATAAATAAACATTAACAAAGGTATTGGATAGGGCGACACTTAGGGAATATAATCCTCCTATAACTAGTAGTAGCACTAAATCTTTATTAATTTCTATATCTCCAATTACTTTTTTGAAACCAAACATAGCGGACTCCCCTTCTTCATCTATTCGGTAGTTTGCCAAAAAGCCGATATAGATATTCGAAAATGATATAGATATTCGAAAATAGGGAAGTTGTTCAAAATTAAGGTACGAAAAAAGCTACAGAGAATTACTTCTCATGTAGCTTTCATTGACCATTTTATTTTGCTGCACTATAAAGTTTAGCAACTTCATCCCAGTTCACAACATTGAAGAATGCTGCTACATAATCAGGACGACGGTTTTGATAGTTTAGGTAGTAAGCATGCTCCCAAACGTCTACACCCAGAACTGGAGTTTTGCCTTCCATTAAAGGTGAATCTTGATTTGGTGTACTAGTTACTTCTAACTCACCATTGTTTACAACTAACCAAGCCCAACCAGACCCAAAGCGAGTTGCTGCTGCTTTAGCAAACTCTTCTTTGAATGAAGCGAAGCTACCGAATTTACTGTTGATAGCATCTGCTAATTCACCAGTTGGCTCTCCGCCACCATTTGGAGATAGAAGTGTCCAGAAAAGGCTGTGGTTAGCATGTCCGCCACCGTTATTACGTACTGCTGTACGTACTGCTTCAGGAACAGCATCTAAGTTAGAAATTAGATCTTCAACACTTTTGCTTAATAATTCTTCGTTTCCTGATAATGCAGCATTTACATTAGTAATGTAAGTGTTGTGGTGCTTTGTGTGGTGAATATTCATTGTTTCTTTGTCAATGTGTGGTTCTAATGCATCGTAAGCGTAAGGTAATTGTGGTAGTTCAAAAGCCATAATTAAATTCCTCCTTGTATTATGTAACAAATTTAAAAAACTTAGGCGAAACAAATAATAGTGTTTCCCAAGTTGATTACTTTTACATTACCAAAAGTACCATAAAATATCAATTAATAAGCACCTTGTATAAGATTACCTATCCTGCGATGTTTTATACCAAGCGCAGTTAGATTACCACAAATAAAAAGTATGCTATCATTACTGCTTGAATTACTCCTTTAGCAACAACCCCACTTAAGAAACCAAGCAGAGAACCAACCCCGATTTTAATCGCTTTTTTAAATTCAGTCTTATGAACAATTACTTCTCCAATAATTGCACCAGCAAATGGTCCAATGATAATTCCTGCTACTGGTATAACAAAGGGTCCAATTAACAAACCAATTGTGCTGCCCCAAATTGCTGCTTTACTTCCACCGAATTTTTTTACTCCAAATAAATTAGTAAAGTAATCCGTTCCAAGTAATATAACAAAAAATATCAATTGTATGATCCAAAACAAAATCGTTAGGTTGTCAAAGCCAAATGCAAACCCATATACAATAAAGCCTACAGCAATAAAAATAACACTCGGAATAATAGGATAAATCAAGCCAATAAATGAAACCACAAAACAAGCTATTATTATGATCCAATAAATAATATCCATATGTCACTTAACTCCTTTAACGTAAAAAAATGCAAAGGATTTCTCCCCTGCATTTAGTATATAGTAATTTATTCCACTTTACGAACTTAGTGTCGTTCTCCAAGTACTGCTTCCGCGATATTTACCGCATGATCACCAATTCGCTCAAGGTTAC
Source organism: Cytobacillus sp. S13-E01 (assembly GCF_029193815.1). Lineage (GTDB taxonomy): Bacteria > Bacillota > Bacilli > Bacillales > Bacillaceae_L > Bacillus_BV. Next base: position 24,589 of record NZ_JARFVC010000014.1, read on the forward strand.
TGATGATGTCAACAAACACAATCCCTGCTTGACCTGAACACTTGCCTTCATTCAATCGAAGAATATGTTTTTTACGTAACGAGCGTTCCATAGTGTCGATTTGTTCTTCCATCTTTACAACTTCGATTGCTGCTTTTTTATCATCATCCTCTAGAGATTTAAAGGCAGCTTTTATGGTCGTAGTTGTTAGAGTAAACATATCTTGCAAATCAGCTAAAGCTGATTCGGTTAGGAGTACCTTATTTGAAATTTGATATTCAACAAGTTCGACGACATTTTCAAAATGATCCCCAATTCGTTCGATATCTCGTACTGTGTTGACCAAAGTTGAATGTAACTCTGATTCTGATTCAGACAATGAACTTGAAGAAAGCTTAACAAGATAGTCTGTAATTTTTCTATCCAAATTGTTAATTGCATCTTCTATTTGTAAAGCAGTATCAGCGTGTTTTTGCTGTTTATTAATTAAGTAGTTATTTGTTTCTTCCATCCCCAGGACAGCAAATTGTCCCATTCTGATCACTTCCTCTTTTGCTTGACCAATAGCTATGGAAGGTGATTGCTCAATAAAGATCGGATCTAAATGTTTTGCTTTATATTCAACAACCGAATCCTCACCAGGAATTATTTTAGTTACAATTATTGCTAGTAACGCAATAAATGGGAACTGAATAATTACATTCGTTATATTAAATGTACCGTGAGCAAATGCAATTGTCATCTCGGGGTTAAGCCCGAGCATCGATTGTAGTCCTTCGATTACTCTTGAATACAAAGGTAAAATGATTAAAAAGATTGCTGTACCTAGTAAATTGAAAATAACATGCGTTAATGCAGCTCTTCTTGCAGCAATTGAGGCACCAATTGAGGCTAAAATAGCTGTAATGGTTGTCCCAATGTTATCACCAAATAGGACTGGTAGAGCAGCATCTAGGTTAATTAAGCCTTCTCCAAATAGTTCTTGTAGGATTCCGATAGTTGCACTTGAACTTTGGACGATAACTGTAAATACAGTACCGATAACAACCCCTAGAATTGGGTTTGAACTCATGCTTACCGTTAAATCATGAAATGCTTCTAATGCTCGTAATGGCTTCATACCATCACCCATCATTTCAAGTCCTAAGAATAATGCACCAAACCCGAAAACGATTTGTCCAAAATTATGCACTCTTTTACTTTTAAAGAAGAATAAAAGTATTGCACCAGCAGCAATGATAGGTAATGAGTAATCGGTTATTTTAATCCCAATAATAAATGCCGTTACTGTCGTTCCAATATTGGCACCCATGATTACCCCAATAGCTTGCCTTAAATTCATAAAGCCAGCACTAACTAGACCAACGACAATAACTGTAGTCCCACTACTGGTTTGTAGTAGTATCGTAACAAATATACCAGCGAGTACTCCCATAAAAGGATTTGTTGTGAATCGGTCCAAAATGTCTCTTAATTTATCTCCAGCAGACTTCTGTAAGCCATCCCCCATATATTTTATTCCAAATAAGAATATACCAAGGCCACCAATAAACTCAAAAATCATTTTTTGGATATCTAGTTCCAAGTCTTTTCAACCCCTATGTATTTAATAGTTCGACAAAATAATACAAACCCTTAAAAAGGGTAACTTAACAGTGCTGTGTTGTAAAGCTTTTTCACTGCAATTTTTTTGTTTATTTTTCCTTGTTAAATTAAGATTACCTCGTTAAAATAATGAATGAATGTACTAAAAGGATGTGTTTTGATGTCTGTGTTCAAACAATTTTATAAGAGCGTGTATTCACCAAGAGATATTTCTTCTTATCGTTTCCAAGGGATAGGCAAAACTATACTGTTTGTTTTCCTTTTATCTTTACTGTCAATGCTACCAACAGGATATTTTATTACTAGTGACCTTACTAATGGCATTTCATACCTTGAAGATATTTTTCAAGAGGATTTGCCTGAATTTAAAATTGAAAATGGGAAGTTAATTTCTTCATCGACTGAGCCATTTACTATTCGTAATGATGACTTTACCTTCATATTAGATAGTACTGGAACGATTACGTCTCGTGATGTAGAATCCTACCCTTATACCATTGCACTTTTACAGGACGAGTTAATCATTTATAGTAATGCAAATCTTCAAACCTTTGATTATACGATGGTAGAGGATATGGTAATTACCGATAACGATATACGTTCTTTTTTTAACACTTTTCAATCAGCATTGCCAATTCTTATCCCGATGATTCTCCTAATGCTTTATATCATGGTAAGTGGTTTGAAGTTTATTGAAGTCACTTTAATTGGTCTAATTGGTTTACTATTGAAAAATATAGTAGGTGTGAATTTACGCTTTCGTCATACTTGGATTATCGCAGCATATAGTGTGACCATTTCAACCGTGTTCTTTACAATTATGGAAGCAGTTAGAGCTCAGGTTCCATATGCTGCCTTTTTAAACTGGGCTGTTTCAGTATTTGTTTTATACCTAGCATTTAAAGAAATTCCTAAACGTAAAAAATAAAAAATGCGAAGGGTGCGGAGCTAGACAGCAAAACTAGGTTAGAACATTAATACTTTCTTATTCTTAGATTTCGTATTACCTATAAGGAATACTTTTTTTGTCATTTTTTAAAGTGGACAAGCATATTGTTAACTAACGTACTATTTAAGGAGGTTAACAATATGAAAAAATTAATCGGTGCATTTATCATTATGTTCTTATTATATATTGTTTATCATGATATAAGCCAAGGGACTTTACCGTCTATAAATGGACAAGCGGTTAAGGCATCAGAAAAAGCTCCAGAAGTGGAGCCTAAAAAACAGTCGGTTCCATTTCAAACCGTAAAAATAAAAGCTGGAGACACAGTTTTATCGTTAATTGAAGACCAATCAAACGGATCAATTCCTGTATCAATCCAAACAATAATAAAAGATTTTGAAATTTTAAATCCAAGTTCATCAGCTGATTCAATAAAAATTGGTAAAGAATATAAAATTCCACTATATACAAACAGAGAATGACTCCATCTTGTCAATTTTACATTTTGACTGGTACAATTGTTACAGTCCTAAGTTTTTATTACTAGCATTTTAGTGAAAAAACGATTAATCTTATGGATATAGAGTAATCATGATAAACTATGATTGAAATGATGAATTTCGAAGGAGCGATTTTTCTTGAGTGAAATAATCCATCGTACCAATACACGTCCTATTAAGGTAGGAAATTTAACTATAGGTGGCAGTAATGACGTTGTGATCCAAAGCATGACAACTACTAAAACACATGATGTAGAGGCGACTGTTGCAGAAATTAAACGACTAGAAGAAGCTGGATGCCAAGTGGTTCGCGTTGCATGCCCAGACGAGAGAGCTGCAAACGCTATTCCTGAAATAAAAAAGCGAATTAATATTCCACTTGTTGTTGATATACACTTTGACTATAAATTAGCTTTAAAAGCAATTGAAGGTGGAGCTGACAAGATTAGAATAAACCCTGGAAACATTGGCCGCCGCGAAAAGGTCGAAGCAGTTGTAAATGCTGCTAAAGCAAAGGGAATCCCAATTCGTATTGGGGTTAATGCAGGATCTCTTGAAAAGAGAATAATTGAAAAATACGGATATCCTACTGCGGACGGAATGGTAGAAAGCGCTCTTCACCATATCAAAATATTAGAGGACCTTGACTTCCATAACATTATCGTTTCAATGAAGGCATCTGATGTTAACTTAGCTATTGAAGCCTATGAGAAAGCTTCGAGGGCGTTTGATTATCCCCTTCACTTAGGGATTACTGAATCGGGAACACTTTTTTCAGGAACTGTTAAAAGTGCTGCTGGTTTAGGCGCAATCCTTAGTAAAGGAATTGGAAGTACAGTGAGGATTTCATTAAGTGCTGATCCAGTTGAAGAGGTCAAGGTTGCGAGCGAACTTTTAAAAGCATTTGGTCTTTCCTCAAATGCCGCAACATTAATTTCATGTCCTACTTGCGGCCGTATCGAAATAGACCTTATAAGCATTGCAAATGAAGTTGAAGACTATATCTCAACAATAAAAGCTCCAATTAAAGTAGCTGTATTAGGATGTGCCGTAAATGGGCCTGGTGAAGCTAGAGAGGCTGATATCGGGATTGCTGGTGCACGCGGTGAGGGATTACTGTTTAGACATGGCAAGATTGTCCGTAAAGTCCCAGAGGCAACAATGGTAGAAGAATTAAAAAAAGAAATTGATGCAATTGCAGAGGAATACTTTGCAAAGCAAGCACAAGAACAAATAAATGGCTAAAAATTCACAAAAGCTCGGCACAGATTGTGCCGAGCTTTTTAACTACCATTCGTTTTTATTTAAAAAAATGGGAGGATAAATATTCCGACAATTATCGAGACGGCCCCAATACCTATCGCCCATGCTCCTAAACCTTGTGCTCCTCTTCTGCGTGCGATAAAGCCAATAATAATCCCTGCTGCTCCCATTAATACTGGCATTACAAATAACGAAATGATTGAAAGGGCTAATGCTAACCATCCTAAACCGGCTCCGCCAGTAGCAGCACCAGTATTGTTCTCGTTATTAGTATTAGTTGCTCCGTAATTCGTATTTAATGGAGGTGCAACCTCTGCGGCGGTCTCTTCAGTATAATCTGAATAGACATTTGCCCCAAGGTTCGGGTCGACATAATGATTCTCATCATAATCATGAGCTACTTCACGTTCACGTTTATTAAGATCTTCTGCCATAGCTTAATCCCTCGCTTTCCTTATCGTTAAGGAGCATTACTATTATTAGTGCTTTAGGCAAAAAATATGTTGACAATGTTTTCTTGCTCTGGAAATAAGAAAAATATGGGGTGACCTGCTTAAGCGAGGTATGTATATGGGAGATGATGTGCTGACGTGCCCGGAACTAGACACAAAAACTATGTTAAAACGCTTTATTTAGCCAACTTTTTAAAAAATATGATACACTAAATATGTTAATTGAATTTGTACAAGGAGCTGCATTGAGATATGAGAAAACGTTTTGGAATTGATATTGATGGAACTATAACGTGTCCTACTACGTTTGTCCCATACATAAATGAATCATTTAAGCTAAATATTACTCTTGATGATATGACAGAATATGATTTACGTCCTCTTTTAAAGGTTACTGAAGAAGAGTTTTGGAAGTGGATGGATACGGTAGAACCAACCATCTACAAAAATGCCCCCCTTGCAAAACATGCTAAAACAGTAATTGACGAATGGAAAAACCGTCACGAATTAATTTATATTAGTGCGAGAAGAGACGATTATTCCCCAATTACCCACAATTGGTTTAAAGAGAATGAAATGCACTATAACCACATTGATTTAGTAGGAAGTCATGATAAGCTGCAAGCAGTTAGAAAACATAAAATTGATTTGTTTTTTGAAGACAAACATGATAACGCGTGCGATATAAGTGAAGAGTGTGATATCCCTGTGATTTTATTCAACACACCCTATAATCAAGAGCCCATTCCTAAGAACGTAATTAGGGTTAATGATTGGATAGAAGCAAACAAGTGGGTCACAGATTGGATTAGTAATAAGTAAACAGCCTTACGAAATCCGTTAGGCTGTTTTTTAAGAAAGTATAACTACTGTGAACGTGTAAGGGCGCCCTGCGCTTTTGTTATGCTAACAGTTCGGACACACACCGTAAACTTCAAACTTATGCCCGGTTATTTCATAGCCTCTTAAATTTTCAGATAAGCCCTCCATTGGACATGATTCTATTTCTTTTGTTTTTCCACATTCTAAACAAATAAAATGATGGTGGTGATGGTTTGTACCACAAGTAAACCGGAAATGCTTTTCACCGGATAATTCTGTTGCTTCAAGTATTCCTAAGTCAACGAATATTGAAAGGTTGCGATAAATCGTATCGAAGCTTAGTCCTGGGTAATCGTCTTTCATATGATCAAGAACATCTTTTGCTGTTAAATACTTATTTGAATTAGAGAATAAATCTAACATTTCTTCCCTTTTACCAGTATGTTTAAAACCTTTTTCCTTCATTAACTCTAGCGCTTCTCTTACATTCATTTCGTTCTTCCTTTCCACCACTTTTTCCAACTAATTGCACCAATCAATATCACGACCGCAAGCATTACAATTGTGCCTCCAGGTGCTAAATCTAAATAGTAAGATAAAATTAAACCAACAATTACAGAAATTTCCCCAAATATGACAGAAAACAAAATAGTTTGTTTAAATCCATTTGCTATTCGTATACTTGCAGCAACAGGTAACGTCATTAAGGAGGAGACTAGTAAGATTCCAACAATTCGCATAGAAGCCGCTATAACCAGTGCAACTGTTACAATAAATAAAAAATGAATCCATTTTGAATTTATTCCAGATGCCGCTGCATGTTCCTCATCAAATGACAATAGAAATAACTCTTTATAAAATATAATAATAATAAGTACTACAAAAACGGAAATGCCAAATACTGTCCACATATCACTTCTGCTTACTGCACTTACACTCCCAAATAAATAATTAAACAAATCGGTATTAAAACCCTCTGCCAAGGATATAAATATAACCCCTAGACCAATTCCCCCAGATAAGATGATTGGGATTGCAAGCTCCTGGTAATGCGTGTAGACCTTTCTTAATTTTTCTATAAACAAAGAACCCGCTACTGAAAAGGCCATTCCCATGTATAACGGGTTGATTCCCCCAGCAAGGCCTAACTTTTTCTCAAGCAATAGACTTGCAGCTATTCCCGCTAATGTTACATGACTGAGCGCATCCGCTATTAAAGATAATCTCCTAACCACAATAAAAACACCTAACAAAGGTGCAATAAAGCCAATTAAAATACCTGCTATAAAGGCATTTTGTAAAAATTCATATTGAAACAAACCTGAAATCATTTAATGACCTCCATGGCTGTAACTATGATCATGGTTCAAAACATGAAGATGATGTCCATAAAATTGGGATAGGTCATGTTCCTTTAATTGATCAAAGTCTTGCGCACTTCCGTGAAAATGCAATTGTTTATTTAAACATGCAACATGTGTTACCTTATCTGTTATTGTACCAACATCATGTGTTACTAAAATTAAGGTAATCCCTAAATTTTTGTTTAGTTTATCAAGCATATTATAAAAATTTTGAACTGTCCTAGCATCCACTCCAACAGTTGGCTCATCTAAAATTAGTAGTTCTGGTTTACTTACAAGTGCTCTTGCAATAAAGACTCGCTGTTGCTGCCCACCGGATAACTCACCTATATTTCGATTCATAAATTCCAACAGTTCTACTGCAGCTATTGCGTCCTTAACCATGTTCGAATGCTCACTCTTAAAAAAGCGATATAGACCCAGCTTTGAGGTTAATCCACTTGATACAACTTCAAAAACAGTCGCAGGAAAACCAGAGTTAAAGCTATTTGCTTTTTGAGATACAAAACCGATTTTATACCACTCTTTAAAGTTATGGAGTTCCTCACCAAAAAGACGGATGGAACCTTGTTGCGGTTTCAAAAGACCAAGTATACATTTTAATAACGTTGACTTTCCCGAACCATTAGGCCCTACCAACCCTAAAAATGCACCCTTTGGTAGGGCTAAATCTATATTTTCTATTACATTTTGTTGTTCATATCGATAGAACAAGTCATGTATCTCTAAAATCATGTTTGAGTTATTCTTCAATTTAATCACCTATTCTTTTTATAAGATCAGAACTTATATATGAAAGCATAACATTTTATACTTAGTTATAAGAATCATTACGATTTAGTCAAACTGTAGTATACAATACTGATTATGTTTTGTAAAGGTTGAGACTAGTACAACAACCCATACTCTGCTAATCCTTTTATACTATCTTTTCAAAAAAAGAAACCCAGCTACTAAAACTGGGTTCATTTTAATGAATGGCAGACTTAAATTTTCCACCTTTTACTTCATGTGTATCCATTATCGTAATAAACGCATTCGGATCAATTTCCTGTACAAGTGCTTTTAATTTTGTAACTTCCAATCTTGTGATTACTGCGTATATAACATCTTTCTCTTCATCGGTAAAACCGCCTTTTCCTCGGAGCTTCGTCGTTCCACGCCCTAAGCGGTCTAAAATTGCATTTGACACCTCTTCATACTCTTCTGACACAATGATAGCTGCCTTGGTTTCATCTAAACCTTGGATCACTGTATCTATTGTTTTAAAAGCAATGTAATAGGTCATAACAGAGTACATTGCTTGCTCTGGGCCGAATACAAATGCAGCCCAAATAAAAATAAATATATTGATGAACATAATAAACTCACCAACAGAGAATGGAATTTTTTTCGTAATCAGAATTCCCAGTATTTCTGTACCGTCCATTGCTCCACCATATCTAATGACCAACCCTACACCAACCCCTAATATGAGTCCCCCAAAAACTGTTGCAAGGATCGGTTCATTTGTAAAAGGATCAATAGGATGAAGGACAGTCTCTATTATCGCAAGTGAAATAATTGCCATAAGTGAAGACCACATAAAGGTTTTTCCTATGTACTTATAGCCATAATATATAAATGGTAAATTTAACATGACAATAAGCAAAGCGAAGCTAATATATGCCGGTGTTAAATAATCAATAATTAGTGATATACCAATAATGCCTCCATCGATAATTTGATTTGGCACTAAAAATAATTCAATGGAAACCGCAGCAAATCCTGCTCCGATTATTATCATAAGGATACGAAATATCTTATTTGTAATTTTTTCTTTTCTATGTTGTTTTTTGACCATTTTATTCCTCCTACTTACCTAACTTACGCTTTTAATTTAATGAGACAACTACCAAGCTAAGCTTTTCTATTATACCTTAATCTCTCCACTAATTGGTAGATGGTGTACTGCTCCATTCTGATTTTACGACTTATTTTTGCACATTCCAAAAGGTATTCCCATACAGTAATACCGAAGAGGTGAGGAAAAATGAGTATTTTTCAACAAATAATTAATAAGAAGGTCAATTCGATAACCATTGAGGAGCTACTATCTTACAGTCAGCAATATCAAATAAAAATAACTAGGACACAAGCTAGTCAAATTGTAAAATTAATAAGAGGAAAAAACATTAATATCTTTGACGATAATGAAAGACATAAGCTAATTAAAGGAGTTGCCAAAATTACCAGTCCCGCTATCGCCCGAGAATTAAATACTATGTTCACTAAATTCACAAATTAAAAAACTGTCAAGCACACCTTGACAGTTTTTATTCTCACTAGCCTTTGATAATTCTTTGAAGCAAATCAGGATTAAACTCTTTAGCTCTTAACATCTCCATTTCAAATTTGTATGGAGGCATTTTACTATTTTTATCTTCGCCTACAAAAGGTGTTTCTAAAATCTTTGGAATATCAGACAGTTGTGGATGATGGACAATATAGCTTAATGCAGAAAAACCAATTTTACCAAAGCCGATGTTTTCATGACGGTCTTTTCTAGCTCCACATTCATTTTTACTATCATTTATATGTAATACCTTTAATCTGTCAAGACCAACGACTTTGTCAAATTCATTTAATACGCCATCAAAATCATTGACAATGTCATAACCAGCATCATGAGTATGGCAAGTATCGAAACATACTGATATCTTTTGGTTGTGTGTTACTCCATCAATAATTTTTGCGATTTCTTCAAAAGAGCTCCCACACTCCGAACCTTTACCTGCCATTGTTTCAAGTGCAATTTGAACATTTTGCTCATTTATAATTACTTCATTTAGACCTTCAATTATTTTTTGAATACCACTTTCTGCTCCCGCACCAACATGAGCACCAGGGTGTAATACGATTTGCCTAGCACCCAATGCAGCTGTTCGCTCTATTTCGGAACGAAGAAAAGTTACACCTAATTCAAATGTGGAAGGATTAGTTGTATTGCCAATATTAATAATATATGGGGCATGAACAACAATATCTGATATACCATGTTTTTGCATATGGGCAAATCCCGCTTCAATATTAAGGTCTTCAATTTTTTTTCTTCTAGTATTTTGTGGTGCTCCAGTATAGATCATAAACGTATTTGAACCGTAAGATACGGCTTCTTCACTCGCTGCAAGTAGCATGTTTTTACCACTCATTGAAACATGTGAACCTATTTTTAGCATAAAAAACACTCCAATCCCTTACTACCCTATTTCTTTTTAAGTCGTCTTTGACGTTTTGTGAACTGCTCAATCTCTCTCGTCATTTTCTTTTTATAACCTGGTTTTACTTTACCTGGTTTTTTGACAAAACTTTTTGCTTGTTTGTCAATTACATCTTCTTGTTTTACCCTTTGTTTACGTTTATTACGTTCTCCAAGCTTGACCCATTCACCTTTTTCTAATTCCATACCTGTAAAAGCAATACCCATTTTTTCAAGCCTTACAAGTGCATCTTCATCTGATAATTCATATATGGTAGCAGCTACACCGGAATAACCTGCTCTTGCGGTACGCCCTACACGATGAATATAAAAGTCTAAGTCAGAAGGTAACTCAAAATTAATAACATGACTTATACCTTCAATATCTATTCCTCTAGATGCAAGATCCGTTGCAACTACAAATTGAAATTCTAGATCGCCTATTTGTTTCATTACTTTTCTACGGTCACGTGGAGTTAACCCCCCATGTATTCTTCCAACCTTCAAACCTTTGGCCAGTAAGGCATCGGCCACTTCATCTGCCATTTTCTTTGTGTTTGTAAAAACAATCGCTAAATAGGGGTTGTAGGCGACTAGCATGTCATGTAATAAGGTAAATCTATTTCTATGCCGTAAAGGAACCAGAATATGTTCAACCTTAGCTGCCGTAGCTTGTTTAGGTGCAACATGTGTGAACTTTGGATTTTCCATGTACTTCTTTAAAAATGGTTTTAGCTTTTCAGGTATTGTAGCCGAGAAAACTAGTATTTGGACCTTTTCTGGCATTCTCCCTGCTACCTGATCAACATCCTCGATGAATCCCATATCAAGCATCAAATCTGCTTCATCTACTACAATAGTAGTAGCAGTATGGACTAATAACGCATTTGCTTTTGTAAGGTCATTGATTCTACCAGGTGTACCTACAACAATATGTGGCTGCGTTTTCAATTTATCAATTGCTCGCTGTTTATCCGTCCCGCCCACAAAATTCTTCGCAATAATTTGATTATCTGAATCACAGTGTTTAATAATCTTTACTACTTCCTGATAAATTTGTGTGGCTAATTCTCTAGTCGGTGCTGTTATGATAGCCTGAACCTCTTGCTTTGAAGCGTCTATATTGTTAAGTACTGGTAGTAAATAAGCGTGTGTTTTCCCTGTCCCAGTTTGTGATTGCCCTATAGCAGTTTCCCCGCGCAATATTGAAGGAATTAACCGTTCCTGAATTTCAGTTGGTCTTGTAAATTTTAATTCACTTATTGCATCCATTAAAAATGGTTTTAAGTTGAAACGACTGAATTGAATACCTGTCTCCATTTTATTACCTCATTTGTCTCGTTATTATATTACTATTTTCTCTACATCACGTTCTTTTAAACCCAACAACACATTATATATGATTTATTTAAAAAACGCCATTGATACATCAATTATTACTTTTCCTACCTCTTACGTTCCAGAGCTTTTAATAAAATGGTTTGAAACGCCTATTATTTGAACTAATTAAACATTTTGTAAGCATTCGCATATTGTAAATGTATGAAGGTAGATACTCCTATGACAGAAAACTACTAATAAAATATGACCCCAAAAGGCGGATGGAAAAGGAGGAGGAAAATTATGTTTCCCCCTAGAAGATCATTACCTCAAATGCCCACACAGGGCTTTAATATGCAGCAACCATTTGGTGGATTTCAGCAACAAGTGGCGAATCCTGGTACAGGTGGACTACTAAAAAAATTATTTTCGGGCTCTTCTCAGGTACAAGGGATAGCTAACTCATCAAGTGTACAAGGAATGTTAAATCCATCTACGTTACAGAGTCTTGCAAATCCAGCAAACCTTAGTGGTATGATGGGCAATGTCCAAAAAGCCCTGAAAATGGCAGAATCAGTAGGTCCTATGGTACAGCAGTACGGCCCTTTAGTTAAAAATATTCCCTCGATGTGGAAAATTTATAAGGAACTTAATAGTGATGATGACAATGATAGTGATGAAAACAAAGCTGAAAAAAGCACTGAGCCTACTAAAACGAAAGAACGTGAATTACCAAAAGAAAAAGAGAAGTCGGTTGAAAAAGCTAAGCCTAATTCTAAACCAAAAGATTCCGTTCCAAAATTATATGTTTAAAGTTTAACATCCTTTGTAATATTCTCCTCATTTCGCTATAATTAATAGAGGATGTTCAAAAGGTCCGGGAAAAATAGTGTTGATTTAACTTGCACAGGACATGGCGGTAGTTAGTTCAAATCCGTCAGTTCGTACTCCTCCTTTTTGAATCCTTATTAATAAGAGATTGCGAGATTTCATTTATTATTGACTTGCTCTCTGACCACTAGCCTGAGGAGGAAACTAAATGGATGTCATCAAAATTGCACCACGAGGATATTGCTATGGTGTTGTTGATGCAATGGTCATTGCAAAAAATGCAGCTTTAGACAAAAACTTGCCAAGACCGATCTATATTTTAGGAATGATCGTTCATAATAAACACGTTACAGATGCATTTATTGAGGAAGGTATCATTACCCTTGATGGTGCAAATCGATTAGAAATACTAGATCAAGTTACTGAGGGTACTGTCATTTTCACTGCTCACGGAGTATCTCCTGAGGTAAAAAAATTAGCAAAAGAAAAAGGGTTAGTAACACTTGACGCGACATGTCCAGATGTAACAAAGACACACGATTTAATTAAAGAAAAGCAAGCTGAAGGCTTTCAAATCATCTATATCGGTAAAAAAGGACACCCAGAGCCTGAGGGTGCTGTTGGAGTTGCACCTGATATTGTTCATCTAGTAGAAACAGTAGAGGATGTTGAAAAGCTTACGATCAATAGTGATAAACTTGTTGTTACTAACCAGACTACAATGAGTCAGTGGGACGTTGCACATGTAATGGAAAAAGTAAAGGAAAAATATCCACATACTCAAGTACATCAAGAAATATGTCTTGCTACTCAGGTTCGTCAAGAAGCAGTAGCAGAGCAGGCAAAAGAAGCGGATGTCACAATCGTTGTAGGTGATCCAAAAAGTAATAACTCGAACCGTCTTGCACAGGTCTCTGAAGAAATTGCGGGTACAAAGGCCTATCGAATAGCTGATTTAAGCGAATTGAAGCTAGAATGGCTAAAGGGAGCTAAAACAGTTGCCGTTACAGCCGGTGCATCTACTCCAACCCCGATCACAAAAGAGGTCATAACATTTTTAGAAAAATATGATCCAAATGTTGAATTTGTTGAGAAACTTACACGTAATGTACCAATAAACAAAATTTTACCTAAAGTCAAATCTTAATAAGAAAAGCGCAGGGCGCCCGCCTTTCGGCGACAAGCATAAGACGAGCCGTCTGGAAGGTTGTTCTTTGACCTTCCAGACGGATTGGCTTATTACCTCGAGCCGATGGCGCCCGGGGCTAGACACTAAAAACTAGGTACAAACTTTTATACTTTCTTACCTTTCAACAAAAGCGCAGGGCGTCCGGAACTAGACACCGAAACCAAATATGAATACTTATTTTTCTTTTTTAAAAGGAACATTTCCCTAGTGGTAAATGTTCCTTTTAAATTCTTACATAAACGTAAATGGATTTGTATCTTCTTCCGACGGAAATATCACGACTTCAAATTTATTTTCATTGCATAAAGTCGTTAATTCTTTTGTGACACCTTTTTTCATAATCCTCTCGATATAATGTCCGGCATCAATAACATTTAACCCCATCGCAATTGCATCATGTGCTACGTGATAGTAAAGATCACCTGTAACATAAACATCTGCCCCTTTTAATTTAGCTTGTGAGACATATTTATTACCGTCTCCACCAAGCACCGCTACTTTAGTCACTTTATCTTGTAAATCACCCACAACTCGAATACCATCAACATCTAATGCTTTTTTTACGAATAAAGCAAACTGCTCTAGTGTTTGTTCTTGTTCAAGTGTGCCTACTCTACCTAGGCCCAGCACTTCTCCTTTATTTTCTAAAGGATATATATCATATGCCACCTCTTCATACGGGTGGGCATTCAACATCGCCGTTACAACCTTTTGTTGGATTTTACTAGGAAGGATTGTTTCGATTTTAATCTCGTCAACATTTTCCCGTTTACCCACTTTTCCAATAACTGGATTGGCATTATCTCTAGGTAAAAAGGTGCCCGTACCTTCCGTGTTATAAGTACAATGGCTATAATTACCGATGTGTCCAGCACCGGCCTCTCCTAAAGCATTCCTTACGTTATCTGCATCTTCTTTAGGTACGTAAACTACTAACTTTTTAAGTTTTTCCTCAAAGGTTGAACTAAGTACTTCGACATTTTGAAGATTAAGAGCATCAGCGAGCAAATCGTTCACACCACCCTTAGCAACGTCCAAATTCGTATGAGCGGCATAGATAGTAATATCATGCTTAATACACTTTTCAATAATTCTACCTGTTGGTTGGTCGGTAATAACCGACTTAAGTGGACGGAAAATTGGAGGATGATGTGCAATTATCAAGTCCACATTTTTGCTAATGGCCTCTTCAACAACATTTTCAAGCACATCTAGAGTTACCATTATAGTTCTAATCGGTTTATTTAGTGTGCCAACCTGCAGGCCGATTTTATCACCTTCAACTGCATACTCCTTTGGAGAATACTGTTCAAACAACTGGATAACTTCATAGCCGTTTGGCGTTTTTGTCATAAAAGCACCCCCTTAACAATTTCTATGTTTCGTAATAGTTCTTCTTTACGTAATTTATTTTCTACTGATACATCGGCTTTTTCAAGCTTTGCTAAAATCTTATACCAATGTTCTTTTTCGTTAGTCCACTTTTTAACAAATACTTCATTTCTCTCTTTCATTAAAAATGGACCTACTAGTAACCCTGCTTCTAAATCATGATCATGATATGGTTTCTTTGGATTTCCCTTTTCTGCAACTAGCACTTCATAAATCTTTCCGTCTTCTTCTAAGATCGTCTCATTTATTAACTCCCAATCATAATCAATAAGCCACTCTCTAACCCTATGTGCACCGATGTTAGGCTGCAGGATTAGTCTTTTGACACCTACTAGCTTATCGATCCCTTCATCAAGGATTGTTCTTATCAATGAACCACCCATTCCAGCAATTGTAATACAAGTAACTTCATTTGGACTAATAACCTCAAGTCCATTTCCCTTGCGAACATCAATTTTAGTTCGTAATTCTGATTTAGCAACTTGTTCCATCGCAGACTGCAGGGGACCATCAGTAATTTCACCTGCAATACCTTTTGTTATCAATCCATTAAAAAAAGAATAGCACGGTAAGTAGGCATGATCTGAACCGATGTCAGCTAAGATTGCACCTTTTGGTATATAGCTCGCTACCGTTTCAAGCCTTCTTGATAATTTCAATTCATTCATTTTTTCACCACATCTCAAACTTTATGTACTTTTTATCATTACAAATTTCACAACGTTTTGCAACTTTCTAATGATAGAAAAAGGCCCTTTACCAATGCAAAGGACCTTCATTCTATACTATTGTAACTCCATTAACCATGTTGCCATTTCTTCAAGCTTTTCATTTGGAACCATTCCACCTTGCATGATTCCTTTACCATTTTTTATGATATCTTGAATCTCTTCGCTTGAATATTTATCTCCTACACCAATTAGCTTAGGACCAACTCCGCCACCAAAATCTGCACCATGACATGAAATACAGGTTTGTTGGTATATTTCTTCAGGCGTAGCAGAAGCCGTATCTTCCTGTGGTGCCTCTCCACCGTCTTCGGCAACTTCATCCATGTTTCCTAAACCAACAAACGAAAGAAGAAACATAAGTCCAAGTCCAAAAGCCCCAATTAATGCAAACGGAATTAATGGATTACGATTCATTTTGATAAACCTCCCTTATGTAAATAATTGTCACTTTTTAATTTAAATTTTAATTCAAACTATAATTATTTTACTTCAAAACAATGAGAAGTGAAAGACCTAAATGTACAAGTTATAGTAAATTAAATATTCAGATAGGTATACGCTATTAAAAGTTCACAATTTTGTCATAAAAAACTATGGTTTATTAAGAAGTAATAGTAAAAAACTCCATCATATTTGATGAAGCTTTTAATTCATTAATGATAGTATGACCAATTATCTAAACCTTAAACTAACATCCAATTGAACGAGCGATTACCATTCTTTGAACTTCAGATGTTCCTTCGCCAATCTCTAATAATTTAGCATCCCGCATAAATCTTTCAACATGATACTCTCTCATATAACCATATCCACCGTGAATTTGGACTGCTTGGCTTGTTACCTCCATACAAATCTCAGAAGCATATAATTTACACATTGCCGCTTCTTTAGCGAATGGGCGTCCCTGATCTTTTAACCAGGCAGCCTTGTATACCATTGTGCGTGCCAACTCTATTTTCATTGCCATATCAGCTAACTTAAATTGTATTGCCTGAAAACTTGAAATCGATCTACCAAATTGTTTTCTCTCGTTAGCATATTCTAATGCCTTATCATAGGCTGCCTGGGCTATACCTACACCCATTGCACCAATACCAATTCTACCACCATCAAGTGTCTTTAGAAATTGTTTAAACCCTTCTCCACGTTCACCTAATAAATTCTCTTGTGGCACTCTTACATCCTCTAAAACTAGTTCTGTTGTGTTAGATGAATGTAGACCCATCTTTTCATAATTATCGATTACAGAAAATCCAACGGTGTCAGTAGGGACGATAATTGCACTAATTTCTTTATTGGCCCCATCTCGATTTGTGATGGCAGTAAGAGCAAGGTGTTTTGCAAAACTTGCGTTTGTAATAAAGCACTTGTTACCATTTATAACAAAGTCATCACCGTCTGTTACAGCCTCTGTTTGGGTTCCTCCAGCATCGGAACCTGCATTTGGTTCGGTAAGACCAAACGCACCAAAGGACTCCCCTGTGCAAATTGGAGTTAAGTATTTTTGTTTTTGTTCCTCTGAACCAAACATATTAAGTGGTGCCCCACCCAATGAGATATGTGCAGAATATGTAATCCCTGTTGATCCGCAAGCACGGCTTAATTCCTCTACAACAATTGCAAAACTAATCGTATCAGCGCCTGCACCACCGTATTCTTCAGGGAATGGTAAACCCATCATTCCTAAATCCGCAAGTTTAGTAAAAATTTCTTTCGGAAACGCCTTTTCCTTGTCACGCAGCCCCGCTTCAGGAGCTACCTCTGTATCAGCAAAATCACGAATTGTGCGTAGAATAAGCTTTTGTTCTGTAGTTAAATCAAAGTTCATCTTAATCCCCCTCGTAAATTGAATACGTTTACATTTACTATTATAAAGGTAATTGATTAATTTTCCCAACATTTTAAATATGCAATCTTATATGAAAAGTGATACAATTAGAGAAAGCATTCCTAGAATACCAGCAATTAGAAAGTATATTTTACCCATTTTTATTCCGGCTGCCACCCAAATTAAACAATTAAAGAACACTGTTCCTAATAAGAAATTTTGATTATTAGGAAAAAAATACTCACTGGATTCAAGGCTAATTAGTAAAAAGATAAGAGCTGCGACAATTAATGCTACATGTTTCAAAAAATTATTTTTTAGGAAAAAAGCACTGAAAATACAGATAATTATAAAAATAATGAAAATAGGCATTTGCAAAACGAAATTTATTTCAGTAAAATAAATAACAAGAAGAGTAATTGGAACAAATACTAATAAGAGTAATGTTATAAAAAATTGTTTGTATCCTTTTGAAGAGCTTTCAGTTTCTTGGCCTTCTCCCTCTGTGTACAGAGTTAACAAAAAATCACAATAATGTTCTGGTAACAGTTTACTTTTTTTCCAAATCTTAATTTCGTTAATAATTGTTTCTTTTCGTTTATGATCCATTGCTTAATCTCCTTTTTAACAAAGAAAAAAGTTTACTTCAATTGTATGAAGTAAACTATTGAATGTAAATTAATTTTTTACTCTAAGAAATCTTTAAGTCTTTTACTTCGACTAGGATGGCGTAGTTTACGAAGCGCTTTTGCTTCTATCTGTCTGATACGTTCTCTTGTTACACCAAAGACTTTACCCACTTCTTCAAGAGTACGGGTACGTCCATCATCCAAACCGAAACGGAGGCGAAGGACATTTTCTTCACGATCTGTTAAAGTATCAAGTACGTCTTCTAGTTGCTCTTTTAGCAATTCATATGCAGCATGCTCAGAAGGTGACGTTGCATCCTGATCTTCAATAAAATCACCAAGATGTGAATCATCTTCTTCACCAATTGGTGTTTCAAGTGATACAGGTTCTTGAGCAATCTTAAGAATTTCCCTTACCTTTTCAGGAGTTAAGTCCATATCTTCAGCAATTTCTTCTGGAGATGGTTCACGTCCAAGGTCTTGAAGTAATTGTCTTTGCACACGTATTAACTTATTAATCGTTTCAACCATATGAACTGGAATACGTATCGTCCTAGCCTGGTCAGCGATTGCACGAGTAATTGCTTGGCGAATCCACCAAGTTGCATACGTACTAAATTTATATCCTTTACGGTAATCAAATTTCTCTACGGCTTTAATTAGACCCATATTACCTTCTTGGATTAGGTCAAGGAATAGCATTCCCCTTCCAACATAACGTTTTGCAATACTAACAACCAGACGTAAATTAGCTTCAGCTAGACGACGCTTAGCTTCTTCATTCCCTTGTTCGATGCGTTTTGCAAGCTCAATTTCTTCTTCACCTGACAGCAAATCAACTCGACCAATTTCTTTTAAATACATACGAACCGGGTCATTAATCTTTACCCCTGGTGGAACACTTAAATCATTTAAATCAAACTCTTCTTCTTTTGCAAGATCTTGACTTTTCGGATCACCATCTTCATCACCTTCACCAAGAAGTTCCACACCCTGCTCACCAAGGAACTCATAATATTCATCAAGTTGATCTGATTCAACTTCAAAGCCTGACATCTTTTCTGCAATTTCTTCATATGTCAATACACCACGTTTTTTTCCCAGCTCTGTTAACTGTTCTTTGACTTGATCAATTGTTAATTCTGTATCCATTTCTTTCGAACGCGCTGATTTTTCAGCCATAAGTTCCCCTCCTTCCAAACTAACTAATATGCCATAGAGGTTATTGTAATTTTTAACTATTTAAGTGCTTTTCTCATTTGTAGAATTTCATTTGCGATTGTTGCAGCTTTTATGAAATCCTTTTGACGTTCAGCTTCTATTTTTGCAGTTTCTTTTTCTTTTATCATTGACATCTTTTGTTGTTTCAACACCTGTTTTATATAATCTGTCAATTCAAGCCCAGAGACGTCATCATTAATTGATAGCATTGCAAGGTCTGTAACTATAGATTTGAGCGTCTCATCATTTATTCTTTGTAAAAATGAACTAACATCTGGTTCGTGTCCCTCTTCATAATAAGCATAAATATACATTACAATCGCACGATGTTCTTCGATATTAAAATCACCCTGAAGAGCGTCTTGCACCTTAAATGTGATATCTTTGTCTTTAAGCATGTGAGCAATTAGTAATCTTTCTGCATTATGAAAAGCAGGTAATAGCTTTTTAGACAATAATGGTTTTCTTGGTATATTATTTCTGTTCTTGTCTTCATTATCCTTTTTATTTTGCAAAGATTTATTAAACTGTTGGTGCTGTTCTTTTAAGGCATCAAGTGAAATAGAAAACTCGCTAGACAGCTGTCTGAGGTAATGGTCCTTTTCGACCGCATTCTCTAATTTACTTATTTCTCTAACTACATCTTCAATATACTTTATTTTATCTCCTTCATTTTGAAGGCTTTTACCTTTTCTTAAATACCACATTTTAAATGCCATTAGAGTATGACTAGCCCCTATTACATCACTCTTAAAATGTTCGGCACCGTACTTTTTGACGTAATCATCAGGATCAAGACCATCTGGCATAGTAGCAATTTTCACGTAGCATCCAGCATTAACTAAAATACTTGATGCTCTAATTGCTGCATCAATCCCGGCAGCATCTGAATCATAACAAATCGTTACGGATTCTGTATTCCTTCTAATCATTTTCGCTTGGTCTTCAGTTAGTGACGTTCCCATCGTTGCTATTGAATAAGCTAATCCCGATCTGTCCGACGCAATTACATCCATAAACCCCTCATAAAGAATTACTTGTTCGTTTTTTCTTATTGAAGCCCTTGCATTATGAATGTTATATAATGTCTTACTTTTGTTAAAAATGATCGTTTCAGGGCTATTTAAATATTTAGGTTCACGAGAATTTGTTTCCAATATCCTGCCTGAAAATGCAATCGTCTTACCTTGCTGGTCCCATATCGGAAACATAATTCTGTTTCGAAATCGATCGAAAAATTTTCCATCCGATTCTTTTTTGACAACCAGACCTGCTTTTTCCATTTGCTCGAGCTTAAATCCTCGTTGTAATAGGTACTTTGATACAAAGTCCCAAGAATCAAGTGAATAACCAATTTCAAACTTTTCTAGTTCGCCCTTCGAAAATCCACGATTTAGTAAATAATCAAGTGCATGCTGCCCTTCTTTTGTATTCATAAGTAAATGATGGTAGAATTTCTTTAATAATTCATGAGCTTCAATCATTTTGGTAGACTCATGTATTTTTTGTGGATCGCTTGAAACATTAATGGTAGGTAGATCTATATTTACACGATCAGCTAAATTCTTTGCAGCTTCAGTAAAGGATAGACCTTCAAGGTCCATTAAGAAGGATAAAGAGTTACCTCCTGCCCCGCATCCAAAACAATGGTAAATTTGTTTGTCTGATGAGACTGAAAAAGAAGGAGTACTTTCACCATGGAATGGGCAAAGCCCGAAATAATTCCTTCCTTGTTTCTTCAATTGAACATATTCACTAACTACATCAACGATGTCTACTGAATGACGTATTTTTTCGATTGTTTCTTCGGGAATTCGATTTCCCATATCAACATCTCCGTGATAAATAAAAGTATTCTATTTAAATTAGTGATTTCCTGCAAGTTTCGACAATTTTTTTTCAAATGATATGATAAAATCATTTTTATCTTCTTCAGTAAACGCTCTTGGTCCTTTTGAATAATTACCGCTACGACGTTCTTTTGCTGAAAGATAACGAAGATGTAGAACCATATCCATTTCTTTTTCTAAGTATTGCTTACCTCTAGGTGATAATACCACTATATTACGATTAACTAACACACTCGCTAATCCAATATCTTGAGTGACAGCTATGTCATTTGGTTTTGCATGGTTCATAATATATAGGTCAACAGCCTCTTTTGTTGCATCTACATAAACCCACTTACCACCAATATCGTATGAGAGTGTGTGAGCGTAAGAAGCGACAAATATTACTTCCACTTTATATGTATTTGCAAGATTTATTATTTCTGCTTTTACTGGACATGCGTCAGCATCGACAAAAATTTTGTGCTTTTTTTCGTCATATTTCTCTATTCTACATCACTCCAACGATTCCTTCTTTTCACGGAAAAAGATTTACCTAAATAATTTTAACCCCTTTACCTATTGTTTGATCAATTGAACATCTCCCATTTGGTCAAACGATAGAACGGACGCTGGTGGAAGCATATTGATGTTAAGAAAAGCGCAGGGCGCCCGCCTATCGGCGACAAGCATAAGACAAGCCGGCTGGAAGGTTGTTCTTTACCTTCCGGACGGATTGGCTTATGACCTCGAGTCGATGGCGCCCGGAGCTAGACACTAAAACTTGGTACAAATTTTTATACTTTCTTATCTTTTAAAATAAGTCGCATCAAAAGCAACAATGGAGAAAAAAGCTTTTTTTCTGATAACGTAAACTTCCCACAGCGTGGCCTCTGTCATCTCCCACTGTGGGTTAGTTGACCTTATCCTTCTTTTACGGGCAGTTTTCACCCACTTAAATTCCCTCGAATACCCTAAGTGGAGTTTTATTGCCTGTTAATGCAGGATAAAGTAAACTTTTTGTTGTGTCATATTTTTTTATAAACTAAACTTGACAACTTACAATATATAGTTTATTCGATACATGCTAAGTCTAAACCTAAAATATACAATTAATCACAATTTTTTATTATAATATATAATTCTCTATTCCGCTATTGTTTTTTAACTATATTTTTAATTTTTTTCTCCTTATAAGGAGATATCCCCTTTTTACTATAATCTTAAACTTTAGATCAATCCCACAAACTTTTATACTTTCTTAACTTTAAAAAAACACACATCTTTTGATATGTGTCTTTCATCTAATTCATTAAAAATTACTTTTTTTACTGATTCTATGCAGGATAATATTTGCCGTTTCCTCAACTGCCTTATTTGTTACGTCAATAACTTCACAACCAATTTTTTCAACAATTTTATCAAAGTGATCCAATTCTTCCTTGATTCGGTTAATGTTTGCGTAAATAGCATGGTCGTCAAGACCTAAGGATTTTAATCGCTCACGTCGAATGTTGTTTAATTTTTCTGGACTAATTTTTAAACCGACACATTTAGAAGCAGCTACTTTAAATAACTCTTCAGGAGGCTCTACTTCAGGTACAAGCGGGACATTTGCTACTTTTAACCGTTTATGAGCAAGATATTGTGATAAGGGTGTTTTTGACGTTCTAGAAACTCCTACCAATATAATATCAGCGCGTAATATTCCCCGTGGATCTCTTCCATCATCATATTTTACTGCAAATTCAATCGCTTCAATCTTCTTAAAATAATCTTCATCAAGTTTTCTAACGAGTCCAGGCTCATGACGAGGGGTTAGATCATATAAATCTTGCATTTTATCAATAAGTGGGCCAATTATGTCGAACACAATTACATTCTCATTTTTAGCTTCATTGATTAGATAACTCCTAAGCTCTGGAATAACTAGTGTAAAAGCGATGATTGCATTATTCATTTTCGCTAAAGATACAACCTCTGATAATGTTCCCTTGTCCTCAACGTACGGAACTCGTTTCACTTCTGTAGCAGAGTTAATAAATTGGCTGATTGCTGCTTTTACTACTAGTTCGGCTGTTTCACCTACTGAATCAGATACGACATAAATCATTCTGCTGTTCATCTCATTCCCCCATTTCACATAAAAGTTAAAGTAGCTCTTCACCCGCTAAAGCTACAAATGCTTTTGTAATATTCGTTTTAGTTATCCTTCCAACGACTTCAAAGCCCTTATCTGTTTCTTTTATAACTGGAAGTGCATCTATTTGTTTATCGATCAGTTTTCCTGCAACATCTAATATTAAATCATTCTGTTCACACATTGTAACATTTGGCATTCTTGTCATGATAATATTTACTGGAATAGATGTTAACTCTTGTTTACCTATGCTTGCCCGTAACAAGTCTTTTCGTGATAATACACCAACTAGTAATGATTTTTCATCAACTACAAATAATGTGCCCACATCTTCTAAAAACATAGTAACTATAGCGTCATAAACTGATACGCTTTCATTTACTACAACAGGAATTGATTTATAATCTTTTACTAAAAGCTTTTTAATTTTATCCGTCAATAATTGAGCGCCTGTTTTCCCAGTATAAAAATAACCCACTCTCGGTCTAGCGTCCAGATATCCGGACATAGTCAAAATCGCTAAGTCTGGCCTTAGCGTTGCTCTCGTTAAATTCAGTCTATCTGCGATATGTTCTCCGGTTATTGGCCCATCATCCTTAACAATCTGTAATATTCGTTCCTGCCTCTTATTCAGTTCTATTGTAATCACCACCGTCTCTACTTATAAGTAATCCATAGAAATTATTTGTCAAAAGGTTATACTATATATAAATATTATATACTAATTAACCATTCTGGAATATAGCGAATTAGAAAAGAGCAGGGCAACCAAGGACTAAACACTACTAACTACTTTTTACAGAGCTATTTTCGTATCTCTGTGCTTTAGCAAAGTATTTTTTCTCCTTTCACCAAGACAAATCAATAGCGAAATCATTAAATATGAGAAATAGGAGCCTGATAAACAAGCTCCTATACACAGATTATCAAAAACACATCATTTACCTTTACAACAAGTTAGACACTTACTTTACAAGAATAGCATTTGTATCTGCAAAGAGATAAATAACTTCGGCAAGGTGTACCATTTGCGAAAGTCTATTTTTCTTAATCGCTTCATCATCAGCCATGACCATCGTGTGATCGAAATACATATCAATAACCTCTTTCATAGAAGCTAATATCTCAAAAGCTCCTCTTGCATCGCCAGCTTCAGTTATAGTAACCATTTCAGACGCTACCACTTGATACTTCTCATATAATTCCGATTCCACTTTAGAAGTAAATAGTGAAGAGTTTATCTCTATTTTTTCACCCTTTTTAGCGATGTTTAGTACACGATTTAACGATTCAACCGTGGTCTTGAATTCAGCTTTTTCTTTTTCTTTATCCAATACGTCTGCTTTTTTTACTAAGTAATCAATATTGCCAATCTTAGCTCCCAGCACTGCATCAATAATATCATAGCGAATCTTCTTTTCTGTTAGCGCATTTTTAATTCGCATTTTAAAGAAAGGAAGTAGATCAGAATAAACTTCATCCTTTTCTCTCTTCATTGTTTGTTTTGATGCGTATAACTCTAACACTTTTTCGAGCAACAATTCGAAGGATATCTTCCAGTTGCTAGTTAGAAGTATTTGAACAATTCCCGCAGCCTGTCTTCTTAACGCATACGGGTCCTGTGAGCCAGTTGGGATAATTCCTATAGAGAAACATCCAATTATGGTATCTAGCTTATCAGCAATACTTATAATCGCTCCGGTTTGTGTCGATGGAGTCAAATCGTCCGCATGGCGCGGCATATAATGTTCATTGACGGCAAGAGCCACCTCTTCATCTTCCCCACTTATCTTAGCATACTTTTCTCCCATAAAGCCCTGCAGCTCAGGGAACTCGTAAACCATATGTGTTACAAGATCGAATTTACATATTTCTGCTGAACGTTCAACCTTTTGTAAAAGAACTTCATCTCCACCTACTAAGGTTGTAAGTTCTTTAGAAATATTTACAACTCTTCGAACTTTATCACCAATAGATCCTAGTTCCTCATGATAAACAATTGAATCCAGTTTACTTACCAAATCATTAATATTCAGTTTTTGATCTTCTTTAAAGAAAAAGTCAGCGTCAGACAAACGTGCTCTTAATACTTTTTCATTCCCTTTTGCAACTGTTTCAATATATTTATGGTCGCCATTTCGAATCGTAATAAAGAAAGGTAGTAATTTCCCGGTCTTTTCTTTTACAGGAAAATATCGTTGATGCTCTTTCATTGATGTAATGAGTACTTCCTCTGGTAATCCTAGAAATTCTTCTTCAAATTTACCATATAAGGCCGTAGGATATTCTACTAGGTTTGTTACTTCTTCCAGCAAATCAGCGTCAATAGGGACACTCCAATTATTATCATGCTCTAAGCTTTGTATTTGATTTACAATCGCTTCTTTTCTCTCAGTTGCATCGACAATTACATATTGAGACAGCATTAGCTTTTCATAATCTGATGCAGTTGAAATTTCAACCTCTGTTCCTAAGAAGCGATGTCCCGAGGATTTACGCTCACTTGTTACTGTTGTTATCGTTATTGGAATAACTTCTTCACCAAATAAAGCAACTATCCATTTGATAGGACGTACAAATCTTAACTCTTCATTACCCCATCTCATGTTCTTAGGAAAACTCATACCTGTTATTAGTTGATCCATTTCAGTCAGCGTTTCTTTTGTATCTAAGCCTTTAATAAATTTTTTTACATGGACATATTCAATACCATTTATGTCTTTAAAATAGATATCTTCTACCGTTGCTCCCTGACCTCTGGCAAAACCAGTAGCCGCTTTAGTCCAGTTACCATCAGCGTCTACTGCAATTTTTTTCGCAGGGCCCTTTGCCTCAATGTCAATATCTTCTTGTTTTTCAGCTACTTTTGAAACAAGGACTGCTAATCTACGAGGAGTTGAGAAGCTACTCACTTGTTCAAAGGATATATTTTTTTCAAGTAGCCAGTTTGTTAGTTTAGCGGAAAGTTGGTTACTTGCATCTGTAACAAATCTTGCTGGCATCTCCTCTAAACCAATTTCTAAAAGCAAGTCTCTTTTACTCATTTATACTCTCCTCCTTTCCCTTTAACATTGGAAATCCTAATTTCTCTCGCTCATCATAAAAAGTTTTCGCAACTTTTCGAGCAAGATTCCTTACTCTTGTTATATACCCTGTTCGCTCAGTTACAGAAATAGCTCCTTTTGCATCCAATTGATTAAAGGTATGTGAGCATTTTAAGACATAATCATATGCTGGATGGACAAGCCCTTCATCCATTTGGCGGTGTGCTTCTTTTTCATATATTGAAAATAAATTGAACAACATCTCTGTATCTGACGTCTCAAACGTATATTTAGAATGTTCATATTCTGGCTGAAGGAAAATATCACGTACAGTAAATCCGTTTGTCCATTCTAAATCAAAGACATTCTCCTTATCTTGGATATACGATGCTAAGCGTTCAACACCATAAGTTATTTCTACCGAAACAGGCTTACACTCTATCCCACCTACTTGTTGAAAATACGTGAATTGAGTCACTTCCATACCATCTAGCCATACTTCCCAACCAAGGCCTGCTGCTCCAAGAGTTGGTGCTTCCCAGTTATCTTCAACAAAACGAATATCATGCTGTAATGGGTCAATACCTAACTTCTTTAATGACTCTAAATAAAGCTCCTGAATATTATCAGGTGACGGCTTCATTATGACTTGGAATTGATGGTGTTGATATAGTCGATTTGGATTTTCACCATATCGACCATCTGCTGGTCTGCGAGAAGGTTCAACATAAGCTACATTCCAAGGCTCTGGCCCTAGACTTCGTAAAAATGTATAAGGGCTCATAGTCCCAGCACCTTTTTCAACATCGTATGCTTGCATTAGGATACAACCTTGATCTGACCAGTGCTTTTGAAGAGTTAAGATCATTTCTTGAATATTCATAACGCACCTCCGGAATAATTTTAAAAAAACATTAAATACCTTTTTTCAACATATAAAAAACTCTCGCCCCCTATGTCTAAGATTAGACATAGGGACGAGAGTTACCCGCGGTTCCACCCTATTTGCTACAGAAACCTATAGCCGCTTTATTGGTTAACATTCCGGAACGCCTTCCTCATTTGTCTATCCCCTAGCTTTCACTATCCTAGGTTCGCTATTATAGATTAAAATAAGTACTACTTTCCTTCAACATGTCGTATTTTTAATTTGAATTGTAAATGATTTCACACGGTATTGTCAACTTTATTTAAAGTGAACCACGTAAATTTTCAATTTGATTTAAAAACTTTTTTGTTTTTAATGATAAACCCGAGTACTCGTCATAATATGTGTTAATGACTTTCTTCAGTTCGTTCTTTGTTTCCGGTTTAACATCTATCTTTCCTAGTCGATTTAAATCAAAATAATAAAAAAGACGAAGTAACTTTACAGTAGCTTGGGAAATCTTTAAGTGATACGGATCCTTTGATAAACAACGGTGACAGAGAAAACCACCTTCTCTAATTGAAAAAGCAAATTGGCCGTCACTATTCCCACAAACCGAACAACGATCTAATATTGGATAAAGACCAAGCACCTGTAACATTTTCATTTCATATATCGAGGTAAGGACGTCTAAATCAAGACCTTCGTTCATATAATGTAATGTTTGCTGAAGTAATTCGAATAAATATGGGTTGGTTTTTTTATCATCTGTTGACTTATCAGTTAACTCAACAATATATGATGCATGGGCTGTAAGAAAAATATCCTCTCTAATCCTTCTCATTGTTGCTATCGTTTCACCTTGCTGTAAACCACCTAGTCCCGTGCTTCTTTGAACAAGAAAGTAACCATATGTAAACAGTTGGGTAATAGAAGCAAGCCGGCTACTCGGCTTTTTTGCTCCTCTTGCCATTACACCAACCTTACCCCATTCTCGGGTAAAAAGCGTTACTATTTTATTGTTTTCGCCATAATCAGTCGTCCGAATGACAATGCCTTCACATTTTTGGAACAAATATGTCACCATCCAACAAGTTCATAAAAACTTGTGTTTACTTTAAAAGGCATGTGTCATGAAATTGGAAAGTCCATCTCTGCTAGTTCTTCTTCTTGTGAATCGGGTCCGTCTTCCTTCTCCTGTTCTAGTTGTTTAAAAAGAAGATACGTATCAATGTTACCTGTGCTGCTAAACACCTTCCAGGTAAAATCTAACATAAAAACCCCACCTTTCTGTTATTTAAAACACTAGCAATATAAATCCAATTCCGTAACTTTATCATGACCTTTTTTCCCTATAATCATGTTACACAAAATTTACTAAAACGTGAAAACGCTTTTTTTAATATTCATCTTCGTTAAAACCAAAGTCACGTAACTGGGTCATTTTATTTCTCCAGTCTTTCTGTACTTTTACCCATAGCTCTAAAAAAACCTTTGAGCCTAGCAACGCCTCGATATCACCTCTTGCCCGTTTCCCAACTTCTTTTAGCATACTTCCTTGTTTGCCGATAATTATCCCTTTTTGCGAGTCCCGCTCAACAATTATCGTAGCACCCAGATAAACTGTGTTCCCATTTTTGCGTCTTTCCATTGAATCCATCACAACAGCAACTGAGTGTGGTATCTCTTCTCTAGTTAGATGGAGTACTTTTTCACGTATAAGCTCTGTGACAATGAATCTTTCCGGGTGATCTGTGACTTGATCAGCTGGATAATATTGTGGGCCAACAGGCAAGTATTTTTTTATTTGAGTTAATAATGTATCAACATTATTACCTTGTAGGGCTGAAATTGGAATAATTTCCTTAAAATCATAAAGGTTTTTATATTGGTCAATCAGTTTAAGTAATTGATCGGGATGGATTTGATCGATTTTATTTATCACAAGAAAAACAGGTGTAGAAGTTGACTGAAGTCGTTCAATGATAAACTCATCACCACGTCCAAAACCTTCTTCAGCATTAATCATAAATAAAACGATATCCACTTCTTTTAACGTATTTTGGGCAACCTTCATCATAAAGTCACCTAATTTATGCTTTGGCTTATGAATACCAGGTGTATCAATAAAGACTACTTGCGCTTCATTTTCAGTGTAGACACCTTGAATCTTATTTCTTGTTGTTTGTGGCTTATCACTCATAATTGCAATCTTTTGACCAATCACATGGTTTAGAAAAGTTGATTTCCCAACATTTGGTCTACCAATGATTGATACAAATCCTGATTTAAAACTATTTTTTGTCATGTAAATCCTCCGGTGAAAAAGCTCCTGGTAGAAGTTCTTTAACAGTTAATTCTTGAACATCACCTTTTAAATTCGTTAAATATACCTTCATATCTTGGTCACATAACTCAGAAATAACTTGACGACAGGCTCCACATGGCGGTACAGGTCGGTCGGTATCTGCTACAACTGCGATTGCTTTAAAAACTTTGTCTCCTTCAGAAATTGCTTTAAACAAGGCTGTTCTCTCTGCACAATTTGTCATGCTATATGCAGCATTTTCAATGTTACAGCCACGGTAAACCTTCCCGTCATCCGTTAACAATGCTGCTCCTACTTGAAAATTCGAGTAAGGAACATATGCCATTTTCTTAGCTTGTTTTGCTTCTTCAATAAGTTGTTCAATGTTCATACTATTCTTCCTTTCCTTCTCACAATTTATCCCACCTTAGTAAGAAGTAAGCACCCACTAATTGAGGATTCACTTTATGAGAAGTATACATATTATTTTACACAATGTAATTAATTATTTCCTTAAAAAATCGAAATTGTAACATAAAAGTAAGAATATTCAAACTTTATTACAGAATGTCCAGATAACCTGAAAATATAATAATTCCTATAATAATTGACGCAATGGCAAAAAGTAAGACAGCGGCTGCGGATATGTCTTTAGCCATTTTGGCAAGCGGATGATATTCCTTAGTGACAAGATCTACAACACGCTCTACTGCCGTGTTCATTAGCTCTAAACTAAGCATTCCACCAATCAAAATAATAATGACACTCCATTCCATTCTAGAGATATTAAAATAAAAACCTAGACTAATTACAATTACGGAAAGGACTAGGTGTATTCGTAAATTATGTTCCTTATAGATTGCATGCATTAGGCCATTTGCTGCATATGAAAAACTTTTTAGTAATCGCGCTAACTCGTTTTTATGCTTACCTTTTAAGTCCATAGGCCTCTAAAATATCCCTTTGCTTAGAAAACATAATTACCTCATCTGCTTCTTCTTCATGGTCATAGCCTATTAAGTGTAAGAATCCATGAACAGTAAGGAATCCAAGTTCCCTAGTAAATGAATGTCCATACTCTTTAGCTTGTTCCTTCGTTTTAGGAATGGATATAATAATATCTCCTAATACTCTTGGCATGTCACCGCCTAGGATTTCGATCTCGCCTTCACCTATTTCTTCCAAAGCGAACGAGATAACATCAGTAGACCTATCTTTATCCCGATAATCTCGGTTAATTTCTTGGATTCGTTCATTGTCAACAAAGGTAACCGATAGTTCTGTCCCATTCTGTACACCCTCAGAGATTGCCGCAACATCTAAAAGCCCTTGCAAGGTCTTTATTTGTTCTTCGGTGACTTCATTTGTTTCGTCTGAAAAATCGATCTCTAATATCATGCTTGCTTCACCTTCTGTCTATTAGGCTCGGGGTATTCGATTCGGGAATGGAATATTCCATGTAATGTTTCACAAAATGAATGTAAAACAATATCTAGTTCTTTTAAGGTTAAATCGCATTCATTGAATTGACCATCCTGTAACCTGTCAGACATGATGCTTTTTGCTAATGATTCAATCTTTTCAGGTGTTGGATTTGTAAGTGATCGAACTGCAGCCTCAACACTATCAGCAATACCTATTATAGCTGATTCTTTCGTTTGTGCCTTAGGACCAGGATATCTAAAATCAGCCTCTTCAATATCATCATCCTTCTGTTTAGCCTGATGATAAAAATATTTCAATAATGTTGTCCCATGATGTTCCAAGGCAATATCCACAAACTCCTTAGGCATTTTGTTATTTTTCAGGTATTCCGCTCCGTCTGATGCATGGGCGATTATAATACTCTTACTAAGCTGCGGTGCAATCTTATCATGTGGGTTCTCAATATTCAGCTGATTTTCAATAAAGAAATGCGGACGCCTTGTTTTTCCAATATCATGATAATAAGACGCAACCCTTGCCAACAATCCATTTGCCCCAATTGCTTCACAAGCAGCTTCCGCTAAATTAGCAACCATTACACTATGATGGTATGTACCAGGAGTTTCAGTTAAAATTTTTCTAAGCAATGGGTGATTAGGATTAGACAATTCTATTAACCTCATTGTAGATAGTATACCAAATCCTGCTTCAAAAAATGGTAACAATCCAATTGTCATAACAGCTGCAACAATCCCAGATACAATTGCCATAACAATATAAGAACCAACTTCTATACTTGAGTAGTTACTATTTTTCAGTAGAAGTATTGATGTAAGTAAAGCAAAGTTTATAAATGAAATAAACAATCCTGCTTGCAATATTTTTGCTCTTCGGTTATGTTGGCTCAAAAATAAAACGCCCGCAAGTCCGGCAAACAAATAATATAATCCAATTGTGAAATTTAGGGTTCCTGTTACACCTTCATTAAAAATAATACTTCCACAAATAGCAAATATCATACTACTGACTATCGCAATTCGTTCATTGATTAGTAATTTTACTAAAAGTGGTCCCATTGCAACAGGAACAATATATCCAATATCTGAATAATCAATTTGTTGGAATAAACTTACCATTTTCATAAATAAAATAGTAATAGTGAAAATAATACCGTAGATTAACAAATATGTGTTTCGTTTACGACTGGTTGGGATACCATCTAAAAAATAATAAATGATAATCGCCATAATTAATGCAATCATTAATGCTAAACCAATAAACGGCTGAATTGATTTATCAGTATCTAGTAAACCAACAAATTCAAGCTGCTTGTAAATCTCTCTACTTATCAACTGACCTTCTTCTACAATAATTTGGCCTTGTAAAATTTTAACTGGTTCAACAGCATCTATTGCTTGCTGCCTTTTTTCTTCAGTTGCAGCTGGGTCATAATATACATTTTGAATTACAGCATATTTACCTAGTTCTACTATCGCATTTTTAACTGAACTATCCAAACTCGCGTAACGAATTTCATTTTCTATTTTACCTTTAGCTTTTTCCACTTCACTTGCAGGAATTGAATTGTTCATTACGTTATTTACTGCTGTTACTGTGGAATCCTTTGCACGTTCCAATTGATCAGGGCTTGCTTCTAGTAATGGTGTAAAGACCGTGTCAGAAAGCTCTTTTGAGAGATCTGATGGAAGTTTAGATTTTAACCTAGATAGCTTTTCTGATATTGAAGGTTCAAGCGGTGCCTGTTTTTGAGTTTCTGAGTTTGCTTGACCTTCATCCTTTGCAGACTCTATTTCATTTTCAATTTCTCTATTTCTTTTATCATACTCTTCTGCTAGTTCTTCATTCACTTCTTCAACAGAGTCAAAAATCGATCTAACGAGATCTACTCGGTTTTGAGCGTACTCTTTTTTGAGTGTATAAACATCTTCTTCTTCATCAGCAGCCTTTTTCTGCTTCTTCTCAGTACTAAGTTTATCTTCAATTGTTATAGGTGATCGGATTGTAGTATCAGCTACAGCAAATAATTCTATATTGAGTTTTTCTGGTTTAACATTACTAAACATGGCTATGTACATCACAAATGCTAGTAATGTATAAATAACAATATGTAGGAAACGAAACCTTTTTAGCACATCTAACATTTTTTTAACTGAACTTAAGCGATTATTACTCAAAGTTTCAACCTCCTTTTTAAAAGCCTTGGTTAGTTTTAGGGCAGCACAAACGTTATGGAAAAAGAGACCCATACATAGATGATGGGTCTCGGTAAATTATTACTCGCCTTTATCATAGGCATCAATAATTTTCGCTACAAGTGGATGACGTACTACATCTGTTTGTTCCAAGAAAATAAAAGATGCCCCATTCACATTTCTTAGTATATCTTTTGCAATCGCTAGTCCTGACTTAACTCCCCTTGGAAGGTCAACTTGTGAAATGTCACCAGTAATAACCATTTTTGAGCCAAAGCCTAGTCTTGTTAAGAACATTTTCATTTGTGCCGATGTAGTATTTTGTGCTTCATCTAGTATAACAAACGAATCATCTAACGTTCTCCCTCTCATGTAAGCCAGTGGAGCAATTTCAATTGTACCTCTTTCAATCATTCGAACAGTATGTTCTGCTCCTAGAACATCATGGAGAGCGTCATATAAAGGTCGTAAATAAGGATCCACTTTTTCCTTTAGGTCACCAGGTAAAAAGCCAAGACTTTCACCTGCTTCAACTGCAGGACGAGTTAAAATGATTTTTTTGACCATCCCATTCTTTAATGCTGTAACGGCCATAACGACAGCCAAATACGTTTTCCCTGTACCCGCAGGACCGATCCCAAACACTAAATCGTGTTTTTTTATGGCACCAACATATTGACGTTGGCCGAGCGTCTTAACACGGATTGATTTGCCTTTTACATTTTTTGTAATTTCTTCTTGATACAAATCTTCAAAATAGTCGAGCTTTCCTGATTGGCCCATTTGAATTGCATATAATACGTCTCGTTCACTAATCGTAATACCTTTTCTGATTACTGAAAGTAAACGTTTTAATATTTCTTCAACTAGCTTAGTGGAATCAAGATCTCCTGAGACACTTACTGACTCACCTCTAGTAATAATTGAAACATTAAGTTCTTCCTCGATACGCTTTAAGTTTACATCATTTGTACCAAAAAGAGCAATTGCTTCATTTGGGTTTTCTAATTGATTTATTGTTATTAACTCTTCTGACATCCTTTAGTCTCCTTGAACTAATGGTATTGAAGTTACTATATTCTCAATTACCTGATAATGGATTGATAAGTTAACTTTACCATTCTCAGTCGATTCACGCAAAACTTTTTCTCCTTTTATCTTTGCATCATCATCTAAAAGATCTTCTAACTCACTTCTAGCATACTCTTTTGCAACCTCTCTTGCTTGTTCTACTGAATATTTTCTTTCTACTTCTTCGTTTTCTCTAAAAGTGATCTTATTATACGAAATCGGTAAATTCCACTTTAAAAAGCGGATTGCTTTTTCCTGTTTTTCTGTTGCATAGGTTAAAAATTCTGGCTTCCCAAATCCCCAAATTGGCAAAGTCCAATTCCATACCTTTATATAATGCTTATCTTTATAGTTACCTGTAAACACATTAAATTCCGTTGTAAGTTCTACCATCACATCAGACTTGTACCATGTTTCGCCAAAAATTTTTCCCCTCGCAGGTACGATTTCAGTTTGTCCTTCCTTTCCAATAATACCGGAAACTAAAACCTGTCCTTCTGTTACATGATCATTGACTGAAACAAGTGGCTTTCCTTCTTCAACAAACATATCTGTAATAATTGCTTTCTTCTTCGCAGTCAGGTGTCTAGGACTTATAAACTCCGGTTTTTCTGGTTGATTTTTCTCAACCACGCGAAAATGATAGGTCGTCCCTTTTAATTCCACACCAACCCACGTTATCGCATCAATATTGTTCGTTAGCTGACGTTGTATTGATTCAACATCAGCTAGTAAAAATTGTAATTTCCCTTTTTCTACGCCTATTTCCGTTAATTCTTTGCGCAATAGATATTCTGTTTCTGGTTTCGCACCCTCTACTTGGATTCCCCATACCATATTAGACATAAATGTAATAATGGCTAAAAACAGTAAGGCGCCAATCAGAAAACCACTATTTAATAAGGACTTTTTGATTAAAAAGGGAATACCTTTTCTCCCTACAAAACGTAATTTACAATCACTATGTCTGACTATTGGACGAATTTTTGATATATCTTTTAGAAGGATATAAAATGTTATCGATTGATCACTCTGTTTCCTAACCTCCCATATAATAATATCATTGCGTACACAGTCATTTACTAATCGCTCCACTCCCTTACCACTAACACTTACTTTTACACTACCCGAAAAAAAGTTCAGCCACCCGTTTTTCATGATTTTCCCCCTTGCGACTAATTATCGATATATAGGACTTGATCTATTTTTCCTTCAAGTAATATTTCTTCAGGTAAAATCGTCTTAATGACAAATGATTGTCCCTTAATTAACAGTTGTCCATTTTTAAGTAATAATCGCAGTTCCTTATCTGTAAATGTTAAGAGTCCTCTATGATTTTCTATATATATATGTATCTGTCCTATCATCGTAATTCTGGGAAGATCCATCATAACATCTGCGGGTAGTTCCATCTTTGTTGTCATCCAATTTCTCATACGTTGTTGCCACTTTTTGCCCATAAAAAAGAACCCCCTTTCATCTCATGTTTATGAAATATGAAAGGGGGTTAGAACATTTAAGTTGATGGATTTGTTACATTTATCTTCTTGGTAAAATACTGTTTTTGTAACTATTTCACCAAAAAATTATCGTTAAATTACTCCAACAGTGGAGTTATAACCTTTAACAGCATACCTTATTTCTCTGGTCTTAAATATCGACCACGTGACGAATGAGGTCTTTTTGAACGTGGAGGACCTAAAATTTCGGACCAAATAATCCCTTCTACAGCTCTCTTTTTAGTCACTCTCTTCATAGGCTGATATTGAGTTGAAATCCGGTTAACCTGTTTTGGAGAAGATTTCTTACCCTTAGGGTTATCCTCTTTATTTAGCTTATTGTATCTTTCATATAGCTCTGTTGATGCTGTTGGTTTCCGTTGCTCCACTTTTTCTATACGGCTCGGAGCGGTTTTTTCGTTTTGTTTGGATATTTCTTTCCCTTTTCTATTTAACTCATCAAAGATAGTTTCAAAAGGGTTTTGTTCACTTCTTCTTTCATTTTCCTCATCATAGTTCTGTTCGCGGTTACCTTGTCGCTCAACTGGTCGTTGTTGGTTATTTTGTTCAGTGGTAGCATCCTTAAACCTTTTAAAGATGTTAAGAATAACTCCACCAATAATAAATACTAAAATGAAATTATCAAGAAGAAGCGTGATTAACTGTTGTACTATGTTATCCAATAGGAGATAACCTCCCTTCAGCTAGAAAACATGTTATCCGTTTACTTTTAACAAGCTTTTATTTATCTTCATCCTCATCCGAAAGTTTTCCAATTGAATCTCTCATATCTGTATCAGCAGAAATATTTTTAATGTTCATGTAGTCCATTACACCTAAGTTTCCACTTCTTAGCGCTTCGGCCATTGCTAAAGGTACCTTCGCCTCTGCTTCTACTACTTTAGCACGCATCTCTTCCACACGGGCACGCATTTCTTGTTCTTGTGCAACAGCCATCGCGCGGCGCTCTTCTGCTTTTGCTTGTGCAATATTTTTATCCGCTTCAGCTTGATCAATTTGTAGTGCTGCACCAATGTTTTTACCGATATCAATATCCGCAATATCAATCGAGAGAATTTCAAATGCCGTTCCTGCGTCTAGACCTTTTGATAATACTGTTTGTGAAATCATATCAGGGTTTTCAAGAACCTTCTTATGATCATGTTGCGAACCAATTGTACTTACAATACCCTCACCTACACGGGCAATAATCGTTTCTTCACCCGCACCACCGACTAAACGTTCAATATTGGCACGCACTGTAATTCGTGCTTTAGCTTTAACCTCGATTCCATCCATCGCAACACCGGCAATAAACGGTGTTTCTATTACCTTAGGGTTAACACTCATTTGAACAGCTTCTAGAACATCACGTCCTGCAAGATCAATTGCAGCAGAGCGTTCAAACGTTAACTCTATATTTGCACGTTGAGCAGCAATTAGCGAATTAATGACTCTGTCGACATTTCCTCCAGCTAAATAATGACTCTCTAATTGGTTTGTTGTAACATCCAATCCAGCCTTTACTGCTTTGATTAATGG
Organism: Cytobacillus sp. S13-E01; assembly: GCF_029193815.1. Lineage (GTDB taxonomy): Bacteria > Bacillota > Bacilli > Bacillales > Bacillaceae_L > Bacillus_BV. The sequence goes on from NZ_JARFVC010000014.1 coordinate 61,841, forward strand.
ATTAATCACTCGGCTCGGAATTACCCGACGTAATCTCATCCCAATTAATGTAAAGATACTTACTCTCACTCCAGATGCCAATGCCGAAATCCAGAGCATTACAGGTACAAAAGTAAAAAGGACAGCTAGTATTATAATTCCAAGACCAACTGCAAGTAAAACTAAAAGAGTACTTGGTGTCATGTTTATTTCCTCCTATTTCATTGCTTCGCTATTTTTTATTTCACGGACAACAATTCTTGAACCCTCTGTTTTAACAACAACCACTTTGCTGTTTTGTTGTATATAATTTCCTTCTGTTACAACATCCAGTCTTTCATCATTGATTAGGGCTGTACCTGAAGGACGAAGCGATGTTAACGCAAATCCTTCGTTTCCAACTAATTCAATTCGGTTCACATTTGAAACATAGCCCTTTTCTGTATTCGTAGAATCACTGAGAATAATTTTTCGAAAAATGTTTATACGTTTTCCAAACACCTTAAACAAAATAATGGAAGCCATTATTGTTACTCCAATCGCAATTAAAAGTGATAATGCCATGTATGTTACATTATCTGTCGCAATAAATAAACTGGTTAAAATTGCTCCAAAGCCTATTAGGCCTATAATGCCTCCTGGTATAAAAAATTCCAGTAAGATCAGGACAACCCCAACCACAAATAGAATGAGGGATTCCATGCCAGCTAAGCCAGCAACCATATGACCATAAAAGAATAATAACAATGAAGAAACTCCCATTATTCCAGGAATTCCAAAACCTGGTGAGTACAGTTCTAGTACTAATCCTAGACTACCTATTGATAGTAGAATTGGGACAACAATCGGATTTGTAATAAATCTAGCAAGTTTTTCGGCAAAAGCTACTTCCATTTTCTCAACAATAGCATCTTTGTAGCCAAGTTTACTTAATAATGCGTCAAGATTCGCTACAGTTCCTTCTGAATACTTCACCTCTACCGCCTGTGAAGCAGTTAATGTAAGCAAATCTCCTTTACCAGCTCCATACTCCGGTAGATCAATATCGGCATCTGCCATTGCTAGTGCAAAAATAGGATCTCTTCCATTCTGTTCAGCGGCAGTTTTCATGGCAGCGAACCAAAATGATTCTGCTTTTTTTCCAGCAGTGTTCCCTTGTTGATCAATAATTGCGGCTGAACCCATTGTAGAGTCTGGTGTCATATAAATGGCATCTGCATTTAACGCAATATAGGCGCCAGCCGAAAGTGCTTGATTGTTAACAAAAGCTACTACTGGAATTTTTGTTGCGTTGATTCTTTTACCAATGTCACCTGCAGCATCAACAGCACCACCTGGAGTATAAATATCTAGAATAATAACATCAGCGTTCGCATCTTCAGCCTCTGTTATTGACCGGTCTAAAAAGGATGATAATCCTTTCTCGACCGTACTTTCAACAGGGATAACATATACAATATCATTACTATCACTGCTGCTGTGACTATTATCTGGTAGAATTGTTAATGCTAAAGAGAGAATTAATAGGCTTATATATAGTGTTAAACGGAACCTTTTCAAATGTTTACCCCCCTTCTTAAACTTATTAATTAGAATAAAAATTTAGTAAGCACCTTATAAATATATTTTCTTCTACTTATGTAAAGTAATACGATTTAGTTTAAGTAAGGTTTCACTTTTTTATGATATTATTTATAATTTCAATTTAGCATAAGAAAAGCGCAGGGCGCCCGCCTATCGGCGACAAGCATAAGACAAGCCGGCTGGAAGGTTGTTCTTTACCTTCCGGACGGATTGGCTTATGACCTCGAGTCGATGGCGCCCGGAGCTAGACGTAGATAGACAGAGACACGAAGTTATACACAACCTTACAATTTTATAAATTCCTAAACAATAAAAAAATAGCATCCTACCGGTGGTAAGATGCTATTTTTCACTAGTCTAGCTAAAACCTATATCTTAGGACCAGATCTAGACTAGTTTGAAAATCTTATGAAAGTTGTTGCTGCACAATTTTGTTGACAAGTGAACCATCAGCTTTACCTTTAACTTTTGGCATTAACGCACCCATCACTTTTCCCATATCAGCCTTTGAAGAGGCATTCACTTCTTCAATTGTTTGTTTAACAATCTTAGTAATCTCTTCTTCATTTAACTGTTCTGGCATGTACACTTCAACGATCTCGATTTCAGAATGAATTTTATCAACAAGGTCTTGTCGACCTGCGCTCTCAAATTCAAGGAGGGAGTCTTTACGTTGTTTTAATTCACGAGAAAGGACTGTTAACTCCTGCTCTTCAGATAATTCGCTTGTACCAAGCTTGATCGCCTCATTTTGAAGTGAGGATTTCATCATCCGCATTGTCGTAAGTTTGTCTTTTTCTCTATTCTTCATCGCTTGTTTTATATCATTGTTTAAACGCTCGAGAAGATTCATAAACTACTACACCCTCTTTTAGAATTTGCGCTTTCTTGCAGCTTCAGACTTCTTCTTACGTCTTACGCTAGGCTTTTCATAGAATTCGCGCTTTCTTGCTTCTTGTATTGTACCAGATTTTGATACAGTACGTTTAAAGCGGCGAAGAGCATCTTCAAGCGATTCGTTTTTACGAACGACCGTTTTTGACATTCTAAATCCCTCCCTCCGAAAACAACAGCTAAACATTAATATTACATGTTTAGAATTAAAGTTAAAATTTAGGTCATTGTTTCAACTTTCCGCGAAAAAAAGCTTACTCCAAAAGACAAATAATAAACATGTACTTTGCAATTATAATATATCAGTAAATTAAGGTCAACTGTATTTCATTGAAACAAGGTGATATCGATGCCGCATTCTTGTTTAAATCGATCTTTTTACTATCGTTTTGTTACTGACTAAATCCCTTAGGGCAAATTATTATTATAAAAATTTAAGTCATTTATAGGACACCCCGTCCATACAATGTGATAAGAGGTGAGACTAGTTAATGATTGAGTTAATTTCTTTATTTGCAGTCTATATTGCAATTTTCTTATTTGGTATGACAGTTATGCGGACAGGCCTTTATAATTTATCTGGTAATAAAATGAAAGAATGGTTAGTAAAATTTACAGGAAACCCTTGGAAAGGCATGATAGTCGGAGCTATTATAACAGCCGTCATACAAAGCAGTTCTGCCGTCATGATTTTAATCGTTGGTTTAGTTGCCACAGGCTATTTAACCTTTAAACAATCTATTGGGATCATCCTTGGAACCAATATAGGAACAACTGTCACGACTGAGTTAATTTCATTTCATATTTATGAAGCCATCGTTCCTTTGTTAATTATCGGTTTTTTATGTTTACTTTTACAAAACCGACAGCTCTTTAGTATTGGTGCAATGCTCTTTGGACTTGGTTGTTTATTTGTGGCGATGAACGGGTTTGAGCAGTTAGCTCGCCCACTGGCATCAATACCGGCTGTACATACATTTTTCGAATATACAAATGAAAATGGTCTCTTTGGAGTTGTAGTAGGAACATTTTTAACCGCAATTATACAATCAAGTACGGCAACAACTGGTATTATCATGGGGTTTATAAATGAGCATCTATTGACACTTAATGCGGGGGTTGCCATTGTTCTAGGTGCAAATATAGGAACATGTATAACTGCATTTTTAGCTAGTATTGGAGCTAGTCGCGAAGCAAAGCTAACAGCATATGCACACATATGGTTAAACGTATTTGGAGTTCTTTTATTTTATCCTTTAATTAATAGCCTTGGGTCTGTTGCATCAATGCTTACTTCTCTTCCTGATGTTCAACTTGCACATGTAAGTTTAATTTTCAATACCCTTACATCTCTTATTGCCCTTCCATTAACTGGATTACTTGCGGCGTTTATTTTGAAAGTACATAAAAAAGCATAAGAAATGATCAAGTCTACCTTTGGACTTGATCATTTCTTTTAATAATCAGATGTACTTGTTAATCCCTTTACAATCGCTATACCTGCACTTGCACCGATGCGGGTTGCTCCTGCTTTAACCATATCGTGAACGCCTTTTGCATCACGGACCCCACCAGATGCTTTAACCCCGATTTCCGGTCCAACTGTTTTACGCATTAGTTCAATATCTTCAACTGTTGCTCCACCAGTTGAGAAGCCTGTTGATGTTTTGACAAAGTCTGCTCCTGCTTTAACAGCAATCTGACATGCTCTGACTTTTTCTTCTTCAGTTAACAAACTAGTTTCAATAATTACTTTAGTGAGTGCTTTACCCTTTGCAGCATCAACTACTGCACGAATGTCATGTTCTACTAACACATCATCTTTATCCTTTAATGCACCGATATTAATGACCATATCCACCTCAGTTGCGCCTTTTTCGATTGCATCTTTTGTTTCGAAGGCCTTTGATTCTGGTGTAGTTGCTCCTAACGGGAAGCCTATAACAGTACATACCCTTACTTTGGTGCCTTTTAATTGCTCAGCAGCTGTCTGTACCCATGTTGGATTGACGCATACCGAAGCAAAGACATATTCCTTAGCTTCCGCGCATAATTTTAAAATTTGTTCTTTTGTTGTATCCGCTTTTAATGCTGTGTGGTCAATCAACTTGGCAACATTGTTCATATGTTATAATCATCCTTTTCGACTACTATAGAGTTGTCCGTACCTCTCTAATAATAGCATTTAATTTTAAAAAACACGAGAACAATCTTAGTATGTACGATAATTATCAATTATGTGAAAGAATTTATCCTTTAGTAGGCAACGATGCTATTCGAGTTATACATATTCTTGGAATTTACGCACATAAACGACAATATTACGACGCACCATAAAACACCAATATGCGCGCATATATCCATTTTAATTGTCATTAATAAGAGAATTTTTATTATAAAGTTAGTAAAAAAAGCCGATTATTACGTATACCAATAAGAAAAAAATAACCCAGTTTAAATACTGGGTTAAGAACTTAATTTTACAATTTCTAGGTTCCCGGCTATGCTATCCTCAACAATGCGAACGAATTGCCCCTCATTATACGGGTAGCCTGCTTTAGTAATTTTAACTTTTACTAACTTCCCTATCATTCCTTCAGTTGCTGGGAATTTTACTTTTAGATAGTTATCTGTATAACCAATGTACAGACCACTGTTTACTTCTTCTTTGTATTCTTCTTCTGGAATTACTTCTAGTACTACATTTTCATACTGTGAAGCATATTCCTTAGCTAGTTGATCTGATAATGCTATCAAGCGGTGAACACGCTCATTCTTGATTTCTTCATCAACTTGATCTTCCATACGCGCTGCAGGAGTACCTGTACGTTTTGAATAAGGGAAGACATGTAGCTCTGAGAATTTGTGTTCTTTGATAAAATTATATGTTTCCATGAATTCTTCTTCTGTTTCACCAGGGAACCCAACAATAACATCAGAAGTGATTGCAAGTCCCGGTAGGGCTTCTTTTAATCTTTCTAAACGCTCTGCAAAGTGTTCCATTGTGTATTTTCGGCGCATTCTCTTTAACACTGTATTTGAACCAGATTGAAGTGGAATGTGTAAATGACGGACAATTTTATCAGATTTATCAAGAACTTCAATAACTTCATCTGTGATTTGACTAGCTTCTATTGACGAGATTCTGATCCGTTTTAGGCCCACTACTTGTGCATCTAACTCTTGAAGCAATTTTGCAAGGTTGTAATCTTTCATATCTTCACCATATCCACCTGTATGAATACCGGTTAAGACGATCTCTTTATAGCCAGCATTTACAAGTGCTTGTGCCTGTTTTATGACTTCTTTAGGATCACGTGAACGCATTAAGCCACGAGCCCAAGGAATGATACAGAAGGTGCAGAAATTGTTACAACCTTCTTGGATTTTTAAAGATGCACGTGTCCGGTCTGTAAAGGCAGGAACATCTAGTTCCTCATAGACACGAGCTTTCATAATGTTACCGACACCATTAATAGGCTTGCGTTCTGTTTTATATTGCTCGATATAATCTAACATTTTTGTGCGGTCCTGGGTTCCTACAACAATATCTACCCCAGGAATTGCCATTATTTCAGCAGGTGACGTTTGTGCATAGCAGCCAGTTACGCAAATAACACCATCTGGATTTTTTCTGATTGCACGTCGTATGACTTGCCGGCTTTTTTTATCACCTGTATTTGTTACAGTACAGGTATTAATAACATAAACATCTGACGTACTTTCAAATTCAGTTCTTTCATAGCCTTGTTCTTTAAAAAGTTGCCAAATGGCTTCTGTTTCATAGTGATTCACTTTACATCCTAATGTATGAAATGCTACTGTTGGCATCTTTTGTTCACCTCGTTAGCTCAAAATAATAAGAAACAGCTGCTAATAGATACAAAGGCGCTGTTTCTGTACGTAAAATCCTTGGTCCTAGACTACAAGAAATAAAACCATTCTTGTGAAGAAGGGTTACTTCTTTTTCAGTAAGACCACCTTCTGGACCTACAACAATTAATAGGGTTTCCCCAGTTTTCATCTTATCAAAGGTTGAAGCTAGGTTTGATTTTTCGCCCCTTCTTGCTTCTTCTTCATAGGCAATTAATTTATAATCATGGTTTGCACTTAGAGAAATTAACTGTTTAAAGGAAATTGGTGCTTGTACGGTAGGTATTTTTGAACGATGAGATTGCTCTGCAGCTTCCTTTGCGATTTTATTCCAACGTTCAACCTTTTTACTGCCTTTTTTCTCATCCCATTTTACAATTGAACGAGCCGCAATAAAAGGGACAAACTCACTTGCCCCTAGTTCTGTTCCCTTTTGTATAACATATTCAAGTTTGTCCGCTTTAGGCAACCCACTCACAATCGATACATTAATCGGTAACTCAACTGAGTTCTTCATCCATTCTACAACATTGGTTAAAACTGATTCATTGGTAATTTCAGTAATCTCACATCTAGCAACTTTTCCATCTGAATCACAACAATATAATTGATCGCCAACGTCCATGCGCATTACACGTGCAATGTGATGTACATCTTCACCACTAATATTCGCTTTATTGTTTACTATATTTTCTACGAAATATCGTTGCAAGGTGCTTCCCACCACCAGTTTTGGTCATTTAATTTTTTCTTGCGATAAATGCAACCCAATCTTCCATTACAACTGTTTCTTCAATCGTGAAGTTTGCGGCTATTAAACCTTCTTTCACCTCTTCTTTTTTTGCAGTAATAATTCCTGAAGTGATAAAAAGCCCACCTTGTTTCAATACCCTATTTGCATCATTCGTAAATAGTAGAATGATTTCTGCTAAAATATTTGCAACAATCACATCAACCGGACCCTGAACATTGGCCAGCAGGTTGTTCTGTGAGATTGAAACAATCTGTTCCACTTTGTTTAACTTCACGTTTTCACTTGCACTTTCTACTGCAACAGTGTCTAAGTCAAATGCACTAACTTCTTTTGCACCGAGCATTGCAGACGCAATACTTAGAACGCCTGAGCCTGTTCCAACATCAATTACCCTGTCATTTTTTTGAACCGTTCTTTCTAGTGCTTGGATACATAATACTGTAGTAGGATGTGTACCTGTTCCAAATGCCATACCAGGGTCTAACTCAATAATTAGCTCATCACTACTCACAGGCTCATACGTTTCCCATGTTGGAACAATTGTAAATTTCTCAGAGATTTTAACTGGGTGATAATACTTTTTCCAAGCAGTAGCCCATTCTTCTTCATTTACTTCACTTATAGTTACTTTATTATATCCTATATCTATTCCAAACGAGAGTAAGCCATTAATCGCCTCTTTTATTTCATCTACCGTTTCAGATAGAAAACTAGTAACAGGCAGGTACGCCTTAATAATTACCCCTTCTTCAGGATAATCATCTGGGTTGAGTTGGTAAATCTCACCAAAGATTTGTTCACGTTCCTTGGTCAAATCGAAAAGGTCTTCAATGACAACTCCACTAGCCCCCGCTTCATGCAAAATATTTGAAATAGGTTCAACTGCTTCTTGTGTAGTGTGTATGCTTATTTCAGACCATTTCATAATCTACCAACTCCATTATAATAATATTAACCATTTGACACTTCCGCTTTTCCCATTGTCGAGCTTCGGGCGCTATCGGCTCTATGGTATAAGCCAATCACTTACAGAAGGAAAGTTCACCTTCTGCAAGTGCTCGTCTTATGCTTTACTAGCACAGGATGTGCTGATGTCGATGTTCGCCACAGGACGTGGCGGGTTTTAATCGACTTTCTTCGAGATGAGCGCCCTCCGCTTTTCTATACTATTCACCTTTAAAAGCTCTTTTTACCTTCGCAAAAAAACTATCATGTTGTTCGTCAGGTGCCTCATATCCACTTAGATCAGTAAATTCACGAAGCAACTGCTTTTGTTTTTCAGTCAACTTTGTAGGTGTGATTACACGTACTTGAATGTGTTGATCACCTTGTCCATAACCACGGACATTAGGAACACCCTTACCACGTAGGCGGAATTTCGTTCCAGTTTGTGTACCAGCAGGGATTTTCAACTTAATCTTGCCGTGTAATGTTGGAACTTCAACTTCATCGCCTAACGCTGCTTGAGCGAATGTTAAAGGCATTTCACAATAGATGTCGTCTCCATCTCTCTCGAAGAATTCATGTCCTTTTACATGGAATACTACATATAGGTCACCAGAAGGCCCACCATTAATACCTGGTTCACCTTGACCAGAAACTCGTAGTTGTTGACCATCATCAACACCAGCAGGAATTTTCACGTGAATTTTCTTACGTTTTTTCACTTTTCCAGACCCGCCACAAGTTGAACATTTGTGCGGTATCATTTTTCCTGTACCATTACAGTGGTTACAAACACGACGGTTAACAATACGTCCAAAAGGTGTGTTTTGTTCTACATTAAGTTGACCAGAACCATTACAGTGTGAACATGTATTTGTCTTTGTACCTGGTTTAGCACCTGAACCATCACATGTTTCACATGTTTCTTCTCGCGGTATTTCAAGATCGGTTTCCTTACCAAATACAGCTTCTTCAAATTTAAGTGTCATTGTGTATTGTAAGTCGGCCCCTTGTCTAGGAGCGTTCGGATCACGACGTCGACCACCGCCGCCGCCAAAGATGGAGCTGAATATATCTTCAAAGCCAAAACCACCACCGAAGTCCCCACCTCCGCCAAAGCCTTGGTTTGGATCAGTATGTCCGAATTGATCATAATGTGAACGTGTTTGATCATCACTAAGGACTTCATACGCTTCTTTTACTTCTTTAAATTTATCAGCTGCGTCTGCTGCTTTATTAATATCTGGGTGATATTGTTTAGACAGTTTTCGATATGCTTTTTTAATTTCATCCTTTGATGCACCCTTACTAATACCAAGTACATCATAAAAATCGCGTTTACTCATTAAAAACCCACTCCCGCTTCCTTTCACATAAAGATTATTTTATCATTTCTCAAAAGTAAAAGGCAATATTTTATATGAAAAGCGCAGAGCGCCTGTTTATCGAGTTATGACCAAAGGTCCGATAGCGCCCGTAGCTAGACTGAAAAACTAAGTTCAAATTTTATTTATTTTTTAAATCTTTTTTGATGGTGCCTAATTCTTGTTATCTACTTAAAAAAAGCCAAAGCCAAGGCATGCCTGACTTCGACTTTTTAATCACGTACTCCGCACAATATTATTTGTCGTCTTTTACTTCTTCAAATTCAGCATCTACAACATCATCTGACTTGTTAGCAGCGTTTTCGCCTTCTGCACCTTGAGCAGCCTGTGCAGCTTTGGCAGCATCTTCATATAATTTCACAGAAAGCTGTTGTACGATTTCTTGTAGAGCATCTTTTTTCGTACGAATTTCCTCTAAATCATTTTTCTCAATTGCCTCTTTTAAAGCATCTTTGGCTTCATTTGCTTTCGTTACTTCAGCCTCATCTACTTTTCCTTCAAGATCTTTTAACGTCTTTTCAGTTGTAAAGACTAACTGATCTGCTTCGTTACGAAGTTCAACTTCTTCTTTACGTTTTTTGTCAGCCTCCGCATTTTCCTCGGCTTCACGTACCATTTTTTCAACTTCTTCGTCAGAAAGACCTGTAGAAGACTTAATTGTGATTGTTTGTTCTTTGTTTGTACCAAGATCTTTTGCTCGAACATTTACGATACCATTTTTATCGATATCAAAGCTTACTTCAATTTGTGGAACACCACGTGGTGCCGGTGGAATATCAGATAATTGGAAACGACCTAATGTTTTGTTATCCGCAGACATTGGACGCTCACCTTGAAGTACATGGATATCCACTGCCGTTTGGCTATCTGCTGCAGTAGAGAAAACTTGAGATTTACTTGTCGGGATTGTAGTGTTACGTTCGATTAACTTAGTAAACACTCCACCCATTGTTTCAATACCCAATGACAAAGGCGTTACGTCTAGTAACACAACGTCTTTAACATCTCCTGTTAATACTCCACCTTGAATCGCAGCACCTAATGCAACAACTTCATCTGGGTTTACCCCTTTATGTGGTTCTTTACCCGTTTCTTTTTTAATCGCTTCTTGAACAGCAGGGATACGAGTTGAACCACCTACTAGTATTATCTTGTCAATCTCACTAGCAGAAAGTCCAGAATCTTTAATTGCTTGGCGAGTAGGTCCCATCGTTCTTTCGACTAAACCAGCTGATAATTCATCAAATTTTGCACGGGTCATGTTCACTTCTAAGTGAAGTGGTCCAGCTTCACCAGCTGTGATAAATGGTAGTGAGATTTGTGTAGATGTTACACCAGAAAGATCTTTTTTTGCTTTTTCAGCTGCATCCTTTAGACGTTGCATAGCCATTTTGTCTTTTGATAAGTCAATGCCATTATCTTTTTTGAATTGTTCAACTAAATAATCAATAATGATTTGGTCAAAGTCATCTCCACCTAGGCGATTATCCCCAGCTGTTGCCTTAACTTCAAACACGCCATCACCTAACTCAAGGATTGATACGTCAAATGTACCGCCACCTAGGTCATAGACAAGGATTGTTTGATCTTCATCTGTTTTATCTAAACCATATGCAAGTGCTGCTGCTGTTGGCTCATTGATAATACGTTCAACTTCTAAACCTGCAATTTTACCAGCATCCTTAGTAGCTTGTCGTTCTGCATCATTAAAGTATGCAGGAACTGTAATAACTGCTTTCGTTACAGGTTCCCCAAGATATTCTTCTGCATAACCTTTTAGATATTGCAGAATGGCTGCTGACATTTCTTGTGGAGTATATTCCTTACCTTCTACTTCAACCTTATGGTTTGTTCCCATATGACGTTTAATAGAAATAATTGTATTTGGATTTGTAATTGCTTGACGTTTTGCAACTTCTCCTACCTGACGTTCTCCGTTTTTAAACGCTACGACAGAAGGAGTTGTACGATTGCCTTCAGGATTTGGGATTACTCTTGCTTCTCCGCCTTCCATTACAGCAACACATGAATTTGTTGTTCCTAAGTCAATACCAATGATTTTACTCATTATAAAAAACCTCCCTGTATTTCAATTTATATAGTTATCTATCCGTAATTTTTAGCTTTGTTTGCTAGTATGTAATGCCTTATTGATTGACCTTGACCATAGAAGGACGAATGACTCTATCTTTTAACTTATATCCTTTTTGGAATTCCTCAATAATTGTGTTGGATTCAAATTCAGCATCTTCTACTTGCATAACTGCTTGATGTATTTGAGGGTCAAATTGCTTACCAACTGCTTCAATTACCTCTACACCTTCACTTTTTAGTGCGTCAATTAGGCCACGATAAACCATATCCATCCCTTGCAGAAGTGATTTTGTTTTATCATCATCAACATCGACCTTCATCGCCCTTTCAAAATTATCTAGTGCAGATAACAAATTTGAAACTAAGCTTTGCGCACGGTATTTTTCTGCTACTTCTTGGTCAAGTTTAACTCGACGTTTATAGTTTTCAAAATCCGCTAGAACACGGTACGTTTTATTTTCAGATTCAGCTAGTAGTTGTTCAAGTTCAGCGATTCTCTCATTGGCTTTCTCAAGCTCACTTTGTTTTGAGTCAGATGTATTGTTGTCATTTACTGTTTCGTTTCCTTCCACAATAACTTCTTCAACAGGGACTTCATCAACTTGGTCGTAATTAACTTGATCTTCTACTGCGTCATTTTCTTTTGTAATATTTTCGTTAGCCAATTATTTCACCTCCCTTAAATCGATAGGATATAAAATTGATTTTTCACAAGTGATGTTTTAGTAACGGCTCGTTTCATAAGAAAAGCGCAAGGCGCCCGCCTATCGGCGACAAGCATAAGACAAGCCGGCTGGAAGGTTGTTCTTTACCTTCCGGACGGATTGGCTTATACCATAGAGTCGATGGCGCCCGGAGCTAGACACTAAAACTTGGTACAAATTTTTATACTTTCTTATCTTTTAAGAAAAGCGCAAGGCGCGCCTGTAGCTAGACACTAAAACCAGGTACAAACTTTTATACTTTCTTACCTTTGGAAAAAAATAAATCTTTTCAAGTATGTAACAGGGAATGCCCTTCCCCTGTATCCCTTACTAAATATAGCCACTGCTAATCATTTTGATACAATTTTGTTAGTACATTCGTCAAATCTGTGCTAATTAGACTTAGTAGACTAACAACACGCGAATATTCCATGCGGGTTGGCCCAAGTAAAGCAATTGATCCTAATTGTTCAGTACCTACTGAATAGGTTGCCGTGATTAAACTACAATTTTCCATAGCACTAACTCTGTTTTCACGGCCAATTTTGATGTTTATTCCCGTTTTATTTGTACGTAGTAACTCATAAAATTCTTTCTCTTGTTCAATCATTGTTAATAAAGAACGAATTTTTTTAATGTCATTAAATTCAGGTTGGCTTAGCATATTTGTTTTACCTCCAAAGTAAACTCTTTCTGCTGATTGGAGGTTAAACGTACCTGACACAGCCTGTAATAAACTATCATAATTTCTTATATGCGCCTTAAGTATTGCCGCTACTTCTTTATAGATTTTATCATTCAAATCAACTAATGGGACACCACTTAATCGTTCATTGAGAATATTCACCATTTTTTCAATGTCAGCAGGATCAATTGAACCTGGGAACGTGATTGTTCGATTTTCTACATGACCCGTATCTGTAATAATAATTGCAACGGCAGTATCTCTGTTAATGGGAATAATTTGCAGCCTCTTTACCTTGTTTTCACTAACCTCAGGCCCTAATACAATCGATGTATAGTTTGTTAACTCAGAAAGAATCTGGGCAGATTTTTGAACGACTTTTTCTAACTCATAAATTCGCTCAGCAAAAATAGAGTTTATTTCATCTTTATCTTCTTTTGAAACATTTTGTGGTGATAATAGATGATCTACATAGTATCTGTAGCCCTTTTCTGAGGGAATTCTCCCTGAAGAACTATGGGTTTTTTCAATGAACCCAAGCTCTTCTAAGTCCGCCATCTCATTTCGAATTGTTGCAGAGCTATATGAGATTTCATCTTTTTTCGACAATGATCTTGAGCCTACCGGCTGGGCAGATTGGATAAAATCATCTATTATTACCTGAAGAATTAATAGCTGACGATCTGTTAACAAGGAACATCACCTCTGTTAGCACTCATTAAACGCGAGTGCTAATTCTAATAATAAGTTACCAAATACATACCACGATGTCAACGATTAGATTCCACCAATAAATGCCTGAAACACTTCATTACCTAGAAGCTTTCCTTGTTTCGTTAATCTAATAAATCCATCCTTTTCCTCAAGCAATCCTTTACTGCGTTGTTCTTCTATTTGCTTACCAAACACAGCATCCATACTTTTATTGTATGTTTGATAAAATTTTGGCTTTGAAACCCCTAATGTTTTTCTTAACCCTAAAAATAGTTCCTCTTCCATTTTTTCTTCCTGATTAACTTGATGGGATTCAACATACGGAAATCCAGTTTCTTCAATTTTTGACATATACTTTTTTAAAGGACCTGCATTTGCTATTCTTTTCCCATTTACATAACTATGGGCGCCCGCTCCAATCCCAAAATATTCGTCATTATCCCAATAAGTTAGATTATGCTTGCTTTCATACGCCTTCTTAGCAAAGTTACTTATCTCGTACTGATGATAGTTATGTTTCTCCATCTCATCCATTAATAACTCATACATTTCCGCCTCGTTATCTTGACTTGGTAAGGACAATTTCCCTTTGCGCATCAAGTTATAGAACACTGTTTTAGGCTCGATAATTAAGGAGTATCCCGAAAAATGCTCAACATCGAGCGAAAATGCTGCATCAAGCGTTTGTTTAAAGTTCGCTATTGTCTGATCAGGTAGAGCATAAATTAGATCAATGCTAATATTATTAAATCCAACTTCTTTTGCATGTTCAATTGAACGAAATACATCCTTCTGTCGATGGGTCCTTCCAATTTTTTTAAGTAAATTATCGTCGAATGTTTGAACACCAAAGCTTAATCGATTTACGCCCCCTTCTCGCAATAATTGAAGTTTTTCCTTTGACAAATCACCTGGATTTGCTTCGAACGTAAATTCGACTTCCTCGGAAAGTGGTTTCATATATCTGTGAATACTTGTTAAAAAAAATTCCATTTGTTTCATGTCTAACACAGTTGGTGTACCACCCCCAACAAAGATCGTGTTCAACCCCTTAGTCGGATGTGCTTCCATTGTATTTTTCATCTCTAGTTCCATTGATTGAAGATATTCTTCTACAGGTTGTCCTTTTAAATACACCTTATTAAAATCACAATAATGGCAGATTTGCTCACAGAATGGGATATGAAGATATGCAGCTTGTATCAAAAGATCACTACTTTCTAATTGGTGCAAAACACCTTTTATAGTTAAAAGAAATACCGCAGAAATTCTGCGGTATTTTACTATGTTTGTTCACTATAATCTTAGTTTTACTGCTTTATAATTTCAATTATTTAGTATCGTCCATTTTCAAGACAGCCATGAATGCCTCTTGCGGTACTTCAACGGACCCTACTTGTTTCATTCGCTTTTTACCTTCTTTTTGTTTTTCAAGTAGCTTACGTTTACGTGAAATATCTCCACCATAACACTTAGCTAGTACGTTTTTACGCATTGCTTTAATTGATGAACGTGCAATAATTTTTTGTCCAACTGCTGCTTGAATCGGAACTTCAAATTGTTGACGAGGAATTAATTCCTTTAACTTTTCTACAATAATTTTCCCTCGATCATAAGCAGAATCTTTGTGGACAATGAAAGATAGTGCATCTACCTTTTCAGCATTAAGTAGGATATCCATTTTAACTAGTTTAGATGGCTTATAGCCAATTAATTCATAGTCAAAAGAAGCATAACCTTTTGTATTGGATTTTAGTTGATCAAAGAAATCATAGACAATTTCAGCTAATGGGATTTCATAAACGATACTAACTCGATTTTCATCAAGATATTGCATATCCATAAAGTTTCCACGCTTATTTTGACACAATTCCATAACTGCACCAACATAATCATTTGGCACCATCATTGTTGCCTTTACATATGGTTCCTCGATGCGGTCGATTTTCTGAGGATCAGGCATATTGTTAGGATTATCCACTCTTTGGTCTGTACCATCTGTTAAAAATACATTGTATATAACACTTGGAGCTGTTGTTATTAGGTCGATTTTAAATTCACGCTCAATACGCTCTTGAACTATTTCCATGTGTAATAGTCCTAGGAAACCACAGCGAAAACCAAAGCCAAGTGCTTGGGAAGTCTCCGGTTCAAATTGTAATGCCGCATCATTTAACTCTAGCTTCTCTAGAGCATCACGTAAATCATTGTATTTAGCTGTATCAATAGGATATAACCCACAAAACACCATTGGGTTTAGTTTACGATAACCTGGTAGCGCTTCAGTTGCACCATTTTTAGCATTCGTAATCGTATCACCAACTCGTGTATCTCCAACATTTTTAATAGCTGCTGTTAAAAAACCAACATCTCCAACAGTAAGTTCTGTTAGCAGGGTAGCTTTGGGTGTGAATACCCCTACTTCTGATACCTCAAACTCCTTACCAGTTGCCATCATCTTAATCTTATCGCCTACTTTAACAGTACCTTCAACGACACGAATATAAGCGACAACCCCGCGGTAGGCATCATATAAAGAATCAAATATAAGTGCCTTTAAAGGTCCACCAGGATCACCCTGAGGTGCTGGTACTTTGGCTACAACCTGTTCAAGAATTTCTTCTATCCCTATTCCTGCTTTTGCAGAGGTTAATACAGCTTCTGAAGCATCTAATCCGATTACATCTTCTATTTCCTGTCGTACCCGCTCAGGATCAGCACTTGGTAGATCTATTTTATTAATAATCGGTAATATTTCCAAGTTGTTATCCAAGGCTAAATACACGTTAGCTAGTGTTTGGGCCTCAATCCCTTGTGCCGCATCAACAACAAGTACAGCTCCTTCACATGCCGCTAGGCTTCGTGACACCTCATAAGTAAAGTCGACATGCCCTGGTGTATCGATTAAATGAAAAATATATTCCTCGCCATCATTGGCTTTATATTTCAACTGAACAGCATTTAGCTTAATTGTGATTCCACGCTCACGTTCAAGGTCCATCGAATCTAGTAACTGATCCTTCATTTCACGGCTAGTAAGTGCTGATGTTTTTTCTAAAATTCGGTCTGCTAATGTAGACTTACCATGATCTATATGAGCAATAATTGAAAAGTTCCGTATTTTTTCTTGTCTTTTAAGTCTGTCTTCTCTGTTCATTCTATTCACTCCTACCATTCTCGGGGCTACTCAACAATAAATAGCCTAATTACCTTGAAAAGCGCAGGGCGCCCGCCTATCGGCGACAAGCATAAGACGAGGCGGCTGGAAGGTTGTTCTTTAACCTTCCGGACGGATTGCCCGAAATGCGTAAGCGCCTTGGTCAGAAACGAGAAAACTGGAGACTCCGCCGAAAGAAGCGTTCTTTGCTTCTGTAGGAGGAGTTGAAGTTTCTCGAGTTTCTAGGCGCTGGAGCAAGACAGGCTTATGACCTCGAGCCGATGGCGCCCAGAGCTAGACACCAAAACTAGGTACAAAATTTTATACTTTCTTCCCTTTATAGAAAAAGGAAGCAATAAAGCTATAACGTTCTGCTCTAAGTTATTACCGTCTCTATTTATTTATGTTCGGTAAAACATACATGTCATTGATTATATCAATACAGAGCTTATTATTCAATTAGAATAGAAAAAGAGAGTTCAGCAATTAATACGCTAAGAACTCCCCTTTCACCCTAGAACTTATCAATTATTCCATCAATACTAGAAGAAACAACAAATAATAGTTTTTCCAACAGCATGCTCACGCCTTCTGCTAGCTTTTTCCCGATTGACGTAAATAAATTGAAGGCCTCCGTTTGTTCAAGCTTTCTTTGTTTCTCTTCGATATCATGACTGTTTACTCTTATTCCTAGCACAGATGCTTCTACATCACCTGTTCCATTGTCGGTAATATTGAATGCACCTTGAAGAGAAGGATCATCAAGCCCCCGCATTTTCTTCATACCTTCATTTGCCTGCTGCATTCCTAACAACACCCCAAACAGTAGGATTGTTGTAATAAAAAAGCACTTCATCATAAATTTCACCATTTGTTATTACTCCTTAATAAGAAAAGCGCAGGGCGCCCGCCTTTCGGCGACAAGCATAAGACGAGCCCTGACTGAAGGCGTTCTTTGCCTTCGGGAAGGGATTGTCTTATGACCTCGAGCCGATGGCGCCCGGAGCTAGACACTAAAACTAGGTACAAACTTTTATACTTTCTTACCTTTTAAGAAAAGCGCAGGGCGCCCGCTTATCGGCGACAAGCATAAGACGAGCCGGCTGGAAGGTTGTTCTTTACCTTCCGGACGGATTGGCTTATACCATAGAGTCGATGGCGCCCGTATTGAGGAACGTCGATTAAAACGTCTTTTGATTACCGTTTTCTATTTTTTGCGGAGTTTCGGGCATCAGACTGCCCTTTTGGTTACCCTTTTTTATTTTTTTCAAGATTTCGGGCATCAGACTGCCCTTTTGGTTACCCTTTTTTATTTTTTTCAAGATTTCGGGCATCAGACTGCCCTTTTGATTACCGTTTTTTATTTCTTTTGAGGTTTCGGGCATCAGACTGCTCTTTTGGTTACCGTTTTTTATTTTTTTCAAGATTTCGGGCATCAGATTGCTCTTTTGGTTACCGTTTTTTATTTTTTTCAAGATTTCGGGCATCAGACTGCCCTTTTGGTTACCGTTTTTTATTTTTTTCAAGATTTCGGGCATCAGATTGCCCTTTTGGTTACCGTTTTTTATTTTTTGCAGAGTTTCGGGCATCAGACTGCCCTTTTGGTTACCATTTTTTATTTTTTTCAAGATTTCGGGCATCAGTCTGCCCTTTTGGTTACCGTTTTTTATTTTTTGCGGAGTTATATTTTTTATACCCGACTCCATTTAGAAATCGCCGATACCAAGGTATCTTGTGCCAGGATTTTTGATCTATTATGCCGTTTAAAGTCTAAAAGGATCAACATATTAAGTCTGATAGTATACGAAAAGCGCAAGGCGCGCGCCCGCCCATCGGCGCGTCGATTAAAACCCGCCACGACAGGTAGCGACAATCGAAGTTAGACACAAATACCAGGTAAAAAAATTATACTTTCTTACCCTTTAAGAAAAGCGCAGGGCGCCCGCCTATCGGCGACAAGCATAAGACAAGCCGGCTGGAAGGTTGTTCTTTA
>NZ_JARFVC010000015.1:0-78528 GCF_029193815.1 Cytobacillus sp. S13-E01
AACAGGCTTATCTCCCCCAAGAGTCCACATCGACGGGGAGGTTTGGCACCTCGATGTCGGCTCATCGCATCCTGGGGCTGTAGTCGGTCCCAAGGGTTGGGCTGTTCGCCCATTAAAGCGGTACGCGAGCTGGGTTCAGAACGTCGTGAGACAGTTCGGTCCCTATCCGTCGTGGGCGTAGGAAATTTGAGAGGAGCTGTCCTTAGTACGAGAGGACCGGGATGGACACACCGCTGGTGTACCAGTTGTTCTGCCAAGGGCATCGCTGGGTAGCTATGTGTGGAAGGGATAAGTGCTGAAAGCATCTAAGCATGAAGCCCCCCTCAAGATGAGATTTCCCATAGCACAAGCTAGTAAGAACCCTGAAAGATGATCAGGTTGATAGGTCAGAGGTGGAAGCGCGGTGACGTGTGGAGCTGACTGATACTAATCGTTCGAGGACTTAACCAAACATGAAAGGCGAAAGCGACTGTACAACCTCGACAAACACTGGAGGCTCCGACGAAGAAGCGAGATCTTTCTTCTGAAGGAGGAGGTGATGTGGTCTAGAGGTTAGGAGCTGTAGCTGGACACTATCTTAGTTGAATGTCTAACGTTATCTAGTTTTGAGAGAACGAATAATTCTCTTGAAAAAACTAGAAAATATATTATAATAGTAGTTGTCTTCAAAAAAAGTCTGGTGACTATGGCAAAGAGGTCACACCCGTTCCCATGCCGAACACGGAAGTTAAGCTCTTTTGCGCCGATGGTAGTTGGGGGTTTCCCCCTGTGAGAGTAGGACGTCGCCAGGCTTGTAACATTCCACAGTAGCTCAGTGGTAGAGCTATCGGCTGTTAACCGATCGGTCGCAGGTTCGAGTCCTGCCTGTGGAGCCATTTGGAGAGCTGTCCGAGTGGTCGAAGGAGCACGATTGGAAATCGTGTAGGCGGTTACCACTGTCTCAAGGGTTCGAATCCCTTGCTCTCCGCCACTTTAAATATAATAGATTAGAATAGTATCAAAAAGGCCCATTGGTCAAGCGGTTAAGACACCGCCCTTTCACGGCGGTAACACGGGTTCGAATCCCGTATGGGTCACCATTTAAACGGAAGGCATACTTAATGCGCGACTTCCTGTCGCAACACAAGCATTTTCGCATTCTGTGCTACTCGGAGGATTAGCTCAGCTGGGAGAGCACCTGCCTTACAAGCAGGGGGTCGGCGGTTCGATCCCGTCATCCTCCACCATTTTATACTAATAATATTATCGCGGGGTGGAGCAGTCTGGTAGCTCGTCGGGCTCATAACCCGAAGGTCGCAGGTTCAAATCCTGTCCCCGCAACCAAATGGTCCCGTGGTGTAGCGGTTAACATGCCTGCCTGTCACGCAGGAGATCGCCGGTTCGATCCCGGTCGGGACCGCCATTTTATTTAGTAGATCAATTGGTAGAGCATGCCCGATTAAGTATCTATTAATAATAATCAGTGTACTCAATGAGTTATTTCTTGAATTTGATATTTGAGGTGTCTACGAAGTATACTAATTAATCTTAGAGTTAAGTAATAGGAAATTAAATATTAAATGGCTCAGTAGCTCAGTTGGTAGAGCAAAGGACTGAAAATCCTTGTGTCGGCGGTTCGATTCCGTCCTGAGCCACCTTTTTAAATTCAAGAATATATTTGCCGGTGTAGCTCAGTTTGTAGAGCAATGAGCGTTACATCAATGAATATGCTACGAATTGTACACATCGAGCTGCTACTTGATTTAGCTTCCTGAGATGTGGACACATCAGAGTGTATTTCCACAAACTTTTTGTACTAATCGAGCCACATCTTGAATAGCTTTTTGAGATTAGGACTACAAGTACCAACTATTAGAATTAGTAATTATACTTTCTTAGTTTGCCGGTGTAGCTCAGTTGGTAGAGCAACTGACTTGTAATCAGTAGGTCGAGGGTTCGACTCCTTTCGCCGGCACCATCTTTCCTTATAATGTGGAGGGGTAGCGAAGTGGCTAAACGCGGCGGACTGTAAATCCGCTCCCTCCGGGTTCGGCGGTTCGAATCCGTCCCCCTCCACCATTATTTTAATAGGGGCATAGTTTAAAGGTAGAACTGAGGTCTCCAAAACCTCCAGTGTGGGTTCGATTCCTACTGCCCCTGCCAATTTTTTTGCTTATGGCGGTTGTGGCGAAGTGGTTAACGCACCTGATTGTGGTTCAGGCATTCGTGGGTTCGATTCCCATCAGTCGCCCCATAATTTTTAATTATTGAATTGGATATTGGGCTATAGCCAAGCGGTAAGGCAACGGACTTTGACTCCGTCATGCGTTGGTTCGAATCCAGCTAGCCCAGCCATTTGCGGAAGTAGTTCAGTGGTAGAACACCACCTTGCCAAGGTGGGGGTCGCGGGTTCGAATCCCGTCTTCCGCTCCAGTGGCGGCATAGCCAAGTGGTAAGGCAGAGGTCTGCAAAACCTTTATCCCCGGTTCAAATCCGGGTGTCGCCTCCAAAAAATTAAAGACCACCTTATTAACATGCCGGGGTGGCGGAACTGGCAGACGCACAGGACTTAAAATCCTGCGGTAGGTGACTACCGTACCGGTTCGATTCCGGTCCTCGGCATATTTTCAACTAGAAATACACAGTAAATATTACCATATTTTGCCGGTGTGGCGGAATTGGCAGACGCGCACGACTCAAAATCGTGTTCCTTCTGGAGTGTCGGTTCGACCCCGACCACCGGTATCATATTACAGCTAAAAACGCTGATAAATCAAGCTTTGCACTATATGTGCAGAGCTTTTTTTATTTTTATCACACACTACAGATTTACCACTAATAATGTGCGGGGGTAGTGTGCAATGGCTAAAAAAAGAAGAACTTTATTATCCGAAGACGAAATCAAAATAGCAACAAAGTCCTCATATGTAACCACAAACGAAGAAGCTTATAAATTATTTTTCGATGATTGTAAGCTTAGAAATTTACGACCCCATACTTTGAAATACTATCGTGAGCAGTTTCAAGCAATCAAAATGAATTTGGTAACCATGACAGAAAACGATATTAAAAACCTAATTTTAAATATGCAGCACTCGGGTTTAAAAGTAACGTCTATCAATTCAAGATTGCGAGCTTTACGGAGTTTCTACAACTTCCTTCATAAGAATAAACACATCAAAAGAAATCCAATGGCTAACATAAAGCTTTTGAAAGAGCGTAAACAAGCAGTTAATTCACTTTCACAAGACCAACTACAATTATTATTTTCGCTATGTGATACAAAAACTTTTGTCGGCTTAAGAGATTACACAATCTTAATGTTATTCGTTGATACTGGTATTCGGCTCAATGAATTAGCTGGTATTGAAATATCAGATGTAAAAGAAAGCTCAATATTGATACGACAAACCAAAACATATTTTGAACGATTGCTACCGATAAGCAAAAAGATGAAAGAACAACTTGATATTTATATGAAGATACGAGGAAGGGCAGATACTGAAGCGCTATTTATCAATCAAGATGGAGGAGCTTTGAAACCTAGGAGCATACAAAATCGAATTGAACATTACGCAAAACTATCAGAAATTGACGGAGTTCGTGTTTCCTGTCATACCCTAAGACACACTCATGCTAGGTTGTTTATACAAAATGGTGGGTCAGCATTTCATTTACAATCGACACTTGGTCATACATCAATGGAAATCACAAAACGATATGTAAATTTATTTGCTACAGACATTGCAGAAAGCCATAAGAAGTACACACCATTAAAGAATTTGTTTTGATAACAAATGCAAATAGGTAGTTTAGAGCCACGCTGATTTATGTTAGTATCATTTAGTTTACAAAATAAAGAACGCTCCCCACAGTTTGCAGACCCAAGGGAACGTTCACAAAATAGCAACTTCATTTTAGCATGATTGCTTGATGAAGTCCAAAGGAGACATTTACAAATGACGGAATTGAATGGAATTGTAAAAAGACGTAAGACCTCGGATTATGCACAAATCCACAACACTGCTCTACAACAGCTCGAAGATATTAGGTCAATCGGTTTAATATCACATTTAATGTCATTACCAGAAAGCTGGGTAATAAGTAAAATGCAACTTTATAGCAAGTTTGGTCGAGGTCCGATAACCAATGCAATCAAGGAGCTTGAAGCTAAAAAATATTGGGTGACAATCAAATATCGTGAAGGGAAAAAGACCTTTTATTACTACAACGTCAGTGACGTAGCTTTTGACGATACTGAGGTGTTAGCAATGATTTGGGAGGTAAAGGGTGCAGGGTTTAAAATACTCGCAATATCGCAAAGCTTTCAACATTTAGTTTCAATTGGTGAAAATCGACAGCCCAAAGGGTCTGACGAAACGCAAGACCCTTCTGAAATTGTGAGTTCTTCAATTGTTGGTTCTCAACAATTGACGGTCAACAATTCACCATCAACAGTTGAAAATCAACAGGTAATAAATAAAGAAGTTAAAAAAGAAACAAAGAAAAATAAAAAAACTAAAAACAAACATTCAAATACATATTTTGAAGAAGAAGGAAATGCAGAAAGCCAACCTAAAGGTAAATTAAAATTTCAATCCGATTTTTCAAATGATGAAATAATCGAGGCGAAAAAATTTATCGCTCCACAAATGATTGAAACATTTAATGATTTAGTTTTGTCAGATGAATTTAAAGACAGAATTATTTGTTACATGGCTATGGCTGGAATGAAATACATATCAGCTTCTGAAATCCGTAAAAAACATTTAGAGATTGAGCGTGGTAAAAAACATATTGCAGACAAAGCTTTTTATATCGTTAAAGGCGTTTTGCTTAATCGTCACAGTGCGAATGGCGACCAATTGGAGTATTCCCTTGAAAAGGCGAAGAAACAGCAACAGGAACAAAAAGCTCAACGAGAAAAGGAAATGTTACATCGTATGTTGCATGGCACAGAAGAGCGAACAGTTCCTTTCTATAATTGGCTTGAAGAGTAAATCGTGTGGATCAACTCAATACGTTCGCAAAATCATTAAGGTCATTAGATATTGCCTTGAATTTTAGGGTCGTTTGAAACGACCTTGAATAAACGCCCAGCTTTGCATTTAGTTGGGCGTACTATACGAAACTATTACAATATCAATTTACTATCAAAGCTGACACATTCAGTGCGTTTTGGTGACGAAATGGGGAGTATACAATGGGGAAGAAAATTAAATATACAATTTTAGGTTTGCTTTGTATCGTTATGGTAGGAGTCATTGGTTACGAATTTTGGAATGGCATATTTCCGTATGATGAAGAGGAAGCGAAACTTGCTGAGTTTAGAAAAGAGCGTGCTGAGAAAAGGGCGAAGTATTATGCAGAAAAAGAAAAAGAGTCCAAGGTCATTAGCAATGACCTCGAAAAAGAGTTTCCTTCCGTTATATCCGAATATGCAGTGCAAGATGCCATCCATAAAATGAGCCATCAGAAAATAAAAGCCGAGGACGGCAAGAAATGGGGCAGCCTACAAATTACCGATGAACGAATTGCAAGGCTGATTGAAGTGGTTAAACATAACCAAGGAAGATATGAAGACCCACAATTATATTTAAATATCTTGGAACGGTGGCAAGCTGGGGATTTTTCACAAGCTGATGAAGACCACAACGATATCTGGAATTTACAAGGTGGCACAGTAGGGAAAGCAACTGGAGTGTTATCGGAAAAGGAAGAAGCTGAATATGTAAAGCGTAATTTTGAAAATTAATATTCAATTTTAGTTATAAATATAAGGGTGTATATTAAATATACACCCTAGTAAATTTTTTATTTTATATCAAAAAACTGGCATTTCATCTTCACAATCATCATCTGAGTATTTTGCTAACATTTCTTTTTCCCATTTTTCAGCTTCTTCTTCTGGGTCGTTTTTAAAATATCTTGTAACACCCATATAATTTTCAAAGCCAAATCCCATATACATCATATCGTGATAAGGATAATGCTTTTTGATTTCATTTTTAAATTCTTCTGATACTCCAGAAGCTACTTTTACATATCTAGCTTCTTTTGGTATATCTATATTCTTAGGAAAAGCAACATCATCTTTATAATAAACGTCTTTGTCCGTTAAAATCTGATTTTCTGGCTTTTCCATAATAGTAAATGCTTTTGCAACGTTATCTAAAACTTTTTGTAAATCTGTCATAATAATAAATCCTCCAATTAATTTGTTTGTTGTTACAATGTCATTGTATTGTGATTGGAAAATGTGTAAGGCAGCCAATAAAATATTTTTAAATTTGTCCTAATCGTTAGCGATTAGTATAATAGTAATATATTGGCAATAGGGAGCTGAAGAAATGCAAAATATCGGAGTAGAATTTAAGTTAAGAGTTTACAGCCAACGTTGGGGGCATAGGGACAATTACAACCTAACAAAAACAGAAAATGGCTGGGCAATCACAACAAATAAATTGAGAGGTCTTGAAAGCGACAAACATGGAAGTCCTGGCATTGAAAAAGCTTTTACTTCTGAGTCGATTTCATACCCTCATGATATTGGATATTTCTTATCGGATATTTGGGACGCTTCACAAAACAGAAGTGTTGAGGAAGTTCAAGGGTATTTTGACCAATTAGCAGACTGGATTTCTAAAACGGAAGAAAGTAAGCCGAATTTCGGACCTTTACATCTATAAACGCTAAACGACCATAGTCAATCACTGGCTATGGTTTTTATTATTTGAATAGGAAAGATCATAACGAAAACAAAAACACCAGCTCGAATGAACTGGTGTCATTTTTATAAACTTTCTTTTTCAACTTCGTCTTTAGCTCTCGCCCATTTTTCCCCATGAAGATTGATGCCATTTAATTCGTACTCTTTTAAAAGTTGATATAGCTCAACGAATAAAGAATGCTCATGAACTTTGTTATTGTAGTCAAAGAATACTTGAAATTGAAAAGCTTCAGAAGTAACTGATACAAAAACATCTTCAATACCATCTACAACAGTTAATAATTTAGCAAACTCATAAGCTTCTTTTCGATTGCTCGTCCAAACAGTTTCAGCCATTAATAACACCTCCTATTATTATTGTACTCTCTCAATTACAAATTCCAAAGCTACTAGAGTAATTTTTTTCAATAAATTTATATCCGTTTAATTCAGCAATATCTCGCTCCAGTTCCTCAGTCAATTCAAACATATAGCATTGATATTTTTCATTTTCTCGATTTCTTGTAGAATATAAAAAGTTATGATTTCTTTTCACAAGCTCCACGAACAGTGATTTCTTGTAAACGACTTTAACTGGCTTAGCCATCATTCAACCTCCCAAGGACGATATTTTGCTCTTAATTCAATTAATTCTTCTTTCTTATCAAGCAAATCTTGTTTGAAAAATATCGAAATGGCTCCAGATTTCTTAAGTGGTGTAAGCTTACCCTTTTTAACCATTTGATTTAATCTAGCTCTTGATACTCCTAAAATTTCTAAAGCTTCTGATGTAGTACAACTTTCTTCAATTATAAGTTTCCTCAAATCTAAAGCTTGAACTGCGTAAATTTCCATTTTACTTCACCAACTCGTCAAGCACTTGCGCTGCTTTATAATCGTACTTTTCGATTTCATCAATTAAATAAATAGCTTCTTTTTCTTTCATCGCTTCAGCTAGAGTCTGCAAATCTTTCAATATGTAATACGGACTTTCACTATCACATAAGCCTTCCAAGAACATTAAAAATACGGCTCTGTCCTCATTGTAATGTGATATTAAAGCTGATACTGATTGTTTAACAAAATTTTTGTTCAAATCATTCACTCCCAATATATGTAAATTCATCTATTACTTTACTATAATAGCAGGACTAACTGATTTCTCAACTATAAATAAAGCTACTTTCTAGTGAGCAAAAAATGCTCAACAGATTGAGAGTAAAAAAATTTTTGATGAGCAAAAATTGCTCATTAGATAAAATCTGATGTTTAAAAATTGCTCAACAAAATGGATCTGATGAGCAAAAACTGCTCACAGTTTATATAACATTAAAATAACATATTAGATAACATGGGCGATTTTTAGCAAAATCACCCTTGCCCCTTGCTGGGGCATTATCATTTCTCCCTTTGGGAGATTTTTTTATTTGTATATAAATGAAGAAACTAAGAAATCTATAAAAATATCAAATCAAACCTTACAAATTACTTCAAATCAATATAATAGCGTTGTAACAAAAAAGGAGAAAAAAAGATAAAAAAGTTTTCATTTATCTACTTATTTTACCTTTTGGTATGCACATATATTTTGTACGCAACTAAATCAAAAAGGAGTTTTATCAATGGAAAACAAAGCAAAAAAATCTGTATTTAAACTGCCAGTAGACGTAGACAAATTTTATGAAGAAGAAGCAAAAAGAAAAGGTATCAAACCTAATGCGGTAAAAATTTCGGTGCTGGTTCAATATGCAAGAGAAAACAAACTTGAATATTAATATTCAAAAATATCAAATCAAATCTAAGGAGAATGCAATTATGAAAAAATCTGAATTTATCAAACAAGCAATGAAAATCGGTGCTACAAAAGAAGAAGCAAAATTTTTAGAAAAATATTTCGGTAAATCTGAAAACAAAGTAACGCTTGAAGATAATCGAAAGCTTGAAGAACTTTTTGAAAACAGCAATTTAACAAATGAACAATCGGAAAAATTATTAAACCTTGGTTGGCCTTATGAATTTATCAAGGAAAAGCCGTTTAAAAAGTTCTTGTTTATATGGGTAATACCATCAATATTCTATTATCCAGCAGTCCTACTTTTCAATATGGGAAAAGAAGATGATTTAGCTACTTTTGGATTACTTGTATTGTTTTTAGCAACATTCAACATAGGACGAATAATTCAAGAAATAGCGATGGACGAGCTCGAATAATCGGGCTCTATCAAATCAAGCCAGATGGAGTTGATTAATATGACTAAGGAGTAATTGCTATGAAATCAAAACAAAAACCAAAACTGAATTACATAGGCAATAAACATGAAAAGCCTATTGGCACGTTTACACAATTGCCAGATGAAATATTATTCGGTTTAGGTAAATATGAAGCACTAAAACCAAATGATGTTCGGATATATGCAATCTTGTTAAAGGAAGTTTCTTGGAGAAATAAACTAAAGCAAGTCGATGAAGCTGGTGACGCTTTTTGTTTTATGACTCAAGATCAATTAGGAGAAAAGGCAAACATAGCTTCACGAAATACTATTAAAGCTTCAATCAAGAGACTTGAAGAGTTAAGTCTTGTATATGCCTGTAATAATGGCGTAAAAAAATCGAATACCTATTTTGTCGCTTACCCAGAGAAGCAAAATGATGAAAAAGCTTTAACTGATGATAGGGAAATCGGCAAGAAACTTACTGATGAACAAAGGAAAAATCGGAAAACAAGGCGTGTTAGCAATCGTGATAGAAAAGAAGTTAATAGCTTTGTTAATGGCACAGATGATGATATGCCAGATTTTAATTAAAAATTCAAAGGAGAAATGTAATTATGGAAAAATGGTCGCAATTCACTGAAACGGAAATTAAAAATTATTTTGTATCAACTGCTGGAAGGATTAAACACGTTTGCAAGACATCTGGAGAAGAATTTATAATGACACCTACTTCAAATAAAACTGGTCGTAAAATGATAACTGTAAGAGAAACTGGCAAAAGATATTACGTTTATCGACTTGTAGCACAAGCGTTTATTCCTAACCCAGAAAATAAGCCAACAGTAAATCATATTCATGGAATAGATGCTGGTGACGATGTTGAAAATCTCGAGTGGGCTACACAAGCGGAACAGGACAAACACGCCCGAGAAACAGGTTTAAAAACAAGTGGTTTTACTCCAACTGTTGTTTTAAATACAAACAGTGAAATAATCGCACAATACGAGTCTATGACAAAAGCTTTGTCGAACTATGATGGCAAAATCACTTATTATAACAAAGATGTTCAAATCCTTGGAAACACAATTGTAATGAAGCAATCATATTACAATTCATTATATAAAGGTGAGCCGAACGAAGATTTGTTTGATGAAAACGGCGAAGTCAAAAAAGATTTATCTGCTATTGTTAATGATTGTTTTGAACGTATGTTGAGATTTGCTTATGTTGTCGATGGTCAATTGGTGGATACCGTTGTAGAAACAGCTGATATTGTTGAAAGTCCAATACCCACTGTTTACACAAAAACCAAAAATAAATTATCTGTAGATATCAACGGTCTTAATGTATCACGATTTAAAAATTTAATTGGAGTGAATGATTATGAATAAAAATTACATTCTCGATACTGCTATTGGCATTAAAGGTTTTAAGCACATAGAAGGAGTAATTGAAGCTATCAATACTAAATCAGCGTTGATGGCTTCAGAAGATAAATCAATTCAAGATGGCTTGTGGTTAATACTATTGGAGATTGAAGATGACATTACATTACAACGTGATACTTGGTATCAAACAATGCTCAATGTAAGGAACCAATATGCTCTACGCAATAGGCACAATCATACAGCACTACAAATGAATGCTATTACTCTAGCGATTGCTCATGTTAGAGATTGTATGAAACTAAAGCGATTAAGAAAACAGGTGGCTTTGGTTAAATGAGCAGAATGAAATTGTGTAGCTGTGGGAAAGTCATACCAGATACTGAAACGTGTAAATGTAAGAAGCAACGAGTACGCAACAAAGCAACTGAAGATGAAACAGATAAGCTTATGCGTACTCAACGTTGGAAGAAGTTACGAATGAGAATTATTAAGCGTGACAAGGTTGTATGCTTAAGATGTATTATCAAATATAATTACATCACTCAAGAAGATTTAACCGTTCATCATATCAAACCACGAAAGCAATATCCTGAGCTTATGTTCGATGAAAGTAACTTGATTACAGTTTGCCAAAGGTGTAATGGTCAATTAGGAACAAAGGGAGAATTAGACTTTGCTTGGGAAATTCCTAATAATCATGAGCCAGTGTTGTAATAATGCTGGCTTATTTGATTTGACCTATCCCCTATCATTGCTAAGAAAAAACAGTAGGGGAATTGCGAAGACAAGGGGACAGTCACTCACACCACAGGTACCTATTGGACTTTTTAGCGGACTTTGCTCTAGCTTACTTTTGTTTGAGAAGTGTATATAAGCAGGACAAATTTATATTGCTTTGAGCAAGATCAATTCAAATAAATTTAAAAAAGTTGAAAAAAATAGCTTACTTTATGTCGAGCAGCACACATATATTAAGAAGCTAGATACGAAACGTAACTATAAGGAGTTGATAATATGGCTTTAAATGACTCAGAAATCATAGATAGAATTGGTGTCGATGATTATTACAAACATGAACGAAAGCTTTTCGTGAAGCTTTGCAAAGAAAAAGGTTTATCACAATCTAAATCACATACTGCAATTAACATTTGGCTCAAATCAGAAAGTCAAAAGCCAGTGTCATTATCTTATGTGAAAAAATATTGGAATTAGCTTATTAGCTACAGTATAGTAATCGTCAGTTCCCCCATGTTCTCGGCGGTTACTATAGTGTAGCTAATTGCTATGCGAATTTTTTAAGTTGATTTCATAGACATTTCTCCGATGAATAGAAAACACGAGTTCGGCATAGCTCGTGTTTTCAATTTTGTTGAGGGAAAACTCAACACTGAGCTTTATCAAATATTTAATGGTAAACAAAACCTTCCACTTCTGTTTACTGCTCTTTTCGGTTCTAGTTCTTGTCAATGCTCAAAAGTCCACATTTAGAAAGCACGAATTTATCGTGCTTTCGCTAATGTTGGCTTGATTACCCAACATATTTAACAGCTTTTCTCCTGTTAGATTGAATTTTTTTAACCATTTTTCATTTATGTTAGACACCAACAACTGTTTGCCCTTTTGTTGGTGTCGATAGATGAATGAAAACATTTAAGCTCGTAACTTCGGTTACGGGCTTTTTATTTTGTATGAAAGTAGGTCGTTAAATGCCTTTATTTAATAACAAACAAAAGGACGAAATAAGAGCGTTAAATGCTAAAGTTGAAAAACTTGAAAAACGTGAATTAAAAATTGGTGGCGTATCAATACCAAGCATTAGTTCAATAAATAATGTTCCTTCAGGTTCTAACGAAGACAACGTGCTAAAAATTCCTACAGTATCAGCTTGTGTTGATTTAATCACTGGCTCAATCGCACAAATGCCTGTTTATCTTTATAAACAAAATGCAAATGGCTCGATTGAAAAAGTTGAAGATAAGCGTGTTAGTTTGCTCAATCATGAAAATGAAGCTGAAGTAATGTCAGCTATTGATTTCAAAAAGCTAATGGTTACAGATTACCTTTTACGAGGACAAGCATTTGCATATTTGGGGAAACAAACTGAAACAATTGATGTTGGTGGCTCACTTGAAGAAATTGAAGAGCTTGTTGAATTAAATCATCAACCAGCTAAAAACATTCAAGTTGAACCTTTACACGATGGCATTAAATATGTTGGTGCCAAATACACGAAAACAACAATGACTGGCAAATTGATTAAACGAACTCGAAAAACAGAGTTTAGCCAAGATCAATTGCTCCGAGTTTTAAACAATCCAATCAATGCTTTTGAAGGAGTTGGCGTTTTAAAACGGGGTAAAGATGTGTTTGAACAGGCACTTGCTGAAATGGAGTATACGAAAGCACTTTACAACAATGGTGCAATGCCTAAAGGTATTTTGAAAACTTCTGGACGATTATCACAACCAGCCATTGATAGATTAAGAGACTCTTGGTCGAGTATGTATGCTGGTGTAAAAAGTTCAGCTAAAACAATAATTCTTGAAGAAGGAATGGATTATCAAGCTCTTTCGATGAAACCAAACGAAATTCAAATTTCTGAAACGAGCAAGGAAACTGAGTCCAAAATTTGTAAGCTTTTCAACGTACCCGAAAGCATGATTTCAAGTTCAGCTAACAAATACAATTCAATTGGTCAAAATCAATTGCATTTCTTAAAGCACACATTGGCTCCAATCATTACATCATTTGAAGGTGCTTTTGATAGGCAATTGTTAACCGAACAAGAAAAACGTGAAGGATATTACTTCCGATTTGATACATCTGAATTGTTGAGAGCTACGGAAAAAGAACGAGTAGAAGCAATTGGTGAAGGACTTGCAAAAGGTATTTATACAATTAATGAAGCTCGTCAAAAGCTTGACCTCCCAGACATTGACGAAGATATGTTCATGTGGGGTCTACAAACAGTTTTATACAATCCTAAAACTGGCGAAATGAAAGTTCCTAATATGGATGGTGGTAACAAAAATGAAAATTGAATTAAGGAAAATTGATACGAAGCTTGTCGGTTCTGAAACCGATGAGCTTCTTTTTGTTTCTGGCTATGTCAACAAAACAGGCCAGTGGTCGCAAATGCTCGGTAAAACAACTCGTTTCAAGGAACGGATTGAAAAAGGTGTTTTTCAACGAGCTATTGATGAAGCAACCGATATTGCATTTTTAGCTGAACATGACCCTCAGAAAATTCTTTCATCAACGAAAGCTGGCTCTTTAACATTGCGTGAAGATGAAAACGGCTTGTATATGGAAGCTCGGATTTCTCCTACTACATGGGGGCGTGATTACCACCAGCTAATCAAAGACAAGTTGCTCGAAGGAATGTCTTTCGGAATGCGTGTTCTCAAGGATAACTGGAACAAGTTAGCTGATGGAACTTATGAGCGTTCAATTAGTCAATTGCAATTATTCGAGATTACGGCAACAAGAAATCCAGCCTATTTGCAAAGTCAAATTCAAGCAAGATCAATCGAGGTCGTTGAAGACCCAAAAATCGAAGAAAGGAATTTTGAAACTATGACTCTTAAAGAGCTTTACCAAATCAAACAATCAAAAGTCCGAGAATATAAGCAATTAATCAATACTGCTAAATCTGAAAATCGGAACTTAGATAGCGAAGAAACAGCTCAAGAAAAAATTCTTGAGATTGAAATTCGTGAGCTAAATGAAGAAATTGAAAAGCTTGAAAAAGCTAATAAACCTAAAGGAGTAACAAATACAATGAATAATTTTGAATTTGAACAAGAAAAACGAGCACTGGAACAATTCATCAAACGTGAATTTAACGGCGAAGAACTACGTGCTATAACTGTTAGCGACCCTGGTCAAACAGGTTCTGCTTTAATAATTCCTACACATTTGTCTAATTTAATCGTGGAAAAGCTTTACGAAAGAGCTCCAATTTTCTCTCGTACTCGTAATTTCACACCTGTAAATGGTTACCTTGAAATTCTTAAAGAAGGTTTCCATGGTACTGCTGCTTTTGTTGGCGAAATGGCGGAAAACGTAACACCAAGTGACTTCACTATGGCTAAAGTTAAGCTTGACCAAAAACGTGTAGTATCAGCTATTGAGCTTTCTCAACATTTAATCAATGACTCTGGTATTGATGTTGTTGATTACGCTGTTAAAATGTTAGTGAAACGTATTGGTCAAGCAATTGACACTAACGTACTTCGTGGTCAAAAAGATAATGGTCAGTTTGAAGGAATTCTTACAACTGCTATCACTGACATTGACAAAGTAGCTGCTGCATCTGGTTCAGCTATTACATTGGACGAACTTTATGATTTATACCTTTCAATGAACCCCGAATATCTTGATGGAGCAGTATGGGTTGTTTCTCGTAAAACTTTCAACATGATTGCTAAGCTTAAAGATAATGACGGTAAATATTTTTTAGTTCCTAATGTAGCTTCAACTGGAACGGTTTATAAATTGTTTGGTCAACCAGTATTAATTCAAGAAGCTATGCCCGACCATAAAGCTGGTGCAGGTCGTACTGTAGTATTCGCTAACTTTGGCGAAGGTTACGCTACAATGACCAAAAAAGGTCTTAACTTGAAGCACATCGACAACGATAGCAAGCAAGCTCTTAGAGGTTCAGCTTTATTAGTTCTTGATGGCTACATGGATGGTAAAATTCTTAATGAAGATGCTATCCGTTGTTTAAAAGCTCCAGCTGTTTAATATTTTCAAAGTTTAAGAGTCGATGAAAATCGGCTCTTTTATTTTTTTAAAAACTCAGAAAAGGAAATGATTATAAATGAAAAAACGATTAGGTGGATTTAAAAATATCCACGTTGCTCAATTACTATCTGACGGCTCATTCCAAGCTCCTGTTCCTGTAACTGGTGCTAAGTCGATTGAAGCCGAATTAACATACGAAAACGTACAATTCTACGCAGACAACGCTATTGATTACTCCGACTTCATCTTTAACGGTGGCGAAGGTACATTAACAGTATCTGGCTTAACTATGGACGAATACAAACTATTGTTTGGTTCAACTGTAGCAGATGGTGGCGTGTTAGTTAAATCTGGTGATATTGCTCCAGAGGTTGCAGTACTTTTCGAGAGAAATAAACTCGGAACAAATCATAAAGTTTTATATGCTATTTATGCTTGTAAATTCGCACCTCCAGCCATTTCAGCGCAAACGATGGAAGGCTCTGTTGAAGAGGAAACCGTAGAACTCACGTTCAGCGTTCGTGAGCTAGCTGAAGGTGAAGTATTCTATATGCTCGACACTGAAACACACGTTGGCGGAAAAGACGCTGTTTGGTTTGAAACTGTTCAAAAAGCTTAATAAAGCTTGATTAAAGACGTGATTATTCTTCACGTCTTTTTTTGTTTATTGAAAAGAACATTGATACACAAACAAAGGCGTGAAGCTTTACGCAACTAAATGAAATTATAAGGAGTTTTATATATGATTAAAACAAATGCTGAACCAGGAAATTTAACAGTAGCACAAATTTTATCCGATGTAATCACTCAGTCAAAAAACGTGTCAGTAATAGCAAACCAATTCGATTTGTTTGTTACTGAAGGAATTGCAATACGATTGTTTTCAGTTGATGATAATAAAGCACAAATTGTTGACGAAGATACTTCACTTGTACCTTCCAACATTACTTTTGCTGAAATTAGGTTTAACTCGAGGCGAGTTGGAGATGCTTTTGAAGTTTCTCAAGAATTATTAAACAATGAAGCTATTGGTTTGAAAAATCATTTGAAATCAATCATAGCCAAAAGAAACTTGAAAGTTTTCACTGCACAAGCTCTTGGGTACGGTACTCCTAGTGGTACAAACACAACATTTCAGAGCATTCTTGATTACAATGCTCAAACTGCTGGTAAAAAAATAAATGGCTTATCCATCGAAGAATTTATTGGTGGAGCTACAGTAGACAACGTAAACAAAGCCTACGGAAAATTTGTTCAAGATAATGCTGGCGAAGCGATTATTGTTGTTGACTCAGCAGACACTGCTTTAGCTCTTGTTGATGGCGATAAAAGAATGTTGAATACTGATAACAGAAATTCATTAACTGGCTCAATTGGAACAATTCATGGTATCCATGTTCATGTTCACGATATGAACGGAAAAGCTAAAATGGTGCTTATGAACCCAAAAGCTTATGCAGTTAAGATTTCAGCAGACATTGATAAAACTGGTGAAAATGCACTTAGTGGTAAATCTACAATTACAGCTTCTGTATATGCAGATGGTAAAGTTGTTGACCCTAACGCTATCAAAATTATCAAAGCGTAATAGCTGTAAAATACGCATTTTATGAGAAAAAAGTTTGTGAAACTCGTTGGTATGCTTGACGCCATTTTTCACAAACTAGGGAGTCCTTACGGGCTCCCAATTTTTTTTGTTTTCTGCCTTACAGCCAAGATCAATACAATATAATAATGTTGTAAGTCACAATTATTCGCTTGATTTTTCAATTAATTTGTTTGAGCCATCGACTTAACGGTTGATGGCTACTTTTTTGTTTATATACATCATATATCCTTCTCATATACATTCCACATAGAAATTATATCTTCAGCATTTTCAATATATCTTTTATAAATCTCTTTTATATATCATTTATCAAACATAAATTCAGCTTGGTATTCAGCGTGAGTTTTTGTGACGACACGCTTTGTTGTGCCAGCCTTTTCCATCAACTCAAATAAGCCATCTCGATTAATTAATTTTACTTTGTGTTTATTTGCTAAAGTATTAGCATTTTCAGTAAAGTAGGAATTTGTTATCACATACGCTTCATGGCAATTGTAAAAGTGCATTCCAGAAAAAACTTCTTGAATAGCGCTATTGGTAATTTTGTTGCTATACCTCTTACATTGAACAGCAATTTTCTTTCCGTTTTTATATGTTATTATATCAACGCCTTCATCACCAGAAGCTTTTGTTATTTGTGGGTTTTCATAGCCGTTCTTTTGCAGAAGATTTTTGACAAAATGCTCAAATTGTTCGCCTGTCATTTTATCAATTTCCTCCATTGAATAATTCATTTTTTCTTTTTTAATTCTGGCTTGTTCAATTCTCCATTTTGATACAATATTCGCTTCAGCTTCAACAATAGAACGAGCATTAGGTATATGTATTGATTGTTGCCTTCTAAAGCTGGATATTTCGTTTGATTTCTTTTCTAAATAATCACAGCGTCTCCAGAGAATAAATGCTAATACACCAAACAAACCCGCATTTAACAATGCTAATTCCATATTGTAATTCGCCCAAATAATCATTGAGCCGAATACAGTTACCATAAGACTTATGGCAGATGCCCAATTATATTTATATGCTCTACTCGATAAGTCTACGGTGCTTTCATTACCGAACTTTTCAACAACCTTACGTGATACTTCATTTTGCTCTTCAGATATTTGTTCCTCTAAGCATCTATAACATTTTAATTCTACTTTCTTTTTATCATTATTAAAGCTTTCATATATAACTTTTTCAAACGATTGTGTATATCCAATTAATTCGCCATGCTTTGAGCAATACATTTGTAATCTTCTATTGGCTGGAACATTTTTATTGTTTGTTTTCTTTTTATATCGGCGCTTTCGATAATACCCCATGTAATCACTCCCTTACATAATTTTACCATTGTTTATTATGTAAAATGACTTAGAATTTTACAATCTTGAAATATAATATAGGAGAAATTCTTTATGATTAACTGAAATTGAATATTAATAATCAAAAAAGGAAAATTCGTTGATTAGCTTTCCAAATCAAAAAACTCCAATACAATCTTATTGGAGGTGGAAGCTTTGAACAAAAAACAGCACCCATTATATACGACTTGGAATGGCATGATTGCTCGTTGCTACTACAAATCAAACACTCATTATAAATATTATGGAGCTAAAGGAGTTACGATTTGCGATAGGTGGCGTGAAAACTTTTGGCACTTTGTTGAAGATATTGACAATCATATGTTAAACGGACATTTGTTGTATGATGATGGCTATGTACTTGATAAAGATTTAAAAGGTGGCAATGTTTACTCTTTAGAAAATTGTATGGTCATTCCTAAAGGCATAAATAGTTAAAAAGCTCGACTAAAGCAACAAAAGTCTGTGATTGCATTTAATGAAGTTCAAGAAATTGAGTTTGTGTCACTTGCTGAAGTTAGCAAAATATTAAACATTCCTCGCTCTAGCATTATCAGTTGCATAAGGAGAAATAGCCAACATAAATCTGGTTATTATTTTAAATATTCCAGCTAAACTATTGACGATTTATTAATTATTGGCGTAAAATGTGGGGAGTAGTGCGTGATGAAATTTAGCACATTAGCCGTAATAATTGATAAATCTCACTTTTTTGATGTTGAGCCTAAGTACTCGACTCAAAATCGTGTTCCTTCTGGAGTGCCGGTTCGACCCCGGCCACCGGTATCGAAAAAGGCGGGGGAAAGCCTTTAGGAATAAGGGATCTCACATATTGTGAGGTCTCTTTTTTGCGTTCCTCGAACACGTTTGATTAGGAAAAATCGTGTGCGTAAAATCGTGTTCGTAGGGGTGATAAGTGATGAACAGAAAACGTGAAAGTGAGAAAAAGCAGGATGAAAGCAAGAGGGGAAGGAGAGATGAATTAAGTCGTGAGGAGTTAATGATTTTAGGAAATGCTGTAGAAGATGATTACACTTACGATGATTTATTGAAAATGTTCATTGATGATTGTGAGCTGAGAAATCTTCGAGAACATACGATAAAATATTATCGTAGTGAATTAAATGTTTTAGAAACCTGCTACAAAAACAAGAAGTTGATATGAAAGTTAGAGAATGGACAGGGGATACTATTAAAAGGCATGGAATTCTCTATATGAAGGAAAAGGAGTTAAAGCCAGTCACTATTAACACTCGTTTAAGGGCGGTACGAGCGTTTTCAACTTCTTGGAACAACAGCATTGTTTTTTTGAGCCAATTCAACTCAACCGTAAGTTGGCCAATTTGATTGATAAGTTCCTCCTTTTCGGTTTCATGTTCTAGTTTAAGTTTTTCTGTTTCCGAAGCTTTTTTGTCAAAGACCGCGGGCATATTGTCCAAAAACTCTGTCTGCCATCTGCTAATTAACTGGGGGCTTACACCGTACTTTGGGCAATCTCATTAACTGTACTTTCTTCCCTTAATATTTCTAAAACGATATTCGCTTTTTCTTCAGGTTTGTAAGTTCTTCGTTTTTTGTTCATACCATTATCTTTATCTTATTTTATTGTCCAATGGTACGGATACATTATAACGTGCTCCGGCATCAGCCAGGTAGCGATCGTAATATGTTCGATTAGATGCCATTTGACGCGTTCTACCACTTTTTAGTTCTCGTGATATCGTTGATTGACTTACATCTAGCTCTTGTGCCATTTCAGCTTGCGTGTAGGTGCCTTGCCTTGCCATTTCCTCAAGTCGTCCTCTGTGAATATCTGTCAGGTGTTTAAAGATTCTTTCGGTTGTGGTAAAATTAGTATTGTTCATGTAGATGCTCCTTACTTATTGGTTTGGTCACTTTTAAGTATATCGCATCTACATGATTTTTTATATTTTCTCTATGCATTTCATTTTACAACTAACCTATAAATAATGTACTTCTAAAAGCACCTTGAGTAGGAGCTAAATTAAATTACTTAACAATAATTTCGAAGATGGACATGATTTTTTTAATACTATTATAATTAACTGTAACACAACCTTCCGAAAAACATACTTAAAGGTTTGTCTGAGGAAATCGAAGTCGTGTCAACCTAAACTAAAATCAACGAAGACAAGATGTCCCATAAATCCCATATCTGATGCGGGTTTTCCGACCTCGACCGACTTCCTGACCACCCGCACGACTGTTTGTGATTTTTTTTACTTTGGTGAGAATCAGATTGAAAAAGGTAAGACTTGAATTCGTTTTACACAAATTTCACACAAAAATTTTGCTAAGGTTCTTCTTTATGGCTTTGAGATATGATTACTTATCAAAAACCGAGAACAATTTAAGATGTAAAAACATTTCTTCTTTATATACTGTAGATAAAGTCCAGATTGTGGAGTAACTTTTATATTACGTAAAAGACCTATACGGCGCAGCAAAGACAATCATTTTTATAAGATTTTGTGGAAAAAGCACCTATAATTGAATTAAAAAG
The DNA here is from genome assembly GCF_029193815.1 of Cytobacillus sp. S13-E01. GTDB lineage: Bacteria > Bacillota > Bacilli > Bacillales > Bacillaceae_L > Bacillus_BV. Next base: position 20,521 of record NZ_JARFVC010000015.1, read on the forward strand.
GATGCCATGAAAAAGAAAAGAATGTAAACTAGAAGCTAAGATCTTTGGTCTAAAAAAGTAGGATTTAGGAGAGGAGCCGTTAGTAAAATGACTTCAAAAAAAAATGACATTATTTGCACAGTTTCCACCCTCTTTCATTCTAAAGGATACGAGAACACCAAGCTTGGTGAAATTTTAGCAGAAGCAGGGATTGGAAAGGGGCAGTTCTATCATTATTTTAAGTCGAAGCGGGATTTAGGAGAAGTGGTCATTGATCATATGATTTCTGAAATGGTAGAAGGCTTGTTTGAGAACATCCTTGACCAACCTCTCCCTCCGAAAGTGAAGCTAAAGGAAATGCTCGATAAAATTCTAATATTACAATTAGAACATGAAGGGAAGCAGGGATGTCCCATTGGTAACCTAGCGATTGAATTAAGTGAGCATGATCCAATATTTAGAGAGAAGTTGGCACGTTTTTTTGAACAGTGGGTGGAAAAAGTTCAACAGATTCTTGATGAGATGAAGCAAAATGGTGAGATCGCCCCTAAACTAAACACGTTGAAAAAAGCCCGTGCAATGATTGCCACCATTGAGGGGGGGATTTTATTAATGAAAAGTAAACAGGACGTAGAAGTGTTTCGGGATATTATCGAAATGATTCAATATGAATATCGAATATAAAGCCGACATTGAAGATTGTGTAGTCTATATGAAAAGGTAAAAAAGAAAAATGGATGACAACCAAGCATTTACGTTGACTCCGTTTTTCTTTTTTGTTAAACTCTGTTGTACCTACCTGTTGGTACAGTTTTATTTAAAAAGTTAAGAATAACTTTGGTCAGTGAAATACAACCTACAGAAGACAAATATATGGAGGTTATCAAAAGTCATGACACTAGAAAAATTTTCGACTTTATTTTCATCAACGAATATAAAATATATTCAATTAGCAAATCGTATCGGTTTAGCTCCTATGACACGTACAAGTGCGACACCGGAAGGATTAGCAACAGAAGAAATGGCTCAATATTATACAAATTTTGCAAATGGCGGTTTTAGTCTCATCCTAACAGAGGGTACTTATACAGATGATAAATATAGCCAAGGCTATTTCAATCAACCAGGAATTATCAATGAAGAACAAATTAATGCATGGAAAAAAGTAACGAAGTCTGTAAAACAACAAGGTGCTAAAATCTTCGTTCAACTCATGCATGCAGGTGCATTGTCACAAGGTAATCGCTTCACTTCTGAAACCGCTGGGCCTTCTGCTATTAAACCACAGGGTGAACAACTTGGTTTCTATGGTGGGAGTGGGGAGTTTGCTCTACCAAAAGAAATGATGGAAGCAGACATTATAGATGTCATAAAAGGATTTGTAGTTGCTGCTAAAAATGCAAGGGAAGCAGGCTTTGATGGCATCGAAGTACATGGTGCAAACGGATATATTCTTGATCATTTTTTAACGGACTATACAAATCAACGTCAGGACCAATATGGTGGCTCTCTTGAAAACCGTCTTCGCCTACCAATCGAGGTTGTGAAAGCTATTCGTGAAGCTGTAGGTGCCGATTACCCAGTAGGAATTCGTCTTTCTCAGGCGAAGGTAAACGATTCTGATCATAAATGGAAGGGTGGCGAGTCTGATGCTGAAGTCATTTTTACCAAATTAGTAGATGCAGGCGTTGACTATATCCATATAGCTGAGCCTAATGCGGCTGCACCTGCGTTTGGAGAGACTGGTCCATCTCTTACAGAGCTAGTGAAAAAATATACGAATACAGTGGCCATTGCAAATGGTGCTTTAGGTGTTCCAAATGCAGCTGAAGCACTTCTTAATGAAGGGAAAGCTGATATCGTAACAGTAGGAAAAGCTGCACTTGCAAATCAAGACTGGGCTAATAAAGTGAAGAATGGTAGGGAGTTAGAGGAATTTGACTTCCAAAAAATCCTATTACCACAAGCTTCTTTAAAAGAATTTGAAATAAAGCCGCGAAATTGAGTTTTTTGGTGAAGGCATGGCGTGCGGTACAGACGATATTTGTGAATAAGAAGGAGAATTAACAGATGAAAGCAATTGTTATTGAGGAATATGGAGATAAAAACGTTTTAATAGAGAAAAATATCAAAAGACCAAGTATCTCGGAGAACCAAGTTTTAGTGGAAGTGCATGCAACTTCTATTAATCCAATTGACTGGAAGGTTCGAGCTGGTTATTTAAAAGAAATGCTTCCTTTTGAATTTCCAATCATTTTAGGATGGGATGCAGCAGGTGTCATTGTAGAAGTAGGAAGCAATGTAACAGATTTCAAGGTAGGTGACCGTGTTTTTACTCGTCCAGCAACTACAAATCGAGGAACGTATGCAGAATACCTTTCTGTAGATTCTAATTTACTGGCAGAAATGCCAGAAGAAATGAGCTTTGAAGAAGCGGCATCTATTCCTCTAGCTGGGTTAACCGCATGGCAATGTCTTGTTGACTTTGGAAATATTCAAAAAGGGGCAAAGGTGTTAGTTCATGCTGGTGCAGGTGGGGTTGGAATATTTGCCATCCAAATCGCGAAAAGCTTTGGTGCTTATGTTGCGACAACCGCTAGTGAGAATAATATTGAATTTTTAACATCGCTTGGTGCAGATGAAGTCATTAATTATAAGGAAGATGATTTCAGTGAGATGTTAAATGGATTCGATCTTGTGTTAGACACTATGGGTGGAGACATTCAGTCAAAAAGCTATAAAGTTCTTAAAGAGAATGGAAAGCTTGTTTCTATCGTCCAACCACCTTCTGAAGAAGAGGCTGCAAGTTTTAACGCTGAAGCTGGATTCGTTTGGTTAGAGCCGAATGGCGAACAGCTACAGAAATTAGCTGACCTTTATGTAGAGGGTAAAGTGAAGCCTGTTATCGGTAAAACATTTGACTTTAGTGAACAATCTCTAAAAGAAGCACATGACCTAAGTGAATCACATCATGCACGTGGGAAAATTGTCATTCACGTAAAGAAATAAGAACTTGAAGATCAAATCACAATAGTGGTTTGGTCTTTTTTCCTTTTTAGGTTTAAATAGACAGCGTAAACCCCACCTAAAACCTTCCATGACTTAAAATCGAGTTAATTCCAAAATGAATGTATACAGAAATCTTTCTAAAATATTTTTAAATATTTATACAAATAAAAGAACGGCCCAATATGGAGGATCGAACGAAAATCGTGTTCGTCTGTTAGTAGAAGTTTTACAAGCAGTTCGTGAACAAGTTTTTAATCCAGAAAAATTTTTACATCCACATGCGAAAATAGCCTTGTTCTCATCATGGTAGAACTGGTCCATGCGCTGTTGCAATCCGAGAGTCTTTAATGATTATCTCCTTTTTGTTTTTGATCGGAGAAAAGTGTGAGTGAAAATGAATACTTTTTTTCCAGAAGAGGATTATAAGACCAAAGTGAATTCAAGTGAGATCGGTTATAGGAAAAAAACAATAACTAATATTTTAATCAGCAGTGAAAAGGTTTGTGTTATCATGTTTTTCTTTGGTTGATAAACACTAGATAAAAAAATATCGTAGGAGAGTGTAAAACAAAATGGAACAAATTCAACGGTTTGAACTCAGAAGGACCAATCAAGATAGTGACACCTATATGTTAGTGCTAAACCTCGACAACCACCTTACCGAATTTTCTTCTGAATTAGGTACGGAACCTGAGGCTAAACAGCGTATTCTTGCAACAGCAATGCAAGTCTTACGGGAGCGATATCCGAACGTAAAAGTCAATATGGTCAAAGTGATGCTTGGTGGGATGGTGGTTGCTTCGATACCATTAACTGCAAAGACATCATCTGCTCAAGCAGCAGAGCCAACGATCGCCACAACACAAGTAACACAGTCAAGTACCGTTTATTATAATGTCACTTCAGGTGATACCCTTTGGGCATTATCCAAACGATTTAATACATCTGTCGATGCGGTTAGGCAGGCTAATAGTCTAACAAGTGATGTATTGAAACTTAACCAACGTCTTATTATCCCAAAAGCCTTTCATAGGGTTGCAACAGGGGATTATTTAACCGTTCTTGCCAAAAAATATGGAGTCACAGTGGATGCAATTAAGGAAGCTAATCACATGACAAATGACGCTACACGTCTTGGACAAACACTTGTTATACCGGTTGTCATGGGGAGCGGGACAAGTGAACCAGCACCAACCATTACACCAACAACCCAAACCCAAGGCTCAACTTATACCGTGGTGTCGGGAGATAGTCTGTCTGTCATTGCGAAACGCTTTGGAGTCACAACTGAGGCATTACGAAGCGCTAATGGGCTTACCTCTGATGTCATTCGGGTAGGGCAAGTACTGACGATTCCATCAAGTAGCACAGAAACGACACCAACACCAACTACTCAAGCCCCAAGTTCCTATACGGTTGTAGCGGGAGATTCATTGTGGGGTATTGCTCAAAAATTTGGTATAACTGTTAATGCTTTAAAGAGTGCGAATAGCCTAACCAGTGACAGCCTTCAAATTGGTCAAACATTAGCCATTCCAAAGGGAGGGGAAGTATTACCAAGCACAAGTCCAGAACCAGCACCGGGTGAAATCGCAACCACTCATACAGTGATAGCAGGAGATACTCTATGGGGAATTGCAAGTCGTTATGGAACAACGGTTAATGCTCTGAAACAAGCCAATCAATTGCAGTCTGATGTTCTTCGAATTGGACAGACTCTTACCATTCAATCTGGAAGTGTAGAAACACCTACGGGTAACACAGAAACACAAACCCCTGCACTAACGGCAGAAGAAGAACGAACTACGTTTATTTACTCCGTTCGTTCTGGTGATAGTCTGTCTGTTATCGCCAATCGTTTTGAGGTAGGAGCGGATGCAATTCGTACAGCCAATCAGTTACGGACTGATACCTTACAAGTCGGGCAACTCTTAACCATTCCAAACGGACTCAACGCACCGACAGAAACAAATGCCAATACGATTACTTATACCACCCATTCGGTTGCATCGGGGGATAATATTTGGGATTTAAGTGTCCGGTACGGGATTCCGCAATCAGAATTGTTACGTGTAAATAACTTAACGACTTCGAGTATGCTTTCGATTGGTCAGAAGTTGACCATTCCTGTTCACAACATTGCGGTCAAAGATGTCGTAAGTGAGCGGCATGGAGAATATCTGGATTGGTGGACCGAAGCTCAATATGTGTTTTCGATTGGTAAAAGCGCAAAGGTCACCGATTTTGCTACGGGTAAAAGTTTCTACATCAAACGAACCATTGGGGCTAATCATGCTGATACAGAAACATTAACAACCAATGAAACGAATATCGCAAAATCCATTTGGGGAGGGTTTTCTTGGAAAACTAGAGCCGTTATTTTAGAAATAGACGGAAGAAAGGTTGCTGCTAGTATGACTTTTATGCCTCATGACAGGGAGTATATTTCAGGGAACGGAATGACAGGTCACGTAGATGTGTACTTTGGAAATAGTACCCGTCATGTAGATGGAAAGGCAGACCCAAATCATCAAGCACAGGTAGAGATAGCGGCAGGAATTCGCTAGGTAAGAAGGAACTTATCAATCAAATTGGCCAACTTACGGTTGAGTTGAATTGGCTCAAAAAAAACAACAACAGGCCTCGGATTGGAGGGTTTACAATTTAAAGTTGAGGATAAGGTCTTAACTTCTATAGTTTATTTCCTGGTATGATTGTATAAATAACCAGTCTTCTCTCCGACTCAGAATTGTGTCCTTGAATGGAGTGTCGATTTGAGCCTGGCCACAGGTAGCTAATCTAAGCACACAAATAACTAATATTATTATCGCAAGAAATGAGACAGGGTATAAATCCTTGTCTTTTTGCATTTAAAATGGAACAACCGTTATTATATTAAATGATTAATTATTGTGTAATAACTTTACAGTAAATTTCAAAATGGGGTGATGCCCGAAACTCCGAAAAAAATGAAAAACGGTAATCAAAAGGGTAATCTGATGCCCGAAACTCCGAAAAAAATAAAAAACGGTAATCAAAAGGGTAATCTGATGCCCGAAACTCCGAAAAAAATCGAAAACGGTAATCAAAAGGGTAATCTGATGCCCGAGACTCCGAAAAAAATTGAAAACGGTAATCAAAAGGGTAATCTGATGCCCGAAACTCCGCAAAAAACCGAAAAACGGTAATCAAAAGGGTAATCTGATGCCCGAAACTCCGAAAAAAATCGAAAACGGTAATCAAAAGACGTTTTAATCGACGTTCCTCAATACGGGCGCCCTGTGCTTTTCTTAAAAAATTAATTAGTCAAAATTTTACACCAAATAGGTCAATCTAGTGTCCCCTAATAAAATAATCTTGCATGTATAATAGAAAGAAAGCGATTACATAAGTTAGCGAGGTGGTGATACAAGGGTGATTCCGAAGCTTGAAACGAAAGTATTAAATACAAAAGCAGAAATTAAAAGAATTTCGAGGAGGAAAATTAGATTTCAACGTTTTATTGGATACGCGGCCTTTGTTGGACCAGCACTGTTGTTCTTTTTAGTCATTCAAATTATTCCTTTCGTTATGGGGGTCTATTATTCTTTCACATCATGGAATGGAGTTAGTTCAGTTGTCGAGTGGGTAGGATTTGAGAACTATAAAAAAGTCTTTACAAGTGATCCTAAATTCTTAAATTCTTTCTTATTTACAACAAAATTTATGCTTGCTGCTGTTGTTGTAAGTAATATCATTGGTTTCGGCTTTGCATTGCTTTTAAATGCTGCATTAAAAACTAGGAATCTATTACGGACTGTTTTCTTCATCCCTAACGTTATCGGGGGACTATTATTAGGTTTTATTTGGCAGTTTATTTTTGTTAAGGGATTTGCATCAGTAGGAAATTTAACAGGTCTAGCATTTTTTAAACAACCTTGGTTAGGAGATGAAAAAACAGCTTTCTGGGGGATTGTTATTGTATTTGCATGGCAAATTAGTGGTTACATGATGGTGATTTATATTGCTGCTCTTCAGGGAGTAGATAATTCTCTATTAGAAGCGGCTAAAATTGACGGTGCATCTAATTTCACTTTATTAACCAAAATCATTATACCTTTAATATTACCAGCTTTTACTATCTGCTTTTTCCTTACAATTTCTATGGCTTTTAAAATATTTGACTTAAACCTTTCACTAACAAATGGCGGACCCTTTAACTCAACACAATCAGTAGCTATTAATATTTATCAAGAAGCATTCCAAAACAATCGATATGGTTTAGGAACGGCGAAATCGATTATTTTCTTCCTGGTGGTAGCGATTTTCACTACTGTTCAAGTGATGCTTACCAAAAAGAGGGAGGTTGAGGCTTAAATGGACCAGAGGTATACGAAGAGAACCTTTTTACTTGAGATTATTGGTGTGATACTAGCGATTATTTTCTTAATTCCCTTTTACTTCGTATTAGTCAATTCTGTAAAAGGCTTCGCTGAAATTTTAATTGATGCGGCTGCATGGCCTAAGGAAATTTTATATTCAAATTACGCTAAAGTTTGGGAAGTGATTAATTTCCCAAGAGCATTCTGGAATTCATTAGTGATTACAGTATTTAGTAATATCGGCCTTGTCGTAATAAGCTCTATGGCTGCTTGGAAGATGGTTCGAACACCAGGGAAGTTTAGTAAAATATTATTTATCTTGTTTGTATCGGCTATGGTTATTCCATTTCAAACTGTCATGATTCCACTGATGAAACTAGGTGGTACACTTGGTATAACGAATAGTATTCCTGGTCTTGTTATCATGTATTTTGGATTCGGCGTACCGCTATCATTATTTCTATATCACGGATTTGTGAAAACGGTCCCAATTGAGATAGAGGAATCTGCAAGGATTGATGGTTGTAGTCAATTCGGTGTTTTCTGGAGAATTGTCTTTCCGCTCCTTAAGCCGATAACAGTAACAGTGATCATTTTAAATACACTATGGATCTGGAACGACTTCTTGTTACCTTTACTAGTATTACAGGATGCTGAACTTCGGACGATTCCATTAGCTACAAGCTCGTTTTTTGCACAATATACAAAACAATGGGATATGGGTCTAGCAGCCCTTGTGCTTGGAATAACTCCAGTTGTGATATTCTTTCTATTTCTACAAAAACACATTATTAAAGGAATTGCGTCAGGATCTATTAAATAGTTATAAAGTCTTTGTAACTACTAATATGGTAGATACAAAAATTTATATATAAAGAACAAAAGCACAAGGCGCCCCCCTTCGGCGACAAGCATAAGTAAAGCCGGCTGGAAGGTTGTTCTTTAACATCCGGACGGATTGGCTTGTGAACTCGAGCCGATGGCGCCTGGAGCTAGACGTAGATAGACAAAGACACGAAGTTCTACACAACCTTACAATTTTATAATTTCCAAAACAACAAAAAAGTAAAGGGAGGTCACAAAAGTATGAAACGTTTTTTTCTTCTTTTTTTATCCATGTTAGTAGTAGTTGGAATTATAGCTGGTTGCTCATCCTCTAAAGAAACGACAAGCGACGAAAAACCGAAGGATGACGCAAAACCGGCAGATGAAGAAGTAACACTAAACTTCTTCCAGTTTAAGGTTGAAATTGCTGACCAGCTTCAAGCAATGATAAATGAGTTCGAAACAGAATATCCAAATATCAAAGTGAAACTTGAGACAGTTGGTGGCGGCGCTGATTATGGTGCAGCGTTAAAGGCGAAATTTGCTTCAGGCGAAAAACCGGATATTTTCAACAATGGTGGCTTTAAGGAATTAGAGCTTTGGAAAGAACATTTAGCAGATCTTTCAAATGAACCGTGGGCTAAAAATGTACTGCCTATTGGTAAGGTGCCAATGACCGACACGGATGGTAAACTTTATGGTATGCCAGTTAACCTTGAAGGATACGGGTTTATTTATAACAAAGAACTATTTGAACAAGCAGGAATTACAGAAGCACCGGCGACTATTTCAGAGTTAAAAGCTGCTGCTGAAAAATTAAAAGGCGCTAAAATCACTCCCTTCTCTGCAGGATATGGAGAATGGTGGGTTATTGGTCAACATTTATTAAATATTGGCTTTGCGCAACAAGAGGATCCTGTAGCATTTATTGATGGTCTATATGCAGGTACTGAAACGTTTGTTGGAAATGAACAATTCTTGAAATTTAAAGAAGTGCTAGATACGGAGCTTAACTTTGGAAACGATAACCCACTAACGACAGACTATAATACTCAAGTAACTTTGTTTGCTTCAGGTCAAACTGCGATGCTACAACAAGGTAACTGGACCGAGAACATGATTTATGAAATTAATCCTGATATTGAAATGGGATTCTTACCAATTCCTATTAGTGATGATGTGGCTGCAAATCGTCTACCAGTAGGCGTACCTAATAACTGGGTATTGAATAAAAATTCAGAAAATTTAGAGGAAGCAAAACTTTTCTTAAACTGGATGGTATCTTCAGACACAGGAAAGCGTTATATAACTGAAGAATTTGCGTTTATTCCTGCTTTCGATAATATCGAACCAACTGGTTTAGGAGCGTTAGGGCAATCAATTCTCGAATACTCTACGGCAGATAAAACCATACCTTGGACTTGGTTTAGATGGCCAGATGGTGCTAACATGGAATTTGCTGCGACAATTCAAGAATATGCAGCTGGCAAAATAGACTATGAAACTGTTTTAGAACGTTTTCAATTGACATGGGATAACCTGAAATAAAAATACTTTTAAAAGAAAGCATGTCCTTTATAGACGTGCTTTCTATTTTAAAAAACAAATGAACGCTTTATCCCACCTTAAGGGGACAGTAAAACCTCCACTAATTGAAGTTTTATTATATACTGTGTATATGGCGCTGCTTTTTTGGGAGGTAAAATGTTTAAGAAAAGCATTAGAAATAAACTTATAGGTCTTTTACTCATAACAACGATCATACCTTTTGGAACCTCCATCATTATTACCTATTTTCATACGAAAGACTATTTAGAGAAGCAGGTTGTTCAAGAGAATAGTAACCTTCTTTATCAAGGTAGAGTTAATCTAGAAAACTATATAAATGAATTAAATGGGTTAACGCTATCGCTTTACAATAATCCTGACTTTATAAACTATCTGAGGTCGTCTAGTAATACCGATAATTATCTAACTATTGGTATTATTAAAAATGTTATGCAAACGATTCTATATGCTGAAGATAACATCAATGCGGTCCACATTACGCTTACTCGTGATAATAGGGTCGTTTCTGCATCTAAACGTTCAACGGTTGTGTTTTCAAATCAAATGAATGGTGCAGAAAAAGAGCCTTTTTTAAAAGCAAAGGAAAGTCCGTTCAATATGTATATTGAATCAATGAATGTTAAGCAGCCTATAACAAAGACGGGTATAAATGAAATTTCCATTCATAGATCGTTTACCAATATTCCTTCGGATGAGGTGCTAGCATATATTTCACTTGAGCTATCACCAGAAAACATTTTAGAAATAAGTAAAAATCTCTATAACGATGACTCTGAGGAATTCTATCTTTTAGCTCCAGATGGAACGCTTATATATAGTTCAAACAATGACGTTTCAGTCAATGAAGACAAACAAAAATGGATTAACAAAGTAATACATTCCAATCAAGAAAAAGGGACTATGGAATGGAAAGAGGCCTCATTTAATGGTGTCATGATTTATGATCAAATACCAGAATCAGCGGGTGGGTGGTTTTTAGTTAAAAGGGTACCTTATGTGACACTGTACGAAAGTGCATTCAATGTTGCCAAAATTAATATTATGTTTGGGATAATCGGGTTGCTTCTTGTTATTCTAGCCACAATGTTTGTATCCTTTAAAATTACTTCACCTATCAGAATTCTTTCGCAAAATATTCAGCAAGTTGAAGAAGGAAAAATGGAAGTCCAATTTGAATCATTAGGAAAAGATGAAATTGGCATACTAGGCTATCGTTTTAAACAAATGGTAGAAAAGGTTAATCATTTAATTAATAGAGAATACAGACTAGAATTGGAAAATAAAACGAATCAATTAAAGGTTCTACAATCTCAAATAAATCCGCATTTTTTATATAACGCATTACAATCAATTGGTACGGTAGCTTTAAAAAATAATGTGCCACAAATCTATACTCTTATAACGCATCTTTCAAAAATCATGAGATATGGGATGAATATGGAAGAAGACATTGTTCCATTGATAAAGGAAATTAACTATACAAAGGCCTTTCTTCTTTTACAAAAAGAACGTTTTGGTGATCATTTACATTATTCAATAACCGTTGATGAAGATGCTGCGAATGTAAACATACCCAAAATGATCTTGCAGCCTATTATCGAGAATTATTTTAAGCATGGTTTTGATATCCGCGATGGCGTTGGGAGTATAAAGGTTGAATGTGTAAAAGTAGGTGAGTTTTTATTAATAAATGTGATAGATAATGGAGTAGGAGTTTCAGAAAAACGTTTTGAAGAAATTTATCAGCATTTTGAAGAAGGTTCGCGCAATGAAAGTGGAGAAGTATCAAATATCGGTTTGAAAAATGTATACGTTCGGTTAAAGCTTTATTATGGTGAGCTAGCCACTTTACAACTTAAGAATGTAAATGAGGGGGGCTTTTTGGTGTCGATTATGCTTCCAATAAGTGTCGAAGGTGGACAGAAATGAAGACGATTATTATAGATGACGAGAAGCATGTTCGAGAAGGACTTCTGCTGTTAGCGGACTGGAATAGATTTGGCATTAACAAGATATTTGAAGCAGAAGACGGTCAAGAAGCTATTAAACTCATATCAAAGCATAAACCGGAAGTCATTTTTACCGACATGATAATGCCAAAAGTAGATGGAGTTAATCTCTTAAAATGGATTCACTCATCTAACCTAAACAGCAAAACCATTGTGGTTAGTGGGTACGATGATTTTGAATACATGAGAAATGCTATTTTTTATAATAGCTTTGACTACATTTTAAAACCAATTGACCCTGAATTATTAAACGAAACGTTAGGAAGGGCTGTGGATGAATGGAAGAAGCAGTTTCTATCAGAGAATAATCACACGTTGACCCAAACGCTCCCGCACGAAAAGTACCAGGCAGCGGAAAATAGCATGAAAAAAATTGGCGACTATTTACGACAAAATTATCAGCAGGACATCAATCTCCAAGAAATTGCGGACCGTTTTTTCTTAAGTCGAGAGTATATTTCAAGGAGATTCAAACAGGAGTTCGATGAAACGATTACAGACTATCTGACTAGGGTTCGGATGGATAAAGCAAAAGAGTTACTTAGAAATCCTAAAAGGAAAATCTATGAAATTGCGTACCATGTAGGTTATCAAAATGAAAAATACTTTAGCAAAGTATTTAAAAAGGTAGTAGGGTTAACCCCAAATGAATATCGTAACTCAATGGTTTCTAAATAAAACAATGGAGGTCTTTAGATGTTGAATGTTACTGTTTGGAATGAAAATCGTCATGAACAGAAAGACGAAGAGGTGAGAGCCGTTTATCCTGAAGGTATTCATGGAGCAATCGCAGCTTTTTTAGGAAATGAACATTTTAATGTTCGAACAGCTACATTAGATGAACCAGAACATGGATTAACAGAAAATGTATTAACATCTACAGATGTACTGATTTGGTGGGGGCACCTTGCACATGATGAGGTAAAAGATGAAATCGTAGATAAAGTGAAACAAAGAGTACTAGAAGGAATGGGACTGATTGTTCTTCATTCAGGGCACTTTTCAAAGATTTTTAAAATTTTAATGGGAACATCTTGTGATTTAAAATGGCGTGAAGCGGATGAGAAAGAAAGAATCTGGATTGTGGACCCAAGTCATCCAATAGTAACGGGATTAGGAGAATACATAGAACTTGAAAAAGAAGAAATGTATGGAGAGCATTTTGATATACCGGTACCTGATCAATTAGTAATGGTTAGCTGGTTTGAAGGTGGAGAAGTATTCCGTAGTGGATGTACCTATCAACGCGGAAATGGTAAGATTTTTTATTTCCGCCCAGGGCACGAAACGTATCCTACCTATTATCACAAAGAAATTCAGCGTGTTATTACGAATGCGGTAACATGGGCAAAGCCGAATGGGAATCTAAAGCCAATTTATGGAAATGCTAAACCTCTTGAAGAAATGAAAGGGAATAAATAGGGGGAATAATCCAATGGAAAAAATTAAAGTTGGTGTGATTGGCTGCGGAAGTATTGCAAAGCACCGTCACCTGCCTGAGTATGCCTTTAACGAGTTAGTAGAAATCGTTGCAGTATGTGACATTGTTACGGAGCGTGCGAACGAATTTGCAGAAAAGTACAATGCAAATGCCTATACGAATTATGAAGATTTATTGTTAGATCCTGGCATTGAGGCTGTAAGTGTTTGTACACCGAACTATCTACATGCACCTATTTCAATAGCTGCTCTGCATGCAGGTAAACACGTTCTGTGTGAAAAGCCAATGGCTACCTCTCGAGAAGAAGCAGTAAAGATGATTGAAGCTGCTCATATAAGTAACAAAAAACTGATGATTGCTCATAATCAGCGCTTTGTTCCATCACATCAAAAAGCGAGAGTATTGATTGAAAACGGTGATGTAGGAAAAATCTATAGCTTCCGTTCTTCATTTGGTCACGGCGGACCAGAAGGCTGGAGTGCAGATGGTAAAGATAGTTGGTTCTTTAGAAAACAAGAAGCATTTATAGGTGCAATGGGTGACCTAGGTGTTCATAAAACAGATCTACTCCGTTTTTTATTAGGTGAAGAATTTGTGGAAGTAGCCGCTTTCGTTGAAACAAGTGCAAAAGAAAATACAGATGTGGACGATACAGCTGTATGCGTGTTAAAGACAGAGAGTGGAATCATTGGTACACTTGCAGCAAGCTGGTCATACGTATCGAAGGAAGATAATTCAACGATTATATATGGTGAAAAGGCAATCCTACGTTTAGAGGATGACCCGATCCATTCTTTAATTGTTCAGTATAAAAATGGTGAGGTCGTAAAATACGAGCTTGGTGGAATTCAAACGAATAATGATGGTGGACAAAAAGATACACAAGTAATAAAACATTTTGTTAACTCGATCATTTATGATGAGCAACCACCAGTAACAGGTGAAGAAGGGATGAAATCTCTTCAAGTGGTGATTTCCGCGCTTGAATCAAATGAAACAAAACAAATTGTTAGAATGTAGTCGAGGTGTGGGAATGCAAAAACTACGAATGGGCATTATTGGAGTTGGAGGAATAGCGCAAACTCGCCATATTCCAACCTTTATAAAGATAAATGACAAAGTGACGATTAATGCAATCAGTGACTTAAACGAAGCAACAGCAAAATCTGTTGCAGAAAACTACAATATCTCAAAGGTGTATTCAAATTACCGTGATATGTTTCAAGAAGTTGATGCTGTTACGATTTGTACACCTAATAAATTTCATGCCGAAATGACAATTGCCGCACTAGAAGCCGGGTTGCATGTCTTTTGTGAAAAACCAATGGCAATAACTCCTGAAGAATGTCAAGCTATGATTAACGCATCAGAAAAGTCAGGAAAGGTTCTAGCAATTGCGTACCACTACAGGTTTATGAGAGAATCACAGGCTGCTAAAAAGGCTGTCCTAGAAAACGAAATAGGCCGACCATTAGTTGCAAGAGTGAAAGCACTAAGGAGAAGGAAAGTTCCTGGTTGGGGCGTTTTTACAAACAAAGAGCTTCAGGGTGGAGGAAGCTTGATTGACTATGGTTGTCACTTTTTAGACTTGTCCCTTTGGTTATTAGGTAATCCTACCCCAGTAGAAGTGATTGGTACAACCTATAACAAATTGAGTAAAATGCCGAATCAGGTGAATTTATGGGGAAGCTTTGATCATAAGACATTTGAAGTTGATGATCATGTTACTGCTTACATAAGATTTGAAAATGGTTCATCCATGCTTTTTGAAACATCATGGTCTGCAAATATAAAGGGTGATGAGGAATGTGTAAGTATTTCAGGTGAAACAGGTGGGGTGGATTTATTTCCATTTCATTTAAATCAAGCAAAGCATGGAATGTTATTGAATAGCAACGCAGAGTGGGTGCCAGGTGATGAAGATCCTAGTTATCCGCAAGGCTTGAACTTTATCAACAGCTGTTTAGGGTTGGAGGAGCTAGTAGTAAAACCAATGGAAGCATTACAAGTATCGCAAATCATCAGTGCCATTTATAAAAGTAGTGAAACGGGGAAAAGTATCCGATTTAAATAGGAGGACTACACATGAAATTAGGTGTATTCACAGTATTATTTTCACAGAAAAACTTTGAGGAAATGCTCGACTATGTTAAAAACGCAGGACTGAATGCAGTAGAAATTGGAACAGGGGGATATCCAGGTAATGCCCATTGTATGGTTGATGAATTGCTTGAGAACGATGCAAAGCGCACAAATTACTTAAAGGAAATTACGTCAAGAGGACTAGAGATTAGTGCTTTTAGTTGTCATGGTAATCCCATCTCACCTGATCTTACTTTTGCAAAAGAATCACATCATGCACTAGTTAAAACAATTAAACTGGCAAGCTTAATGAACGTCCCGGTTGTTAATTGTTTCTCAGGCACAGCGGGTGATCATGAGGGAGCTAGCTATCCTAACTGGCCTGTTGCACCATGGCCAAACGAGTACGGGGAAATCCTCAAGTGGCAATGGGAGGAAAAACTCATTCCTTATTGGAAGGAATTAGGCCAATTTGCAAAAGAACATAATGTGAAAATTGGTCTTGAACTTCACGGAGGTTTTTTAGTACATACACCCTACACTCTCCTCAAGCTAAGAGAAGAAACATGTGATGCTATTGGCGCAAACCTAGATCCTAGTCATTTATGGTGGCAAGGAATCGATCCCGTGGCAGCTATAAAAATATTAGGCAAAGAACATGCGATACACCATTTCCATGCAAAGGATACATACATTGACCAAGATAATGTGAATATGTACGGTTTAACGGATATGCAACCATACGGAAATGTCCAAACTAGAGCATGGTCTTTTCGTTCGGTAGGCTGTGGACATAGTCTACAAGAGTGGTCAGATATGATGAGTGCTCTTCGTACGTATGGGTATGACTTTGTAGTGAGCATTGAACATGAAGATCCACTCATGTCGATAGAGGAAGGTTTCGCAAGAGCCGTTAAAAACTTGAAATCTATTATTATTGAAGATCCGCCGTCAAATATGTGGTGGGTTTAGTATTAGACGGGAAGAGAAAATAGAATCTCTTCCTTTTTACGATGTCTTCATAGTAGATTAGGTTTAATAAAAATCCCTTTTTTTGATAAAAAGGTTGCATATTTCGACAACAATCGATATAATAATAATTGTTCACTTCTTGATAAACAATCAAATTAAGTGTTGCACAAAGTAAGATACATTGGTATAATTACCAACATAATATTTTTGCGGGTGTAGTTTAATGGTAAAACCTCAGCCTTCCAAGCTGATGTCGTGAGTTCGATTCTCATCACCCGCTCCATACATAACATAGGTCACAACGCAGTGTCTCGTTTCTTAGTAAAACGATGCATTGCGTTTTTTAATTGTTTAGGAATTTACAAAATTGTAAGGTTGTGTATAACTTCGTGTCTTTGTCTATCTACGTCTAGCTCCGGGCGCCATCGGCTCGAGGTCATAAGCCAATCCGTCTGGAAGGTCAAAGAACAACCTTCCAGACGGCTCGTCTTATGCTTGTCGCCGAAAGGCGGGCGCCCTGCGCTTTTCTTATGACCTATTTGGTATGAATGAATATCTAAATAAATTTAAGTAAGTATGGAAAAGTGACCTGTGCCACCATTCACTTGAATGAACATATTTTGCAGGGATTCTACTAATTTCATACACTGTTCCGTATCTAGAGAAGGCTTAAGATAGATAATTTGGATAGCGTTTTTCGTGTCTTCATTAACTGCAGTACGGTTTGAGTCAATATATGGACTACCAAATGGGCCAATAGCATCACAAGTCACGAGCTTTTTCTCCATGTTAATTAATCGTCCATTTATTGCAGGATATTGATCACTGTTAGACCCGATTTTTAGTGTAATCTTTCCGTTAATTTTGTCTGCATCATAAATGCCAATTGGAACCTCATATTGTAAAGAAAAAAAGTTGTTCAAATCCGCTGCAGAATTGATAGTAGATAAATAATCTTGTTTTTTTATCCGGCGATATAGTGATTCTACAGAAGGACGATATCGACTAGGATCTGTCCCCACTTTTTTAAAAAGTGTTCTCCATTCCATTATTCCTTCGATATCTGTTACTAATTTGTTTTCTAAATCAAAGTAAATGGATTCTTGAAATAGTTGTAATCTTCCTTTTAACATTTGTGGTGATTGATCGATAGTCGTATTTGAATAGTGTATCACTCCTAATTTAAAATTAGGGATGAGCGATTTTATTTCTTCTGTGATCGTAATTTCCATTATTTCTCCCTCCAAACATCATTACAGGTAGTTTACCATAGGGATTATTAGTTTTAAAATGAAGGGTATTCGTTTATAAAAATTGAAAGGAGGTTTGCCTCAAATGGATGCAGGAAAATTTAAAAAAGAAATTATTGAATATAGTAAATCAATTGGTATTGATAAAATCGGTTTTGCGAGTGCAGGTGTATTTGAAGAGCTTAAAGAAAGATTAATTGTCCAGCAAGAGCGAAGGTTTCAATCGGGGTTTGAAGAACCAGATATTGATAAACGGACAAATCCAGAGCTCTTGCTACCGAAGGCAAAATCTATCATTGCGATTGCACTTGCCTATCCTTCAAAAATGAAGGATGCCCCGAAAAGTACAAGGAATGAACGACGAGGTATCTTTTGCCGGGCATCATGGGGACAAGATTATCACCATGTGCTTCGAGACCGCTTGCAAAAATTAGAAGCGTTTATACTAGAGAAAGTACCTAGTGCGAAAATGAAATCAATGGTTGACACTGGCGAGCTTTCAGACCGTGCTGTTGCAGAACGAGCAGGAATAGGTTGGAGCGGTAAGAACTGCGCAATCCTTACACCTGAGTTTGGTTCATATGTTTATTTAGGTGAAATGATAACGACCATTCCTTTTCCACCAGACACACCTATCGAAGATCAGTGTGGTACCTGTAATAAATGTGTTGAAGCTTGCCCAACTGGTGCGCTTGTTCAAGGTGGACAACTCGATTCGAATAAATGTGTCGCTTTTTTAACTCAGACAAAGGGCTTTTTAAAGGAAGAATATAGAGTGAAAATTGGCAACCGTATTTATGGGTGTGACACCTGTCAAACGGTATGTCCTAAAAATAAAGGTATGGATTTTCATTTTCATCCAGAAATGGAACCAGATCCTGACATTGTAAAACCAGTTTTAAAGCCGCTTTTACACATTAGTAACCGGGATTTTAAAGAGAAATTTGGCCCCATATCTGGATCATGGCGTGGAAAGAAGCCGATTCAAAGAAATGCCATAATAGCCCTTGCTCACTTTAAAGATGAGTCAGCAATACCTGATTTACTTCTCTTATTAAAATCGGATCCAAGACCTGTAATCAGAGGAACTGCTGCTTGGGCTCTAGGAAAAATAGGCAATAAGATGATAGTTAATGAACTAGAAGAAGCGAAAATCTCTGAAATCGATGAAGAAGTTCATAAGGAAATTGAGGCTGGTCTCATGATGCTAACTAAATAATGTATAAAAGGACTTGCCATTTGCGGTAAATCCTTTTTGTATTAAGGTGACAAAGTGTAAAATGTTTAATTTTGTTCACTGTCTAGCTCCGGACGCACTGCGCATTGCTAGTGACTCAATCAGTTTTGTTAATTCAGTATAAAAACCATTTCAAATCATATTGTGTAGTAACAAACCTAAAAAGGTTGGTGATTACGTTGTCGATAAGGAAAACGATTATAAAACGAATAGAGTCGCGAGTTGCGTCGTATGTAGGTAGTTTTCGTAATGACCTACCAAAAGAGGATATGGTATATGTAATACAGAAAAAGGAATTGTGTAGAAAGCGAAATTCAGAAATTTTGAAATGCCGAGCAGAAGGGCAGATACTGGGAAAAAACAAATTTGATAACCAAATTCACATTACCTATCTGGTACATTATCAATTTTTAATTAACCAAAACGAGAAACTATATTTAGAAGAATACTGTGAGGAAAGAAGCGCCATTTTCGAGTCAAATGAACTTATAAAGGATAGTGAGGTAATTAAAAAAGAGGAGTTTGACTTTGAGCCACTTGAAAGAGAAAGCGATACAAGAGAATCTAGGGCCTTTAAATATAACCGCTTGGAAGCTGTTCGTTATGCTGAGAGATGGTGGAATAGCTATAATTCCAACTATAAAAAGTTTGATGTAGATTGTACTAATTTTATATCTCAATGCTTACATGCAGGTGGTGCGCCTATGACGGGTCAGCCAAATAGGAGTAAAGGCTGGTGGATGGCAAATAATAATTGGAGCTACAGCTGGTCAGTAGCTCATTCGTTTCGATGGTATTTAAGTGGTTCAAAATCTGGTTTGCAAGCAAAAGAGGTTTCTTCACCAAGCGATTTATTGTTAGGAGATGTTATTTGTTATGATTTTCAAGGAGATGGACGATTTGATCATACGACTATAGTGGTCGCGAAAGATCATGATAATATGCCGTTAGTGAATGCGCATACGACAAATAGCAGATTGAGGTACTGGAACTATGAAGACTCAACTGCCTATACACCAAACATTAAATATAAATTTTTTACTATTGTAGATCATGATTAGACGAGTTGTTTTAATTTTTTTAGCTTTAAGTGTATAATAACACCGAGGTGAGTAGTGTGGGTCTGCATGTCGTATTATATCAACCACAAATTCCAGCAAATACAGGTAACATTGCCCGTACTTGTGCAGGAACGAATACAACATTACATTTAATCCGGCCATTAGGTTTTTCAACAGATGACAAAATGCTAAAACGAGCTGGATTAGATTATTGGCAATATGTAAACATCCAGTATTATGACTCTTTAGAGGAATTGTTGGAAACAAATAAAGATGGAGAGTTCTACTTCATTACGAAATTTGGTAAAAAGCCACATTCAACATTTGATTATAGTGATGAAACAAAAGAACATTTCTTTGTTTTTGGAAGAGAAACAACGGGGCTACCAAAGGAACTAATTGAGAATAATATAGAACGTTGTTTACGACTGCCAATGACTGAAAATATAAGGTCGTTAAATGTATCAAATACTGCTGCCATTCTAGTGTATGAAGCCCTAAGGCAACAGAATTATCCTGGACTGTCATAATAATAAAAATGATCTTCGTCAACTAACTGGACGAAGGTCATTTTTAGATTACATACATTATTTTTTTACACCTGGCTTATCATCGTATCCAGAAGTGAAAATGGCTGATAAAAATGCTAAGGTGACACCTAAAATAAGAATTAGTTTCATTTGTATTCCTCCTTATTACTATATTACCCAAACAAAACACAATATAGTTTTATTATAACTTAATGAAAGTGCCATGTGAATGAAAACTGGACAAATTATTATTTTTTTGTTAAGGGATTTATAAAATTGTAAGGTAGTGTATAACTTCGTGTCTTTGTCTATCTACGTCCAGCGCTTATGTTCTTCTGCATATAGTATATCAAATTTGAGATATGCACGATTCTTTAAATAGAACATATTCTAAAGGGATATTTCAGTTCATAGCAGGAGTTCTAGTCTGAAATATCTTTATGGTTTGAAAAGAAAGAATTAATGTGTCTAGCTAAATTAAAAATCGGAAATTTTAATTGTTACTATACATCTTGTGAATCCTGATGTCCCACGAATAGTAGCGTTTTTTTATATTTTCTAACGAATGATACCGGACATCCTCGCATAAAGTGTAGTAACATGCACTCAACCTAAAACCTGGAGGAGGCCCATATGGATATTTTAAAGAAAGTCGAACAGCTTCGTGAAGAAGAACAACGTTTAAAGTGGGAAGGTACCTTCGCTGATTACTTAGAGATTATCAAAGAACGCCCAATAGTGGCACAATCAGCTCACTCAAGAGTTTACAATATGATTAAAGACGCAGGGATTGAAGATGTGAATGGGCAAAGAAAGTATAAATTTTTTGATCATCAACTTTATGGCTTAGAAGAAGCCCTTGAACGTCTTGTCGAGGAATATTTTCATCCAGCAGCAAAACGACTTGATGTCCGAAAAAGAATTTTATTACTTATGGGTCCAGTAAGCGGTGGTAAATCAACGCTTGTTACGATGTTAAAAAGAGGGCTAGAGACTTATTCTCATAATGAAAGAGGAGCTGTCTATGCAATTAAAGGCTGTCCGATGCATGAAGATCCACTTCATTTAATACCACACAATTTACGACAAGACTTTTATAATGAATATGGAGTAAGAATCGAAGGAAACCTTTCCCCTCTTAATATGATGCGACTTGAACAAGAGTATGGTGGCAGAATTGAAGATGTAAAAGTAGAGCGCATTTTCTTATCTGAGGATAAACGAACAGGGATAGGTACATTCAGTCCTTCTGATCCTAAATCACAGGATATTGCCGATTTAACGGGTAGTATCGACTTTTCAACAATTGCTGAATATGGTTCTGAGTCAGACCCGCGTGCCTATCGATTCGATGGTGAGTTGAATAAGGCAAACCGTGGTATGATGGAATTCCAAGAAATGCTTAAATGTGATGAGAAATTTTTATGGCATTTATTATCCTTAACACAAGAAGGTAATTTCAAAGCAGGACGTTTTGCTCTAATTTCCGCAGATGAACTCATTGTCGCTCATACAAATGAAACGGAATATCGGTCATTTATTGCTAATAAAAAGAATGAAGCCTTACACTCTCGTATTATCGTAATGCCTGTTCCTTATAACCTCAAAGTAAGTCAAGAAGAGAGAATCTATCAAAAAATGATTAGTGAAAGTGATGTTAGCGATGTTCATATTGCACCACATACTCTGCGTGTTGCAGCTATGTTTACAATATTAACCCGCTTAAAGGCTCCTAAAAAAGGTGATATTGATCTGGTTAAGAAGATGAGATTATATGATGGAGAAAGTGTTGAAGGCTTTAATTCAGTTGATGTTGATGAGTTAAAGAAAGAACATTCCGATGAGGGGATGAGTGGAATTGATCCGCGTTATGTTATTAACAGAATATCATCAACTATCATTCGAAAAGAAATTCCTTCATTAAATGCACTAGACGTATTACGTTCACTAAAAGAAGGTCTTGATCATCACTCTTCTATATCAAATGAGGACCGTGATCGTTATCTGAACTTTATTTCTGTAGCGCGCAAAGAGTATGACGATATCGCTAAAAAAGAAGTACAGAAAGCATTTGTCTATTCTTATGAAGAATCTGCGAAAACGTTAATGGATAACTATCTAGATAATGTCGAAGCATATTGCAACAAAAATAAACTAAGAGATCCATTGACTGGAGAGGAAATGAATCCAGATGAAAAGCTAATGCGTTCCATTGAGGAGCAAATTGGTATATCCGAAAATGCAAAAAAAGCGTTCCGTGAAGAAATTTTGATTCGAATATCTGCTTATGCTCGAAAAGGTAAAAGGTTTGATTACAAATCTCATGAACGCTTAAGAGAAGCGATTCAGAAAAAGTTATTTGCAGATTTAAAAGATATTGTGAAGATAACAACTTCAAGTAAAACACCGGATGAGCAACAATTGAAAAAAGTGAATGAGGTTGTAGCAAGATTAATTGATGAACATGGTTATAACTCTACATCTGCTAACGAACTACTTCGCTATGTTGGAAGTCTATTAAATAGATAGTGTGAAAGCAAGGTCAGGCCATTTGGGTCTGTCCTTTTTTTCAGGCTTGCCACTCGCAAAATCGAAATAAGTTAGATTCCCTGCTAAGTAACCCCTAGCAGGACTCTTATCCTAAAAAAACGTTTTAAGCTGATAACTCTTATCAACAACTTGTCTAATTTTAGTGGATACTAACTCAATTTTCAAATTATTTGTCAATAATTCTTCTTTCTTGCATAGGATAGAGTAATCCACTTTATATGTAGATAATGTTTTTAAAAATCCGTCAAGATAATGTATGAAAATAGAGGTGGAAACGTGCAATTTTATATTAAAAAAATTAATAAAAATGTAGGAGGGGATAAAGTTGACAAACGGAAACGAAAAAAACTTTGCGATTTCAAGAGAAGATTGGTCCCTCCACCGAAAAGGCCACGATGATCAAAAAAGGCATCAAGAAAAGGTCCAGGAAGCAATTAAAAGTAATTTACCTGATCTAATTACAGAGGAAAACATCATTATGTCGAATGGGCGAGATGTTGTAAAAATTCCGATTAGATCCTTGGATGAATACAAGATACGCTACAACTACGATAAAAATAAACATGTTGGCCAAGGGGATGGAGAAAGTCAAGTAGGTGATGTTGTCGCACGAGATGGTTCGGGTGAAGGGCAGAAGGGTCCTGGAAAAGGTCAGGGAGCGGGAGACCAAGCAGGAGAAGATTATTACGAAGCAGAAGTTTCATTAATGGAACTAGAAGATGCATTGTTTAAAGAATTAGAATTACCTAATTTACAGCAAAAAGAAAGAGACGAAAACGTTATTGAAGAGATTGAGTTTAATGATATAAGAAGAACAGGGTTAATGGGTAATATTGATAAGAAAAGAACGATGTTATCAGCGTATAAAAGAAATGCAATGAGTGGTACTGCAAAATTTCATCCGATTTATCCTGAAGATTTAAAGTTTAAGACATGGAATGAGGTTGTGAAACCTGACTCAAAAGCAGTCGTTCTGGCAATGATGGATACAAGCGGATCCATGGGAATCTGGGAGAAATATATGGCGAGAAGCTTCTTCTTCTGGATGACACGGTTTTTACGGACAAAGTACGAAACAGTTGAGATCGAATTTATCGCACATCATACAGAAGCAAAAGTAGTTACGGAAGAGGACTTTTTCTCTAAAGGGGAAAGCGGGGGAACGATTTGTTCATCAGCATATCGAAAAGCACTTGAATTAATTGATGGCAAATACCAACCATCCAGATATAACATCTACCCATTCCACTTTTCAGATGGTGATAATTTAACTTCAGATAATGCTCGGTGTGTAAAACTTGTGACAGAGATTATGAAAGTCTCTAATATGTTTGGGTATGGTGAAGTCAACCAGTATAACCGTCATTCAACACTAATGTCCGCGTATAAAAACATTTCAGATGAGAAATTTCGTTACTTTATCCTCAAACAAAAAGCAGACGTTTTCCATGCGATGAAGAGTTTCTTCAATAATGAAGAGAATAAGATGTATGCATAGAGAGAGGGCGAACCCCTCTTCTTCTGATTATAAATAACAAAACGTACTAGAGAGATCTTTTCTAGTGCGTTTTTTTATTCACAGTGCATCTTATTCTTACTTTCTCTTTTCCAAATCTAGTCGAATATCAGACTCGTTTACTCGTTTTTATAACTAATCAACCAAAAAAATCGTGCTATAATGATAAAATGAAAAGAGGTGGATTTATTTGGGAGCGCTAGCAAAACAAAAAAATTTACATAAAACCGTTCAGACACCTTTTTATTATGGCTGGATTATAGTGATGATGGGGGCTTTAGGTGTTTTCTTTTCCGGTCCAGGACAGACCTATTCTAATGCAGTATTTATAGATTATTATCTTGCAGATTTTGGTTGGAGTCGCTCGGTTGTTTCGTCAGTATATTCATTTGCGACATTACTTGCAGGTTTATTGATGATTGTTGTTGGACGTTATATTGATAAGTACGGTCAACGGTTTGCAATGGTATTTGTTGCATCAGCATTAGCGCTAGCGTGTTTTTTTAACAGTACCGTAACGAATTCAGTCATGCTGTTTATAGGTTTCTTTCTTATTCGTCTATTTGGGCAAGGATCTATGACACTAGTTCCAAACACACTGGTCCCACAGTGGTTCATTGAAAAAAGGGGAAGAGCCTTTAGTTTAATGGCAATAGGTGGATTTTTAAGTTCAGCAACATTTCCTTTATTAAACCTTTGGATGATTGAACAATGGGGATGGCAGCATACTTGGAGAATATGGGGATTCCTTTTATTAATAATATTTGTCCCATTAACCTTATTTTTTGTCAGAAATAAACCAGAAGATATAGGTTTACTTCCTGATAATAGACAAACTAACAAAACGACATTAAAGCAAAGTGTACCAGTTGAAGAAGAAAGTTGGTCCCTATCCGAAGCAAAGAAAACAAAAACCTTTTGGCTATTGTTATTTTGCGTAAGTATTCCCGCAATGGTGAATACAGGATTAACATTTCACTTGTTGTCAATTTTTACTGGTAATGAACTCTCACCAGCTCTTGCAGCCACCGTGCTTAGTCTAATGGCAATTGTTGGCTTCCCAATTACAGTATTATCAGGATTTATTTTAGAAAAAATTCAGGCCAATTACATGTTGGTTGTTACTTTTATAGGACAAATTCTTTTTCTCTTACTCCTTATTTTCTCAAAATCTATCATACTCGCGGTAGCGTTTGGTGTTCTTTGGGGTATTGTAGGTGGAGTTGAAAGAATTGCATTAAATGTGATTTGGCCAAACTTTTTTGGTCGGAAGCATATTGGAAGCATTAAAGGTTTAGCAATGTCAGTTATGGTAATAGGTTCTGCGTTTGGACCATTACCTTTTGGGATATTTTATGACTTTTTTGGTGGTTATAATGAAATTCTACTGGTAATGATGATCTTTCCAGCTTTAGGAGCGGTATCCGCATTACTGGCGGAAAAGCCAATAATAAAAACTTAAAATTGTTTAAAACAAAACACCCTTGAGTGTATCATCATTGATAACAATCAAGGGTGTCTTTTTGTTTAAATAGTATTGCTCCAATCGGCTTATTTAATAATGTAAATGAATTATTTGAATTTTTTTTCTTTTAAATATGTGTCGGTTTTGTGAAAAATAAAGCAAGTGGAAGATATTAAGAGATTTATAGAGAATAAAAACCATGAGGTACGCTTACATCCTAATTTCATAGTTTGTGAATTTGTGATAAGATTCACTTGTTCACAACGGTCCCGACTTTCATGAGAGTTGAAAGTCATTCTAAAAAATAGGAAGAGGTGTTCTTTTGAATTTAGAGACAATTAAACAAGAATGGTTTGGTAACATAAAAGGCGATACACTTGCTGGAATCGTTGTTGCCTTAGCTTTAATCCCAGAAGCAATTGCTTTTTCGATAATTGCGGGGGTTGACCCAATGGTTGGGCTTTATACCGCCTTTATTATTGCTGTGGTCATCGCGTTTGTAGGTGGAAGACCTGCAATGATCTCAGGAGCGACAGGTGCAATGGCTCTTCTCATGGTTACATTGGTTGCAGACCATGGTTTGCAGTATTTATTTGCTGCGACTATATTAACTGGAATCCTTCAGATTGTTTTTGGTGTGCTTAAATTAGCACGATACATGAAGTTTATTCCACGATCAGTTATGGTCGGATTCGTGAATTCGTTAGCTATTCTTATCTTCATGGCTCAATTACCAGCCTTTGTTGGTGAATCATGGCCAATGTATGCAATGGTTGCGGGGGCATTAATTATTATATACTTGCTTCCGCGTTTCACGAAGGCTGTTCCTTCACCACTTATTGCGATTATTGTTATTACAATAATAGCTATTTTTACAGGGAGCGGTGTTCGAACTGTTGGAGATATGGGTGAACTAACGCAAGCGTTGCCTTTGTTTGCAATTCCGATGGTTCCGTTTAATCTTGAGACATTAACGATTATTTTTCCATATTCACTCGCATTAGCTATTGTTGGATTGTTAGAGTCACTGTTGACTGCTTCTATTGTGGATGACATGACAGATACAGGCAGTGACAAAAATAAAGAAAGCCGTGGCCAAGGTATTGCTAACGTTGTTACTGGTTTCTTTGGTGGTATGGCAGGATGTGCGATGATTGGTCAAGCGGTTATTAACGTTAAATCAGGTGCAAGAGGAAGACTTTCATCACTTGTCGCCGGTGTGTTTTTAATATTTTTAATCATGGTCCTTGGTGGAGTTGTTGTTCAAATCCCAATGGCCGCATTAGTTGGAGTTATGATCATGGTATCCATAGGTACATTTGATTGGTCTTCTCTGAAAGTATTACACAAGGCACCATTAACTGATTCGATAGTTATGGTCGTGACTGTTGTGACAGTAGTCGTTACCCATGATTTATCAAAAGGTGTATTTGCGGGTATTATTTTAAGTGCTATATTCTTTGTTGCAAAAATATCAAAGGTACATGTTTCGAGTGTGTTAGTTGAAGGAAGTGAAACAAGATTGTACCGAGTGACGGGTCAAGTCTTTTTTGCTTCAGTTACGGATTTAGTTAATAGTTTCGACTTGAAAGAAGAAATAAGCAAAGTCGAAATAGACTTTTCACAGGCACATGTATGGGATGATTCTGCTGTGGCTGCTATAGATAAAGTCGTCATTAAGTTTAGAGAGAATAATACTGAGGTTAAAATCATTGGGCTAAATGAACCTAGTTCGACATTGGTGAATCGTTTGGCAGTACATGATAAGCCAGGCGCAAAATTATCAGGGCATTAAAATATATGAGGATACTGGTTGTCCATTATCCTCACTTACATAGTAGGAGATAAGCGCATGTTTACTAAAATCTTAGTTGCTTCAGATGGATCAAAACATGCAATTAGTGCAGCAGAAAAGGCTGTATATATTGCATCAAGTAATCCAAAAGCAGAACTTGAAATTGTATATATTGTTGATCCATCAACTTCAAAATCTGATGTGTTACACAATGTTGATAAAGTGACAGTAGAAATGGAACGAAAAGCGAGACTGAAAGAAACAGAACAAAGGTTTATCGAAAAAGGTATTGAATATAAGGTCACTATGTTACATGGCGAACCAGGTCCATCAATTGTTGAATATGCAAATCAAAACCATTTTGATTTGGTTGTTATAGGAAGTCGCGGGTTAAACACGCTGCAGGAGATGGTATTGGGCAGTGTGAGCCATAAAGTAGCAAAGCGAGTGAATTGTCCAGTTTTAATTGTAAAATAAAGTAATGAATTGGTAACCTTTAAAAAATTAACTTTTAGTACAATTATGTATAAGCCCATTTTACTAAAATCCATAAACTTTTATGGGTTTTTTTGTTATTTTATTTTTTTTTTGAAGTAACCAGTCATCTCATTTTTTTATATGGGGACACTAACATCAATTACAAATTTTGAAGGGTGAGCTAAATGAACATAAAAGAAACGTGGTTCGGTGACATCAAGGGTGACCTTCTAGCCGGGGTTGTGGTCTCTTTTGCATTAATACCTGAAGCCATTGCGTTCTCGCTCATTGCTGGTGTAGATCCAATGGTTGGTCTGTATGCCTCATTTGTTATTTCAGTTATCATTGCATTTGTTGGGGGAAGACCAGGAATGATCTCGGCTGCAACAGGAGCAATGGCCCTACTCATGATCGATTTGGTAGCAGATCATGGACTCAATTATCTTCTAGCAGCTACTATCTTAACCGGAATAATACAGATTGCATTTGGTGTTGCAAGATTAGCTAAATTTATGAAGTTTATACCTCGTTCAGTGATGGTCGGGTTCGTAAATGCACTTGCAATCTTAATTTTTACTTCTCAGCTTCAACATTTCATAGGTGAGGGCTGGGAAATGTATGCCATGGTTGTAGGCGCTCTTGCAATTATCTATCTTCTTCCATACCTAACCAATGTCATTCCGTCTGCACTTGTAGCTATTATCGTGATTACTTCCATCGCATTGTTAACTAGAAGTGAAGTGAGGACGGTTGGAGATATGGGTCAATTATCCAAGGCTTTTCCGAATATTGTTTTTCCACTTGTACCTTTATCCTTTGAAACATTAGCAATCATCTTTCCATATGCTATCGGTTTAGCCATAGTTGGATTAGTTGAAACACTATTAACTGCCACAATTGTTGATGACTTAACTGACTCTCCAAGTAATAAAAATCAAGAGTCAAGAGGACAAGGGATTGCTAATATAGCAGCAGGTTTCTTTGGTGGAATGGCAGGGTGTGCAATGATTGGGCAATCAGTTATAAATGTGAAATCTGGGGGTAGAGGCAGGTTATCATCGTTGGTTGCTGGTGTGTTCTTAATACTTTTGATTGTATTTTTAGGAGATCTTGTTGCCAAAGTTCCAATGGCGGCTTTGGTCGGGGTAATGTTCATGGTGTCAATAGGTACTTTTGACTGGAACTCGTTACGTACACTACGAATTGTACCCTTAACGGACACTATAGTAATGGTTGTTACCGTAGTTACTGTTATTTTTACTCATGATTTAGCTATCGGTGTTTTAACCGGAGTTTTATTAAGTGCAGTATTTTTTGTTTCAAAAATTTCTAAAGTTAAGGTGAAAAAAATAGTCAAAGACAATCGTGTCGTTTATGAATTTAAAGGAGAACTTTTCTTTGCCTCTGTGTCTGAGGTTTTAGAATCATTTAACTATGATATCGAAAATAAGGAACATGTAATTTTAGATCTAAATCAATCTCACTTATGGGATGACTCATCAGTTGCTGCAATTGATAAGATTGTACGTAAGTTTGAAGAAAAAGGAGTAAATGTGGAAATACTAGGATTAAATAAATCAAGTTCTGATCTTATTGATAAATTAAGTACACATTAATAAGGAGTTGATCAACGTTTTTAAAAACATACTTTTAGCATGGGATGGATCCGAACATTCTACACGTGCAGTAGATAAAGCGATTGAAATAGCAAAATGTGATTCTGAATCGAAAGTGGTTGTAGTTTATGTAGCTGATACGTCAAAAGCGAAATCTGAGGTATTACAAAATTGGAATAATATAGACATAACAGGAACAAAGGAACTGCGATTCAGGAATATAGAGGAAAAGGTAAAAAAATCAGAGATTCAGTATGAAATAAAAATGTTACAAGGAGAACCTGGTCCAGCAATTGTAGAATATACGAATAAAA
This sequence comes from Cytobacillus sp. S13-E01, assembly GCF_029193815.1. Classification (GTDB taxonomy): domain Bacteria; phylum Bacillota; class Bacilli; order Bacillales; family Bacillaceae_L; genus Bacillus_BV. Next base: position 50,579 of record NZ_JARFVC010000015.1, read on the forward strand.
ATCAATTTGACGTAGTTGTAATAGGGAGTAGAGGCTTAAATGCTCTGCAAGAAATGGTGTTAGGGAGTGTAAGTCATAAAATTGCTAAACGTGCAAATTGTCCAGTCCTGATTGTGAAATAGCCTAGAGTAGAGATTCCTCTTATATAGGCTATTTTAAATTTTATGAAAGCGCTTTAATTACCTTCCTTTTCATTGTATAATTTTAGTAAAAGGGGAGAAGGGATCAGATTTGTTTAAAAAGATACTAGTTGCATCTGATGGTTCTGTACATTCTTTTAGAGCGGCAGAAAAAGCAATAGAGTTAGCGAAGATCGATTCAGAATCGAAAATTAACGTATTATATGTAGTAGATGGAAATCACTCAAAACATGATATTTTACGTAATTGGGATTTAGGTGAAGTATCTGAACAAAGACAAGGAAAACTTCGAACCATAGAAGAGAAAGCAAAAGAAGCAGGCGTGAATTATGAAATTATCATTATACGTGGGGAACCAGTCCAAAAAATTCTTCAATTAGCTAAAGAACTACAAACGGATGTCATCGTATTAGGTAGTAGAGGGTTAAATGTGCTACAGGAAATGGTACTTGGTAGTGTTAGTCACCAAGTTGCAAAAAAAGCAAAGTGTCCAGTAATGATTGTGAAATAGTTAGAGTTATGGTTGTAATTATCTTAATATTCAGTCTTTTAGTTACTTATAACAAGAGTGAGGAAAACGGTAATGATAAAGGCGTTAGGGCGTAATGACAAGACTAAAAAATGGAAGATACAAGATATTAAACTTATAGTAAAGGATAAATAAGGAATCATACATTGAAGTATTTACTCTTAACTTATCGGGTGGTGGTAGATGAAAAAATAAACAGTAGCAATAGAAAAACGCAGAGATGTTAAAATAAACCTTTCCGTTTTGAGGTACATAACGGAAAATTGACATTAGAAATGGCATACGAATCGATGTATGCCATTTCCTTTTATATAGGGATTTATAATACCTCTTATAGTAAAATAAAACCACTAATGACAAAATAAATTTAAAGGACAATGCTTATTGGACACTCAAAATTAAGTGTCAATTGGGATGTCCATTCTTACGATATTTCTAAATACATCAGAAGTCATCTCCTAAATTTAGTAACCATTGATAGTTAAATTAAGAGGAGATTTTCCGGTTAAATTACGTAATAAGGCTTGGTTCGGGGTATATAAGCGGAGGTTTTCCGCTTAAGCAATGCAAAATGATCCATTTTGACGTTTTTTGTGTAAATAGTCGGAATTCTTCCGTCTATTTAAGCTATTTTAAGTGCTATTTCGTAATTAAGAGAAATTTCTCCGCTTATTTATTAAACCATGCTGATTCCCTCATCTCTTGGTCCTTGAGGGTTCACTCTTTCTTTTTATTTATGGGTGTCAAAGAGGTGTCAAATCTGTTGTCAGATTGCACGCTTTTGTTCAAAGATAAGAAAGTATAAAAGTTTTTACCAAGTTTTAGTGCCTAGCTCCGGGCGCCATCGGCTCTATGGTATAAGCCAATCCGTCTGGAAAGTCAAAGAACAACCTTCCAGCCGACTTGCTTATGCTTGACTTGCACAGGATGTGCTGATGTCGATGTTCGCCACAGGACGTGGCGGGTTTTAATCGACGCGCCGATAGGCGGGCGCGCCTTGCGCTTTTTTTATTGTCATTTATAGGATTTTCACCTCAAAACGGAACCCTTTAATGTTAAAAATCTGCGTTTTCTTATGCAATTAAGTTGTGTAATAAATATGTGATTTAGCTTGTTAATTCGAGTTCCCTACTTCATAACCGAACTACTTAGAAAATCTTACTGCTTGTATTTTTATATTTCAATAAACTTGGAGATGATAAGTGGATTCCGCTTTGTTTTTTTATAAATAAAGTCAGAAAGCGATTTTTTAATTTTGTATTCACTAATGTGTCTTTCTTCTAAGAGTTCTAAAATCGTTTTTCTAATGTCTTTAATAAGTTCTTCTGAGTCTCTAATATATACAAACCCTCTTGAAATAATCTGCGGCAAACCGATGATCTCTCCGTCTTTGCGCAAGATAAAGATAGAGATCATCCCGTGTTCAGATAATACTTTTCGTTCTTGTAGAACACTGCGCCCAACTTCACCAATACTGCTTCCGTCTACATAAACAGAAGACCCTGGTACTTTATTCTCAATATGTGCACCGGTGAAGTTAATACCTAAAACATCCCCATTGTCCAAAAGGAATGTATTCTCTTTGGCTACGCCACATTGGATGGCCAATGATTGGTGCATTTTTTGCATTTTAAATTCTCCGTGTATGGGTAGAAAGTATTTTGGTTTCATTAAACGAATCATAAGCTTTTGTTCTTCTTGCGCACCATGACCTGATGTATGGATGTCACTTAATTTATGATTAATTACTTCAGCACCGGATCTTACCAATTTATCGATCACACGATTAACCGCTACCCCATTACCTGGGATTGGTGATGAAGAAAATATGATAGCGTCCCCTGGAATAACACTAATGTACCTATGTCTTCCTTCTGCTATTCTTGATAGTGCTGCAAACGGCTCTCCTTGACTGCCTGTACATAAAATTGTAAGTTCATTTGCTGGGTACCCTTTTATTTCATGAGCCGTTATAAAGGTTTCAGGAGGTGCACTTATGTATCCAAGTTCCCTGCCTAATGCAATGTTTTTTTCCATACTTCTCCCGATCATACAAACTTTTCGGTTTGTAAGGACAGATGCTTTAATCGCTTCTTGTAGTCGATAAATATTCGATGCAAACGTAGCAAAAATGACTCTGCCTTTTTGCTTTTGTACGATATCTACAATGTTTTTCCCAATTAATTGTTCTGACATTGAAAAGCCAGGTATTTCACTATTTGTACTATCGGATAATAAACACAACACGCCATCTTTACCAATTTCACCCATACGGATGAGATCGGGTTCTTTTCCTACTGGGGTAAAATCAAATTTAAAATCTCCAGTATGGACGATTTTTCCGAAAGGGGTATCGACAACAATACCGTATGAATCTGGAATACTGTGGGTTGTAGCAAAAAAAGTAATTATTAGTTCATTGCATGAGACATCTGTGTCTTCGTTAATTTCATGCAGCACAGCGTCTCGTAATAAATGATGTTCCTCTAGCTTACTTTTTATTAATCCAAGCGCAAGTCTACCAGCATAAATAGGGATATTTATACTTTTTAATAAAAAGGGAATCCCGCCAATATGATCTTCATGACCGTGTGTGATAAAAAGACCTTTTATTTTATGGGAATTTTCAACAAGGTAGGTATAATCTGGAATAATATAGTCTATACCAAACAGCTCACTATCAGGAAATTTGATACCTGAATCAATGATGATAATTGTTTCATTATACTCGACCAGGTACATGTTTTTCCCCACTTCACCTAGTCCACCTAAGGGAATTACCTTTACAGTTGTCGCTCTATTTGCCATATTATCCTCCATCAGATGCTCTATTTCTTACTTAAAGTAGAAATTATTTTCATCTATTTTAGTTCTTAGACAAAGGAATAATATTTTTATTCCTTAACCTGTACATTGTAAATTTAAATTATCTTTATTCTTTTTGGAAATTAGAAAGGGGAGAAGAGGATACAAAATCTAAACCGTTCACTTCATCTAACGTATTTCCTTGGCTTTAGCCGTAGTTCTAATCCTTTACCTGAAAAATACTCATAGCTAAAGGGATATTTCGCTAGGTCTTCAAGTATCGGTTATATTGAAACTGAAATAACATTTTCACCAGTGTGTGGTAATACTGACACTTGCTACTTTTTATTACTTTAGAAACGGTCTCCTTTTTTCTGCTTTTCAATAAACTCTGATAAGTCAACTTTTTTTACTCTCCAGTGACGTCCCACCTTAAAAGCAGGTATTTTCCCTTCTTGTACAAGCTTATAGGTTGTCATATCGCTTATTTGAAGGTACTTTGCTACCTGTGTGATTGTCATAATTTCTTGATCCATTGGAGCAACCCCTATAGAATAGTTATTTATTTCTATATTATAATCAGTTCGTTTGAAAACGTCAAAATTATAGATGAATATAAATGGTTATAAAAGGATTAAGTCAATTTTTTTTGCTAATCAGAATTTATATCCATAAATTCTAAACCACATAAGTGCAACTACGCCTCAGTCTTCGCCCTTTTAGGCTCGCCACTCCGGCGAGTTTTCTTTAAAAGATAAGAAAGTATAAAAGTTTGTACCTAGTTTTAGTGTCTAGCTCCGGGCGCAATCGGCTCTATGGTATAAGCCAAGCCCTTCCCGAAGGCAAAAAACGCCTTCAGTCAGGGCTCGTCTTATGCTTGACTTGCACAGGATGTGCTGATGTCGATGTTCGCCACAGGACGTGGCGGGTTTTAATCGACGTTCCCCGAGGCGGGCGCCCTGCGCTTTTCTTATAATATGCATGGGTGTGGTGTTTGTTTAATATATGAAAATGTAGTTAGTTTTTCTAGAGAACTTTTACCCCGAAACCGATTATTGATTAGAGATATTTCCATTTGCTACTACTTTTTTAGTAAAAGGAACGATTTTCATTTATAATAGTATGTAGTTTAGTTTTAAAAAGGAGATCAGAATGATAGCTAACAAAGTTTCACTATTATTATTAAGTGTTACCTTACTATTTGTCACTGGTTGCAATAACCAAGCTCAAAAAAATGAGATAACAATCGCAGCTGCATCAGATGTGTATTTGGCTTTTACTGAGATTGGTGAATTGTTTAAAGAAGAAACTGGTATTAATGTTACCTTTAGTTTTGGTTCAACTGGACAACTCAGTAAACAAATTGAAGAGGGTGCTCCGTTTGATTTATTTGCAGCAGCAAATGATTCATTCATTCGAGATTTAAGTGAAAAAAAATCAATAATAAGTGATTATCAAAAGATATATGCTATCGGACGTTTAGGAGTCTATTACCCACACTTGGAAACGATGGATTTTAACGTAAATCAGCAGTTACTTGATACAACTATAAAAACGATTGCCATTGCTAATCCTGAACACGCACCTTACGGAAAAGCAGCTAAAGAGGCGCTTGAATCGATGGGGATTTGGGACCAGGTTAAAGAAAAGGTAGTTTATGCTGAAAATATTAGACAAGCCTATCAATTTGTTGAGACGGGAAATGCTGATGTTGGGATTATTGCACGAGCTTTAATTGAGGAACAAACGGTAGATAAGTTTTTACTCTTGGATAGTCAAACACATCAGCCCATTACTCAAACCTTTGGCATACCAGCACAATCGAAGAATAAGGCTTTTTCAAAACAATTTGTTGACTTTGTAATGAGTGATACGGGCCAAGAAATTTTAATCAAATACGGATTTGAGATTCCGCAGGAGTAAGCATGGAACCAATATTTTTTCCACTTTATTTATCATTAAAAATAGCATTTATCGCTACCATTTTATCTTTTATATTAGGTATCATTTTTGCCTGGATTTTTACATTTAAGAAAAATGCTTGGACAGAGCTTCTTTCGTTACTTGTTACCTTACCATTAATTTTGCCCCCAACTGTTTTGGGATATTATTTGCTCATTGCAATCGGAAATAATAGTACATTAGGGCGGCTTATTGAATCGCTAACTGGAGGGCAATTAATCTTCACTTGGAAGGCTGCAGTAATTGCAGCTACAATTGCTTCATTACCACTATTAATACGCCCAATTCAAGTTGCGTTTGAATCAATTGAAGCAGATATATTGAATTCGGCTAGGTTAGATGGAGCAACGAACTGGGACCTATTACGAGCTGTGATTCTTCCTTTATCATATAAAGGGGTGTTAGCAGGTGTAGTCCTTGGATTTGCTAGAGCAATGGGGGAATTTGGCGCAACCTTGATGGTAGCAGGAAACATTCCTGGTAAAACACAAACACTTTCCATCGCAATCTATGATGCTGTACAAGCTAATCGAATGATGGATGCACACACTATGGTTCTTATCTTAAGTATCGCGACAATCACTATCCTTTTTATTGTCCATAGATGGTTAAATAAAGGATGAAATATTAAGGTTGTCGACACCTTCGATTTCGACACCTTCACGGAAGATGTCGAATGCTGTTTTTTCGACATGTTCACGGAAGGTGTCGAAAAGTTTTTAACTCTTTTTTTCTTTGTGAGGCCAGAAATAAATATTATAATATTCAGAAAACAAATAAAATAATGTATTTTCTGTTAGATATAATTTATAATCAATATGAAGACAAACTTAAAAATGTAAAGGGGGAAATTAATTGGAACAGTTTGCGAATTGGTTAAGTGGAATCATCTGGAGCCAAGCACTTATTATTTTATGCTTAGGGATTGGCTTGTACTTCACACTTGCAACTAGGTTTATGCAAGTAAGGCATGTGAAAGACATGGTAAAATTACTGTTTACAAAAAACAAGTCGTCCGCAGGAATCTCTTCATTTCAGGCACTTAGTTTATCATTATCTGGAAGGGTAGGGACAGGTAATATAGCTGGGGTAGCTACTGCGATTGCGTACGGAGGACCGGGGGCTGTGTTTTGGATGTGGCTTATTGCCTTTTTAGGTGCTGGGTCTGCATTTATTGAGTCTGCGTTAGGTCAGGTTTATAAAACAAAGAAAGATGGACAATATCGTGGGGGGCCTGCATTCTACATTGAAAAGGGCTTGAATATAAAATGGTATGCTATATTGTTTGCGGTTGTGACAGTAATTGCAACTGGAGCGTTGTTACCAGGGGTTCAAGCAAATAGTATTGCCACAGGTATTGATAATGCCTTTGGAATCAGCCCATGGATCACCGGATTAGTTATTGTTATAGCATTAGCTCTTATCATTTTTGGTGGTGTTAAACGTATCGCTCGTACAGCTGAATTTGTTGTGCCATTCATGGCGATAGGTTATATCATTGTATCATTAATCGTTATTGCATTAAATGCTTCTGAAATTCCAGCAGTTATCTCACTTATATTTTCAAGTGCTTTTGGCTCAAATGCTGCCTTTGGAGGTATACTAGGTGCTGCGATTTCATGGGGAGTAAAACGTGGAATTTATTCGAATGAGGCAGGACAAGGAACGGGTCCACATGCTGCAGCTGCAGCGGAAGTTTCTCATCCAGCTAAACAAGGACTTGTTCAAGCTTTTTCTGTATACGTTGATACATGGTTAGTTTGTACGGCTACAGCCTTTATGATTCTTTTTACAGGAATGTACAATGTAGTACCAGAAGGGCAAGAAGCAATTGTTACAACACTTGGTGAAATGGAACCAGGTCCAGGTTACACTCAAGAAGCAGTTGAATCTGTATTACCAGGCTTTGGTGCTCCATTTGTAGCTATTTCCTTACTATTTTTCGCATTTACGACAATTATGGCTTACTATTATATGGCAGAAACAAACCTTACCTATATTAACGGGAAGATCAGGCGTGTTTGGACAGAGCATATTTTAAAAATTGTTATTTTAGGAATGGTATTTTACGGAAGTGTTAAAACGGCAGGACTTGCGTGGACATTAGGGGATATTGGTGTAGGAAGTATGGCGTGGATTAACCTTATCGCCATTGTACTCTTATCAAAACCAGCCTTGAAAGTTCTTAAAGACTATGAAGCTCAGAAAAAAGAAGGAAAAGACCCTGTATTTGATCCTGTAAAGCTCGGTATTACAGGTGCTGATTTCTGGGAAAAAGAATATAAATATGAAGCTCAAGAACAATCAAACGGAGGAGTATCCGGCAAAACAATTGATAAAAACTAATCAGTTTATTAGGAAAATATTTTAAAAGAATAATTAAATCAAGCATCCACTCTTGTTAGAGAATAGGGTGCTTGTTTTTTTAAAAGATAAGAAAGTTTAAAAGTTTGTACCTAGTTTTAGTGTCTAGCTCCGGGCGCCATCGGACCTGAGGTCATAAGCCAATCCGTTCCTGAAGGCAAAAAACGCCTTCAGTCATGGCTTGTCTTATGCTTGTCGCCAAAAGGCGGGCGCCTTGAGCTTTTCTTATTACACGTTTGTACTGCTTTCTATATGTTCTTTTGTAACGACCCGACTTTTTCCATGAAGAAAATAGTATATAATAAGCCCAAATAATCCTGCTTCTGATTCAGTGGCGTTAAATTCCTGTAATGCGTATATAGGAAGGATTACTAACAAATAGTAAAATGTTAGAAACACAAAAAAGGTACTGAATGAAATCGTAATAAAGTCTTTTGTCCATAGTTTTGTTTGGGTCATTTGTTATGTCTCCTCTGTTGCCGCTGTCTGAAGGTGAAGAAGCCACTCGGATAGTAGGGTATAAAGCTGGTCCTGTGACTGTTTTGGAAATCTACTAACTAACTCACGTTTCATTTGAAAAACTGCAGTTTCCCAGTTTGTATATTCTTGCAATGATTTATCTGTTAGTTTAATAAATTTTGTTCTTTTGTCTTTTCCAGGAATCTGCTCGACAAATCCTTGCTTTAAAAGTCTTTGAATGGTTCTTGTCATAGGTGGTGCCTCAACCGATAAATAATCGCAAAGTTCTTTTTGTGTCAAAGATCCATTGGTTTTTAACGTAAATAGTACAGACCACTGTGAACTATATAATCCGAAAGGCCCTAATGCTTCGTTTAGATGCTTCGTTAATTGACGTGATAATTGTTGAATTGAGTGGAATAAATTGTGGTCGTTAATCATTATCGACACCCCTAGTTAAAATAGTTACCTAGGTAACTATAATACATAATATGATTTGTTGTCTAGTTCTTAGAAACAATATAGATGGTAAACAAAGGAGATTTAATTGGGAAGGCGAAATGTAATATAGTACAGAAAAAAGAAGCGTAGAGGGTGACATTTGAGTGGTAATTGACTATGTTTTATTACAAAAGCTAATTTTATCATTAGTTTTAGGGGCTGCTGTTGGTTTTGAGAGAGAATTAAAGAAGAAGCCACTAGGTTTAAAAACCACCATCATAATATCCGTAAGTTCATGTTTACTTACAATAGTCTCAATTGAAGCTGCAGATTTGTATGCAGTTCCTTATGAAAAGCCTATGGATCCCCTAAGGCTTGCTGCACAAATCATTTCAGGGGTAGGTTTTTTAGGGGCAGGAGCGATATTACGTCGAAACAATGATGTGATAAGTGGGTTAACAACAGCTGCAATGATCTGGATGGCCGCTGGACTTGGGCTTACAGTTGGCGCAGGTTTTTATATAGAAGCAGTCTATGCAACTGCTATTATGTTTATTGCGATTGAATTACTAAGTCCGCTATTAAAACGAATTGGTCCGAAAACTCTTCGTGAGAAAGAATTGAAATTAAGAATTGAAGTGAATAGAGAAGTTGTTTTAAAAGACACCTTTCAAAAAATAAGGGATCTTAAAATCCATATCGAACGAGTGCGAATTAAAGATATAAATGAAAAAGAGTATCGTGTCGTAGATTTAGTGGTTACGATTCATCAAAAAAGATATACATCAGATGTATATGATGATTTAAAATTAATCGATGATATCCACTCAATTGAGATAGAGCTTTTGTAGGTATTTAAATAGCTGGCAGGAGTGTAATAATATCTTGGTTTTTTTTTAAAAAAAGTTCGTCGTATAAAAAAATTAATTATGTAAATTATAAACCTGTATAACTACTCAATTGTCTTTCATATACACCTATTTCTATTGGATTAGAAAATTATCCCCTAATTATAAAAAAAGAGAATATAATCCATCCATTCAAACAAGCTAAAAACAATTGAAACTTGCTTGACAATAGAAATAAAGGAGAAATTTTAATGCAGCTTACTCCAAAGCAATTAGTCGAATTACATGGTTTTAATAATCTTACGAAATCATTAAGCTTTAATATGTATGATATATGTTATACAAAAACAAAAGAAGAACGAGATGCTTACCTCAACTATATTGATGAACAATACAATGCACAAAGGTTAACTAAGACCCTTTCAAACGTAACGGATATTATCGGTGCTAACATCTTAAATGTCGCTAAACAAGATTATGTGCCACAGGGTGCCAGTGTAACTATACTCGTTTCTGAAGGTCCGGTAGATGAATCACCGGTAGAATCGTTCGAGGAATCTCCCGGTCCAATACCAGGCTCAGTTATTGCTCAATTGGATAAGAGTCATATTACAGTTCACACATACCCGGAGTCCCATCCCGATGAAGGCATAAGTACATTCCGTGCAGATATTGATGTCTCTACCTGCGGAGAAATATCGCCTCTTAAAGCCTTGCACTATTTAATTCACTCATTTGAGACAGATGTAATGACCATTGATTATCGTGTCCGTGGTTTTACTAGGGATGTAAATGGCCATAAACTGTTTATTGATCATGAAATTAACTCCATCCAGAACTATATACCTGATGAAATTCAAATGTACTATGACATGATTGATGTTAACGTCTATCAAGAAAATATTTTTCACACAAAATGTAAACTTAAAGAATTTGATCTAGATAATTACCTATTTGGGTATAAAAAAGATAAATTGACTCCAGATGAACAAGATATCATTACACATAAGCTAAAATCAGAAATGGATGAAATTTTTTACGGGAAAAACATTAATAATGGGCTAATGTAAGTAAAAGACACGCTTGGATAGCTAAATATTCAAGCGTGTTTTATAGAAAATGACAAAGACTTTTATTGAGGGATTTCGTCTTTCGTTTATTTCGAATGATTGTGTTATCTTCGAAATTTGTAATTTATTAATTTTTCGACAAATACTAGTAATTAGCACTCTTTTCTGTTTAAAGTGAAGCCTGCCAGCCACCATCAACATATACAGTATGACCGTTTACATAATTTGAAGCATTAGAGGCTAGATAAATGGCTGTACCAACTAATTCCTCTGGTTTACCCCATTTTTGCAAGGGAACTTCACTTTTAACCCAGCTATCAAAATTAGGATCATTAGCTAACTTTTCAGTAAGGTCAGTTAAGAAATAGCCTGGGCCAATAGCATTTGTTTGGATATTATATTTTCCCCACTCAGTTGCCATCGATTTAGTTAGCATTTTTAATCCGCCCTTTGAAGCACAGTAATTTCCTATACTTGGACGAGCTGCTTCAGCATTTAGGGACGTAATATTAATAATTTTTCCCTTTAATCTAGGCTTCATATATTTAAAAACACATTGTGAAACATAAAATACAGAGTTTAAGTTAACATCGATAACAGTTTCCCAATCTTCTACTGAAAGCTCTTCAAGTGGTGCACGACGTTGAATTCCAGCGTTATTTACTAAAACATCAATCGGACCGACTTCATCTTCGATTTTTCTTATTCCTTCAAAAACAGCATGCTTATCACAGACATCAAATGCATATCCATATGCCTGACCACCAAGCAAATGAACAGCTTCATTGACCTTAAGTAAGTCTCTGCCATTAAGGACTACTTTTGCTCCTGCTTCTATAAATCCTTTTGCCAAACTAAATCCAATTCCTCTTGTTGATCCAGTAATAAAAATTACTTTGTCTTTCACGTTAAAAAGATCGTTCATCCTACATCCCCGTCCCTTCCTAATTCTATATATATCCCTCATTAACAAGGTTTACTTATAATGTTTGTTAATTACTTCTGAAAGTTCCATATACGTTGCAAATGATTCTTTGTAAATAGTATGGTTTGTAGGATTTGGAATATAATGTCCTTGCATTGGGATATGCTCTTTAATGGAAGTGAGATCGTTGACTTCGCCAATTCCATATAAAGCAACCCAAGCAGCACCCCATGCCGAACTCTGATGACTAATTGGAACCTGTACTTCTTGATTAAAGACGTCTGCAAGGATTTGAAGCCAAAGTGGTGATCTCGCAAATCCACCACTTGCAAGAAGCTTAGTAGGCTCCCCAGCAAGTCGTTCTAATGCTTGTCCGACATGATATATTGCAAATATCACTCCTTCTAGTCCTGCACGAATAATATGTTCTTTTCCATGGCGTAATGAAAGACCGAATAAGTTTGCTCTTACCTGAGAATTCCATAGGGGCGCTCTTTCACCATTTAGATAGGGGAGAAAGAGTAACCCTTCAGCTCCAGGAACCACCTTTTCTGCAAGTGAGGTCAGGTTGTCATAACTCTCATTGTAGCCAAGGGTATCTCTCAGCCATTTCAACAAAATCCCTCCATTATTCGTTGGACCACCGATAAGAGAGAGCGATTCTGTAAAGTTATAGCAAAAGGTTTCTTGTAATTCATCTGTTTTAGGTGTTGAAACAATTTGTCTAATTGCTCCGCTTGTACCAATAGTAATCGCTACTTCGCCAGGATTAATTGCACCTATACCGAGGTTGGCTAGGGGACCATCACTTGCTCCGATAACAAACGGGGTGGTAGTAGATATCCCGATTTTTAGTGCAATTTCTTTATTTAAACCGGTAATCACTTCAGAAGGAGGGACTGGTGAAAATAGTTTATCTTCAGTAATTCCCGCTATTTGTAATGCCTCATGGTTCCATGTAAGAGTTTTTAAATCGAATAAACCTGTTGCAGATGCGATAGCATAATCAACGAGTTCGGTGCCAAACCAACGGTATAATAAAAACTCTTTTATTGAGACAAACTTCGAAGCTGATTTATAGGGCTCGTAATTTTGTTCCTTCATCCAAATAAGCTTAACTAGGGGAGACATTGGATGGATAGGAGTTCCAGTTGCCTGATAAAGGAGTCCGCCATGTTCTTTTAAAAGGGTTGCTTGTTTAGCGGCTCTACCATCTGCCCATGTAATAGAAGGAGATAATGGCTCACCGTTGTTGTCTATACAAATAAGGGAGTGCATTGCACTTGAAAGTCCGATAGCGAGTATAGAAGTAGGTTCAAACTTATTTGATTCAATTAATTGCCGTATCACACGTATTGTTGAATGTTCGATTTCAAGAGGATCTTGTTCGGCCCAGCTAGGTTGAGGAGTATAAAGAGGATATTCAACCTCTTTTTCCCCAAGTACATTTCCGCTTTTATTAAAGGCAACAGCCTTAACACTCGTTGTTCCTATATCAAGTCCTATTACGATAGATTTATTCAAAATTACACCTTCTTTATTAAGTTATTAAGCTTGACGTGCAGAGGATGTGCTGATGTTGCTGTTCGCTACAGGGCCGGGCGGGTTTTAGTTGACGTTCCTCGCGCGCTCGCCCTGCGCTTTTCTTATTATATACGTTTAATAGAGACTGCATTTCTCATCTTTTGTAAAGATATTTTCATTTGATCTTTTAGTTTTACACTCACATTAACATATAATGCGTCAATGATGCTTAATTGAGCAAGTCGGGAAGCTAGTGCTTCAGATCTAAATTCGGTTTCTTCCGAGACTGTTAGCAGTGGAATATCTACCTTTCGACTTAAAGGTGTCTTAGCGAAATGAGTAATGCCAATCGTCGTGGCTCCGCATGATTTAGCTACATCTAAAGCTTCTATAATATCTTTACTTGTTCCAGAATGTGATATACAAACAACTACATCTTGACTTGTTAATTGAGAGGCGCTCATGACCTGCAAGTGTGCATCAGTATAACAGCTTGTTAGTAATCCGCTTCTAAGAAACTTGTGATGCGCATCCATTGCAATAGCCCCAGATCCACCACTTCCATAAAAGTCAATCTTTCTAGCGTTTGTTAATGCCTGTACTGCCGCTGTGAAATGCTTTGCATCTATAATCTGAAGGGTATCCTCAAGAGTCCTAATGTTGGATTTGAAAATTTTTTCAGCGATTGTTTTTTCATCATCATCCATTGTTATAGTTTCATGTATGTCATTCATTGGAGAAGCAATTTCTGATGCGAGGGCAATTTTCATAGCTTGATACCCTTTAAACCCTATTCGTTTACAAAAACGAAAAACAGTTGCATCTGCAATCTCTAGATTCTCAGCAATCTGGCTAATTGTGGAATGAATAATTTTATTTGGATGGTCCAAGATATAGTTTGCCACCATTTTTTCTTTATCACTCAATTGCGAATATATAGCGCGAATCCTAGTAAAGCAATATGGGGATTGTGATTCAATCATAACTAAATTCTCCTTTTAAGTAACTACCATTAGTAATACAAACGCTTACAAGTAGAATTGAAATAGTATAGTGGTATCTTTCGGCAGAAATAACTCCATCCGCAATCGTTTTCACAAAGAATATCATTATCTACAATAATACAATACTTTTAAATAAAAAAATATTTTTTCTTACTTGGTTATTTTAACAAAAAATATTTTTTTAATTTAGTCCTTGAAATAAAAAATATTTATTATATAATAAGCTCATAGGAAATAAATTTTCACGAAACACTGTGAAAGGGGTTACAATACATGAAGTTAGCGATGGTTGGCCTTGGTAAAATGGGTTATAACTTAGCTCTTAACTTACTTGAACATGGCCATGAGGTAGTTGCAAATGACGTTAATGCAGAACAAGTTAACAGTATTTCTGCAGATGGTGCGATTGGAGCATTTACCTTAGAAGAAGTTGTTAAGCAACTAGAAACCCCAAGAGTGGTTTGGTTAATGGTTCCTGCTGGTGATATTACTGAAAGCGTTCTCTCTAATTTAGAATCTCTTTTAGAGCCTGGCGATATCATCATTGATGGAGGGAATTCAAATTACAAGAATTCAGTCCATCGAGGAAACAAGTTGCTTGAAAAAGGAATCTATTTTTTTGATTGTGGGACAAGTGGTGGAGTAGACGGTGCCAGAAATGGTGCATGCTTAATGGTTGGTGGAGATAAAGAAACCTTCAAAACAATTGAACCGCTTTTTAAAGACATCACAGTTGAAAACGGTTACTTCTATACTGGTAAGGTAGGCAGTGGTCACTTTTTAAAAATGATCCATAATGGAATCGAATATGGAATGATGCAAGCAATTGCAGAAGGCTTTGATATTCTTGAGAAAAGTGATTTTGACTATGATTACGAAGGAGTAGCTAAAGTCTGGAACAACGGATCTGTTATAAGGTCTTGGTTGATGGAATTAACTGAACATGCCTTTTCGAAGGACCCTAAGCTAGATGAAATTCGCGGAATCATGAATTCTTCAGGTGAAGGTAAGTGGACAGTTGAAACAGCTTTAGATTTACAGGTACCAGCACCGGTTATCACTTTATCGTTATTAATGCGATATCGTTCATTAGAAGATGACACATTTACTGGTAAAGTAGTTGCGGCACTACGAAATGAGTTTGGTGGCCATGCGGTAGTAAAGAAATAAAACATAAAAATAATTTTAGGGGGATTTACAAATGAAAAAGATTCTAGGACTTTTCTTAGCTGTATTTATGATTCTTATACTTGCAGCATGTGGTGGAAATAATGAAGCTAACCAAGGTAATGATGGTACTGACAAGGAAGAAAACGCTGACACAGGTGAAGTAAAAACAATTCGCGCTGGTATTGGATTAAATGATAAACACCCACAGTATTTAGGACTTTTAAAATTTAAAGAAATCGTTGAAGAAAAAACAAATGGTCAAATCATTGTTGAAACATACCACAGTGGGCAACTTGGTGATGACCGTACAATGACAGAAGCTTTACAGTTAGGTACTCAAGAGGTAGTAATTCCTTCGACAGCACCTTTAGCTAACTTTGTTCCAGAATTCAGTGTATTCGATTTCCCATTCTTATTCCCGAATGAACAAGTTGCTGACAAAGTTTTAGACGGTGAAGTAGGACAAAAATTCCTTGACAAATTATCAGACCAAAACCTAGTTGGTTTATCATACTGGGAAAATGGATTCCGTCAAGTATCAAACAGTAAGACTCCAATTGCTAGTGCTGCTGACTTTAAAGGCTTAAAACTTCGTACAATGGAAAATGATTTACATTTAGAAGCCTTCCGTGCATTAGGTGCAAACCCAACGCCAATGGCATTTACAGAACTATTTACTGCAATGCAACAAGGTACTGTTGATGGACAAGAAAACCCATTTGCAACAATTTATCTGTCAAAATTCTATGAAGTTCAAGATTATGTTTCAAATACAAACCATATCTACAGCCCGTTTGTATTCTTAATGAGTAAGTCTTTCTATGATGGATTAACTGAAGAGCAACAAAAAATTGTTAAAGATGCTTCAGTTGAAGCAGGATTATACGAGCGTCAATTAAACCGTGAAGCAAATGCTAAATATATCGAAGATCTTCAAGCTGAAGGTGTAACATATACTGAAATCTCACCAGAAGCATATGCTGAAATGAAAGAGCTTGTTCAACCAGTAATTGACAAGTATGCTGACAAAATTGGTAAAGATATCGTTCAAGAAGTATACGGTGCAATTGAAGAAGCTTCTAAGTAATTACTAATTTAAAAAGACTTTGGGGAGAAGCTATTCTCAAAGTCTTTTTTTCCTTAAAGTATTATAAATACTTGATAATGTACAAGGTGAACTACGGCTCTGCTGTCGCCTAGAGGCTCGGCTTTTACCGAGCCTTCTTTAAATTATAAAAATATAAAAGTGTGAACTTAGGTTTTGTGCCCTAGCTCCTGGCGCACTACGCGTATCTATCGTTAATTTAATTTATGAGTAAAGAGGAGATCAAAATGAAAATCATCAGATGGTTTGATCGACATATAGAAGAGGCATTATTAGTTGTCTTTTCTTCGGTAATGGTATCAGTCATTTTTATCCAAGTAATTATGAGACTTTTAGATAATTCCTTATCTTGGTCAGAAGAATTAGCTAGGTATTGTTTTATTTGGCTTGTTTATATCGGTATTAGTTATGGCGTAAAAAAACAAAGACATATTAAAGTAGATGTTGTCCTAGTGTTACTTAAAGATAAAGGAAGAATTATTTTAACAATTATAGCGAATATATTGTTCATCTTATTTGCTCTATTTGTCATTAGATACGGATATGATATCGCTACAAAATTATTGTCCTTTGGTCAAAAATCTCCAGCATTAAGCATTCCGATGGGTCTCGTTTATATGGCTACACCAATTGGAATGGGATTGACACTCATTAGACTAATCCAAAACCTTATCAAATATATAAGGGCCTTACTAGGTAAGGATGAAGTAGATGAACGCACTGAAGCAGAAAGAATTCGGGAAGATGTTCTTGAATAATCTAGGGGGTTTATAAGATGACTGCTGCCGTATTGTTTGGTAGTTTTGCGATATTATTGTTTTTAACAGTTCCAATTGGAATATCTATCGGATTAGCTACCCTTATTACAATTTTTTATTCTGGTAGTTTGCCGGTTGAATTCTTAGCGAAGGAACTAGTTACTTCTGTTGATTCATTTCCATTAATGGCTGTTCCGTTCTTTATCTTAGCAGGAGAGATTATGGGTAAGGGTGGAATTTCAGAACGGTTATTTAAAGTAGCGAATGCTCTTGTTGGAAATAAGACGGGTGGCTTTGCAATTGCAACAATTATTACATGTATGTTCTTTGCTGCCATTTCAGGTTCAGGTCCTGCAACTGTTGCTGCAATTGGTGGAATTATGATACCTGCCATGGTACGTCAAGGGTATGATAAGAAATTTGCTACAGCTACTGTAGCTGCTGCTGGATCAATCGGAGTAATTATACCTCCAAGTATTCCAATGGTTATCTACGGAGTTGTTGGAAATGCTTCCATCGGGGACTTATTTATCGCAGGTATTATTCCTGGAATATTAGTAGGCTTATCAATGATGGTCTGGGCATACTACTATTCAAAGAAAAAAGGTTATAAAGGATTAGAGGAACCTACTTCTCTTAAAAAGATATGGGAAGCACTCTGGGATGCGAAATGGGCTTTATTAATCCCAATTATCATTTTAGGTGGTATTTATGGAGGGATTTTCACTCCAACTGAAGCTGCTGTTATTGCTGTAGTATACGGTTTATTTGCTGGGGTAATATTATATCGTGAACTGCGCATTAAAGACTTACCTAAGGTATTGGCCGACTCTGCTTTAACAACTGCTACAGTATTAATTATTGTTGGGACTGCAACAGCGTTTGGTCGTTTCTTAACAATCGAACAAATCCCTACAAAAGTAGCAAACGCAATGCTCTCTATATCAAGTGAGCCTCTAATAATTATCTTGTTAATTACAGTTTTATTACTAATCGTTGGTACATTTATGGACACGCTAGCTGCAATCATTATTTTAACACCAATTTTATTACCAATCGCAATACAAATTGGTTACGATCCAATTCATTTTGGGATCATTATGATTGTGAACTTAGCAATTGGATTTATTACACCACCTCTTGGTGTTAACTTGTTTGTAGCTTCAGGAATTTCTGGGCTATCAATTGAATCTTTGTCAAAAGCAATTGTTCCATATTTCTTTGCAATGTTAATTACCTTATTGTTCATTACATTTATGCCGCAAATCTCATTATTCCTTGTGAGCTTGGGTGGTTAAGTAAAATTAGATAAAGAAGGTTGTTTAAAATGAATAAAATAGATGTGTTTACGTTAGGTGAAACCATGGTTTTATTCCAAGCAGAACAAATGCTTCCACTTGAGTATGTGCACCAATTTCCAAAACAAATTGGTGGTGCAGAATCAAATGTTGCAATTGGGTTAACTAGACTAGGCCATTCAGTTGGCTGGGCTAGTAAGCTTGGAAATGACCCATTTGGCAGGTACATTCTTAAATACATTCGTGGGGAAGGTGTTGATACATCTTCCTGTCTTTTTACAGAAAAAGCTCAAACTGGAATAATCTTTAAAGAAAGATTATCGCCAGAAGACGTGAATGTATATTATTACAGAAAAAATTCGGCTGCAAGCTTTATGGAGCCTGCTGATTTAAATGAGCAATACATAGCACAAGCGAAAATTCTTCATATTACTGGGATTACACCAGCACTAAGTGAATCATGTTATCAAACCGTTTTAGCATCTATCGATATAGCTAAAAGGAATAATATGACGATTGTTTTTGATCCTAACTTGCGCTTGAAACTTTGGTCAGCCGAACAAGCAAAGGAAGTATTTAATGAAATCGCAACACACGCAGATGTTATTTTGCCAGGTCTTGATGAAGGTCAATTTATGACAGGCAAAACAGAGGTTGAGGAAGTTGCCGAAGCTCTTATGGGAGACGCCGATAAGACAATTGTTATCAAGCTTGGAAGTAAAGGGGCTTATTTTCATACGAAAAATGAAAAGGCATATGTTGCAGGCTTCCCGGTCTCACAAATTGTTGATCCTGTAGGAGCGGGAGATGGATTTGCAGCAGGAATCTTAAGCGGTCTTTTACGAAATGAACGATTAGAAACTGTAGTGAAACGTGCAAATGCAATTGGAGCAATGGTAGTTGGTGTGAGTGGAGATGTTGAAGGACTACCAACATTATCAGCTGTTGAACGTTTTATGGATCCAATTTCAGGGTCTAGGGATGTCAAACGGTAATTGAGAAGGGAGATAAGGGTTATGAAAAAATGGGAAGACTTAATTCGCCTCAAAGAATCTGGCCTTGTAGCAGTCATCCGCAAGCCAAAGCAATCACAAATCCATTCTATTGCCCAGGCACTTGTTAATGGTGGGGTGGGAGCTTTAGAGATTACAGTTGATACACCGGGCTCAATAGAAATGATTAAAAGCTTAAAAGAAACCTTTAACGATAAAGTTCTTGTAGGTGCGGGGACAGTCCTAGATGCGGTGACTGCTAAAAGCGCAATTGATGTAGGAGCAGATTTTATATTCTCACCAATATTTGATCTTGAAACAATTCAAATAACCAATCGATATGGCAGAATTTCAATACCTGGAGTTATGACACCGACTGAAGTCGTTCAAGCCTATTCAGCAGGAGCTGATTTACTAAAGGTATTCCCAGGCGATTCGCTTGGGATAGATTATATAAAAAATTTAAGAGGACCATTACCACATATTCCAATGATGCCAACAGGTGGGGTTAGTTTGGACAATGTAGAGGCATTTATTAAGAGTGGTGCGATAGCTGTTGGTGCTGGTGGAACATTGTTAGATAAAAAGGCTATTGAGGAAGAACGTTATGATGTATTAACACAGATTGCTAGAGAATTTATTAAGAAAATACAAAAAGCTAGAAACTAATATGCGTTAAACGATGGGAGTTACATACATGAAGATCACAAAATTTGAAACATTCATTGTGCCACCAAGATGGTTATTCTTGAAAATTGAGACGGATGAAGGAATCGTTGGGTGGGGAGAGCCTGTAGTTGAAGGTCGTGCGGCTACTGTCAAAGCGGCAGTTGAGGAACTGAGCGAATATTTAATAGGTAAAGATCCACTACGTATTGAAGATCATTGGCAAACGATGTACCGGTCAGGTTTTTACCGTGGCGGTCCGGTCTTAATGAGTGCTATCTCTGGAATTGACCAAGCACTGTGGGACATTAAAGGAAAATACCACAACGCACCTGTTTATGAATTAATGGGTGGAGCTTGTCGTGATTCTGTCCGTGTTTACTCATGGATTGGCGGGGATCGACCAAGTGAAGTCGGTAAGGCTGCTAAAGAGGCAGTTGAAGCTGGTTTTACTGCTGTAAAAATGAATGGAACAGAAGAGCTACAATATATTGATTCTTATCAAAAAATTGATGAAGCAGTAGAAAGAATTGCGGCTGTACGTGAAGCGGTGGGAGACTATATAGGAATAGGGATTGACTTCCATGGTCGAGTTCATAAACCGATGGCGAAAATTTTAGCGAAAGAGCTAGAGCAGTTTAGACCAATGTTTATTGAAGAGCCTGTCCTACCTGAAAATAACGAGGCACTTCGTGAGATTGCTCGTGCTACCAATATTCCAATTGCAACAGGTGAAAGAATGTTTTCAAAGTGGGATTTCAAAAAGCTGTTAGAGGATGGTTATGTTGACATTATCCAACCTGATCTTTCACATGCAGGTGGAATCACTGAATGCAAGAAAATCTTTGCTATGGCTGAAGCGTATGATGTAGCAGTTGCACCACACTGTCCATTAGGGCCTATCGCATTGGCATCATGCCTACAGGTAGATGCAACTTCCCATAATGTGTTCATCCAAGAGCAAAGCCTAGGAATTCATTATAACCAGGGCAGTGACCTACTTGATTATCTAAATGATAAAAAAGTATTTGAATACAAGGATGGGTATGTAGATATGTTACATAAACCAGGTCTTGGTATTTCAATAAATGAGGAATTTGTAAGAAAGCAAGCAGAAGTAGGTCATAATTGGAAAAATCCTGTATGGCGCCATAAGGATGGAACAATTGCAGAGTGGTAAGGAAAAATGACTATTTTTATTCAAGTTGTATTACCTGTATTACTAATTTTTCTATCAGGATACGGGATTCAGAAGTGGAAAAAGCTTGATATCAAGCCTCTGTCAACTGTAGCTATTTACATATTAACGCCAATGTTAGTGTTCCAAACCTTTTATCGTGCAGAGCTTAATAAGCAGTATGCGATCATGGTCTTGTTTTCCATACTATTGTTAGTTGCCTTGATTATTGTTAATAAGATTTATTGTAACATCAGAAAGCATGATACCTCGGTTGAAAGTGGCCTTATTTTATCAACAGCTTTTATGAATGCAGGCAATTATGGGGCACCAATTGTTTTATTTGCGTACGGTGATACTGGGTTTGCTTATGCTGTTTCTTTTCTAGTCTTACAGGCTATTATTATGAATTTCTTTGGAATTTACTATGCTGCAAGGGGAAAAGCAGGGATTAAATTTGCTTTAAAAGCTGTATTTGAAATGCCGCCAACCTATGCCGTTCTTCTTGCATTGATTCTAAATGTAGGTGGAATTAAAATACCAGAAAATATTTTATCTGCAGTGGATTTAGTAGGTCCGGCAACAATACCACTTGTGATGGTAATCCTAGGGATGCAGCTTGCCGAAATTAAATTGACGAACATGGAGTGGGATAAAATCTCTTTTGGTGTAATGACTAGATTGTTTCTATCACCTCTAATTGCATTTGGAATCATCCTGTTAATTCCAATGGACCCCATTCTTCAAAAGGTCTTAATTCTATCAGCGGCAATGCCGTCTGCTGCCACAACAGTATTGTATGCTGTGCAGTATGAGACAGAACCAGATCTTGTTTCAAGTGTTACGTTAATTACTACAATAGTCAGTATATTTTCTATCACCTTTTTACTGATTTTATTAGGATAACATCACCCTAAGGAGTGTCAAAAATGAGCCAATATAAAGTTCTAGTAACAGATTATGAATATGAATCATTTGCACCGGAAAATGAGGTTTTAAATAAGCTTGGAATTGAGTTGACATTTGCTCAATGTCGTACGGAAGAAGAGGTAATAGAAGCAGCCAAAGATGCAGATGCTCTGATCAATCAATATGCTCCAATCACTCGTAAAGTGATTGAAAATCTTGAGAAATGTAAGGTTATTTCCCGATATGGTGTGGGTTTTAATACAATCGATATCGAAGCAGCAACTGAAAAAGGGATTATGGTAGGTAATGTTACAGATTACTGTTTAGATGAAGTGTCAGACCATGCGCTGGCGTTATTACTTTCATGTGCACGTAAAATAACATTAATGAATAATGCAGTTAAGAGTGGAAATTGGAATTTCAATGTTGCAGTTCCTATTTTCCGCTTAAGAGGACGCATATTAGGACTTGTAGGATATGGAAATATCCCACAAACAGTTGCGAAAAAAGCTCAAGCCTTTGGTCTAAATGTCATCGCATTTGATCCATTTGTACCCGAGGAAGTAGCAAAACAAAATAATGTAGAGCTAGTTAGCTTAGATGAACTTTGTGAAAGAGCAGATTTTATTTCAGTTCATGCGCCACTAAATCAACATACGCAAGGTATGATAAGCCATGATCAGTTCAATAAAATGAAAAGAGAAGCCTTCATTATCAACACTGCACGTGGTCCTGTTATTGATGAAGCGGCCCTTATCGCTGCACTGCAAGAAGGGAAAATTGCAGGAGCCGGCCTAGATGTTTTAGAAGTAGAGCCGATTGAAGCTGCAAATCCATTATTAAAAATGGATAATGTCATTCTAAACCCTCATTCTGCATTCTACTCAGTAGAAGCTGAGACTGAACTAAAAAGAAAAGCAGCTGGGAATGTTGCAGATGTACTATCAGGTTATTATCCAACATATTTGGTTAATAAAGAAGTAAAAGTAAAAGTAAGTCTGAAAGAAAAAGAATAATTAACTTTTGGGGGGAAGGACATGTCGACAACACCAATTTTTAAAGGAATCATCCCGCCTGTTTCAACCGTATTTGATGAAAATGGTGACTTTGATCAACAGGGTACAGCCAGGCTAATAGAATTCCTACTTAATGCAGGTGTAAATGGACTATTTTTCCTAGGGACTGGTGGAGAATTTAGTCAAATGTCAGTAGCTGGCCGTAAAGAAGTAGCTGAGTTCGCTACCAAGTATATCGACGGACGAGTCCCTGTTTTAATTGGCACTGGTAGTGCAAGTACGGATGAAGTAATTGAATTGTCATTGCATGCTAAAGATGTTGGTGCTGATGGAGTCGTTGTTATCAATCCATATTACTGGCCACTTACAAATGATAACTTACGCGGCCATTATGTAAAAATAGCTGAAGCCGTTGACTTACCAATCCTCCTGTACAATTTTCCAAACCTAACAGGTCAGGATTTGTCTCCAGAGTTCGTTCGTGACTTAGCAAGTTCTTATTCTCATATTGTCGGCATAAAAGAAACAGTAGATACTGCCGGCCATATACGAGAAATGATTTTAAAAGTAAAATCCGTAAGACCTGATTTCGCAGTTTTTGCTGGTTTTGATGATCATCTGTTTAACACCATGGCTCTTGGTGGGGATGGTGCAATCTCTGCAAGTGCGAACTATGCACCCGAGTTAACAATTGGAATCTATCAAGCATGCTTAGAAAATGATTATGAAAATGCGGTTAATCTACATAGACAGCTTGCTCCACTTCCATTAATGTATAAGCTCGATTCTCCATTTGTCAATGTAATTAAAGAGGCAATTGTCATGAGGGGACTACAAATATCAACACATGTCCTTGCACCTGCAAGTCCATTATCAGATGAGAATAAAGAAGAGTTAAGAGCAATTCTAAAGATGGCGAATTTACTATAATATTTGAAGGAGGTTATCCTTATGGAAAAGAGTAGCAGTAAAACGATAAATGTAAACATCTCCGAAAAGGTAACAATCGTAGAAGTGAGTAAAGCTACCCAAAAATTCCAATCCGATATTTTTCTTAAAAAGAATGTTAATGGAACCCCACATGAAATTAATTTAAAAAGTTTTCTCGGTTTAATTACGTTACAGTTGAAAAATGGTGATACCCTAACAATCAAAGCAATTGGCGAAGATTGCGAGGAAGCGTTAGAAGAAGTAGTAAAATACCTTTCTTAAATGAATTAACATGAGCAGAGTGCCTTGACCAGGCGCCACCGGACCTGAGGTCATAAGCCAATAGGCGGGCGCCCTGCGCTTTTCTTATAAAGGGGCTGAACGAGATGAAACCAAAGTGGTTAATTAATGCTCATCATTTCCATGCTATTTTCGTATGTTTACTGCTTCTTACGGGCTTGTGTCTTTATATTCAACCTTTACGAACTACTTTTAATGAATGGAAAATTCCACTTGTAGCGATTCATATTTGGATCGCTATTTTTTATATACTAGTGGTCTTGTTTTCGCTAAGGGGAGCATGGAACTACATTTACAAGAGGGCTTTTCTTAAAAAGTTTAATGTTACATTTATCATTTTACTTTGTGTAGCATGGTTTGTTTCGGGCCTGGTTATGTATTTTCATATTTCATTCCCTGCTACTGCAAGGAATTTAGCTGTGACAGTTCATGACGTCTCAACATGGATTTCTCTTCCATGGATCGTTGTTCATAGTATTGGGCATTCACTCAGAAGAGAAGTGCCATGGCCGTTATGGTGGAAGAGGAACACGAAAAAACCAGAATGGATTGAAGAAAATCGTTTGGAACGTAGAGACTTTGTGAAATCTCTTTTAATGATTACAGTGATGGTTTTCATCGGGGGCTGGGTTAAATGGCTTTCACCAATCTTAAATATTTCTTCAGAGGCAAACTTGAGAAGAGGATACTTCCGAATTTACAATGTGACGAATGATTACCCAAGGTATGAACCGGGTGAATGGAACTTAACAATAGATGGTCTAGTAGATGAGCCTATTACTTTATCATTGCCGCAAATACGACAAATAAAGTGGGTTTCGATTATCGACGATTTTCATTGTGTAACTGGTTGGAGTGTTAAGGGTGTCGAATTAAAGGGTGTATATATAAAAGACCTATTTGAGACCTTTGATATTTCACCAAAGAACCAGTTTGTAACCGCCTATTCTGGTGATGAAATGTATTTTGATACCTTTAAACTTTCACAGTTACTTGAGGAAGCCGCCATGCTAGTCTTTGAACTAGATGGTGAACCACTAAAATATTCGCAAGGGTATCCTTGCCGCTTGTACCACCCAACTATGTACGGATTCAAGTCGGTAAAATGGTTAAACAGATTGACCATTAGAGATGAACGAGAATACGGCTATTGGCAGCAGAACGGAGACTATGATTTAGATGGTTACCTATAAGCCTATAAAAAAGTGGTTAATACCTAGTGTATCAATCGTGATTGGGTTATCGATTGGCTTTTTGCTTTTTCCAAGTAAACAAGAGTATCATTTGGAGAGATGGAATGAATATTTAGATGGCTATCAAGGACAGAGTTTTATGGTAGAGACACTTTATAAACGAGATGATCAACTTTACTCGTACAGTCAAGGGTCATGGAGTGCAGAGTTAGCTGAATATGATATATCTACACCCATTTCTGATGGCAGTGATTTCACATTCACAGTATATTTTACCGACGAAAAACTCTATATAAACAGTGGAGATGAATGGAAATTTGGTGTAAGACCACATAGACTTTTACAGGAATTTATTCCATTAGATAATCCTTTTGTTTGGACGAAAGAATTGCTGAAGAATGCAGCTGAAATCTCAGTTGAAGAACAAAATACTCATTTAACATTTAGTGCTCGTTTAAACGATATTGATGATCTTGAATTTAGAGGTGTTATTCTGCAGGAACAAAGAAATACTATACTTGAAATGAAAGTTATTGATGGAGATTTGTCTATGATAAAGTTAGTGGCTGAGCCTATCCGTCCTAACACAGTGGGTCCGCTTGTTTCATATCCAGATGAGTTGGTGTATCAACTAGAGTTTAAAGGGGTTAAAGAAGGGAAAGCTGAACTTCCTGTCGAATCTCGTGGAGCTATGGAGATTGAGTGAGTGAGCATTATATAAAAATCCTGAACATTGGTAGAATTTTTTAGGATAAATTGTTTAAAACTCACAAAATTTAATGGAAATCCTGCCAAATTAAAAATTAATTCGAAATCAAATCAATATTAATAAGGAAATTTGAAACAAAGTTCAAATGAAAAAGAAATAAATTTCACACTAATTACTCATTTAGGTATTTATATCACCATAAATATTTCGTATACTATAAATGATACAATTGTCCATTTGTAAATAAACATATTTTCATAATTACACCGGAGGTATGAAAATGAAAATAGGAGTGGTACACTTCGGTTCATTTTCTGTAGGAGCTACCGAGATTATTCGATCGTTAATAGAGGGATCACCTATCTACGGCTACTCTTTGTATGGAATTGAATTTGATCGTACAGTAAACCAAACGTCAGTTAAAACCTTAGACCAACAGCAAGAAGTATTCTTAAAAAGCTATCCGGAGAAAAATTGGGATGAAAGAAATGTATCTGTGCTTGAGGATCAATTTGATTCAATCATTGTACTCGGAGGAAGAGACCAGCAAAATAGGTTTCAAACATTAAAAACCTTACATATACCTCTTTCTATCTATAATGATGTTGATGGATCCCAATATACGGTTGGGTACGATACTGCAATCAATTCAATCATCACAAATATTGAAAAGATAAGAGATACTGCGAGTTCTTTGTCCTATCACAAGCTAAGAGTATTTCACATTCAATTACCTGGCAAAAAACCTACTCCATTGCTTTGGAATACAGCTTTAGCAGTAGGAGCGGAAGTAGTTACATCTACTGAAGAAAAAGGGATTATAAGAATAAAACAGGCTATACGTTTAGAGCAAGATAGGGGAGAGAGCTATTTCTTCTTGTTAATGGATCGTTCAGTCGAACCATCTAGAATAGAAGAACTGCTTGCTGATCAAACCAACATTGACTGTAAAGTGGTCGTCATCGATGAATCACAATGTGTAGGTCCATACCCTACAGCGCAAGATCGTATTCTAACAAAAAAAATCATCCAAAAGGTATTTAACTGGATCGAAACAAGTGGAAAATCCGGCCGGTTAGTTATCCGCGATGATCAAGTGATTTTTTTTATTAGTACAGACAAATTAAGGAGATGAAAGAGATGAAAGAGATGACACATACTATTGAAGATTTATCAATCGCTGCGATTAGAACACTATCCATTGATGCTATTGAAAAAGCAAATTCAGGCCATCCAGGAATGCCGATGGGGGCAGCACCTATGGCATTTTCACTTTGGACGAAGCATATGAACATTAATCCAAGCAATCCTGCATGGTTTAACCGTGATCGTTTCGTCCTTTCAGCAGGCCATGGATCGATGTTGTTATATAGCTTATTACATCTAAGCGGCTATGATTTAACAATTGACGATCTTAAAAATTTCCGTCAATGGGGGAGCAGAACCCCTGGACATCCAGAATTTGGTCATACTGCTGGTGTAGACGCAACAACTGGTCCACTTGGCCAAGGTATTGCGATGGCAGTTGGAATGGCAATGGCTGAACGTCATTTAGCAGGAACCTACAATAAGGAATCTTTCAATGTAGTTGATCATTATACATACAGTATTTGTGGTGATGGGGACTTAATGGAAGGTGTATCAGCTGAGGCGGCA
>NZ_JARFVC010000015.1:78538-79964 GCF_029193815.1 Cytobacillus sp. S13-E01
ATCTTTTGCCGGCCATTTACAGCTTGGAAAGTTAGTTGTTTTATATGATTCAAATGATATTTCACTTGATGGTGATTTAGATCGTTCTTTCTCTGAAAGTGTTGAAAAACGCTTTGATTCATATGGCTGGCAATATATCAGAGTTGAAGACGGTAATAATCTGGAAGAAATATCTAAGGCACTTGCTGAGGCAAAAGCCAATCAGAACCGCCCAACCTTAATTGAAGTGAAAACAACGATTGGCTATGGTTCGCCAAATAGAGCTGGAACATCTGGTGTGCATGGTGCACCACTTGGAGCAGACGAGGCGAAACTTACGAAGGAAGCTTATAACTGGACGTTCGAACAGGATTTTCATGTTCCGGATAAAGTATATTCTCATTTCCGTACGTCTATCTATGAGCCTGGTGAAAAGAAAGAACAAGAATGGAATGAGTTGTTTGCACACTATAAATCACAATATCCTGAGCTTGGCAAACAACTTGATGCAGCTATTTTGGGTAAACTTCCAGAAGGTTGGGAAAATCACCTGCCTAAATATGAAGAAGGCAAAAGCTTAGCATCACGTGCGTCATCTGGTGAAACCTTAAATGCAATCGCAAACCACGTACCACAATTTTTTGGTGGCTCAGCTGACTTAGCAGGCTCAAACAATACCATGATCAAAGGTGCTGGGGACTTTACTCCAAATGATTACAGCGGACGCAACATTTGGTTTGGTGTTCGTGAGTTTGCAATGGGTGCTGCGTTAAATGGTATGGCATTACATGGTGGGGTTAGAGTATACGGTGGAACATTCTTTGTATTCTCTGATTACTTACGTCCTGCAATCCGACTAGCTGCTTTGATGAAACTGCCAGTAACTTATGTGTTTACACATGACAGTATTGCCGTTGGTGAAGATGGTCCAACCCATGAGCCGGTTGAACAGTTACCTGCATTACGTGCAATGCCTGGCCTGGGTGTTATCCGTCCAGCTGATGGAAATGAAACAGCGGCTGCATGGAGACTAGCAATGGAATCAACTGACAAACCGACAACCTTGGTTCTTACTCGTCAAAACCTACCAACTATTGCCGGTACAATTGATAAGGCCTATGAAGGCGTGAAAAAAGGTGCGTATGTCATTTCAGAGGCTCAAAATAATAACCCTGAGGGCCTATTATTAGCATCAGGTTCAGAAGTGGGCCTTGCCGTCGAAGCGCAAAAGGCACTTGCTAGCGAGAACATTCATGTTTCTGTTATCAGTATGCCTTCATGGGATCGCTTTGAAGAGCAGTCTGCGGAATATAAAAATACAGTTATCCCTAAGTCTGTTAAGAAACGCCTTGGAATCGAAATGGCGTCATCACTAGGATGGGAACGCTACACTGGTGACGAAGGTGAAGTAGTAGCGATTAATCAGTTTGGTGCATCTGCACCAGGT
>NZ_JARFVC010000016.1 GCF_029193815.1 Cytobacillus sp. S13-E01
GGGATGGACACACCGCTGGTGTACCAGTTGTTCTGCCAAGGGCATCGCTGGGTAGCTATGTGTGGAAGGGATAAGTGCTGAAAGCATCTAAGCATGAAGCCCCCCTCAAGATGAGATTTCCCATAGCGCAAGCTAGTAAGAACCCTGAAAGATGATCAGGTTGATAGGTCAGAGGTGGAAGCGCGGTGACGTGTGGAGCTGACTGATACTAATCGTTCGAGGACTTAACCAAACATGAAATGCGAAAGCGACTGAACAGCCTCGACAAGCACTGGAGGCTCTGACGAAGAAGCGATCTTTGCTTCTGAAGGAGGAGGTGAAGTGATCGAGAGGCTAGGAGCTGTAGCTGGACACTATCTTCATTGAATGTCTGCACGTTATCTAGTTTTGAAGGAACAAATTTCTAGTTGAAATGGTTCTTTTCTATAGTAGAATAAAAGTCTGGTGACAATGGCGAAGAGGTCACACCCGTTCCCATGCCGAACACGGAAGTTAAGCTCTTTTGCGCCGATGGTAGTTGGGGGTTTCCCCCTGTGAGAGTAGGACGTCGCCAGGCTTTTACCAACTATCAAATGGTAAAAGAATTTTAGTATTATGCGCCCGTAGCTCAATTGGATAGAGCGTCTGACTACGGATCAGAAGGTTATGGGTTCGACTCCTTTCGGGCGCGCCATTATTATTTTACTTATATTATTTTGGCGGTGTAGCTCAGCTGGCTAGAGCGTACGGTTCATACCCGTGAGGTCGTGGGTTCGACTCCCTCCGCCGCTACCAAAATATATTTTTATACAGCCAATGGAGGAATACCCAAGTCCGGCTGAAGGGATCGGTCTTGAAAACCGACAGGGGTGTTAAAGCCCGCGGGGGTTCGAATCCCTCTTCCTCCGCCATTTTTGGAGGGGTAGCGAAGTGGCTAAACGCGGCGGACTGTAAATCCGCTCCCTACGGGTTCGGCGGTTCGAATCCGTCCCCCTCCACCAGTTTTATATCTTTAGAAATCACCATTTTTATGCTAGGGGCATAGTTTAAAGGTAGAACTGAGGTCTCCAAAACCTCCAGTGTGGGTTCGATTCCTACTGCCCCTGCCAAAAAAAACTATTACATGTATTATGGCGGTTGTGGCGAAGTGGTTAACGCACCTGATTGTGGTTCAGGCATTCGTGGGTTCGATTCCCATCAGTCGCCCCATATATCTACTAAAATTTATTTTAGTAAATTGTGTATCAATATCTAAATAACACCATATACTAAAAATGATTCAATTTTTTATTGGGCTATAGCCAAGCGGTAAGGCAACGGACTTTGACTCCGTCATGCGTTGGTTCGAATCCAGCTAGCCCAGCCATTTTCTTTTAAACCGCGTTGTGGCGGCATAGCCAAGTGGTAAGGCAGAGGTCTGCAAAACCTTTATCCCCGGTTCAAATCCGGGTGTCGCCTCCAATTATTATTTTGCGGGTGTAGTTTAATGGTAAAACTTCAGCCTTCCAAGCTGATATCGTGGGTTCGATTCCCATCACCCGCTTATGTATTAAAAATCGCATATGTTTTTCTTGCTGGAAGGGGATATAAACCCTTCCTTTTTTATAGGAATTTTTTTCCTTTTTTAATACAGAAATTTACTTCTGCGAAAAGATGTGTTATCATAAGACTAAGCTTTATAATAGGGGGCGATAGATAATGATACAAAATACTGAGTTGAGTAGTCTTCTTACACCTTTTGGGGAATGGTTATTAGAAAATGGTAAGTCCGTAAGCACTGTGAAAACGTATAATGGCGCACTAGAGAAGTTTCTAGGCTGGTTAATGGAATGTGACAAGGATATTTTTAAAATAACAAGAGAAGATGTTCAAGGCTATATGCAGTATCTTGAATCATTAGATAGAAGTCCTGCAACTATTGAAAAAGCATTTTCCACGTTAAGTGTATATGCTAAGTTTTTAGATAAACCTGAAATCACAAAGAATATTAATCGAGTCGAAAATGAAAAAGACGATTCTGCACCAGTCACATTAGAATCTAGTGAAAGATCTGCGTTGCTTAAAGAAGTTGAACTTGATGGTGATATAAGAAATACAGCTATCGTATACACATTACTGCATACTGGTATTAGAATCTCTGAGTTATGCGCACTAAATCATTCTGATATTCAAGTTGATTCTGAAACTGGTAAAGGTAAATTATTTATACGAACACTAAAAGGTGAAGTGAAAAGAGTTATACCTATGTCTAGAGAGTTAATGTATCAACTGCAGAGGTATAAGAATAGTATTGAAACATCCCAAGAAGCCCTGTTTATTTCGAGTGTAAATAAAAGAATCTCGACAAGAGGGGTTCAATATATGTTGAAAAAGTACGATGTGAATCCACATAAATTACGCCACACATTTTGTTCAGACTTAGTTCAAAATGGTATTGATTTAGCTACAGTTGCGGAATTAGCAGGTCATGCTGATGTTAATGTAACTAAACGTTATGTAAAACCTACTTCTTCAGATATTGAAGATGCTATAGATAAGACATTTATTTGAAAATTAAAGGAAACACCAGGACGCTTTGTCTTGTTAGAGAATAAAGAGAAGCAGGCTAACTAAAAAGTATAGCCTGCTTCTCTTTATTCTCTATTTAAGTTAAAAAAACCTATTCCTGAAAGGAATAGGTACTTTGTTTCGTTTAGTTTTTGACTTTAACTTTACCTGACCACATTTTAAAGCCGCCTTTTAATTGATTTAAGTCTTTATATCCTTTTCTTCTAAGCGTTTGGGCTGCTCTACCCGTTCTTAACCCGTTTTGGCAATATAAATAAACAGGCTTGTCCGGTCGGATTTCTTTAAGGCGCATTTTAAGTTGTGATAGTGGAATATTACGCGCTCCTAAAATATGTCCAGCTTCAAATTCATTTTGCTCACGAACATCTATCAATTGTGCTTTACGATATCCAGCACGAAATTCCTCTTCTGATAAGGTTGTTAAGATTTTTCGCTGATAAATAAACATGATAATAGCGTAAGTAATAACTGCACCTAGTGTAATAAGAATGATTTCCAAATCTAATCGACTCCTTCTTTTTCCTCTTATCATCGACATATTCTATTATATAAGTGATATGTTGAATAATCAAAGGAATTATAAGGTTTTTACTTTGATTTTGATATTTATTTTGTTAGACTAAATAAGCAAAATTGAAATTCTTTATTAAAGAGGGTTGAGTATGACAAATGAAACTTGGAGATTTATTGACTCAGGAGAGTGTTCACCTGAATTTAATATGGCATTAGATGAGGCATTACTAGATTGGCATAGTGAAAAAAAGATTCCACCAACTATTCGCTTTTACGGATGGAATCCACCAACTTTATCTATAGGTTATTTTCAAAAGGTAGAGAAAGAAATTGACCTTGATGCAGTTGATCGTTATGGACTTGGGTTTGTTCGACGTCCAACAGGTGGGAGAGGCGTGCTTCATGATAAAGAACTTACATATAGTGTAATTGTATCTGAAGACTATCCTGATATGCCTAAAACAGTTACTGAAGCGTATCGCGTTATATCCGAAGGGATATTACAAGGTTTTAGATCATTAGGTCTAGATGCCTACTTTGCTGTACCTCGAACTGATGAGGAAAAAGCAGGTTTAAAAAACCCAAGGTCTGCTGTTTGTTTTGATGCTCCATCGTGGTACGAACTAGTAGTTGAGGGTAGAAAGGTTGCAGGAAGTGCGCAAACTCGCCAAAAGGGTGTTATTCTTCAGCATGGCTCCATACTACTAGATATAGATGAAGATATGTTAT
Source organism: Cytobacillus sp. S13-E01 (assembly GCF_029193815.1). GTDB lineage: Bacteria > Bacillota > Bacilli > Bacillales > Bacillaceae_L > Bacillus_BV. The sequence continues at coordinate 3,790 of NZ_JARFVC010000016.1, forward strand.
TTGATTTATTTAAGTATCCAAGTCAACGGGTAAAAGAACGGATGCAACAAAATTTTAAAAATAAGGCTGTTGCAATAAACGCGTTAAGATCTGAGTCTGTTACGATTGAAGAGGCAAAGGAAGCATTTAGAATAGGATTTGAAAAAGGTTTGAATATAAAGTTAGAGCCTCATCAATTGACGAATGAGGAACTACAATATGTAGAAGAGATTATTCAAAAGAGATATTCAAATAAGGATTGGAATTTTAAGAGGTAAAAGTGACTTTTTTTAGTCGCTTTTTTTATTGATTTTAGAAAGCCTTGATTTAAAAGGCTCACTTTTGGATGTGTTTTTTGCAAGTGACAAAATTCTTCAAATTAGGCTAAAAAACGAAAGTAATCTATTGTTACCTCACTTTTTCTCATTGTTTTATATTATTTTCGGTTTGACAAAATAAAAATAATTGAACTGAATATCAATATATAGTATTGTCGAAAATTAATTAAACACTATATATTGATTTACAGAGGTGGAATATGTTAAGTTATGGTTACTGTTAATTCAGGCATCATTCGAGGGTAATTAACAAATAAATAAACTACTCTCGATGGACAAGCTTTTATTATAGAGGAAAAGGGAGTTGTGAGAATGACTGTTGCGCAAGAACAAAGAAAAAAGGTAGATGTGGAGAGGCTGAATCAAGATATCAGGCTATTCCCCCAAGTACACCCCATTACAGATGATATGGTAACCACACATAAAGGTGTATCTCGTTTAGTAATGCTTGATCGGTATACATTTAAAGATACCGAAAAAATCACCCTAGCAGAAGGGGACTTTGTTGTTCTTACGATAAAAGAGGATCCTAAGTTTCCAGCTCGCGGATTAGGTTTTATTGTAGATATTGATTGGGAGCAAAAAGCTGCAAGTGTACTTGTCGAAGAGGAGTATCGTGGTGTCTTGGATAGCCCTAAAGAGATTGAAACAGGGATTGTAAAACGTTCGCTGGATGTAATTGAAAAGCCGTTAGAGGTCTACTATGAACAAATTGCGAAACGTAATGCAACAGGTCTTGCGTCCGTTGAGAATACAGAAGCGAAAAGAAATGAATGGTTTGAGAAGTTTTACGATGAACTGGTTAATTTAAATTTTATACCAGCTGGACGTGTGCTGTATGGAGCAGGTGCTGATACGGACGTTACTTATTTTAATTGTTATGTAATGCCTTTTGTACAGGATTCTCGTGAGGGGATATCTGAACACAGGAAGCAGGTTATGGAGATCATGAGTCGTGGTGGTGGAGTTGGGACGAATGGTTCAACATTACGCCCTCGTAATACACTAGCACGTGGAGTGAATGGTAAGTCATCTGGATCTGTATCGTGGTTGGATGATATTGCGAAGCTTACACATCTTGTTGAGCAAGGTGGATCCCGTTAAGAATGGACCACATGGCGGGATTAAAATCTCGTGAATTGCTGGAACACCCTTAGAGCTTTATCAACTACAACGTGACTGGCAACGGTGAGCGTGAAAGTTAGAAAATGATAAAGATTGGGCAATCAGCAGCGAAGCATCTTTGGAAACGGAGATGAACGTTCAACGACTATTGAAACTTCCTAAAGTTGTCCAATTATAGGGAAGGTGTATAAATTGGAAACAAGGGAAGAAGTAAACCATAACAAACGGCAACGAGGTTATGGGGCACGAGACAAGGATGAATTAATTGCGAAGATAATTGAACTCCATAAAAGAGGAAATAGCCAAGTTGAAATTGCAAAAATACTAAAGATTTCTAGAGGAACAATACTAAGATGGAATAAAGAGCTAGAATTTTTTAAGCCTAGAACCCCTGGCGAAGCAGGCAAACTTAAATCAAAGGTTTACTCCTATAATGAGAATTACTTTGATAAAATTATTACTCCAAATCAAGCATACATTGTGGGTTTTATACTTGGGGATGGCACTCTCTATGATAGAGGGAAATCCAAAAGATTAGTAATTACTTTAGCAGCTGAGGACAAGCAAATTTTATACGATATAGCAACAGAACTAAATATGGCTGAAGCTATAAAATTCCGCAAAAAAAGTGTTGCTAATGAACAGGACAAGTATTCCTTAATTATAAATTCAACTAAAATGTGTGATGATTTAATGCGACTGGGTGTTAAACCACAAAAGACTGGCAAAGAAAAATGGATTAATTTTCATAATCATAAATTACAATGGGCTTTCCTAAGAGGTTTTTTTGATGCGGATGGTCATGTAGGGGTCTATGGTAAAGAAAACAGAACAGTCAGTAGAGTAGGTTTTACAGGTTCTAGAGAAATGTTGTTATCCATCTTATTGTTTCTTAAATCTCAAAACATCGGAAATAAGGTAAATGCAATTTCTAAGAAACAAGGTTGTTTTGATCTCAGGTTATCTAATAAAAATGATTTAATTCAACTTTATAATTATTTATATAAAGATGGAGATATCAAATTGAATCGCAAATTTAATAAATATTCTTCCTTGATGATATAGTCTGTTCTCATGTGAAAGCATGAGAGGATAGCAGAAATGACTATCCCCTCTATAAAAGATTATAGAGAGTAACAATTTGCGTGGCGCACAAATGATAATGTTGAGTTCGTGGCACCCTGACATCATTGAATTTATTATTTCAAAAATGCAAAACCCAAGAATTTTACGCTACCTAATAGAAAATACAAATGATGAAGCAATTAAAAAGTATGCTCAAGATAAATTAAAGTTCACACCGCTTACTGAGCAAGAAAAAGATATGTACCAAGGTATCATTAATTTTAAAGCTGTACCTGGCTATGGTGGATTTAGTGAGAAAATCATTAAAGATGCAGAGCAAAAGCTAAGAACTGGTGGAAACTACACTGTACACAATTCAGAGTTTCTAACAGGAGCTAATATTTCAATTTGTTTAACAAAAGATTTCATGCAAGCTGTTGAAGAAGACGGTTATTATGACCTTCGCTTCCCAGACGTCGAAAGTTATGATCCAGCAGAGATGAAAACATACAACGAAGAATGGCATAAAGTTGGAGATGTGCGTGAATGGGAAAAACAAGGCCATAAAGTCCGCGTTTACCGTAAAATCAAAGCAAAAGAGCTTTGGAATTTAGTTAATATCTGTGCAACATATTCAGCTGAACCAGGTATTTTCTTTATTGATAATGCAAACGACATGACCAATGCAAAAGCATATGGACAACAAGTTGTCGCAACGAATCCGTGTGGTAAAGTGGCTTAGTTTGCCTCACGTTAAAAACTGCGGAATAAAGCGGGAAGGCTGAGACGTGCTAATCCGAACCGAAGGCTAACCAAAGGTTAGTCAGGGGCAACGCATAGATGGTGAAAAGATATAATCCATCCACGAGGCCGCAGCACTAATATATTAGTGAAAAGATATGCTGACCTTACAGGAACAAAGAACTGTAAGAAGTAGAGGATAAAAAGCCTTTACGATAACAAAACTGGAACAACCACTTGCGCCATATTCAGTATGTAACCTTGCAGCGGTTAACCTTGCTGAAATGGCTAATAAGGTAACAAAAACAGTTAACTTCGAAAAACTTAAGAAGACAGTTGAAGTTGGAGTTAGAATGCAAGATAACGTTATTGATGCAACTCCTTACTTCTTAGAAGCTAATAAAAAGCAAGCACTTGGAGAGCGACGTGTAGGTCTTGGAGTTATGGGGTTACATGACTTACTAATCTACTGTGAGACTGAGTACGGCTCTGAAGAAGGAAACAAACTTGTTAATGATGTATTTGAAACAATCGCAACTACAGCGTATCGTGCTTCAGTTGAGTTAGCGAAAGAAAAAGGTAGCTTCCCGTTCTTAGAAGGAGACAACGAAGAAGGTACGAACCGCTTAAGAGAAGCTTTTACAAACACTGGCTTCATGCAAAAAATGCCTAATGATTTAAAGAATGATATTAAAGAATATGGAATTCGTAATTCGCATTTATTAACTGTTGCTCCTACCGGAAGCACAGGAACAATGGTTGGAGTCTCAACAGGTTTAGAACCATATTTCTCATTCTCTTATTTCAGAAGTGGCCGTTTAGGTAAATTCATCGAAGTCAAAGCTGATATCGTTCAAGAATATTTAGATAGAAATCCAGAAGCTGATCCAAATAACTTACCAAAATGGTTTGTATCTGCAATGGAGCTTGCTCCTGAGGCACATGCTGATGTACAATGTGTCATCCAACGCTGGATTGATAGCTCAATCAGTAAAACAGTAAATGCACCAAGAGGCTATACTGTTGAGCAAGTTGAAGGTGTCTATGAGCGTTTATATAGAGGTGGAGCAAAGGGTGGAACAGTCTATGTTGATGGAAGCCGTGATTCACAAGTATTAACGTTAAAAGCAGAAGAAAACACATTTGGTGATGACGAGGAAACAGTCGAAGTAAATGAAAATAAAAAAAGCCATGTTGTCTTAGTTGATACAATAAACGCTTTACGTTCAACTGACGTGACAATTGGTTCTGAAGTTGGTAATACCTGCCCAGTATGTCGTCAGGGTACTGTTGAAGACCTTGGTGGATGTAATACGTGTACAAGCTGTGGCGCACAATTAAAGTGTGGATTATAAGATTGATTAAAAAAAGACCCTCATTGGGTCTTTTTTTAATACTCAATTTCCTCAAAATCTTGCGGTTCTGGAGTAGGCTTTCGATTTCTTAGTGCTTTGTTATTCTTTATTTCCTCATTAATATCTTGATAAGCCTTTACTTTACCAATTTTACTCTCAATATGACCTCGCTTATTTGTATCCAATTTGTATTCCCCCTAAATCTAAGAAATTCCGCCCGTATGTTTTAGTCTAACCAAACCCCTTTTAAATTACTTTTTATATAACTTTAACCAGAACATCCGCATGGAAACCATTGGTGAAGTTCCTTTTCTTTTTTTTCTCGCTAAAAGGCAATACTAACAGTCATAGCTAACAAAATGAGGTGAAGAAATGGAACCATTTGTCCCACAGCTCGTTTATATTGAGCCAAAAGCACTTGAATATCCACTTGGCAAGGAGTTACAAGAGAAATTTGAAAAAATGGGCATTGAAATACGTGAAACCACTTCCCATAATCAAGTGCGAGACCTACCTGGTGATAATGAACTGCAGAAATATCGAATAGCCAAATCTACTCTTGTAGTCGGTATTAGAAGAACGCTGAAGTTCGACACTTCAAAACCATCAGCCGAGTATGCAATCCCTCTTGCAACTGGTTGTATGGGTCATTGCCATTATTGTTACTTACAAACGACATTAGGAAGTAAACCCTATATCCGAACATATGTTAATCTAGACGATATTTTTGACCAAGCAAAAAAATACATCAAAGAACGCGAACCAGAAATCACTCGGTTTGAGGCAGCATGTACATCCGATATAGTAGGTCTTGATCACTTGACTCATTCCTTAAAAAAGACAATTGAATTTATTGGTGATACAGAACTAGGTCGCCTACGATTTGTAACGAAATATCATCACGTTGAGCATTTATTGGATGCAAAGCATAATGGAAATACAAGATTCCGTTTTAGTGTAAATTCACGCTATGTCATTAAGAATTTTGAGCCAGGTACATCTTCTTTTGACGAAAGGCTTGAGGCTGCAAGGAAAGTCGCTAATGCAAACTATCCGCTCGGATTCATTGTGGCACCCATCTATATGCATGAAGATTGGCAAGAGGGGTATTTTGAATTGTTTGAGAGGCTTTATAATTCGTTACAAGGAATAGATTTATCAAATCTGACCTTTGAACTGATCCAACATAGATTTACTAAGCCTGCAAAAAAAGTCATACAACAACGATATTCAAAATCGAAATTAGAAATGGATGAAGAGAAGCGTAAGTATAAATGGGGCCGTTATGGAATCGGAAAATATGTATACAAAAATGAAGACGCTGAAGATATTGAAACAACCATGCGACGCTATATTAACGAATTTTTTCCAAGTGCAAAGATACTATACTTCACATAGGATGTAAGAGTGATGATCGACATATCAATAAAGCACCGTTTTCATAATAACTTGTCAGCCCAAGGTATCTATTGTAAACTTTTAATACGGTTTACTTTAGTAATGGAGGGAAATCATGCCAACACCAAGTATGGAAGATTATATTGAACAAATATATTTATTGATTGAAGATAAGGGCTATGCAAGAGTTTCTGATATAGCCGAAGCGTTGTCAGTACATCCCTCATCAGTGACAAAAATGGTGCAAAAGTTAGATAAAGATCAATATTTAATTTATGAAAAGTATAGAGGATTGATCTTAACACCTAAGGGCAAAAAAACAGGAAAAAGATTAGTCTATCGTCATGAGCTATTGGAGCAATTTATGCGAATCATCGGGGTAGATGATGATAAAATTTATAATGATGTGGAAGGCATTGAACACCATTTAAGCTGGAATGCAATTGACCGGATTGGCGATCTCGTTCAATTTTTTGAGGAAGATGATGAAAGAATAAATTCGTTACGTAATGTCCAAAAAGGAACCGATGATGCTTAAATGAGAGAACATTATAGTGATGTTCTCTTTTTATATGGGAAAAATTGGTCTAATACCTCAATAAGCGGATTAAAGATATAACATACGTTATATTAGGTGATTAGGGGGCAAAAAATGTATATAGATGGCGTTTTATCAGGGGGAGGTATCAAGGGTTTTGCGTTAATTGGGGCCTATAAAGCGTTAGAAGAGAAGGGGTTTCAATTTAAGCGTTTGGCTGGAACTAGCGCAGGTTCCATTATTGCGGCGTTTATTGCAGCAGGATATACAAGCACTGAAATTATAAAAATGATGGATGAAGTGGATGTAAGCGATTTTTTAGATGAAAGAAAAACGATTTTGCCTTTTCCGGTAGCGAAATGGATACTTCTATACTGGAGACTTGGATTATATAAGGGAGTAGCTTTAGAAAAGTGGATTTCAAAAAAACTTTCAGATAAAGGTGTTAAAACATTTTCGGATTTACCACCGCAATCGCTTCGTTTAATTGCTTCTGATCTTACAAACGGAAAAATGCTGGTACTGCCTGATGACTTAAAGACTTATGGCATTACCCCGGAAATTTTTTCTGTAGCAAGAGCTGTTAGGATGAGCTGTAGTTTACCTTATTTTTTTGAGCCAGTCAGGTTAAGAACTTTAAACGACCAAAACTTAGTAGTGGACGGTGGAGTTTTGAGTAACTTTCCGATATGGCTTTTTGACGAAGAAAAGGCTACTTTAAAAAGACCTGTATTGGGAATTAAGCTAAGTGGGAGTGATGCGGAGAAGAAGAAAAATAAAATAAATAATGCGATTGAACTTTATGGAGCTTTATTTGAGACGATGAAAAATGCGCATGATGCACGCTATATCTCTCGCAGTCTTGAAAAAAACATAATCTTTATACCCTTAGACAGCGGGTTGACAACGGAATTTAATTTAACGGAAGAAAACAAACTAGCACTAATAGAATTTGGTCAAGACCGTGCGCAACAGTTCCTAAAAACATGGACGTTTTAACCTACTTCAATATTTAAAATCCCCAATTATTGTAAGAAAAGCGCAGGGCGCCCGCCTTTCGGCGACAAGCATAAGACGAGCCCTGACTGAAGGCGTTTTTTGCCTTCGGGAAGGGATTGGCTTATACCATAGAGCCGATGGCGCCCGGAGCTAGACACTAAAACTAGGTACAAACTTTTATACTTTCTTATCATTCAAAAAAAAAGAATCAAGCATCTAAAAAAACGCTCGATTCTTCTTTTTTCCCTTTTTCCCCTCTATAACTGTTAAGTGAGAGCTGATAGCTTTTTTCTTTTTCTGGCCATTTGCCTGGGTTGGTTTCTTTACACTCGTAAGATTAGCTCTTTTGTTAACAGTACCGATTATTTGGCTTTTCTTGTGGCCCTGCTCATTGAAACGTTTCGCTGATTGTTTGGCCGCTCGTAAATAGGCAGACTGTTCTTTACCGCCTGTGCGCCTTCTTAAATACATTTTATAAATAAGGAAGAACAATACCGCAAATAAAGCGATAAAGCCCAATCGTTTTAATAGTTGTCCTGGTTCCATAATAAGTGTAGAAAGTATACCAATTGCACCTAACACTATCAATATTGGAATCACAATATTAGTACCGCGACGATTCAAGAGAAACACCTCCTTAAAACAGGTCTTTTTAATCATTTTACGAAAATAGCCTTTTTGAGCTAATTCATAATTTATATCCATAAATTCTAAAACGCATAAGTACAACTACGCCGCAGTCTTCACCAATCAGCAAGTTTTCTTTATAGTTTATTAATTTCTATTAGCCTAGTTGACGATTATTAAACAATTTCTTCGGTTTCTTTTACGTAACAAACAAGCGACATCGTTTATTGAACGAAGCTATTACAATCTTGGCTTGATCTTGTGGATTTTTTTAAAAAAAGATAAGTTAAAATGACACGTTTAATAAAGTTTTTCTTTTACTTATATTCTACAGGAAATTTAAATAAACCTCTAGGTTGATGTTTCGTAAATATTATACCCATGTTTTTCCTGTTATAGACATGTTGATTTTAATGAATATATACAGACCAAAACACTTCATATAACAATAAAGACTGGACATACTAGTAAATGGAGGTGTTTGCAAATGGTTGAAGAAAAGAAGAAAAATCCAAAGCTTGAACAAAATCATCAGGAAGAACCTATGTCGATAATTGCAAAAGTAGTAGTTACCGGCTTAGTTGGTGGTATTTTTTGGAGTTTGTTGTCTTATGTAGCATACCTTTTTAAGTTTACAGAGATAAGTCCAAGTCTTGTTTTACAGCCATGGGCCGTGGGGGACTGGAAAAATGGAGTGTATGGTCAGTTTATGGGTGTTTTTGTAATTGGTTTGTTATCAATAGGAGTGGCACTTTTATATTATGCAGTTTTAAGAAAGTTTGATAAAATTTGGGTAAGTATGATATTTGGACTAGCACTATGGGCTATTGTATTCTTTGTACTAAATCCAATATTCCCAGATTTAAAGGATGTTTGGGATTTAAAAAGAAATACAATTATTACGACAATTTGTTTTTATATTTTATACGGTGTTTTTGTTGGGTATTCTATTTCATTTGAGGCCAATGAGTTTAATCAGGAAAAACATGCGATCGTGTCAAATGAGTAGGTAAGAATATATCTTTTATGTTAGAATGTTCTTTGACTGAACATTCTTTTTTTTGTAAGGAGCTAAAGACGATGTTGCGTATTCTTCTAATTAATGGACCTAATTTAAATCGTTTAGGAAAACGTGAACCTGAGGTTTATGGCAATGCTACACTTGATATGTTGGAGCAAGATGTAACAGCTTTTGCAAAGGGCCATGGGATTGAAATTAGTTGTTTTCAATCTAACCATGAAGGGGATATTATTGATATGCTGCATGATGCAGAACCTACATTTTCAGGTATTGTCATTAATCCTGGGGCATTTACACACTATAGCTATGCAATCCGTGATGCGATTGCAAGTATTTCTATACCAACTGTAGAAGTTCATATTTCAAACGTACATGCAAGGGAAGAGTTTCGTCATCTATCAGTAATAGCTCCAGTCGCTGTTGGTCAAATAATTGGATTGGGTTTTTATGGTTACAATTTGGCGGTATTAGCTTTGCTTGACTACATAGGGGGGAGAAAATAAAATGATAAAATTAGAAAAAATCCGTGAGAGCTTTAAAGACTATGGTATTGATGGTTTACTGATAACAAATAGCTATAATAGACGTTATATGACGGAATTTACAGGGACTGCTGGTGTTGCTATAATCTCTGAAACAAAGGCAGTATTTATAACGGATTTTCGATATGTGGAGCAAGCAAACAAACAAATCAAGAACTTTGAGATTGTTCAACATAAAGGACCAATCATTGAGGAAGTTGCCAAGCAAGCAGCTGCAATAGGGATTCAGCAGCTTGGTTTCGAACAAGACGATTTAACATTTGCTACATACAAGGCGTATGAAAAGGAATTAAATACTGAATTTGTACCTGTTTCTGGTGCAGTTGAAAAGTTGCGCTTGATTAAGTCTGAATCAGAGATTAAGATATTAAAGGAAGCAGCAGAGATAGCTGACTCAGCATATTCTCATATCCTAAATTTCATTTGTCCCGGTTTAACGGAACTAGAGGTATCAAATGAGCTTGAAATGTTCATGAGAAAGAACGGTGCTGTATCATCATCCTTTGACATTATCGTCGCTTCAGGCTACCGCTCTGCACTGCCACATGGTGTAGCAAGTGAGAAAATCATTGAAAAAGGTGACTTTATAACTCTAGATTTTGGTGCTTATTACAAAGGTTATTGTTCAGATATTACGAGAACACTAGCTGTAGGCGAGCCAAGTGAAGAGCTTAAGAAAATATACAATATTGTATTAGAAGCTCAACTTAGTGGTATGGCTGGTATTAAACCTGGAATGACAGGACGCGCAGCCGATGCGCTCACTCGTGATTACATTACAGAACATGGCTATGGAGAATATTTCGGACATTCAACTGGGCATGGTCTTGGAATGGAAGTACATGAGGCCCCATCACTATCGATGAAATCTGACACAGTTTTAGAACCAGGTATGATAGTAACGGTAGAACCTGGAATATACATAGCAGGACTTGGCGGAGTAAGGATTGAAGACGATACTGTCGTAACAAAAGATGGTAATGAGTCACTTTCATATTCAACAAAAGAATTGATTATTTTATAAATGTTTCTAGGAGAAGCAGCCTAGTTTCATTATTATTAGGAGGATTTTTGTATGATATCAGTAAACGATTTCCGTACAGGTTTAACAATTGAAGTAGATGGTGGAATTTGGAGAGTTATGGATTTCCAACATGTAAAACCTGGTAAGGGTGCTGCATTTGTACGTTCTAAATTACGTAACTTACGAACTGGTGCGGTTCAAGAAAAAACGTTCCGTGCTGGTGAAAAAGTAGCAAAAGCACAAATTGAAAACCGTAGAATGCAGTATCTATATGCAAACGGCGATCTCCATGTGTTCATGGACAATGAATCATATGATCAGATTGAAATACCTGCAACTCAAATTGAGTATGAATTGAAATTTTTGAAAGAGAACATGGAAGTTCAAATTATGATGTTCCAAACTGAAACACTTGGAGTTGAGTTACCAAACACAGTGGAGCTTAAAGTTGTTGAAACTGAACCTGGAATTAAAGGGGACACAGCTTCAGGTGGTTCTAAACCAGCGATTATGGAAACTGGTGTATCAGTAAACGTACCATTCTTCATTAACGAAGGCGATGTATTAATTGTTAATACAACTGACGGATCATACGTATCACGTGCTTAAAAAAAGTATAGGGAAACTCAAAGTAAAAAGAACTCATGCGAGAATTATCGTATGAGTTCTTTTTTTTAAAGATAAGAAAGCATAAAAGTTTGTACCTAGTTTTAGTGTCTAGCTCCGGGCGCCATCGGCTCTATGGTATAAGCCAATCCGTCCGGAAGGTAAAGAACAACCTTCCAGCCAGCTTGTCTTATAGCTTGACTTGCACAGGATGTGCTGATGTCGATGTTCGCCACAGGACGTGGCGGGTTTAAATCGACGCGCCGATAAGCGGGCGCCCTACGCTTTTCTTGCATAAAAGGGAGTATAAAGTTTTTATCTGGTTTTATCTATCAAGGTCTGTAACAATCCAATCCTCGAAAAATTTGTTGTTCTACCCCCAGTGTTTATCCATTGACTTTTTCTCAGGTGTAAAAGTATCTTGAAGCTACTTTTCATCACTCGCACTAACAAATCCAGGGAATTAACAAGAAAAAGTAAGATAGAAAAAAACACTCAATACGGTTTGATAATGATTAGAAATTGATTTGTAAAATTATAAAACAGGGTTTTGTCCAAGTTTTTCTTCTTAAATAGTAAAAGTCAGCATAGGTTGTACTAACGAAAAAATAAATGACTTTAACTGTGTGGTTCAAAAGAAAAATTTCTTTTGAGAAGCCTCATTAAGAATGTGGAGGATATCATCATGAAAAGGTGGATCTCATTTTTTGAAGCAAGTGTGTTGTCGATGGCTGGATTACGAATCTTATCAGGACTGATTGAAATTACTGCTGCTGTACTAATGCTCGTTTTTAACGACCCGAAAAAAGCACTAGCAATTAATGCGATGCTTGCTATTGTCGGGCCAATTGTATTAGTAACAACGATGACAATTGGACTTCTTTCAATAGCGGATGATTTATCATTTTCAAAGCTATTTTTTGTTGGACTTGGCGTTGCTTTTATTTTGTTTGGAATCTATAAGTAAGAATCTCTTGTTAAGAAAAAGGCATAAAGTGGCCAAGCTGGCATAAATTGAACTAATGAAAGGTTCGAAGGAGGGGCAGCGATAATGGAACAAATTTTGAATGTATTACCGAAAGCAATCTCGAATCATCTATCCAACTTTACTCCTTCGGTACTTGAAAAAATAGAAGAAATAAGAGTGCGAATTTCAAAACCTCTTGAAATTGTAATTAGCGGTGAGCCTCATTTTCTTCCATATATAGTGACAGGTGAGGATGGGGCTCAGTTATTAAATAAGCTCAGCCATTATTCGATCTATACCCTTGAAGAAGAGTTAAAGAGAGGATATGTAACGATCCAAGGCGGTCATAGGGTTGGGCTAGCTGGTAAAGTCATTACTGAGAATGGATTGGTTAAGGTTATTCGAGATGTAACTTCCTATAATATTCGGGTTGCAAAACAAAAAATCGGAATAGCTCAGGGTCTTATTCCCTATCTCTATACAACTTACTGGAATAACACGATGATTATTGGTCCGCCGCAGACAGGTAAAACAACTTTGCTACGAGATATAGCTCGAGTAATAAGCACAGGGGAACCTACCCAGGGCATTATGACAAGTAAAGTAGGTATAGTAGATGAACGTTCAGAAATTGCAGGCTGTGTTAAAGGAATTCCACAACATGAATTAGGTAACAGAATCGATGTCTTGGATGCTTGTCCGAAGGCTGAAGGTATGATGATGATGATTCGTTCAATGAGTCCGGAGGTACTTGTCGTTGATGAAATTGGACGAGTTGAGGATAGTGAGGCGATTCTTGAGGCCGTAAATGCAGGGGTCCGAATGATTGTCACTGTCCATGGACAGCAACTATCTGACTTATATAAACGTCCATCTTTACGACCACTGCTAGAAATTGGTGTGTTCGAGCGGTTTATTGAATTAACACGATCACAGGGACCAGGTACTGTTAAAAGCATTCTTAATACTGAAGGTCAGATTTTAAACAAAGTGAGAGTGACATAGAGATGAAATTACTCGGAGCCATTTTTATTTTAATTGCAGCTACATGGACTGGTTTTGAAGCGGCACGTCATTTAAGTGAAAGGCCAAGGCAGCTAAGACAATTAAAGGCAGCACTACAGGCCTTAGAAGCTGAAATTATGTATGGTCATGTTCCATTACATGATGCCGCGATGCACTTATCAAAGCAAATTCCAAAACCGTTATCATGGTTTTTTGAAGTATTTTCCAAAAAATTAGTTACTGGAGATACAAGTGTTAAACAAGCATGGGAAGATAGTTTACAGGAAATATGGAAGTTTACTGCATTAAAGCAAGGTGAGTATGAAATATTAATACAATTTGGTGAAACGCTGGGACAGCACGATCGAAGTGCACAACAAAAGCATATTATTCTTGCTTTAACCCACCTGGAGCGGGAGGAAAGTGATGCAAGAGAAAGACAATCACGCTATGAAAGGATGGTTAAGAGTTTAGGTTTTTTAACAGGGTTATTGTTAGTTATTTTATTGATGTAGGTACTAGGGGGAGAAGAGCAAATGGGAGTCGATGTAAATATCATTTTTCAAATTGCAGGTGTTGGAATTGTTGTTGCATTTCTCCACACAATTTTAGATCAAATGGGCAAAAAGGAGTACGCTCAATGGGTAACGCTACTGGGTTTTATTTATATTTTATTCATGGTTGCAACAATCGTAGACGAACTATTTAAAAAGATTAAGTCAGTGTTTCTCTTTCAAGGTTAAAGGGGGGCTTTGTTATTGAAATTCTTCAAATTGTAGGACTAGGACTCATTGCAACGTTCCTAGCATTAATAGTGAAAGAACAAAAGCCCACATTTGCTTTTATGCTTGTCGTGTTTGTTGGTTGTGTTATTTTTTTATTTTTGATTGATCAAATTTACGAGATTATAAGAATGCTTGAAAAAATAGCGTTGAATGCAAGCGTCAACATGGTATATGTAGAAACAATTTTGAAAATCATTGGTATTGCATACATAGCTGAATTCGGAGCTCAAATCACAAAGGATGCAGGACAAGGGGCAATTGCTTCTAAAATTGAGCTAGGTGGTAAAATTCTGATTCTTGCAATGGCGATTCCAATCTTAACTGTAATCATCGAGACTGTAATCAGTCTAATACCTAGATAAAAGGTATTCCGTTTCAATGCTTTTATTCGGAATAACCTGGGGGTGAACCATTGAAAAAATTATCAATCAACCTTTTTCTATTCCTAATTTTCCTACTGCTAAGCTTACCAGGAAGTGTACAAGCTTCTCCCCCACAGCAAGAACTTGTAGAACGTCAATTAGAAAAGCTTGGAATTGAAGAAATTACCCAATATTGGGAGGAAATAACGACTGTATATGGTGGGTTTCTTCCAGAAAGCCAAAAGGGTAGTTTACTAGAATTTGTTAGAGGCGATAAAAAATTTTCAATTAAAGAATGGCTATTAGGCTTCCTCAAGTATCTGTTCTATGAATTACTAGCAAATGGCAAGCTTCTTAGTACGTTAATCATGCTTACGATCTTTAGTATGTTTTTACAAACCTTACAAAATTCATTTGAAAAGAGTGCGGTAAGCAAAGTCGCTTACGCTCTTGTATATATGGTCCTGATTATTATTGCACTAAATAGCTTTAAAGTAGCAATTTCATATGCTGAAGAAGCTATTTCAACAATGACAAATTTTATCCTTGCATTAGTACCACTGTTGCTTGCTTTAATGGCAACCTCTGGAGGATTAGTGTCGGCTGCATTTTTTCATCCGATCATCCTTTTTTTAATGAATACAAGTGGTTTACTTATTCAATTTATTGTGTTACCACTTTTATTTCTATCAGCTTTACTGAGCATTGTTAGTACACTAAGTGACCACTATAAAGTAACTCAACTTGCCGGGCTACTTCGAAATATAAGCATTGGCCTATTAGGAACATTTTTAACAATTTTCCTAGGGGTTATTTCAGTACAGGGGGCCTCAGCGGCAGTCTCAGACGGAATTACGATTCGGACAGCAAAATTTATCACTGGAAACTTTGTCCCTGTAATTGGGAGGATGTTTACAGACGCTACAGATACTGTAATCAGTGCTTCTGTTTTATTAAAAAATACAGTTGGGATCGTTGGAGTCGCTATTCTTCTACTTATAGCAGCATTTCCAGCACTTAAAATATTGACTCTAGCGTTAATTTATAAAATTGCAGCAGCTCTTCTCCAGCCCTTAGGCGGTGGCCCGGTCATTGCGTGTTTAGATATCATCAGCAAAAGTGTTATCTATATTTTTGCTGCACTGGCAATTGTCTCACTTATGTTTTTCTTAAGTTTAACGGTCATTATTGCTGCGGGTAATCTTACGATGATGGTTCGATAAATATAGTTTAAGGAGGTGGAAAAAGTGGCGATTTTAACAGAATGGATAACAAATATTATTCTTTTTATCCTACTTGCAACAGTCATTGATATGCTACTTCCAAACTCGAGCATGCAAAAGTACGTAAAAATGGTTGTTGGTTTATTATTAATTGTTATTATCCTAACACCACTTTTCCAGCTTTTGACTCAAGATTTTGAACAAACCTTTGCTTCTATGAACCTAACACCGCAAATTGATCAAAAAAATATAGAAAATTTAATAGAATTGAAGAAAACAGAAATACAAGCCTCTAATCGTGCATATATTTTAGAACAAATGGCTGTCCAAATGGAAACTGAAGTAGAAGAGGAGTTGATGGAGGGATATGGATTGACTGTTGAAAATATACTCCTTTCAACAAAAGAAGAGGATAAGGAGATTACTTCACCTGAAGAATTAGGAAAGATTATGTCCATTGAGGTGATTCTCTCAGAACAGAATAGCGATCAAAATGCCGTTTCTGTTGTAAAGCCAATAAATATCGACACCTCCAAACAGACACAAATAGAAAAAAATCAACAACCAGACGTAATAGAAATCACGACATTTCTGGCAAGTATTTGGGGATCAGATCCAAAGCAAATAGTTGTATCTGTGGAAGGGGGGAAGAACTAAGTCAATGGGAAAAGAGCAAGGGTTATTAAACTCAATTAAAAAAATGTTTTTTCAATCAAAAGGAGATCAAACAGATCCTCCAGAGAAAAAACCACCTAAATATCATTACTTACTATTGGTTTTAACGCTTGGGGTTGTTTTTATGTTACTTAGTAATCTATTTAATAATGGCGAAACGAAGCAGCAAACGATTCCTACATCAACACAACAAAATAGTGATGAGCCAGCATTTGGACAGAAGGAGGAAGCTGAGAAGACGGCTATCTCTGAATACGAGATTCGTTATGAAAACCAGCTTAAGGAAGCATTAGAGACCATCATTGGTGTTAGCGATGTTACCGTTTTCGTTAATGTTGATTCAACGGAAACGAAGGTATTAGAAAAAAATACGGTTACAAATAGTCAATTAACGGATGAAACAGACCGTGAAGGTGGTAAACGGAAAGTTGAAGACACATCAAAGGACGAACAAGTCGTTATTATTAGACAGGGTGATAAAGAAACACCCATAGTCTTGAAAATTGAAAAGCCAACTATTAGGGGTGTACTTGTTGTCGCCAAAGGGGCTGACAACATTCAAATAAAAAAAATGGTGGTGGAGGCTGTTACAAGAGCACTAGATGTACCTAGTCATCGAGTAGCAGTTTTGCCTAAAAAAGACTAAGGAGGATAAATAAATGTTATTAAAAAAGCAAACTGTATGGTTATTAACAATGTTAAGTTTAGTTGTGGTGTTATCTGTGTATTATATTACTTCTCCAGAAGGAACAACGGAAAACTTTGCGTTTGAACAAGAAGGTGTAAAAGACGTTGAAGAGAATTCTGATGTAACAACTACAGCAGAAGGTGAAGAAGGTGTGGACGTAGTAATTGAAGAGGCAAAAGACGGTGCTACAAGCATTTCTGCTATTTCAAGTGACGAGTTATTCACTCAACTTCGTATGGAAATTGAAGAGCAACGTTCAATATTAAGAGAACAGTTGACTGCAGTAGTTGCTTCAAGTGAGGTTTCTGTAGAAGAAAAAAATAATGCAATGGAAAAAATGGAAGAATTAACTGAAGTTGCAATTAAGGAATCTACAATTGAAACGCTTATTAAGAGCAAGGGTTATGAGGATGCACTAGTTAGAGCTGACGGCACAAAAGTAAGAATCACAGTAAAAGCAAAAGACCATAATGAAACGGCTGCAAATGACATTTTACTATTAGTTGCAAGCGAATTTGGCGCACTTCAAGATGTAGCCGTTGAGTTCAAACCAGTAGAGTAACGATAAAAGTTAAGGCTGCCCGCTTTAGGGACATATAAAGGTTACAAGAGCTAAATATCAAACGAAAAGCCGGCATTAAATTGTTAATGCTGGCTTTTCTGTTATTCTTTATAAAGCTGTAATAATTTTTGAATAGCAGAATCAGTACCTAATACAGATTCAGAAAGTTCATGATGCTGTTTTGTTTGATTCGTTATCGTAGCTGCTATTTCTTCTAGTGAGGCATTCGCTTGTTGTACGGCTGCACTGAAATCATTCATTGCAACCTCAATTGATTTTGTCGTTTGATTAATTGTGCCACTTAATATGTCGAAGCCAACAATCTCGAGTGACAGCTCCTCAATCGATGCGCTAATTTTAGTGAAAATACCATCTGTTTGTTGAACAAGTTCAAGATTTTGTTTCATTAACTTTGAAGTGTTCTCCATATTCTCTTGTGTTTCATTTGTCTCGGATATTACATTTGATAAATTATCCGATATTTGAGTTGCTGTTTTAGCAGTTAATTCGGCGAGCTTTCTTACTTCACTAGCAACAACGGCAAAGCCTTTACCGCTCTCCCCAGCTCGTGCAGCTTCAATTGAAGCATTCAAGGCTAATAGATTTGTTTGTGCAGCAATCTCTT
Source organism: Cytobacillus sp. S13-E01 (assembly GCF_029193815.1). Lineage (GTDB taxonomy): Bacteria > Bacillota > Bacilli > Bacillales > Bacillaceae_L > Bacillus_BV. Next base: position 22,040 of record NZ_JARFVC010000016.1, read on the forward strand.
GTATCGACACAGTAAAATTAGTTGTTTCATGGATTTTGTTAGCAAGACCGTCCATTTTAATTGTCATAGCATGTAGTAATGAGTTAAAAGTAGTAATGGCTTTAAGTAAATGATTGGTAATTTTAGTACCATCCTCAGAAATACTTGAAGTTAATCCTGCTTTATTTTTTAACTCAGCAGCAGAGCAGACCATTTTATCTACCAGTTTATTTGCTTGTTCAAGTGTATTTGTAATGTTATTGATTGTATCTGCTTGGGTCTGAACGCCTGAAGCAACTTCTGCTAATGATGTATTCATTTCCTCTGATGCTGCATAGCTCTCTTTACTCTGGACACTTACATTACTAATGTTTTTTGAAATAATAGCCGTGTTTTCTTCTAGCTGTTTACGTCTTTCAATATCTTGTAATAATAGCTCTTCTGTTTGCTTTTGAACCGAAATGATATTCTGAGATAATATATCAGCCATTTTTAGTTGAAAAGAAAGTAGGATTGTTACCAATAAAAAGAGGAGATATATCGTTCCATAATTTTTAGTTTCTAAAATCAATTCTCCGTAGTGTAGATACGTAAATAAGGTGATGATCAGAAATCCTAAACTGGCCCCCAAATATAAAATCGATCGCTTCATATAGATTGCGGAGGTAGCAAGAATAAAGAATACAAGGAAATAGGCTGTAGGTGAGACACTGCTTTGCATAATTGTAAATAAAACGATTGATACAAATAAGACAGCAATGTAGGGGATAGCAGAAATAAATCTACTTGTATAATGCAAGAAACTAACGACTAAAACACCAAGTAATCCACCAACAATAATAGACAAAATAAGTGCTATTTCTTTTCCTAGTATAAAGTCGACGAGAGCTGCTAGAATTACAGACACAAATGTTGCTTTAACGACGAGACCGTTTTTTCTAATTAAATCATCTTTCTTCATTTTATCTAGTGAAACCATCTGAAATTCTCCTCCGATACTTTTCATTATGTAATATTATGTATATACTGATGATTGTTAATTCGACTTATAAAATCATATTCCTGCTTTATTTTTCGAATTTTGCGTTATATTAGCGAAAAAAGGAAAGCGTTACCAAGAAAAGCGCAGGGGGTCCACTTACCGGGCGACAAGCATAAGGCGAACCGACTAGAAGGTTGTTCTTGACCTTCCCGACGAATGGCTTATGACCTCAGGTCCGGTGGCGCCCGGAGTTAGTCTCCAAAACTAAGCACAAAATTTTATGCATTCACGTATAAATTCTGATATTACCAAAATAGTATCCGAAGGAGGCACAATTTTTAAAGAGTTACATAATCCTATTGAATTCAAGGATGAGTCTATCGTAAAATATTAGTAGGTGGTACTAATACTAACAATTAATATTTAATTGTGGTATCGTAATAGAGTACATATTTTTTTAATTGATAATATCCGATTTAGAATTAAGGGGTGTAAGTAATGCTTAAAATTCAAGAACTACGTGAACTTATTAAACTTGTTGACCAATCCAATATTGATGAATTTTCTTATGAACATGATGGATCGAAAATTAAAATGAAGAAGCACAATGCGGCATCAGGTGCCCCAGTTAAGAATACGGTGGCGGAAGTACAGCAAGCGCCGGTAACTAGAGAAGTCGTGCAAGCAACACCACAGGTCAATGCAGAACCAGTAAAAGTAGAAGAACCAAAAGTAGAAGCAACAGAAGACCTACATAAAATTACCTCTCCGATGGTTGGTACGTTCTATGCGGCACCATCACCAGATAAAGACGATTATGTAAAAGTTGGAGACAAAGTGAGTACAAACAATGTTGTTTGTATTGTTGAAGCAATGAAACTATTTAATGAGATTGAAGCAGAAGTTAAGGGTGAAATTGTTGAAATTTTAGCGAAAAATGGCCAGTTAGTTGAGTACGGACAACCATTATTCCTTGTAAAGCCTGAATAAAGGGAGACTGTTATGATAAAAAAATTGTTAATTGCAAACAGAGGGGAAATTGCCGTTAGGATAATTCGAGCGTGCAAAGAACTTGGTATTGAAACAGTTGCAGTTTTTTCCGAAGCAGACCGTGATTCATTACATGTTCAACTTGCTGATGAAGCTTATTGTATAGGACCAACTGCATCTAAAGAAAGTTATCTAAATGTCACTAACATAATTAGTGTTGCGAAGCTTACTGAAAGTGAAGCTATTCATCCGGGGTATGGATTTTTAGCTGAAAATGCAGATTTTGCTGAGTTGTGTCAGGAATGTAATATTATCTTTGTAGGGCCAAGTCCTGATGCTATCTCAAAAATGGGAACAAAGGATGTTGCGCGTGAAACAATGAAACAAGCAGGCGTTCCGATCGTTCCTGGATCTCAAGGGATTATTAAAGATGTCTCTGAAGCTGTAGAGTTAGCTAATAAAATGGGGTATCCTGTAATCATCAAAGCAACAGCTGGTGGCGGTGGAAAGGGAATCCGTGTTGCCAAAGATGAAGAAGAGTTAGTTAAGGGAATCAATATTACACAGCAAGAAGCTGCAACTGCATTCGGAAATCCAGGAGTATATATCGAAAAATATATTCAAGATTTTCGTCATGTTGAAATACAAGTATTAGCTGATAATTTTGGAAATGTGATACACTTAGGAGAACGTGATTGTTCAATACAACGCCGACTTCAGAAGCTGCTAGAAGAAACACCATCACCTGTCCTAGATTCACAAACCCGAGAAAAAATGGGTGATGCTGCAGTTAAAGCAGCAGCAGCTGTTAATTATTCAGGTGCAGGAACAGTTGAGTTTATTTTTGATCACCATGAAAATAAATTCTATTTTATGGAAATGAACACACGAATCCAGGTGGAGCATCCTGTAACAGAGATGGTTACTGGTGTTGACTTAATTAAAGAACAAATTCGCGTGGCTTCAGGGCAAACATTAACATTAAAACAAGAAGATGTTACGTTTACTGGTTGGTCGATAGAATGTAGGATTAATGCAGAGAACCCTGAGAAAAACTTTATGCCTTCACCTGGTAAAATTAATATGTATTTACCACCCGGTGGCTTTGGTGTTCGAGTTGATTCTGCTGTCTACCCTGGTTATGTAATTCCGCCATATTATGATTCAATGGTTGCAAAATTAATTACCTATGGTGCGACAAGGGAAGAAGCAATTGCTAGGATGAAACGTGCATTAAGTGAGTTTGTGATTGAGGGCGTTCATACAACGATTCCTTTCCATATCAAACTTTTAGAACATGAAAAGTTTGTAGAAGGAAACTTTAATACTAAATTTCTTGAATTATATGATGTAATGAAGTCGTAAACTAAAGTAGGAGGTGCTTTTAATGTCTGAAAATAATTTATTGGAAATGAACCAAGGAAATAACAGCCTAGGTAAAGTGGAAATTGCACCAGAAGTTATTGAGGTTATAGCGGGTATTGCAGCTTCTGAGGTAGAAGGCGTAGCACAGATGCGTGGGAATTTTGCATCTGGTGTTGTTGAAAGATTAGGAAAGAAAAACCACGGTAAAGGTGTTAAAGTGGAATTAACGGAAAATGGCATTATTATTGATGTGTTTTGCGCGATGAAATTTGGAGTATCAATTCCAAATGTTGCCCAAAAGGTTCAAGATAATATCCGCCAAGCACTTTTAAATATGACTGCTTTAGATATTGATGAAGTAAACATCCACGTTGTTGGGGTATTGTTTGATAATCCAAAACAAGAACAACAAATTGAACAAGAGATGTAAAATGGAGTTTGGTTGTAGGGGGTCTTTCGCATATTGCGTTAGACCCCGTTTCATTATGCAAGAAAAATATGCTATTATCAATGTAGTGAATAATCGACAACATTTGTCTAAAAAGGAGAAAAAATAGAATGAAACGACGAACAGCACGAGAAAAAGCATTACAAGCCTTATTTCAGATTGATGTAAGTGACAATGATCCAAGAGAAGCGGTAGAAAATGTAGTAGAAGATGAGGAAGAAGTTAATCCTTTCTTACACCAATTGGTCATGGGTGTGGTCTTGCATAAAGAGGAAATTGATGAACTTTTACGTGCGAATTTGGAAAAGTGGAAATTAGAACGTTTAGCCAATGTAGACAGGTCCTTACTCCGAATGGCTATATTTGAAATGAAATTTGTTGATGAGATTCCTGTCAATGTTAGCATAGATGAAGCAATTGAATTAGCGAAAATGTTTGGCGATGATAGCTCAAGTCGCTTTATTAACAGTGTACTATCGAAGGTAAAGGATTCAATATAATAAAATAAAAGGGATATATATATAGGGAGAGGATTTTAAAGATGGCAGCCGAAATTATTAGTGGTAAAGAACTAGCAGCTACTATAAGAAATAACATTTCATCAGATGTTTTTAATTTAAAGCAAGTAGGTATAGTTCCTGGACTTACTGTTATTTTAGTTGGAAATAATCCCGCATCAAGATCCTATGTTACGGCCAAAGAAAAAGCCTGCCAGGAAATTGGGATCCGCTCAACACTGTTGGAATACCCTGATACGATTACCGAAGAATTTTTACTGCACGAAATTTCTAGATTAAATGAAGATAATGACGTTCATGGTATTTTAGTTCAATTACCTCTACCAAAGCAAATTAATGAATTAGCCGTTATCGAACATATTTCTCCAGAAAAGGATGTAGACGGTTTTCATCCTATTAATGTTGGTCGGATGATGACAGGACAAGATGCTTTTTTACCTTGTACTCCATTTGGAATTGTAGAAATGGTGAAGTCAAAGCAGATTCCTATCTCTGGAAAGCATGTTGTTGTAATAGGTAGAAGTAATATCGTCGGAAAGCCAGTTGGCCAGCTCTTTTTAAATGAACATGCAACTGTTACATATTGTCATTCTAGAACAACAAATCTTAAAGAAATAACAAAGCAGGCTGATATTCTTATTGTTGCTGTTGGTAAAGCTAACTATATAGATAGTGAGTATATTAAACCAGGTGCAGTCGTTATAGATGTTGGTGTGAATCGTTTAGAGTCTGGAAAATTATGTGGTGACGTTCTGTTTGAAGATGCACAAAAAGTGGCTGGTTACATTACACCTGTTCCTGGTGGTGTTGGTCCAATGACGATTACAATGCTTTTACAAAATACATTATTATCTGCCCAAGCAGTAAATAGAAGTAATGTAAAAGGGTAATAAGCTATCTACATATCATCCTTTTAAAAGGAGCTTTTTTTATGAGTGAAACCAGGTACTTAACAGTAACTGCACTAACAAAGTATATTAAACGAAAATTTGACGTTGATCCCCACCTTCAAGATGTATTAGTAAAAGGGGAGATATCTAATTTCAAAGCCCACAGTCGTGGCCATATGTATTTTACAATAAAAGATCAAAATGCAAGAATTCAGGCAGTCATGTTTTTAGGTCAAAATCGAATTATGAAATTTACTCCAGAAGACGGGATGAAAGTATTGGTTCGTGGGGAGATTTCAGTGTTTGAAAGCAATGGAAACTACCAGATCTATGTTAAGGAAATGCAACCGGATGGTATCGGAAACCTGTATCTAGCGTATGAACAGCTTAAGAAGCAATTAGAACAAGAAGGATTATTTAATGAAGCAAGAAAAAAGCCGATTCCGAAATTTCCAACATACATAGGTGTTATTACCTCGCCAACAGGGGCTGCGATACGGGATATTCTTACGACAATAAAACGGCGCTACCCAATTGGGAAGGTTATTCTTATCCCAGCATTAGTTCAAGGTCCAAATGCTCCTTTATCGATTGCGAAGGCAGTAGCAGCTGCAAATCAGCTAGGTTATTTAGATGTGTTAATTGTTGGACGTGGTGGAGGCTCGATTGAGGAATTATGGGCATTCAATGAGGAAATTGTCGCTCGGGAAATTTTTCAATCGGACGTTCCGATCATTTCAGCAGTTGGACATGAAACAGATTTTACAATTGCCGATTTTGTAGCAGATTTACGGGCACCCACACCAACGGGAGCTGCTGAGTTAGCTGTACCACACATGGCTGATTTAGCTGAAAGATTATCAGTAAGACATACAAGGTTGTTAAGAGCGCTGAAAGAAAAAATAGGATATGAAACAGAACGCTTTAAAAATCTACAAAACTCGTATGCGTTTCGTTATCCAAAAAACTTATATACTCAAAAGGAACAGCAGCTAGACCGCTTATATGAACGTCTTGAAAGAGCTGGGAGCCGGTCTTTGGAACGTAAACATGATAATTACAGCCGTGTCTTACTTCGCCTAAAGTCCAATCATCCAGAGGAACAGGTTAAAAAGGCAAGGGAGCGCTATAATCAATTACGAAAGATACTTCAAAAAGAAGTAAAACAATTATATGGTCAGAAGCAATATACGTTTACATCAACTCTATCTAAATTACAGGCCCTGAGTCCACTTAAAATTATGGAGAGAGGGTATAGTCTTGTCTATGATGAAAATGAAACGTTGATAAAAAGTGTAAAAGATATTAAGCAGGGTGAATCACTGAATGTAAGATTACAGGATGGAATGATTGATTGTAAAGTTGTCGGTGTAGAGGAGAGGGATTTAAATGAGTGAAGAAAAACAAATGACGTTTGAAGAAGCAATGGAAAAATTAGAAGAAATTGTTGACAAGCTTGAAGAAGGAGATGTCCCTCTAGAAAAGGCAATAAGCTACTTTCAAGATGGAATGAAGTTATCTAAGCTTTGTCATGATAAACTTCAACATGTTGAGAAACAAATGGATCAAATATTAAGAGAAGATGGTAAACTTGAACCGTTCCTTATTCAGGGGGAGGAATAAGTTGACTCCAACAGATTTTGAACAATTTATAGCTACTAATAAAAAACTGGTAGAATCAAATCTACCAAAGTATATTAAAGGCTTAACGGCTCCAGATATTTTAAAAGAGGCAATGAATTACTCCTTGCAAGCAGGTGGTAAACGAATAAGACCACTTTTATTGTTTGCAACATTACATGGATTTAAAAAAAATATTGAGCTTGGTGTCCAAGTAGCTTGTGCTATTGAAATGATTCATACTTATTCTCTCATCCACGATGATCTTCCAAGCATGGATGATGATGACTTAAGAAGAGGAAAACCAACAAGCCATAAAATATTTGGTGAAGCAAATGCGATATTGGCAGGAGATGCTTTATTAACATATAGCTTTCAATTGCTTGCGGAAATGAATCATCCAGATATTACGGCAAAAATGAAAGTAAATCTTATCAATGAACTTTCCAAGGCCGCAGGACCAGAGGGGATGGTTGGTGGTCAAGTTGCAGATATGGAGGGTGAAGGAAAAAACTTAACAATAACAGAACTTGAGTATATACATAACCATAAAACGGGTAAATTGCTTTCTTACAGTGCAATAGCGGGTGCAATTCTTGCGGAAGCCTCTTTGGATCAAATTGTGAAACTTGAAAAATTTGCCCAGAACCTTGGGTTAGCCTTTCAAATTAGAGATGATATTCTTGACATTGAGGGTACAGAAGAACGAATCGGAAAGCCAGTTGGTAGTGATACAGGGAATGATAAAATAACGTATCCATCGCTATTAACGATGGAGGGTGCAAAGGACAAGTTAACCTTTCATATAGAAGAAGCCAAAATAATTCTAAATAACTTAGGGTTGGATAACACGGATATGCTATCTGCTATTTGTGATTTAATTGCTTCACGCGATCATTAATATTTGTATTTTAATGGTGTCTGGCCTACGTGCCTGACACCATCAATTTTATGGTATAATCATAGTGGAAATCTTAGATGTTGGCCGATTGTTTTTGTTTTTTATAGGAAAAAGATTTACTATTGATATAATAAAAAGATAAGAAAAATTATAAGAGAAATAGTAAAAAGAGAAATTCGAATCGAAAGTGAGTGGTCTACTTGGATCTTTCATCAATAAAAAGCCCTCAATTTTTAAAGAATATGACAAACGAGGAGCTAGAGAGTTTAGGCTCTGATATCCGTCAGTTTTTAATTGAGAAACTTTCAGCAACTGGGGGGCATATAGGTCCTAATTTAGGTGTGGTTGAACTAACAATTGCACTTCATAAGGAATTTGACAGTCCAAAAGATAAATTTCTATGGGATGTAGGTCACCAATCATATGTTCATAAGATCCTAACAGGAAGAGCCTGTGAATTCGATAGTCTCCGCCAATATAAAGGTCTTTGTGGTTTTCCAAAAAGAAATGAAAGTGAACATGATGTTTGGGAAACTGGGCATAGTTCAACATCTTTGTCTGCCGCAATGGGTATGGTGGTTGCGAGGGATTTGAAGAAATCAAACGATCACATAATACCAATTATAGGTGACGGTGCACTAACTGGTGGTATGGCGCTTGAGGCTCTAAACCATATTGGTCACGAGAAGAAAGATATGATCGTTATCCTAAACGATAATGAAATGTCAATTGCCCCTAATGTGGGTGCACTTCATAGTGTCCTAGGTCGCTTGCGAACTGCTGGGAAATATCAATGGGTTAAAGATGAGCTTGAAATGCTGCTTAAAAAAATTCCTGCTGTTGGAGGTAAATTAGCCTCTACAGCTGAGCGTGTTAAAGATAGCTTGAAGTATTTACTTGTTTCAGGAGTTTTCTTTGAAGAACTCGGTTTTACCTATTTAGGACCAGTGGATGGACATAATTACGATGATTTGTTTGAAAATCTACAATATGCTAAAAAGACAAAGGGTCCTGTCTTATTACATGTGATTACGAAAAAAGGAAAAGGTTATATGCCTGCAGAAACAGATACAGTTGGCACTTGGCACGGCACAGGGCCGTATAAAATGGAGACTGGAGCCTTTGTCAAACCATCTGGAGCAGCTCCTGCTTGGAGTTCGTTAGTGAGTGAAACAGTGCGTAAACTAGCTCGGGAAGATAGTCGAATTGTTGCCATTACCCCGGCTATGCCAGTCGGATCAAAACTCGAGAAGTTTGCAAATGAATTTCCTGAAAGAATGTATGATGTCGGTATCGCAGAGCAACATGCTACGACAATGGCGGCAGGATTAGCGACCCAAGATATGAAACCGTTTTTAGCGATTTATTCAACCTTCTTACAACGTGCCTACGATCAAGTTGTTCATGATGTTTGTCGTCAGAATTTAAATGTATTTATCGGTATTGACCGTTCAGGTCTTGTTGGTGCAGATGGAGAAACGCACCAAGGAGTATTTGATATTGCTTTTTTGCGACATATTCCAAACATGGTCCTAATGATGCCTAAAGACGAAAATGAAGGTCAACATATGGTTAATACTGCGCTAAAATATGATGATGGACCAATTGCTATGCGTTATGCCCGTGGAAATGGCTTAGGCGTGAAAATGGATGAAGAACTAAAGCAGATTCCGATCGGGTCTTGGGAAATGTTAAAAGAAGGTGTAGATGCCGTTATTTTAACGTTTGGAACGACAATACCAATGGCACTTGAAGCAGCAGGAAAGCTAGAGCAAGACGATATTTCTGTAAAAGTAATTAATGCAAGATTTATAAAACCATTAGATGAGAGCATGTTACATGATATATTGTCACTAGGTGTACCTGTCCTTACAATTGAAGAGGCCGTATTACAAGGTGGTTTTGGTAGTGCAGTAATTGAATTTGCCCATGATCATAGCTATAATAATGTCATTATTGATAGAATGGGAATACCTGACCAATTTATTGAGCATGGTAGTGTTAATGAATTATTAGAGGAAATTGGTTTAACAACCCCAGATGTTGTATTACGGATTAAAAAAATGACACCTAGAAAACAAAAAAGGGCTTGAAAAAATGGGAACTAAAAAAGAGCGACTAGATGTTTTACTAGTTGAAAGAGGCTTAATTGAAACGCGGGAAAAAGCCAAACGAACCATAATGGCGGGGCTAGTCTATTCAAACGAAGTCCGGTTAGATAAACCAGGTGAAAAAGTTGACTATGATGTTCAACTTACTGTTAAGGGGAATGCTATTCCTTATGTAAGTAGGGGTGGCTTGAAGTTAGAAAAAGCCTTGAAGCAATTTTCTTTAGATGTCGCAAATAAGATCATGATCGACATCGGGTCATCTACAGGAGGATTTACAGATTGTGCTCTACAGAATGGTGCATTAATGTCCTATGCTGTTGATGTAGGCTATAATCAATTAGCTTGGAAGCTGCGTCAGGATGACCGTGTTATCGTAATGGAACGTACAAATTTCCGTTATGTAACCGCTGCTCAATTGCAAAGGGGGATGCCTCAATTTGCAACCATTGATGTATCATTCATTTCTTTAAAAATTATTTTACCTGTTTTAAAAACGCTACTTGTACCAGGTGGTGACGTTGTTGCTTTAGTTAAACCTCAATTTGAGGCTGGGCGAGAGCAAGTCGGTAAAAAAGGAATTGTTCGTGATTCAAAGGTACATGAAGCTGTCCTTACAAGCATTATCGATTTTTCATTGAGTCAAGGTTATGATAGTGTTGACGCATCATTTTCTCCAATTACTGGTGGGGATGGGAATATTGAATTTTTATTACATTTAAAATGGACCGGGACTTCTGAGGTGGGACGAAATAAACTCTCCAAAAGTGTGGAAAATATAGTGTCCGAGGCCCATCAAACACTAAAAGTAAAAAAAGAAATAGAAGAGGAGTAACGTTACCTGCGTTATTCTCTTTTTTTTCGACAAAAAATATGAAAAAAATGTACTTTTATCCAAATATCATATAACATAAAAATATAAAGTGATACTTCAGACAGTGGTGATTTTCATCATCCCAACTTATTGTTATTGGCTTATAACGCTTGGGGAGCGGGCATGTCCTGTGCACTACGCCTTGCTTGCACGTCCTATGCGTCGTGACCATAAGAGGCAGAAATCTTCCTTGAGTTCTCGAAATTTTAAGGTTGGGGTCTACTGTCACTTAAGCGTAAGGTATATACAAAGGTAATATGCAAATTTTGGTGAGGTGCCAGGCGATGAATAAAGGGCAAAGACATATTAAAATTAGAGATATTATTACAACCAACGATATTGAGACACAGGATGAACTAGTAGACATATTGAAAAATGGGGGCTTTAATGTCACACAAGCTACAGTTTCTCGTGACATTAAAGAATTACATTTAGTGAAAATTCCAATGCTTGATGGTAGATACAAATACAGTCTACCAGCTGATCAACGTTTTAATCCTCTGCAAAAGCTTAAGCGTTCCCTGATGGATGCCTTTGTAAGGATTGATAGTGCAGGACATATGCTTGTTATGAAAACGATGCCTGGAAATGCAAATGCTATCGGTGCTTTAATTGACAATCTTGATTGGGATGAAATTTTAGGGACAATTTGTGGTGATGACACCATCCTTATCATCTGTAGAACATCAGCTGATACTGAAAACATTTCTAAGCGCTTCTTAGACATGCTATAACGAGCCGAGCAAGCAGAATAATAAAAAACTACTTTTTTAGTCTAAGGTGTGATTTATTTGTTAGCAGAATTATCAATAAAAAACTTTGCAATAATAGAATCATTATCTATTTCCTTTGAAAAAGGCCTTACTGTGTTATCGGGTGAAACAGGTGCTGGGAAATCGATCATTATTGATGCTATTCACTTACTAGTAGGAAGTAGAGGATCGGCTGAATTTGTTCGACATGGTGAAAAAAAAGCTGAACTTGAAGGGCTATTTCTATTAGATGATATACATCCTTGCTATGATACAATAAAAGAATTTGGAATTGATGCTAGTGAAGGTATGGTCGTACTTCGACGTGATATTTTAAGCAGCGGAAAAAGTGTGTGTAGAATTAATGGGAAATTAGTGACCATTTCTATTCTGCGTGAAGTTGGAAGAACATTAATTGATATACATGGTCAACATGAGCATCAAGAACTGATGAATCATGAGCTCCACCTACCCTTACTGGATCAATATGGTGGAGAAGTGATTAAAGAAGCGTTACATGAATATCAATTACTTTATAAACAGTATTCACAATTAACACGTAAACTGAAAGAACTTAGTGAAAATGAACAAGAGATGGCACACCGGTTAGATTTACTCACTTTTCAACATAAGGAAATTGAAACAGCGAATTTAATACCTAATGAAGATAATGAGCTTCTTAAAGAAAGAATGAATATAGCCAATTTTGAGAATATTTTTGAAGGCTTACGTAATAGTTATGATGCACTGAATGGTGAAAAGAAAGGGATGGATTGGCTTGGCCTGGCAATGAGTCATACAGAAAATATTGCCGAACTAAACGACTCGCTAAAAGAAATCCATGAAACAATTACAAACAGTTATTATCTTCTTGAAGACATCGTGTATAAAATTAGTGATCAACTTGATATTTTAGAATTTGATCCAAAAAAATTAGATTTTGTTGAAAGTCGATTGAATGAAATCAGTCATTTAAAGAAAAAATATGGACAGACAGTGGAAGAAATTTTAGAATATGCCGCCAAAATTGAAGAAGAAATTGATAACATCCAAAATCGTGATCATCATCTTGACAAAATACAGAAAGAATTACGTTCTGTTGCTGAAGATTTAAGTATCGAAGCTAAAAATGTATCCTCCACAAGAAAAAAACTTGCAAAACAACTTATTGATAGTATCCACCAAGAACTTTATGAATTATATATGGAAAAAACAGTGTTTGATGTTAGGTTTAGCAAAAGAATCGGTCATTTTGAAGAACCTATTATTGACGGTGAACATGTTAAGTTTCTTTCAAATGGTATAGACCATCTTGAGTTTTATATTTCAACAAATCCTGGAGAACCAATGAAGCCACTTGCTAAAGTAGCCTCTGGTGGTGAATTATCTCGAATAATGCTAGCTATGAAAAGTATTTTTTCAAGGCATCAAGGAATAACCTCGATTATTTTTGATGAAGTTGACACTGGTGTTAGTGGGCGTGTTGCACAAGCAATTGCAGAGAAAATTCACCGTGTTTCAGTAGGTTCCCAGGTTTTGTGTATTTCACATCTTCCACAGGTTGCGGCAATGGCAGATACTCATCTTTTCATTGCAAAACAATCAGAAAGTGGTCGTACGAAAACCTCTGTTACTCCTCTAAATGAAGAAGAGAAGGTCAAGGAAATTGGTCGAATGATTTCTGGAGTTGAAATTACCGATTTAACGAAAGAACATGCAAGAGAACTGCTCGGATTTGCAACAAAAATCAAACAAAATTGAAAAGCTTCCCAAATTGGGTAGCTTTTTTAATCGCTTTTAGGTTATAAATGTTCCGTTCTAAGGTCAAATTAAAGAATGTAGCCAAATAAAATTTGGTGTGGGATAGGAGCGAGGAGAGTGAAGTGGATTGAAAAGAGATAGAATTAGAAAAATAATAGGTACATGTCTCCTTGTTTCACTTGTGGCAATAGGATTTTTTCAGCCTATAAAAGACTATATAGCAATTCCAAAAGAACTAACATTGTTTGAAGGACAAGATTTAAAAATAAATACTTCATTACCAGTATCAGCGACAATAGATGGTAAAGATAACGCTAAATTTTCTTCAATTCAAGAAAAAGAATCCCTTACAATAAGTGCCCTTGAAAATGGGGAAGGTCAAATGATATTTGAAATGGCTGGACTTCCTGTAAAAAAAGTCGATGTAAATGTACTATCTGATTTTAAAGTAATACCCGGTGGGCAATCAATTGGTGTAAAACTTAATACTGTTGGCGTATTGGTGGTGGGTCATCACCAAATTATGACTGAGAATGGAAAAAAGTCTCCGGGTGAAATTGCCGGGGTTCAAGTAGGAGATATTATAACCGAGATAAACGGAACAAGGATCGAAAAAATGAGTGATGTAACACCGTTTGTCCAAGAAGCGGGTAAAACAGGAAACCCTTTGAATTTAGTTATTACTAGGGAAAATGAAACGTTTAAAACAAAGTTAATTCCATTAAAGGATAAAAATGATCACGCATATCGGATCGGTCTCTACATCAGAGATTCTGCCGCAGGGATTGGAACAATGACCTTTTATCACCCGGAAACAAAAAAATATGGTGCGTTAGGTCATGTTATTTCTGATATGGATACAAAAAAGCCGATTGTGGTTCAGGATGGGCAAATTGTGCGATCAACAGTTACTTCGATTCAAAAAGGAAGTAACGGAGATCCGGGTGAAAAGTTAGCAAGATTTTCCGGTGGAAAAGATGTAATTGGTACTATTACTCGTAATAGTCCATTTGGCATCTTTGGGAAATTAACAAAGCAGGTAGAAAATGGTGTCATGGACAAACCGATGCCAATAGCATTATCACATGAGGTTAAAGAAGGCCCAGCAAAAATACTGACAGTAGTCGATAATGATAAAGTCGAGGAGTTTGACATTGAGATAGTAAGTACAGTTCCACAGAAATTCCCTGCAACAAAGGGAATGGTATTAAAAATAACAGATGAAAAATTATTAAATAAAACAGGCGGTATTGTTCAGGGGATGAGTGGTAGTCCAATTATCCAAGATGGAAAAGTGATAGGTGCTGTTACACATGTATTTGTAAATGATCCCACATCGGGATATGGAGTTCATTTAGAGTGGATGCTAAATGAAGCAGGCATTGACATTTATGAACAAGAAAAAGCGAGCTAACTGCTCGTTTTTTCTTTGGACAAAACCTTTGGATGAGAGTAAAATAAAGATTATTCGACATAAATAGAATGGTTTATATGTCAAATGGCGTATTTAGTCGAAAATGAGAGGAAAAGAAAGAATAATATAGATTTTCTATATAATTTACTAATTTTTTAAAAAAATAAAGGAATTTCTGTTGCATTGTCGAATTCTTCCTTTAGAATAAATATATAGACTAAATATTGCGGACTTAGTTAATCGAGGAGGAAGAATTGTGAAAAAAATCAAAGTGTGTGTGGTTGATGATAACCGCGAACTTGTAAGCTTATTAGAGGAGTACATTTCAAACCAAGAAGATATGGAAATTAGCGGTGTTGCATATAATGGTCAGGAATGTCTTAACATACTAAAGGATAATGACCCAGATGTTTTGGTTTTAGATATAATAATGCCGCATTTAGACGGTTTAGCAGTATTAGAAAAATTAAGAGAAATGAAAAAGGATAAACAACCAAATGTTATTATGCTAACTGCATTTGGCCAAGAAGATGTAACTAAAAAAGCAGTTGAACTAGGTGCAGCTTATTTTATTTTAAAGCCGTTTGATATGGAGCATTTAGCTAGCAATATCCGTCAAGTAAGTGGCAATGCAACGCCACTCGTAAGAAGATCTTCATCAACTTATCGTACTTCAACTAATCAACATGTAGAAAGCAAGCCTAGAAACTTAGACGCGAACATTACTAGTATTATTCATGAAATTGGTGTACCGGCACATATAAAAGGCTATCTTTACTTACGTGAAGCCATTTCAATGGTTTATAATGACATTGAATTATTAGGTTCAATTACGAAAGTCCTTTACCCTGATATAGCAAAGAAATTTAACACAACTGCAAGCCGTGTAGAACGGGCAATTCGTCATGCAATCGAAGTGGCTTGGAGTCGTGGAAATATCGATTCCATTTCATCGTTATTTGGCTATACAGTTAGCATGTCTAAAGCAAAGCCGACTAATAGCGAGTTTATTGCAATGGTGGCTGATAAATTGCGCTTAGAGCATAAGGCTTCTTGAAAAGATCAGGAATAAAGTTATTTACTAATTTTATTAGCAATTATACATTAACTCAATATAGTTTTAAAAAACACCTACCAATTGTTAAGATGGTAGGTGTTTTTTGTATTTAGGTAAAGAGATAAACTAAGACCGGTCTTCTGTATCCCCTGGGCTATTCTTTTCAAGCTCCATCATCTTCTGAATTAAAATATGTTGTGGCATGTGCATGATTTTTTCGAGAGGTACATTTAGAGCTTTTGCCAATCTTTGAGCTGTTTCTGCAGAAATTTGCAATGGTCGCATTTTTTACTCCTCCTACATCTACTATTGTAGTAAGTATACCAAAAAAGGAGAGTGGTAGCATATGACAAAAATAACGCTACAAAGCGTGTAGTGACTTTCTTTATTTAAAGGCAAGAAAATATAAAATTTTATCCCTCGTTTTGGTGTCTAGCCCAGGGAGCCACCCGTCTCTATGGTAAAAGCCGATAACCAGGTGCTTTTCTTATTTTTGAAAACGGGATTGGACTTTATTTCGTTTCCGATCACGATATAATACAAAACTGGCAATAATGCCTAGTCCGATAAGAAAAAATAATAAACCAACTATGAATTGAAGCCATAAGTAAGGAATTGGGGCATGCAAAATTCCAAAAACCATATCGCGCATATATTTAACTCCTGCAGCTGCGAGAAGGACAGGAATTATGACAAGAATTAAAGCTATGATCCGTTGCATTAAAACAAAACCTTTCAAGAATAAAATTTTCTACCAAGATTAATCCTATGTAACAAATAATAATTGATATAAACAATTTGTCAAGAAGCTAAAAAAACGATATGATTAGTACATTGCAATATTTTGCATATGTAATTAAGATTTTTGTAATTTTTTGCACATTTCAATATTTTCTGGCAAACAAGCCCTTTTGGAAATAAAAAATTTGAATTTAGTTTTGGTGTCTAGCTCCAGGCGCCCTGCGCTTTCTTAATAGGTGGTGAGTTTAGTTGCAAAAAGTGATGATTGTTGGTGCTGGAAAAGGTGGTACGGCGATACTGACTATCCTCCAAGAAACTGAAATGATGGAAGTAGTTGCGATTGTTGATGTAAATAAAAGTGCACCTGGCTTGGTGATCGCCCGAAAGCTCAATATAAAAACTGGTAATGACTGGCGTTTGTACTTATCAGATGAGATAGATATAGTTGTAGAAGCTACTGGAGATGAACAGGTTTTTAGAGAAATTAGAGAAAAAAGAAGTAAGAGCACCGTTATCATACCGGGTTCTGTTGCACACATTACTGCTAAGTTAATGGAAGAGAAAGAAGTCTTGATCTCTAAATTTAAAGAAGAAACCTATAAGCATGATTTGATTTTTAATTCAACTCATGATGGAATGATCGTGATTGATGATAAAGGCTCTATAATTTTATTCAATAAAAGTTCTGAGCGGATGACGGGTCTAAATAAAGCGGACGTTCTAGGGAAACATATATATGATGTAATTGCGACAAGTAAGCTACCGAGGGTATTACATACAAGAGATACCGAGTTAAATCAGGAAATGATATTAGAAAATGGTAGGAAAATAATTACAACAAGAATACCAATGGTGAATGAAAATGGTTTATTAATTGGTGCGTTTGCCGTTTTTAAAGATATAACGGAAGTTGTGAACTTAGCGGAGGAAATTACCAACCTTAAAGAGATACAAACAATGCTCCAAGCGATCATTCAATCATCTGATGACGCAATATCTGTTGTAGATGAAGGTGGTCGGGGGATATTAATTAACCCAGCATATACTAGAATAACGGGATTGGAGCAAGAAGAGGTGATTGGTAAGCCGGCTAATGCAGATATTTACGAAGGTGAAAGTATGCATATGCAGGTATTGAAAACAAGAAGGCCTGTACGTGGTGTTCGAATGAAGGTAGGACCGAAGAAGAAGGATGTAGTGGTAAACGTCGCACCTATAATTGTAGACAGTAAGTTGAAAGGTAGCGTTGGTGTTATCCATGATATGTCAGAAATTCATTCACTAACTAATGAATTAAACAGAGCAAGGCAAATTATTCGTACACTAGAAGCTAAGTATACTTTTGATGATATTATCGGATCCTCAGAGGAAATGCAAATTGCAATTGAACAAGCAAAGCTTGGTGCTAAAACACCTGCGACGGTTATGTTAAGGGGAGAATCAGGAACAGGCAAGGAATTGTTTGCGCATGCTATCCATAATGCGAGTGACAGAAAATATAACAAGTTTGTAAGGGTTAATTGTGCAGCCTTATCTGAGTCTTTGTTAGAAAGTGAATTGTTTGGCTATGAGGAGGGTGCTTTTTCGGGCGCTAAACGTGGTGGTAAGCGAGGATTATTTGAAGAAGCACATAATGGTAGTATATTTTTAGATGAAATAGGTGAATTATCTGCCAATACCCAAGCTAAATTACTAAGAGTATTACAAGAACATGAGATCACTCGTGTAGGTGGCACTAAGCCAGTTCCAATTAATGTTCGTGTGATAGCAGCAACTAATGTTAATTTAGAAAAAGGAATTGGTAATGGTACCTTCCGTGAAGACTTGTATTACAGACTTAATCGGATGCCAATTCATATTCCTTCATTACGAATGAGAAAAAAAGAAATACCTGCTTTAGCGGAGTATTTGATTCAAAAAATTAACCAAGATTATGGACGGAACGTAGAAGGTCTGACAGATGATGCTGTTGAACATCTATGTTCATATAATTGGCCGGGAAATGTTCGAGAACTAGAGAATGTTTTAGGTAGAGCAATTATATTTATGGCTTTTCATGAGACATATATACAGGTAAAGCATATACAGCAGTTAACAAATAAAGAGGATTTGAATCAAAATAAATCAATTATTACGGTAACTGTTGATGATCAGAAATTATCAACATTGGTTGAGCAATATGAAAGCAAAGTGATTAATGAAGTCTTACATAAGTATAAAGGGAATAAAACACTTACAGCAAAATCGCTAGGGATCTCCTTAAGGAGTTTATATTATAAGATTGAAAAATATAATATTGCAAATAACAGCATGCAATAATTTGCGCATTTTGCAAAAAAATGCAAACGTATTTTGGAACATTGAACTATTATCAAGCATTAAAAGTTGGCACACTTCTTGCTTGTATAAATTATGGATCCTGCAAATCAATCAATTTTTTAGAAGGGGTTGAAAAATTCATCGTGCAATTAGACTCACTTATTTTTAAAGCAACCCAATTAACTGGTAAAACGGTTGCAGTTGCTGCTGCAGAGGATGAAGAGGTTTTAGAAGCAATCGTTGAAGCATGTAATAAAAAACTAGCAAATTTCCTTCTTTATGGAGACAGAGAAACAATAACCGATCTGTTAAAGAAAAAGGATCCAGAATTACTTAAATCAGCTGCTATAAAAATATTTCATACAATTTCCAATGATAAATCAGCAGAATTAGCTGTAAAAGCCGTTAATTCGAGAGATGCCGATGTATTAATGAAAGGTAATTTGTCAACTGCAACCATTTTGAAAGCGGTTTTAAATAAAGACTATGGACTTAGAACAGGGAATGTTTTATCACACACGGCTGTTTTTGAAGTTCCCGGATATGATCGATTCACAATCATTACAGATGCGGCTATGAATATTGAGCCGGACCTTGAGCAAAAGGTACAGATCATAGGTAACGCAGTAAAGATTGCACGTTCAATTGGGATCGAAGAACCTAAAGTTGCACTTATTGCAGCAGTTGAGGTCGTTAATCCGGCCATGCAAGCAACGATTGATGCAGCAGTTCTAACTCAAATGAATCGGCGCGGACAAATAAAGAACTGTATCGTTGATGGTCCTCTTGGTCTTGATAATGCTGTTTCACTTGTAGCCGCTAAGCATAAAGGAATAACGAGTGATGTTGCAGGAAAAGCAGATATTTTACTTGTTCCGACAATTGAGGTTGGTAACGCACTATATAAATCATTGATTTATTTTGCAAATGCAAAGGTTGGTGCCGTTATAGCTGGTGCTAAAGTACCGATTGTATTAACATCCAGGGCTGATTCTGCAGAAAGTAAATTATATTCGTTAGCTTTAGCAGTTTGCTCTGCTTAAAATTTATTTTTTTAATTTGATTAGGGGGAGAATTACAGATGGAAATCTTCAAGTATATGGAAAAGTATGATTATGAGCAATTAGTATTTTGTCAAGACAAGCAATCAGGGTTAAAAGCAATTATTGCGATTCATGATACAACTCTTGGTCCGGCATTAGGTGGGACGCGCATGTGGACATACGAATCAGAAGAAGCAGCAATTGAAGATGCACTTCGTCTTGCAAAAGGTATGACTTATAAAAATGCAGCAGCAGGCTTAAATCTTGGTGGAGGAAAAACGGTAATAATTGGTGATCCTCGTAAAGATAAAAATGAAGAATTATTCCGCGCCTTTGGTCGTTATATCCAAGGATTAAATGGTCGCTATATTACAGCAGAAGATGTAGGAACTACAGTTGCTGATATGGATCTTATTCACGAAGAAACAGATTACGTTACTGGAATCTCACCTGCCTTTGGTTCTTCGGGAAATCCATCGCCAGTAACAGCTTACGGTGTATACCGTGGTATGAAAGCTGCAGCGAAAGAGGCATTTGGTTCTGATTCTCTAGAAGGCAAAGTTATTGCAGTTCAAGGTGTTGGAAACGTAGCGTACAATCTTTGTAAACACCTCCATGAAGAAGGCGCACAATTAATTGTGACAGATATCAATAAAGAGGCTGTAAACCGTGCAGTAGAGGATTTTGGCGCTAAGGCAGTAGATATTAATGAAATCTATAGTGTAGATTGCGATATTTATGCCCCGTGTGCTCTAGGTGCAACAATTAATGATGATACAATTCCATTGATTAAAGCGAAGGTAATTGCTGGAGCAGCTAATAACCAACTTCGGGAAACAAGACATGGTGATATTATCCATGAAATGGGTATTGTTTATGCACCAGATTATGTGATCAATGCTGGTGGGGTTATTAATGTAGCAGACGAGTTATATGGGTATAACCTTGAAAGAGCGATGAAAAAGGTAGAAACAATTTATGACAATATCGAAAAAGTAATTAATATTGCAAAACGCGATGGTATACCAACATATGTAGCGGCTGATCGTTTAGCTGAAGAGCGTATTGAAAGAATGAGAAATTCACGCAGTCAATTTCTGCAAAATGGACAACACATTTTAAGTCGCAGGTAAATGTATTTTGTAGATAAAGAGCAGGTGCTAGTAATGTACAGCTCTTTATCTATAGGTTTCTATAAGTTTATAAATAAAGAAATTTTGAGGTGATTTTAATACTTTCACCTTTTGGAGGTTTCAAAGTTGCAGGAAAAAGAATTTCGGATTCTCGTTATCAACCCAGGTTCAACATCAACGAAAATTGGAGTGTTTGAAAATGAACTCTCTATGTTTGAGAAGACGATTCGACATGATAGTGAAAAAATTAATTCGTTTGATAGCATAATTGATCAATATGAGTTTAGAAAAAACACAATTTTAGAAGCTTTAGATAACGAAGGTATGAATATTTCAAAATTAAGTGCGGTATGTGGTCGAGGGGGACTACTACGACCAATCGAAGGCGGTACATACAAGGTAAATGATCAAATGTTACAGGATCTTAAAGCTGGCTTTGCGGGTCAGCATGCTTCCAACCTTGGAGGGATACTGGCATTTGAAATTGCTTCAGGATTAAATATCCCATCTTTTATTGTTGATCCAGTTGTTGTTGATGAACTGGCCCCGATTGCCCGTATTTCAGGATTTTCTTTAATTGAACGTAAAAGTATCTTTCATGCTTTAAATCAAAAAGCTGTTGCAAGAAGAGTATCTAAAGAGCTTGGCCGAAAATATGAGGATTTACATTTAATTGTTACTCATATGGGCGGAGGTATTACTGTTGGTGTTCATAAAAACGGACGAGTAATTGAAGTCAATAATGGTCTCCATGGAGATGGACCATTTAGCCCTGAACGTGCGGGTACTGTCCCAGCAGGCGACTTAGTAGCATTATGCTATTCAGGTCATTATTACCGTGAAGAAATTATGAAAAAGCTTGTTGGTCAAGGTGGACTTGTCGGATATCTTGGTACAAATGATGCAATAAAAGTAGAGCAAATGATTAGTGCGGGCGATGAACAAGCAAAGCTAGTATACAGCGCTATGGCCTATCAAGTAGCGAAAGAAATTGGTGCTGCAAGTAGTGTTCTAGCTGGCAAAGTTGATGCAATCATCTTAACTGGTGGACTAGCATACGGTAAAGATTTCGTTAATGAGATTGCGGCTCAAGTAAACTGGATTGCAGATGTGATTGTTGAGCCAGGTGAAAATGAACTCCAAGCATTGGCAGAGGGTGCACTGCGTGTCTTAAGCGGTGAGGAAACCGAAAAAGATTATCCGGGCCAACCCATTCAGAATAAAGTAACTCAATAATGAAGGGAGAGAATTAAAAATGGCGACAGAATATGATTTAGTTATCGTCGGTGGTGGTACAGGCGGTTATGTTGCAGCTATCCGCGCTTCACAGCTCGGTATAAAGGTTGCGGTTGTTGAAAAAGGGAAGCTTGGCGGAACATGCCTTCATGCCGGTTGTATCCCCAGTAAAGCATTACTAAGAAGTGCAGAAGTATATGCAACAACAAAACGAAGTGAAGAATTTGGGGTGATCGCTAGTGATGTATCCTTGGATTTCTCAAAAGTTCAAGCAAGAAAAGAACAGATTACAGCTCAGCTTTATAAAGGTGTACAACATTTAATGAAGCAAGGGAAAATTGATGTTTACGAAGGAACTGGGCGCATTTTAGGACCTTCTATTTTCTCTCCAATGCCAGGTACCATTTCTGTTGAAATGAATAATGGCGAAGAAAATGAAATGTTAATACCTAAAAATGTAATCATTGCAACTGGCTCTAGACCACGTACATTACCAGGACTTGAGGCTGACGGTGAATTTGTTATGACTTCTGATGAAGCACTATCAATGAAAGAATTACCTAACTCGGTCATTATTGTTGGTGGTGGAGTAATTGGGATTGAGTGGGCTTCAATGCTAGTCGATTTTGGTCTAGAAGTAACGGTATTAGAATATGCTGACCGGATTCTGCCAACTGAAGATAAAGAAGTTTCAAAAGAAATGCAGCGTCTTATGAAGAAAAAGGGCGTTAAAATTGTCACAGGTGCTAAGGTTCTTCCAGAAACTCTTGAAAAGGCAGAAGGAGTAACTATAAAAGCTGAACACAAAGGGGAGCAAAAAGCCTTCACAGCAGATAAGCTTCTTGTTTCAGTTGGGCGCCAAGCAAATGTTGAGGGTATTGGCATTGAAAATACAGATATCGTTATTGAAAAAGGCTATATTGTTACAAATGAATTTTATCAAACGAAGGAATCACATATATATGCAATTGGGGATGTTATTGGAGGTTTACAACTCGCTCATGTTGCATCACATGAAGGTATAGTTGCAGTAGAACATATGGCTAATGAAAAGGTAATTCCGATTGACTATTCATTGGTTTCAAAATGTGTATACAGTAATCCTGAGGTTGCTAGTGTTGGTTATACTGAGGCCGAAGCAAATGAAAAAGGTTTTAATGTTAAAACTGGTAAATTTTCATTCAGAGCAATTGGCAAGGCGCTTGTCTTTGGAGAATCAGATGGGTTTGTAAAACTAGTCGTAGATGAGGATACTGATGATTTATTAGGGGTACATATGATTGGACCGCATGTAACCGATATGATTTCTGAAGCAGGACTTGCACGTGTGCTGGATGCAACTCCTTGGGAAGTTGCACATACTATTCATCCACATCCAACATTGTCTGAGGCAATTGGTGAAGCAGCTTTAGCGGTTTATGGTAAAGCTATTCATTCATAATCATTTAAAAATTTTTAAAAAATAGGAGGTACTTGATATGACAGAAAATCGTCATCAGGCTTTAGGGTTAAATGATGAAAATGTTCTTGATATGTATGAAACGATGCTTTTGGCACGCCGAATTGATGAGCGTATGTGGTTGTTAAACCGCGCAGGCAAAATTCCATTTGTAATTTCTTGCCAAGGACAAGAGGCGGCTCAAGTTGGTGCGGCGTTTGCCTTAGATCGTGAAAAAGATTATGCCTTACCATATTACCGTGATATGGGAGTAGTACTTGCATTTGGGATGACTGCGAAAGAATTGATGCTTTCAGGATTTGCAAAAGCAGAAGATCCAAATTCAGGTGGACGTCAGATGCCTGGTCACTTCGGACAGAAGAAAAATCGAATCGTTACTGGTTCTTCTCCTGTTACAACCCAAGTACCGCACGCCGTAGGTATTGCATTAGCTGGAAAGATGGAAAACAAAGACCTTGTTACCTTTGTTACCTTTGGGGAAGGATCGTCAAACCAAGGTGATTTCCATGAAGGTGCTAACTTTGCTGGTGTTCATAAACTTCCTGTCATTTTCATGTGTGAAAATAATAAATATGCGATTTCTGTCCCAATTGAAAAACAGTTAGCTTGTGAAAATGTGTCAGACCGTGCTATCGGATATGGTATGCCTGGAGTTACTGTGGATGGTAATGACCCGCTAGAAGTTTACAAAGCGGTAAAAGAAGCGGCTGATCGTGGCCGCCGTGGGGAAGGACCAACTTTAGTTGAAGCGATTTCATACCGTTTAACGCCGCACTCAAGTGATGATGATGATCGAAGCTACCGTGAACAAGAAGAAGTAGCAGAAGCAAAAAGAAAAGATCCAATCATCCTCTTCTCAGCTTATCTAAAAGAAGTTGGAGTATTAACAGGTGAGCTAGAAAAGGAAATTAATGACCGCGTTATGAATCTGGTGAATCAAGCAACAGATTATGCAGAGAGCGCTCCATATGCAGAACCAGAAGCTGCACTAAAGCACGTTTATGCTGAATAAGTAAGGGGGAGAAAATCAGATGCCTGTTATTTCATATATTGATGCCGTTACAATGGCAATTCGTGAAGAAATGGAAAGAGATCCTAAGGTTTTTGTATTAGGCGAAGACGTAGGTAAAAAAGGTGGAGTTTTTAAAGCTACACAAGGACTGTATGACCAGTTTGGAGAAGACCGTGTAATTGATACGCCATTAGCAGAATCAGCTATTGCTGGTGTTGGAATTGGTGCTGCAATGTATGGTATGAGGCCTATTGCAGAAATGCAATTTGCTGACTTTATTATGCCCGCAGTAAACCAAATCATTTCCGAAGCAGCAAAAATTAGATATCGTTCAAACAATGATTGGCAATGTCCAATCACCATTCGTGCTCCATATGGCGGCGGTGTTCATGGTGCTCTTTATCATTCACAATCAGTTGAGGCAGTGTTTGCGAGCCAACCTGGACTTAAAATTGTTATGCCTTCGACACCATATGATGTAAAAGGATTACTTAAGGCAGCAATTCGTGATAATGATCCAGTATTATTTTTTGAACATAAGCGTGCATACCGTTTAATTAAAGGTGAAGTACCTGAGGACGACTATGTACTACCAATTGGGAAAGCAGACGTTAAGCGCGAAGGTGAAGACATCACGGTTATTACATATGGCTTATGTGTGCATTTTGCTTTACAAGCGGCAGAAAGACTGGCGAAGGATGGCATCTCAGCACATATCCTTGACCTGCGTACAGTTTATCCTTTAGATAAAGAAGCCATTATCAAAGCTGCTTCAAAAACAGGTAAAGTGCTTCTCGTTACGGAAGATAATAAAGAAGGTAGTATTATGGGTGAAGTATCAGCTATAATTGCTGAAAATTGCTTATTTGAACTTGATGCACCAATTAAGCGTTTAGCGGGGCCAGATGTACCGGCAATGCCATACGCTCCTACAATGGAAAAATTCTTTATGGTTAATCCAGATAAAGTAGAAAAAGCAATGCGTGAACTTGCCGAATTTTAAAGAAGTATAGTAGTGCAAGGTACTAAACTACATAAAAGTGCCTACCCATAAAGAGGAGGTTTAACAAGTGGCAATTGAAAAAATAACAATGCCTCAACTAGGTGAAAGTGTGACTGAGGGAACAATTAGCAAATGGCTTGTCTCGGTTGGCGATAAAGTAAATAAATACGATCCATTAGCAGAGGTCATGACCGATAAAGTAAATGCTGAAGTTCCTTCTTCTTTTTCAGGAACAATAAAAGAACTAATTGCAGAAGAAGGGGAAACCTTGGCAGTTGGTGAGGTTGTTTGTGTAATCGAAACTGAAGGTGGCGGCTCGGTAGCTAAAGAAAATACTCAAGTGGCTCAAGAAGCGGCTGTTACAAATGTAGTGGAACAAGCTAATGATGCTGATAAACCAAATAAACGTCGTTATTCTCCAGCAGTTTTAAGACTGTCACAAGAACATAATATTGACCTAGAGTTACTAGAGGGTACTGGTGCAGGTGGTCGTATTACCCGAAAAGATATTTTAAAAGTAATTGAGTCAGGAAATATACCTACTGCTGCTCCTAAAAAAGAGCAAGCAGAAGCTAGTAGTAAAGCTTTGGAGCAGGTAGAAAAAACTCCCGCGGCTTTTGCACCTACGGCTCAATCACCAGTAAAACAAGCAGTTTCTGCCCCTGTCATTCCTGTTCAACCAGGCGATATTGAAATACCTGTAACGGGTGTTCGTAAGGCGATTGCAGCAAATATGCTTCGCAGTAAACATGAAGCACCACATGCATGGACAATGATTGAGGTAGATGCAACTCATTTAGTTGACTATCGTAATTCAATTAAAAATGAATTCAAACAAAAAGAAGGCTTTAACATAACATTCTTTGCATTTTTTGTAAAAGCAGTAGCACAGGCGTTAAAAGAATTCCCACAAATTAACTCAATGTGGGCAGGGGATAAAATCATCCAAAAGAAAGACATTAATATCTCAATCGCAGTAGCTACAGATGATGCGCTATTCGTTCCAGTAATTAAGCTTGCTGATGAGAAAACAATCAAAGGCATTGCACGTGAAATTACAGAATTGGCTTCTAAGGTACGTGCTGGAAAATTAAAGTCTGATGAAATGCAGGGTGGTACATTTACAGTGAATAACACTGGTTCATTTGGATCTGTTCAGTCAATGGGAATTATAAACTACCCGCAGGCAGCTATTTTACAGGTTGAATCAATTGTTAAACGCCCGGTAGTTATGAATAACGGAATGATAGCAGTACGTGATATGGTAAATATTTGTATGTCATTGGATCATCGTGTACTAGATGGCTTAGTATGTGGTCGATTCTTAGCTCGTGTCAAAGAAATCATCGAAAATACATCAAAAGAAAATACATCTGTTTATTAACTTTTAGTTTCGCACATAGCAACAACGCGATTTATCCCCAAGCAACTTTTAAGTACGTTGAAGAAAGAGGGAAAAGAAAAACGCTGTCGCAAAAGAATAAATCGTTCCGTTTTGAGGTGCAAAACGGAAAATTGACATTATAAATGGCCTACGAATCGACGTATGCCATTTTTTTTTATATAGGGATTTATAATACCTCTTATAGTAAAATAAAACCACTAATGACAAAATAAATTTAAAGGAGAATGCTTATTGGACACTCAAAATTAAGTGTCAATTGGGATATCCATTCTTACACATTTCCATATACATCAGAAGTCATCTCCTAAATTTAGTGACCAGCGATAGTTAAAATAAGAGGAAATTTTCCGGTTAAATTACGTAATAAGGCTTGGTTCAGGGTATATAAGCGGAGGTTTTCCGCTTAAGCAATGCAAAATGATCGCATTTTGACGTTTTTTGTGTAAATAGTCGGAATCCCTCCGTCTATTTAAGCTATTTTAAGTGCTATTTCGTAATTAAGAGAAATTTCTCCGCTTATTTATTAATCCATTCTGATTCCCTCATCTCTTGGTCCTTGTGGATTCGCTCTTTCTTTTTATTTATGGGTGTCAAAGAGGTGTCAAATCTGTTGTCAGATTGCACGCCTGTTTCATTGTAATTTATAGGATTTGCACCTCAAAACGGTTCCCTTTAGCAAAAGAAACACCCGTTATTTTGAGGTTATTGTGGACTATGATGGTGTTTAAAAAATATTATCTAACTTGGTAAAGGGTTTAACTATTGTTTTAACGATTGCTAGTTTAACAGTGATATACTAAAATTAATAAGAGAATAATATTTAATTAAATGAAAGCGATTACGCGTAAAGGGGGCAGTATATTGGAAAAAGTTGAATCATTGAAAGCGCAGAAGTTTCCTACTGTCAATTATCAAAGCTGGCGAGAAGAAGCTGAAAAGACGTTAAAGGGAAAACCTGTAGAAAAGCTGTCAACTTGTACATATGAGGATATTAGTTTAAAACCGATTTATACAAAAGAGGATACTGCTGAACTTGAACATATGAATGACTTACCTGGTTTGCCGTACTTTAAGCGCGGTGTTGAAAAGCTTGGATATGTTACAAATCCTTGGAAAGTAAGTCAAGAAATAGCATCAGCAACAATTCATGATGCAAACGCTATTCTGAAACATGACCTTGCACGTGGTCAAACAATGGTTAACATGTTTGTTAACCACAGTCAACATAAACCTAATAGGGGCATCACTATCTTAACACTTAAAGACTTAACGGCTTTGTTTGAAGGAATAACTATCAATAAATATCCACTTTTGATCGATACAGATTTATGTTCACTGCCATTTACTTCATTATTAATTGCATACTGTAACGAAAAAAACATTTCTCTTGAAAGTATAAATGGAACGATTGGAATGGATCCTTTAGGTTCGTTTGTTTCAGAAGGGAAGCTTTCTATACCACTTAAGAAATTGTATGACATCATGGCATTGCAACTTACTTGGGCAAAAGAAAGCGCTCCTCAATTACGTACAATTCTAGTCAAAGGCCAGCCATATCACAATGGAGGTGCAAGTGCTGTCCAAGAGCTTGCGTTTACACTTGCTGCAGGGGTTGACTATATACAGGAATGTCAAAATAGAGGTTTAACAATTGACGATATTACTCCAAGAATGTTGTTTTCATTTTCAGTAGGTTCCAATTTATTTATGGAAGTTGCTAAATTAAGAGCTGCAAGACTACTTTGGACTAAAGTTGTTGAAGCATATGATGGAAATGATGATTCAAAAAAAATGAACATCCATGCTCGTACCTCTTCATATACAAAAACAGTTTATGATCCATATGTAAACATGCTCAGGTCGACTACAGAAGCTTTTGCTGCAGCAATTGGAGGAGTAGAAAGTCTACATGTATCAACATTTGATGAGGCATTAAGAAATTCGAATGATTTTTCACGAAGAATTGCAAGAAACACTCAAATTATCCTGCAAGAAGAATCCCACTTAAACAAAGTTGTAGATCCTGCGGGAGGTTCGTGGTATATCGAAACATTAACGAGCGAAGTTGCTGATAAAGCATGGAGTCTATTTCAACAAGTTGAGGATAAAGGTGGATTTTTTAAAGCTTTACAAGAAGGCTTTATTCAAAGTGAAATAAAGAATGTATCTGAAACGAAACAAGAAAATGTAAAGTCTCGTAAGGATAAAATTGTTGGAACTAATTTTTATGCAAACTTGTCTGAAAAACCGTTAACTAGCAGTGCTGAACGTTTATCAGTAAGTAACGAAACGATACGCCGTTTACAAGTTAATGAAGCCATTAACAAAGAGTTAGGTAATGCGATTAATGAAAATGATGAAACGCTCGTTAAATTAAGTGTGGAATTTCTTTCTAGTGGAGCATCAGTGGAGGAGCTGCTATCCCTTTTTAAAGAAAGCAGTAGTGAAGGTGTTGAGCCATTAGTAGCTCATAGATTAGCAGAGCCATTTGAAGAATTACGCAACGCAGCGATTGTCTTTAAGAATTCAACGGGTGATTGGCCAAAAATCGGGTTAATAAATTTAGGACCAATTTCCATCCACAAACCGCGCGCTGATTTTATCACAGGATTTTTTGAAGCAGGTGGCTTTCAAGTTGTTAAGAACGCTGGGTACCAATCTATTGAAGAAGCGGTTCAAGGTTACCGCTCAACCAATCTTTCTACAAACGTTATTTGTGGATCGGATGAGCTGTATGCGGAAATGGTCGAAGAGCT
Organism: Cytobacillus sp. S13-E01; assembly: GCF_029193815.1. Taxonomy (GTDB): domain Bacteria; phylum Bacillota; class Bacilli; order Bacillales; family Bacillaceae_L; genus Bacillus_BV. Next base: position 51,806 of record NZ_JARFVC010000016.1, read on the forward strand.
TGTGACTAAAATCAAAGCTATCAATCCAAAAACAACATTATTTGTCGCTGGAAAGCAGGCAACACATGTTGGAGAACAGTTTGTTAACGCTGGTGTATCTGACTTTATTCATATCAAATCAAATTGCTATGACGTTTTAAAGAAACTACAACTAGAAATGGGGGTACGATAAATGAGTAAGAGACCCGATTTCTCAACGCTAAATTGGCGCACTAAGGAAACCACTACAAATGAAAAAGATTGGCGTCAAAGTGTGGAAGATGAAATAGAGAAATCAATTGACGACCTTCTATTTGAAACAAATGAACAAATTGCGATTAAGCCATTATATACAAGTGAGGATTGTAAGGATTTTGAGCATCTAGATTATATGCCTGGAATACCGCCGTTTTTACGAGGACCATATCCAACGATGTATGTTAATCGACCTTGGACCGTAAGGCAATATGCAGGATTCTCAACTGCTGAAGAAAGTAATGCTTTCTATCGTCGGAACTTAGCAATGGGGCAAAAGGGCTTATCTGTAGCATTTGATCTAGCAACACATCGTGGCTATGATTCTGATCATCCTCGAGTAGTTGGTGATGTTGGAAAAGCAGGTGTCGCAATTGATTCTATCCTGGATATGAAAGTATTGTTTGATGGCATTCCACTTGATGAAATGTCAGTATCAATGACGATGAATGGGGCAGTATTGCCTATTATGGCTTTTTATATCGTCACAGCCGAAGAACAAGGGGTAAGTCAGGAAAAGTTAACAGGTACGATCCAAAATGATATTTTAAAAGAATATATGGTTCGTAATACGTATATTTATCCACCAGAAACATCAATGCAAATTATTGCCGATATTTTTGAATACACCTCAAAGAATATGCCGAAGTTTAATAGTATTAGTATTTCAGGCTATCATATGCAAGAAGCGGGTGCCCCAGCTGACCTTGAACTAGCTTATACATTAGCAGATGGCCTTGAATATGTTCGAACAGGAATTGATGCAGGAATTGGAATCGATTCATTTGCACCACGTTTATCTTTTTTCTGGGCAATTGGAATGAATTATTTTATGGAAGTAGCAAAAATGAGAGCAGCACGTCTTATCTGGGCAAAAATGATGAAGCAATTTAAACCTGAAAATCCAAAGTCACTAGCTCTACGTACACATTCTCAAACGTCCGGGTGGAGTTTAACAGAGCAAGATCCATATAATAATGTCACCAGAACATGTATTGAAGCATTGGCAGCAGCATTAGGACATACTCAATCCCTACACACGAATGCACTTGATGAAGCGATTGCTTTACCAACTGATTTCTCAGCTAGAATTGCTCGTAATACACAATTGTATTTACAGGATGAAACAGGGATTTGTAATGTGATAGACCCTTGGGGTGGATCCTATTATGTTGAAACACTAACAAATGAATTGATGAATCGTGCATGGGAACATATTGAGGAGATTGAAGCATTAGGTGGTATGGCAAAAGCGATTGAAACAGGCTTGCCAAAAATGCGAATTGAAGAAGCGGCTGCAAGACGTCAGGCGAAAATTGATTCTGGAAAAGAGTCAATAATCGGCGTTAATAAGTACCGCTTAGACAAGGAAGATCCGTTAGATATCTTAGATATAGATAATACTACCGTTCGTTTAAAACAAATAGAGAATCTAGAAAAATTACGTGCTACAAGAGATGAAACTAAAGTTCAAGAAACCTTAGCTGCTATAACTGAGGCTTTAGAAACAGGCAAAGGTAATTTATTAGAACTTGCTGTAAATGCTGCTAGAGCCAGAGCTAGCTTAGGTGAAATTTCGGATGCGATAGAAAAAGTAGCAAAGCGCCATAAAGCTGTTATCCGTTCAATAAGCGGTGTATATAGTGCAGAATTTTCTAATGAAGAAGAAATCATAAAAGTAAAAGACATGGCAGATGAATTTTTAGAGCAGGAAGGCCGTCGTCCAAGGATTTTGATCGCCAAAATGGGTCAGGACGGACATGACCGCGGGGCAAAGGTTATTGCAACGGCATTTGCCGACTTAGGCTTTGATGTGGATATCGGACCATTATTCCAAACCCCAGAAGAAACAGCACTACAGGCTGTTGAAAATGATGTTCATGTGGTTGGAATGAGTTCGCTCGCAGCAGGTCACAAAACATTGCTGCCACAGTTAATCGAAGAGCTCCGTAAGCTTGGACGTGAAGATATTTTAGTTGTAGCTGGAGGCGTCATTCCTGCACAAGACTATGATTACCTAAGAGAACAGGGGGCGGCCGCTATTTTTGGACCTGGCACAGTTATTCCTGTAGCCGCTCAGAAAGTGATTGAGGAAATATATCGTCGTCTTGGCTATGAGGAAGTGGAATAAGGCCATGGATAATGATCGATATCGTCCTGAATGGGTTCCTAAAGATGGTACAGATGATGGTGGGTTTACAACAAATGTGATGAAAGGGGTAAACGATGGGCATGATGGAATGGTATTAAATAATGCTCCTAATCGTAACAAATTTGTAAAAAAACAGGAGCGGACAGTAGATGAATTTGTTCAAGGTGTTCTAAATAATGATAGGACGATACTTGCGCAAGCGATTACCTTAGTTGAAAGCAATGCTGCAAAACATGTAGAAAAAGCACAAGAGGTAATAAATTACCTACTCCCGCACGTTGGCAACTCGATTAGAATTGGAATTACTGGTGTCCCAGGAGCGGGCAAAAGTACGTTTATAGAAAGCTTTGGTAAATACCTTTGTGGTAAAGGACACCGAGTTGCTGTTTTAGCAGTTGATCCAAGTAGTAGTGTAACAGGTGGCAGCATTTTAGGTGATAAAACTAGGATGGAAGAGCTATCCAAAGACCGTAGAGCCTTTGTTCGTCCGTCACCATCTGGCGGTACTTTAGGTGGTGTCAATCGAAAGACGAGGGAAACGATTCTCCTTTGTGAAGCAGCCGGCTTTGATGTCATTCTAGTAGAAACGATTGGTGTTGGACAAAGTGAAATAGTTGTAAGAAGCATGGTAGACTTTTTCATGTTAATAGTCTTAACAGGTGCTGGTGATGAGCTTCAAGGCATGAAAAAAGGTGTGATGGAACTAGCCGATGCACTAGTAATTAACAAAGCCGATGGAGACAACAAACAAAAAGCAAATCGGACAAAAGCTGACTATAATAGAATTCTGCACTATTTAAGACCTGCTACAGAAGGTTGGACAACAAAGGCCCATACCGCCTCAGCCTTGTATGGGGTAGGTATGGATACCCTTTGGGACGTGATACTTCAATTTAGTTCGATAACTAAAGAAAATGGTTATTTTGAGAAAAGGCGTCAAGCTCAACTGAAGGATTGGACTTATGCAATGATAAAGGACCATTTAGTAACTAGTTTCTTCACTAATCCAACTATAAAAGAAAAGCTTCCAATAGCAGAGGCTAGTGTCTTAACGGGACAACAAACAGTTACTTCGGTAGTGAAAGAGCTTCTAGAGTTATATGAAAAATATCAAAAGATGTAATAGACAGATATGCTAAATGAAAAAAGAAGGAAAGCCTATGCTTTCCCCCATGGAGTTTAGGAGTATGGGTCTAGATCTAGATGTATTATTACTTTATCCCATTTGGATACAAAATAAACATCATTAAAATTTGTAAATAGGCGATAGTTATTGATATGATTAGGTTGTAAGATATTTTAAAGAACAAGGAGAGAAATAATATATGAGTATGGATTTTAATCTATTTATGAATGATGTCGTTGTGCAAGCGCGAAAAGAAATCGTTGCAGCTGGATATGACGAATTAAAAACTCCTGAAGAAGTGGATGAAGTACTAAATCGTAAAGGTACAACACTTGTTATGGTAAATTCAGTATGTGGTTGTGCTGGTGGGATTGCTCGTCCATCTGCAGCACATGCAGTCCATTATGACAAACGTCCTGACAATTTGGTTACGGTATTTGCTGGCCAAGATAAAGCAGCAACTGAAAAAGCTAGAGCTTATTTTGAGGGCTATCCACCTTCATCACCTTCATTTGCACTTTTAAAAGACGGAAAGATTCAAACGATGATTGAACGCCATGAAATCGAAGGTCATGAACCAATGGCAGTTGTAACTAAATTACAAGAGGCATTTGATAAATATTGTGAAGAAGTATAAGAAGCTGTAATGGCTTCTTTTTTTTTTATGCTTTTTTGGTGATCAGAATTTATATCCAAAAATTTTAAAACGCATAAATGCAACTAGGCCTCTGTCTTCGCCCTTTGGGCTAATCTGATGCCCGAAATCGCGTAAAAAATAAAAAACGGTAACCAAAAGAGCAATCTGATGCCCGAAATCGCGTAAAAAGTAAAAAACGGTAACCAAAAGAGCAATCTGATGCCCGAAATCACGCAAAAAATAAAAAACGGTAATCAAAAGAGCAATCTGATGCCCGAAATCGCGTAAAAAGTAAAAAACGGTAACCAAAAGAGCAATCTGATGCCCGAAATCGCGTAAAAAGTAAAAAACGGTAACCAAAAGAGCAATCTGATGCCCGAAATCACGCAAAAAATAAAAAACGGTAACCAAAAGAGCAATCTGATGCCCGAAATCACGTAAAAAATAAAAAACGGTAACCAAAAGGGCAATCTGATGCCCGAAATCGCGTAAAAAATAAAAAACGGTAATCAAAAGAGCAATCTGATGCCCGAAATCGCGCAAAAAATAAAAAACGGTAATCAAAAGAGCAATCTGATGCCCGAAATCACGCAAAAAATAAAAAACGGTAATCAAAAGAGCAATCTGATGCCCGAAATCGCGTAAAAAGTAAAAAACGGTAACCAAAAGGGCAATCTATCAGAATTTATATGTTGACCCTTTTTGAATGCATAAAAATTTTTACCTAGTTTAAAGTGTCTGGCTCCGAGCGCCCTGCGTTTTTCTTATATAACCATTCACCATTTATACATTTAAAATTCACTAATATACAATTCCGCGTGCGAGTGTACTATTTAAAAAAAATGATTTATACAGGTTTGTTTTTCATGCTGTAGTAAAGGATTGACTTTAAATGCCTAGATACACGGTTACACTTGGATGGATGCAATGATTTTTTATTCAGAATAAACAATCTATTATTTTATATAAACAATTTATTGCATAATTATTTATATGTGTTAAAATTCATTTTAGTGAATAAATATTAATTTTAAAAAATAAATTGGGGGAAAAAATAATGAAAAATTTTTTAAAGACGGCTGTAATTGCTATTGTACTAGTTAGTATATTGGCAGCTTGTGGACAAGATAGTAAATCAACGAATGGAGACGACAAGAAGGTTTTAGTGATGGGAACTTCAGCAGATTTTCCACCATTTGAAACGAGAGACACTAATGGTGAAATTGTAGGTTTTGATATAGACTTAGCGAAATATATTGCAAATGAACTTGGATATGAACTTGAAATAAAGGATATGAGTTTTGATGGTTTAATCGGTGCGTTACAAGCAAAACGAGTAGACTTTGTTGCCTCAGGGATGTCAGCTACTGAAAAACGAAAAGAAAGCGTTGATTTTTCTACGGAATACCATCGTTCTGGGGAAATGTTCGTAACATTAAAAGATTCAGACATTACTTCTATTGAAGGCATGAATGGCAAAAAGATTGGGGTTCAATTGGGTACGATTCAAGAAGAGGGCGCTAACAAAATCGCAGAAGAAATTGATTTAGAAGTAAAAACATTAAATAAAGTTCCAGATTTAATTCAAGAGTTAAAATCTGGTCGTGTTGATGCTGTATACTTAGACAAAACAGTTGCACAAGGGTATGTTAAAGAACTTGATTTAGCAGGATTTAATGATCCAAATGAAAGTACTCCTGGTATGGCAATTGCATTTCCTAAGGATAGTGAAATAGTTGACTCCTTTACTAAGGTTATTGATGAGATGCAAGAAAATGGTGAACTTGAAAAAATAGCAAAAAAATGGTTAGAATCTGAAGAATAGAAAATAGATAGAAAAGAGGTGTAGGCATGGATTTGGATTTCCTTCGAATCGTGCCTTCTATTCCGTTTATACTAAATGGAATATGGGTCACGTTATTATTTGTATTTGTATCAGCAGTGTTAGGTTTTTTTATTGGAACAATATTATCATTTTTCAAGATTAGTAACATTACTATTTTAAAATGGTTTGCAGAGGCATATACATCCGTGTTCCGTGGCACCCCATTAATTTTGCAATTAATGCTTATCTATTTTGCTACGCCTCAATTAATAGGGTATGACATACCCATGTTTCTTGCAGGAATATTGGCGTTTGGCTTAAATTCAGGTGCGTATATATCAGAAATTATTAGAGCGGGAATTCAAGCAGTTGATAAAGGACAACAAGAAGCTGCAGCAGCCCTGGGCATTCCCTACAAACCTATGATGAAAGATATCATTATGCCACAAGCAATGAAAAATATCTTACCAGCTTTAGTTAATGAGTTCATCACATTAACAAAAGAATCTGCGATTGTTTCAACAATCGGTCTTTTAGACATTATGCGCCGGGCACAAGTGGTTAGCGCTAACACATATACAGCATTTGAGCCTCTATTATTTGCTGGACTTATCTATTATATATTAGTAATGATATTAACGTTGTTTGGTAAGGGTCTTGAACGGAGGTTACGTAGAAGTGAATAAGACTATGAAGGAAGTAACTCACATTAAAATAGACAATTTGAATAAATCGTTTGGGAAATTAGAAGTGCTAAAAGGAATATCAACAACAATTTCAAAAGGTGAAGTAATAGCAATAATTGGTCCATCTGGATCTGGAAAATCTACTTTTTTAAGATGCTTGAATTTACTCGAATCACCTACAGGCGGAAGTGTATGGATTGGTGATCATGAAGTAACAAACCCAAAGGTAGATATTTTGAAAGTTCGTGAAAATGTTGGGATGGTGTTTCAGCACTTTTATTTGTTTCCGCATAAGACAGTGCTCGAAAACATAACATATGCGCCGATAACTGTTAAAGGATTGTCAAACCAAGAAGCAGATGAAAAGGCTAAGGACTTACTAAGACAAGTGGGATTACTAGAAAAAGCATCAGAATACCCATCAAGGTTGTCGGGTGGACAAAAGCAGCGTGTTGCGATTGCACGAGCTTTGGCGATGTCCCCCGAGGTTATGCTCTTTGACGAACCAACCTCGGCCTTAGACCCTGAAATGGTTAAGGAAGTTCTAGAGGTTATGAAATCTCTTGCAAATACTGGCATGACAATGGCTATCGTTACCCATGAAATGGGCTTTGCAAAAGAAGTAGCCGATCGAGTATTATTTTTAGATGATGGGGTACTTGTTGAAGATACTACACCAAATGAATTTTTCATTGCACCAAAAAGCAAACGCGCCCAGGATTTTCTTCAAAAAGTATTATAATCAATAGTTCTGTGTAAGAATGATCTTAAAAGGATCATTCTTTTTTTTAAAAGATAAAAAAGTATAAAAGTTTGTACCTAGTTCTAGTGTCTAGATCCGGGTGCCATCGGCTCTATGGTATAAGCCAATCCGTCCGGAAGGTAAAGAACAACCTTCCAGCCGGCTTGTCTGATGCTTGTCGCCTATAGGCGGGCGCGCCTTTCGCTTTTCTTATTTTACCTTTTTAACCTATAATGAAAGTATGAAACACGGTAGGAGACGAAAAATGTATAAAATAGGTTATCGTACAGCCAAGACTGCGATAGGAACAGCGGCCGCTATTGCAATTGCGCAATTTTTACAATTTGATAATTTTGCCTCAGCTGGAATTTTAACGCTACTTTGTGTACAAGTTACAAAGAAAAAATCGCTGCGGAGTTCATGGGATCGCTTTTTAGCATGTATAATAGGCATCGCCTTTTCATTTGTTATCTTCGAAAGTATTGGATATAATCCGTTAGCTATTGGTATTCTTCTTTTATTTTTCATTCCAACCTTGGTTATGGTAAAGGCGAAAGATGGAATAGCGACTAGTACTGTCATCATTCTTCATATTTTTACATCACAACAGATTACAGCCGGGCTATTGCTTAATGAGATTGGTATTATTTCGATTGGTATTGGAGTCGCTTTACTCGTCAATTTATATATGCCAAGCGTAGAAAGTGAGCTTAAGCGGTATCAGGAAAAAATTGAGGTTAAATTTGGTGTTATTTTTAAAGAAATGGTGAAATATCTTCGTTTACATGATTATAGTTGGGATGGGAAAGAAATTACAGAGACGGAGGAATTGCTCTCAAAAGCGAGCACCCTTGCATTTAGAGATGTTGAAAATCACTTCTTAAGAAATGAAAATATTTACTATCATTACTTTAAAATGAGAGAAAAGCAATTTGAAAATATCGAGCGGATGCTACCAATCATTACTTCTATCACACATTCAGTTGAACAAGGTGAAATGATTGCAGCCTTTTTAGAAGAGATTAGTGAAGCGATACATCCTGGTAATACTGCGATAAAATTTCTAAATAAAATGGAAGATATGAAAAAACAATTTAAAGAGATGGATCTGCCTGATACAAGAGAAGAATTTGAAGCAAGGGCTGCGTTGTTACTGTTTTTAAAGGAAATGGAGCAATATTTACAGATTAAACGATCATTCAGAGACAAATCCTCTTAATTTTTGTATGACCTTACCTTTTTCGAAACACACTAGAGGTAAATGCGTTCAAAGGGTGACCTAGGATGAAACTGCTGCTATCTTTCGTATTAACTATTACACTTTCACCAATTTGGCCATTGGGCCCAAATCCCATAGCAGGTGATCCCTACATTATAATAAATAAGCAAACAAATGAACTGGCTTTTATTAATAAGGGTGATATTCAACAAGTCTATCCAGTAGCAACGGGTGTATTTTCTAATTTGACTCCGGAAGGATCATTTACAGTTGTAGTGAAAGCGGCTGATCCTTACTACCGCAGGAAGAATATCAAGGGTGGATCACCAGATAATCCACTTGGAACGAGATGGATTGGTTTTGATGCTGAGGGTACTGATGGTAGAATTTATGGGATTCACGGAACAAACAATGAACTTTCGATAGGAAAATATGTTTCAAATGGTTGTATAAGAATGCGCAATAAAAACGTTGAAGAACTTTATAATCGTATTCCCCTTGGAACAAAGGTATTTATACACTCGTCTGAAAAAAGTTTTCAAGAAATAGGTAAAGAAAATGGTGCGCTAAAGTAGTAAAAAGGTGACCGGAGTTTAGTGTCGGTCACCTTTTTTAAAAGGTAAGAAAGTATTTGTACCTAGTTGTGGTGTCTAGCTCCAGCGCCTTGTGTTTTTCTTAGTATATAGTATTTTATAGCCACATACTTGCTCCAGCTAACAGTGTTGTAATAACCATTGTGCCAATCATCAAGTAGACTACCAACTTTTGAGTTTTACGAGACATACATTTCCCTCCTAAAACAATGTTTGTACATTATATTCTACATGTAAATGGTTATGTGGACAAGTTGAATTTTCTTCTAATATGTTTTGGACGTATAAACTTGTTCTACAGTTGTTTAAATCTGTGAAAGAATAGTAAAAAGTCGGATTTAGCTGAAAATACACAATTTTAGAGGAGTTCATGCTAAAATATAGAATAAGTGCTAAGTGAATCCGGTGACATATTTGAGCGAGCGCTCGTTTGGAGGGGAATTCTCATGATCAAAAAGATAGATCATATTGGAATTGCTGTAAAAAAACTTGAAGATTCATTGCCGTTTTATACAGATACATTAAAACTCATATTAGAAGGCATTGAAACTGTCGAATCTGAAAAGGTAAAAGTGGCTTTTATACAAATTGGTGAATCAAAGATAGAGTTACTAGAGCCTACAAGTGAGGATAGCCCAATTGCTAGCTTTATTCAAAAGCGTGGCGAAGGGATACATCATATTGCTCTATGTGTGGATTCAATCGAAGAGCGCATAAAGCAGATTCAAAATGAAGGAATTCGGATGATTCATGAAACAGCAAAACCAGGTGCGGGTGGGGCAAAGATTGCTTTTATGCACCCAAAATCAACTGGGAATATACTGTATGAATTATGTGAGAAACCATCCAAGGAGGAAAAAGAGTAATGGTTGATATTTATGAAAAAATTAATGAACTATATGATCGCCGACGTGAAGTAGAACTTGGCGGTGGTGATGAAAGAATAGAAACACAACATGAAAAAGGTAAATTAACTGCACGAGAACGGATTGAATTATTGGTTGATGAAGGTACGTTTGTAGAATTGAACCCATTTATCGAACATCGATGTGTGGATTTTGGACTAGAAGGTAAAAAAGGTCCTGGTGACGGCGTTGTCACGGGTTATGGGAAAGTTAATGGTCGTCCGATCTATTTATTCTCTCAGGATTTTACGGTGTTTGGAGGAGCTCTTGGAGAAATGCACGCAAAGAAAATTTCTAATGTGATGGATTTAGCAGCAAAAAACGGCGCTCCTTTTGTTGGCTTAAACGACTCAGGAGGTGCGAGGATTCAAGAGGGTGTTGTATCATTAGATGGTTATGGACATATCTTTTATAGAAATGCGATTTATTCTGGAGTTATTCCACAAATATCTGTCATAATGGGCCCATGTGCTGGTGGAGCTGTTTATTCTCCGGCCATTACAGACTTTGTCTTCATGGTTGAAGAAACAAGTCAAATGTTTATTACCGGTCCAAAAGTAATTGAAACGGTAACTGGAGAAAAAATAAGCTCAGAGGATTTAGGAGGGGCTAAGGTACATAATTCGATAAGTGGTAATGCCCATTTTTCAGGGCAAACTGAACAAGATGTCATTGCTGAAGTTAGAAAGCTTCTTAGTTATTTGCCACAAAACAATGAAGAAAAGGCACCACGTATTGATTCAACCAATAACGATGATTATCGTCCTGATCTTACAGATGTTATCCCATTTGATGCAATCCGTCCTTATGACGTTCGCAAGGTAATTGAACAAGTTGTTGATGAAGGATCATTTATGGAAGTACATAAAGATTTTGCGAAAAACATCGTAGTTGGCTTAGCTCGAATAAAAGGAGAAGTAGTAGGTCTTGTATGTAATCAACCGAAGTTTTTGGCAGGCGGCCTTGATATTGATTCGTCCGATAAAGCAGCTAGATTTATACGTTTCTGTGACTCATTTAATATTCCTATCATTACATTTGAGGATGTTACTGGATTTTTCCCTGGAGTAAAACAGGAGCATGGCGGAATTATTAGACATGGAGCCAAAATTTTATATGCCTATTCAGAAGCTACCGTTCCTAAACTAACCGTGATTCTTAGAAAAGCATATGGTGGAGCCTATGTTGCACTAAACAGTAAATCAATCGGAGCCGATCTTGTATTTGCATGGCCAAATGCAGAAATAGCTGTAATGGGACCACAAGGTGCGGCTAATATCATTTTTGCTCGTGAAATTGCAGAAAGCGAAGATCCTGAAGCAACTCGTGCTCAAAAAATTGAAGAATACCGTGAGAAATTTGCCAATCCTTATGTTGCTGCAAGTCAAGGAATGGTCGATGATGTGATCGATCCCCGCGATACACGAATTAAAATTATTCAAGCACTGGAAATGCTACGCAATAAAAAAGAGGATAGACCTAAAAAGAAACATGGAAATATTCCTTTATAAAAGGGATTGAAAATAGTGAAGTTTGGCCATTTATGAAAATTGGCGTGCAAGTTTCGAATATGGTAGTCTGATAAAGGATATAAGTTGTCTACTCTTTGGACGACATTACATAAGTTTCTAATTGGAGGGTATATACCGCATGATAAATCAAGAACGCCTTATTGAAGGTTTTTTAGAGTTGGTGAAAATTGACTCAGAAACAAAACATGAAACTGACATTGCAAAGGTCCTAAAGGAGAAATTTACTGCTCTAGGAGTGGATGTAGTAGAAGATGACACGACTGCGGAAACTGGACATGGTGCTGGTAACTTAATTTGTACGTTAGAAGGTACAAAACAAGATGTTGACACTATTTATTTTACATCTCATATGGATACTGTTGTCCCAGGTAAAGGAATTAAACCTTCTATTAAAGACGGTTACATCATAACAGATGGTACAACGATTCTAGGTGCAGATGACAAAGCAGGCTTAGCTGCAATGTTCGAAGCGATTAAAGTCCTTAAAGAAAACAAGATAGAACATGGTACGGTACAATTTATTATTACTGCAGGTGAGGAGTCAGGTCTAGTAGGTGCAAAAGCACTTGATCCTGCACTTTTAAAAGCTAAATATGGCTATGCGCTTGATAGCGATGGTAAGGTCGGGAATATTATTGTAGCAGCTCCAACACAAGCAAAGGTTAAAGCGACTATTATTGGTAAAACAGCACATGCTGGGGTTGCCCCTGAAAAAGGGGTATCTGCCATTACGATCGCTGCAAAGTCGATTGCTAGAATGCCATTAGGTAGAATTGATGAAGAAACAACAGCAAATATTGGACGCTTTGAAGGGGGTACACAAACAAATATCGTTTGTGATCGCGTAGACATTCTTGCAGAGGCACGTTCATTAGTACCAGAGAAAATGGAAGCACAAGTAGAGGCAATGAAAGAAGCTTTCGAAACAGTGGCAAATGAAATGGGTGGACGTGCGGATGTAGAAGTTACCGTTATGTATCCAGGATTTAAATTTGCTGATGGAGACCATGTTGTCGAAGTAGCTAAACGTGCTGTAGAAAAAATCGGTCGCCTTAGTCAGCTTGGACAAAGTGGTGGAGGAAGTGACGCTAACGTTATAGCAGGACATGGAATACCAACAGTAAATCTTGCTGTAGGTTATGAAGAAATTCATACAACAAACGAGAAAATGCCGATTGAAGAACTAGTTAAAACGACTGAATTGGTTGTAGCTATTATTGAAGAAGTAGCTAAATAAAAATAAGTTAACATGACTGCTCACAGGTGATGGGCAGTTTTTGTTTGTTTAGAAATCAATTGTATCCTCTGAATCTAGTAATTCTGTTTCATATTTAAAGATAGTATAGTATGATGTAGATTACATAGTACATTAGTCATAGTGTTTATAAGGCTACGTACATACACCATGTTAATTGAGGTGATTCAAATGGAAGCTAGCAAAGTCGTCGTTTTCCAAGTAGGAAATGAAGAATATGGAATACCTGTTCAAAATGTCATTTCGATAGAAAGAATTCAACCTTCTACTGTAATACCAAAAATGCCATCATTTATGAAAGGGGTTGTAACAATTAGGGAGGAATTAGTCCCTGTAATTGATACTGGTATTATTCTATATGACCGGACAACAATCGAAACCGATAAATCAAGGATGATTGTTACAAAGACGGAGGATCTATCTGTAGGCTTAATCGTAGATGACGCAAAGGAAATTCTAGATATTCCACAAGAAAAAATTAAACAACTTAATCTCCTTGCCTATCAAAAAACCTCCTATTTCCTTGGAGTAGCCAACCTAGAAAATCGCTTGCTAACATTACTAGACCCAAACAACTTATTTGAGAGTTTAGAAGGAATCAAACAAATCAAAGAACATATGAACAGCTTGGTTTAATTATAAATAATTTTGGACAGACGACCTCATGACGTCTGTCTTTTTTTATTGAAAACGACAATATGGTAAAATAACAGAAATACGTTAGTAGGATGTGTGTCGTGATGAAGCAAATGTATCCAAAAAACGGTAGAGTAATCCTTCATGTGGATATGAATAGTTTTTATGCATCTGTTGAAATGGCATATGACGAAAGCCTGAGAGGCAAACCTCTAGCAATAGCAGGAAACGTTGAAGAACGTAGGGGGATCATCATCACATGTAGCTATGAAGCGCGAGCACTTGGAGTAAAGACAACAATGCCACTATGGGAAGCGAAAAAATTATGCCCAAATTTGTTAATAAAAAAACCAAACTTTGAACGGTATCGTAAGGCCTCCCTTGCTATGTTTGAATTATTAAGAATATATACAGATCTAGTTGAGCCTGTATCCATTGATGAAGGCTATTTAGATATAACAGACTGCTATGAAAAAGGTTCACCTCTTGATATTGCCAAGGAAATACAAAAGAAATTACAACAAGAATTATTACTCCCTTGTAGTATTGGAATTGCGCCAAATAAGTTTTTGGCAAAGACTGCTTCAGATATGAGAAAACCATTAGGTATAACAGTACTTAGGAAGCGGGATATACAGGAAAAGCTTTGGCCATTACAGGTTAACGAAATGCATGGGGTCGGCAAGAAGACAGCTGAAAAGTTAGCGAAGATTAACATACATACCATAGAAGACCTAGCCAAAGGTAATGATATACAATTAAAGCAAATCCTAGGGATAAATGGAGAAAGGTTAAAACAACGCGCAAATGGAGTAGATAATCGTCCAGTTGACCCAGATGCTATTTCTGATTTTAAAAGTATTGGCAATTCTACAACATTACCGCGGGATTCAACTGATCTCCATGAATTAATGGATGTTCTTAAAAGACTGTCTGAATCTGTTGGTAGAAGAATACGGAGAAAGGATATGCTTACAAATAATGTTCAGCTAACTATCCGCTACCAAGATAGATCTACAATTACAAGGAGTAAAAAATTGGAGAACCCAATAAATGATGATGAAGCGATTTTTGCTGCCGCTGTAAGGCTCTGGAAGCGACACTGGACTGAGGAACCAGTTCGTTTACTTGGAGTGACCGCCCAAGAGTTAGTTGAAAAAGGAGAAGCTTTTAAACAACTTGACTTATTTTCATATGAGAAAGATGCAAAAAAAGAACCCTTACTAAAAGTAGTTGAACAATTAAAAGGAAAATTTGGTTCGGAGATTGTAAGTCATGGAATTAAAAAAACAAAACAGGCTTCATATGGTGATAATGACCATGGTACTAGTTTTGAAAAAGACTTTTTATCAGATATAAATAAAAACCAATAAAAAGAAACAAAGATTACGAAAACAGCTATTAGGAAAGAATAAGGTCATTGTAAATTAGTGATTGTTATAGAAGCTGTAACTTGATATAGTTAGTACTATTGTGTTATTTTCTAAAAGGAAAAGTAAATAGGTTCTAGAAGGGACGTTTATTGATGTCAAAACAACAAATAGGTGTAATTGGTTTAGCGGTAATGGGTAAGAATTTAGCTATGAATATTGAAAGCAGGGGTTATACTGTTTCAGTCTATAACCGTTCAGCTGATAAAACAGATGAAATGCTTAATGAAACAGAAGGTAAAAATGTTATCGGTACATATAGTGTTGAGGAATTTGTACACTCGCTTGAAACTCCAAGAAAAATATTACTGATGGTAAAAGCGGGAAAACCTACTGATGCAACAATTGAACAATTAAAGCCATATTTATCCAAAGGTGATATATTAATAGATGGCGGTAACACTCTCTTTGTTGATACACAGCGAAGAAATAAGGAATTAAGTGCTGCGGGAATCCACTTTATCGGTACAGGTGTTTCAGGTGGGGAAGAAGGTGCATTAAAAGGACCTTCAATAATGCCAGGTGGTCAAAAAGAAGCATATGAATTAGTTGAACCAATTTTAAAGGATATTTCTGCAAAAGTCGATGGAGACCCTTGTTGTACATATATTGGGCCAGATGGTGCAGGACATTACGTGAAAATGGTACATAACGGTATTGAATATGGAGATATGCAGCTTATTTGTGAAGCTTACTTTTTAATGAAACATGCTCTTGGATTAGAAGCAGCCGAGCTTCATGAAATCTTTGCAGATTGGAACAAGGGTGAGCTTGATAGTTATCTAATTGAAATTACTGCTGATATCTTTACAAAAATCGATGAAGAAACAGGCAAACCGCTAGTTGATTTAATCTTAGATACTGCGGGGCAAAAAGGAACTGGAAAATGGACAAGCCAGAATGCTTTAGATCTTGGTGTAGCATTACCAATCATAACTGAGTCTGTGTTCGCTCGTTTCATCTCAGCTATGAAGGAAGAACGTGTAATGGCAAGTAAGGTATTAACAGGGCCAGAGAAAATTTCCTTTGAAGGTGATAAAAAGGAGTTTGTTGAAGCTATTCGTAAAGCATTGTATATGAGTAAAATTTGTTCGTATGCACAAGGTTTTGCGCAAATGAAAGCTGCTTCTGAAGAATATGATTGGAATTTACAATATGGTGATATTGCGATGATTTTTAGAGGTGGATGTATCATCCGTGCGGCATTCCTTCAAAAAATTAAAGATGCGTTTGACAGAGATTCAAATCTTCCCAATCTTTTATTGGATCCATATTTTAAAGAAATTGTAGAAGGCTATCAAGGAGCACTTCGAGAGGTGATTGGACAGGCGATTACTCGTGGTATTCCAGTTCCATCGTTCTCAAGTGCTTTAGCTTACTATGATAGCTATCGTACAGAGTCACTACCAGCAAACCTACTACAAGCACAACGTGATTACTTTGGTGCTCATACATATCAAAGAATAGATAAAGAAGGTATTTTCCATACGGAATGGATGTCTAAATAATGAAGCGTTGGTCACTTAAAGTAGACAAAGTATAGATTTTCTTTTCAATTATTCCCTACCTATTAAAAAAACCCCCTACCTAGTAGGGGGTTTTTGCAATCTAGTTTAAATTCTCTAATAAAAGAATTCTGGCTGGGGAAGCATCGATGCCAGCAAGCTTAAGCGGTGCTGCTACCATCAGGTAACTTCCTTGATCTACATCTTTAAGACGAAGTCCCTCAATTATAATGATATTGTTCGCAAACAATGTTTTATGGGTAGGGTGGCCTTCTTGGCTTCTCTCGATACCAAGTGCGTCTGTCCCAACACCACGAACACCTAATTCTGAGACGTATTTTGCTCCATCCTCAGCTAAGAAAATGAAGTCAAAATTAAACTCTTCGTCATATGAGTTTTTTGTCTTGAATAATAAGAAATCATCAGCCTGAATATCCAGCTTGTCTAAGTCTGCTTTTGTAATTCTATCTTCAACATGTGTTAAATCAAGTACTTTACAGGAACCTACTAATTTTTCAATTGGAATTGTTTCAAACGTTTCCCCGTTAATTACCATATGTAAGGGCGCATCAATATGGGTGCCTGTATGTACATCTAAAGCTAACCTGGTTTCTGAAACGTATCCATTCGTAACTGTTGTTAGTTTTGGTTGTTTCTCAGGTTTGTTTTTGTAAACTGGCATACCTTCGAAAATAGGGGCTGTTACATCATATATTTTCATAAAACCATCCTTTCTATTTATCAAAGTCCGTGACTGGCCACCAGATAAAGCTATCCTCTGCTAAAAGCTGATCCGCTTCTTTTGGGCCCATTGAACCAGAGTGATAATTAGGGAAATTAGTAGCCATTTGGGTTTCCCATACATTTGAAATTGGATCCACAAAGCTCCAAGAAAGTGCAACTTCATCCCAATGTGTAAAGTTAGTTGCGTCACCTCGCATACAATCATAAAGAAGTTTTTCATAGGCTTCTGGTGTGTTAATGCCGTCAACACAATTGTTACAGAAGTCTAATTTTACAGGAGTCGTTTGAATATTTTGGCCTGATTTTTTAGCGTTTAAGTGCAATGTTATCCCTTCATCTGGTTGGATATTAATCACTAGCAAATTAGGAGTTTGCGCCATCTCACCCTTACTATAGTAAAGGTTCATCGGAATATCTTTAAATTGAACAACAATTTTTGTGGATTTAGCGCTCATTCTTTTTCCAGTTCTAATGTAAAAAGGTACACCAGCCCAGCGGAAGTTATCGATTAATAATTTACCAGCAACAAATGTTTCAGTATTGGAATTATCATCAACGTTATTTTCTTCACGGTATCCGATAACTTCCTTTCCATCAACCATCCCCTTACCATATTGGCCTCTCACGAAATAACCATGAACTTCATCCTCAGATACGGGTCGGAGTGCTCGTAAGACTTTTATTTTCTCACTACGGATTTCATCTGTAGTTAATTTAATCGGTGGTTCCATAGCTAGAAGTGCGACCATTTGCATCAAATGGTTTTGAAGCATATCACGTAATGCCCCTGATGTTTCATAATATCTACCACGATCCTCGACGCCTAGTACTTCACTAGAGGTGATTTGGACGTTTGCTATATAACGATTGTTCCATAACGGTTCAAAGATTGCATTTGCAAATCGTATTACTTCGATATTTTGAACCATTTCTTTTCCTAGGTAATGGTCAATCCGATAAATTTGGTTTTCATTAAAGGCCTGACGAATTTGATCATTTAGTTGTTGTGCAGAAGGTAGATTATGTCCAAATGGCTTTTCAATCACTAAACGGCTAAAACCGGTTGTTGATGTTAGCCCTTCTTTCTTTAAATATTCCGCAATCGTTCCAAAAAATTCAGGCGCCATAGCTAAATAGAAGATACGATTTCCTTCTGTATTATATTGTTCATCCAACTTCTCAAGTAAAACTTTAATCTCTAAATAGCACGAAGAATTTGTAACATCACAAGCTTGATAATAGAAATGATTTGAAAATGTTTCTAGAACTTCTGTTTCTTTGTTGAATTCTGTAATAGACTCTTCTACATCATTACGAAATTCTTCTGATGATAGTTCCCGGCGTGCAACACCAACAACTGCAAAATCTTCAGATAAATTTCCTTTCTTGTAAAGATTATAAATGGAAGGAAAAAGTTTTCGTTTTGCTAAGTCACCTGTTGCTCCGAAAATAACGATGATTGTTTTAGGTTGTTCTAATCTATTCACATAAAGAACCTCACTTTTAGCAAGCTATTGTACTTAGATTTATGTATCCCATACAAATACTTAATTTTAGACGTTTATCGTCATTAAATCAATTAATTAGAAAAAAAGCCCAAGATAATCTGAATTCTTCTTTTAGTATTCCAAAAGTATCTATTTCTAACATAAGCTTTGGTTGGCATCATATACTCTACCAATTCTTAGCGCATGATTACCGCTTACGGCTTCTCATAATCGTTCCAAAAAAGAACACGATTTTCTTCTGGAAGCATTTCTTGTAACCTCAGTGCATAATAATCAAAGTGGTGTGTATCTTCATATAAAGTCCCATCTAAATCAAAAACAATTACTCTCGTCTTGTTATGTACCATACTGTTTCTCCTTTTACGATGTGTTAACTCTAATAAGTATAACCAAAAACGATGTAATACCATAGTTACTCTACATTAGAAAGAGGCACTTCTTCTAAATTTTCTTAAAAAAACTATGTTTATACATTATAATGTAAATAATCTACTATTAAGGAGTATTTGGAATGTGGCATAAACAAATCATTGAAAATAAATTGCAAAATTTACTATCATTTAGTGCTTGGACTATCCTTTTAGCCAGTTTATATACTGAATCAATCTTATTATTTGTATTTGCTTGTTTTTTTATTGTGTATGATCTTTCTAGCAAATTATATTTAAAATACGTAGCTAATGATTTTGTGATAGAACATGAAAAACAACGAGTTAAACTGTTTGCAGGGGAGACGGGGATCATGATAGTGCGAATCAATCATTTTGGTCGATTACCTATTATTAATGGTGTGCTACGTCTTACTGTTGATAATGTGATAGCATGTGATTCCTATAAAACGTCAGTGGTTAAGAATCAACTGGATATTCTTATTCCAATCTCTGTTGCAGGCCGTGAAGAGATTGAGATTTCAATCCCGGTACAAGCCCGAAGGCGAGGGTTGGCCCGGATTAGAAGAGTTAACCTGTCTATTAATCATCCATTTGGCTTTGGAATGGCTTTTCTAGAAAATAATATCGGTATTAATCATGAGGTTATTATTTACCCGTCACCTATTGTAGTCGAGGGGCTTGAAAAGATGACCCCTAAACAGATTGGTAATTATTATAACCGCAGTTCCCTTTTTGTAGATCATACTTCGACAATCGGGACAAGGGATTACGAACAGACTGATCCTTTTAATCGAATCCATTGGAAAGCTACTGCCCGTACTACTAACTTGCAGACAAAAATCCTAGAGCCTACCTCACAATTTGCCTGGACGCTTATAGTAAATGTTAAAGATGGTAACGGAATTATTGGGAATTTAGAAAGTGTTTTGAGTTATGTGGCTTATATCTGCCAAATTGCTACAAAAAAAAATATCGAATTTCAACTACTTATCAATATTCGTTCTTCAGGAAAAACACCATTTTACTATCTACCACTTGGGAGTGGAAAAGCTCAGCTTTCAAAAGTACTTGAAATATTAGCTAGAGTCCACAAGCAATCAGTTGTAATCCCTTTTGATAGAATGCTGTTTTACATAAGTAAGCACCATAAACTATCTGCATTTACGATTACATTGGGACCTGTTACTTATAAAGACGAGGTTATATATCAAGGCTTTACAAGACAAGGGATTGAGAATTATAAGATTATTGATAGTGAAGGAAAGGGCTATATTGTCAAAATGCTTAGCTCCAACACCGAGAAAGAGAAGGTGTTAGTGTAATGAAAAGAGACACTATTTTACGAACTTATCATTATTTTATAGAAGCATATTTACTATATATAGTAATTTTCCTCTATTATATGTTTTCAAATACGCTACCACCTATCATTCCGTTTATTACTTTGGTTGGGGGAACTGGACTACTAGTTTTTCTTATCTTTTTGAAAAGTAAGAAGCAGTCTTTTTTGACCTTTCTTACCGCTGCAGTAGTTACTTTACTTGTTGGAATAGCTCTAAATTATCAGATTGAATTACTCATTATATTGGCGGGTTTTATGTTATGGCGTATTCCAATACTTGTGAATGAGGCAGCAGATAGCCAAAATGAAGGGGGAGTATTAGTATTCTCCTTCGCGGTAGGGGTCATTTATTTTATTTCAGCCGCTATGATGGATTACCCTTTTCGAAATCTAATTCTAATCTTAACTGCACTTCAAGTAATCTTTATCATTATCGGGCGTTTTATTAAAGGTCTTATGACAGGGTCTTATGCAAATGAGCAAACAAGGAAAAAGCAAACGAATTGGCTTATTAAAATGATTGGTATTACGACAGGAGGTATCGCCTTACTTGCACTATCACTACCAGCTATTAAGTGGTTATTCTTTTTCCTTTTAAAAACTATTTTCCTTGTTTTAAGTATTCCTTTCATGCCATTATTATACTGGCTCATGAGTATAGAGAGTTTGCAAAAATATTGGGAATCTGAAGGGGAAGCAGATGTTGAAGATGGTTTGCTAGAAAATGTATTTGAAGGAATCGAAGCGAAGGAACAAGTCGACTTTTCTAATCTTTGGGTGTTAGTATCAGCAGTCATAATCATTATTACTGCGATTATTGTATATAAAAAATATCGAAGTTTGGCACAAGGTAGTGAGCGACAAAACGATAGTTTACTAATAAGATCTAAGTCTTCTGATATGGTAAATTCAGGCCGGTCCATTTTTAGGCGGAGACAAAAGCCACCAAAGGATTATGTTCGAAAGCTCTTCTATGATTTAGAAAATATCGGAGCAAAAAAAAAGCTTGGAAGACATTCAGCCGAGACAGCTAAGCAATGGTTCGACCGAGTGGGTCTATCCGAACATGATGATGTTATACAATCATATGAAAAGGTTAGATATGATGAAACATCATTATCAAAAGAGGAAATCGAGAAATATGATATAGTTATAAAAGAAATTAAAGAAAAATTAAACAAGAAAGATGTCTAGCTAATAGGAGGTATGCAAGTGGAGGTAGTGTTTCTAGGAACAGGTGCAGCTGTTCCAGCCAAAGAACGTAACGTAACGGGTATCGCTTTGCATCTTTTAGAGGAACGGGGCGCTACATGGCTTTTTGACTGCGGAGAAGCAACACAGCACCAAATACTCTATACATCTATTCGACCTAGACGCATTGAAAAAATATTTATCACTCACCTTCATGGGGACCATATATTTGGATTACCAGGATTACTGGGTAGCCGGTCTTTTCAAGGAGGTCAATCCTTGCTAACGATATATGGACCAAGAGGGATAAGGGATTATATTCAAACTTCATTAAGTATAAGTAATACTCATCTTCGGTATCCGTTGGAAATTGTCGAAATTGAAGATGGCGTTGTATTCGAAGACAATCAGTTTCTTATAACAGCTACCAAATTGGACCACGGAATAGCTTCATATGGATATCGTATTGAAGAAAAGGACCTTCCAGGTACGTTACTTGTGGATAAACTAAAGGAACTTCGGATTCCACCAGGCCCTATTTTTCAGAGGATAAAAGCTTTGGAGACTGTCAAATTAGAGGATGGGCGGATTATAAATGGTGAGGAATTCGTTGGACCACCTCAAAAAGGTAGAGTTGTTACTATTTTAGGTGATACACGAATTTGTGAGGCAAGTAGCAAACTCGCGAGTGATGCGGATGTACTCATACACGAAGCGACTTTTAGCGCTAACGAAAAACAGCTTGCCAAAGATTATTTCCATTCAACAACCACACAAGCTGCAACTATAGCTATAGAAGCAAATGTTAAAACATTAATTATTACTCATATTAGCTCTCGTTATCAAGGCGAGGATTATAAGCAGCTGTTAATAGAAGCTAAAGCTATTTTTGATAATACCTACATTGCAAAAGATTTTATGAGCTATAAAGTAGTAAGAGCGTAAGTTCTGAGGAATGGAAGGCCATGACGAACCCCGATGTATATAAAGTTCATATAAATGAAGAAGAGTATAGTGTCACGAGAATTTGGCATTAGAAAAATACTTAAGCTACCTCTTATCTGTATGGAGAGGTAGCTTTTGTTGTTGCCTAGAAAAGAAAATGTCTTCATTATATAATAGATTTAACTTTACTATTGTTTGTAATGAATTCTATTGAAACCTGATTAAAATGCGTAGGTGAATCAATGTTGCATACATGTCCAGCATGTTTAATGCACACCAAGGCAACTTCTTTTGTTCTTGCGGCTAGCTGTTTAACTGGTGGTAAAAACATGTGATCTTGCTCACCCATAATGAAAAGTGTAGGGATATTATTGAAATCATGTTGCAGCTTTCTTAGAAATGGATTGATTGATCTCGTAAGTGAAAACCATCGAATAAATTCTTTTTGACAGAGCTTTTTTGCTTGTGAAACAAACGTGTTCCGTGCTTCTTTATGATGGAGTTTAGGCATCATAATCCAAGCGAAGAGACGGTAAAGTAACATGTAAGGTAGTAAATATTTGCCCATATTACCTAATGCCAGCAGAAGTCTAGAACGGAAGATTAACTCGGTAACAGCACCCCCAAGAACCATAGATTTAATGCGATGTGCATGCTGTTGAGCGATTGTTTGTATGACGACTGTGCCAAGACTAATCCCAACAAAATGACTTGAATCTATTTTTAAATGATTTAATACCTCAATTACTTCTTCAGCTATATGTTGAAAGTTATCATTTTTTCTCCATTTATTTTTACTTGACCTACCATGACCACGTAAATCTAGTAATAGGATATTAAAGTGTTTTTTATATTCCTTCACTTGTTTATACCAAACAGACGAGCTACCCCCTGCACCATGAATAAAAGTTACCCAAGGTAGAGAATTATTAAGTATATAAGTTTTATAATGTAACATAGTTCCTCCAGTAACTTATTTTTTCGATGGTAACGAATTCATAGTTAATTATACAGGTGTTACCCGATTTTTTTAAGAGAATTTTTAAAAAAACTAAAAGTTATAGCTATATGTGATCATTTTTGTATTTTTTCTTGTGAATTGTTATATTGATAATCAAGTGTTCGACCTATTATAGTTAAAAGAGGGGATTACGTGGGAATTATTGCTACACAAAAGTACACTATAGTTACTAGAGTAATCGAATCAAATCAACAAAAATATATAGAAGAGGAGAAATACCTTTATTTGTATTTAGATAGGATCGTCAGTACTTCACATCACTTCCTACTTTCAGATGTTTTTGATATGTCCTATAAAAAAATATCTGCAGTAGTTGGTTTTTTATATTTACATACAAATCAAGGGGTATTTTCTTATACTGTTAAAACAAATCCAAAGCCATTTATTTATGAATATAAAAGCGTAAAATGAGATATCGATTCAAAATTTAAAAGCACATCCACCTATATACAAATGAATGCGCTTTTGTTCATGCTTAGGAATTTATAAAATTGTAAGGTTGTGTATAACTTCGTGTCTCTGTCTATCTACGTCTAGCTCCAGGCGCCATCGGACCTGAGGTCATAAGCCATTTCCTTTAAGAAGGAAAAACCACCTTCTTAAAGGAACCGTCTTATGCTTGTCGCCGATAAGCGGGCGCGCCTTGCGCTTTTGTTCATGCTATTTACCCTACATACTAACTGCTTTTAAGTCTGTCTGTTCTGAGTAGTTCATTGATTTTTTTCATTGTTTTGGGGCCTGTAACCCCGTCTACTGTTAATCCGTTGTTAGCCTGAAAGGTTCGAACCGCTTGCTCTGTAATTGTTCCGTAGGTATCGGTGTAGGTTGCATTAAAAAGTCCTAAATGATTTAACTTTTTTTGGAGTATAGTAACTTCCTCCCCTTTTGAACCAACTTTTAATGTAGCAGTAGGCGATATTACCTCGGCGGAGCGATCCAGCAATGCAGCCATTTGTGATCGTTTAATCGGGTCAGTCGGTCCAAACGTCCCATTATTATAACCATTAAAAACATCTAGTTGATTCATTATAGCAATACTTTCATAAGACCATCGCTTCTTCGTGACATCTTTAAAAGGAGTAGTTGCTAAATTGGCTTTTTGATTTGTTACATTTAAACTTCTGTCTAGGATAACAGCCATTTGTTCCCTTGTTATCGGTTCATTCTGTCCAAACGTGCCATCAGTACGTCCTTTAATGATTCCATGTTGGCGTGCAATCTCAATTTCTGTTAATGCCCAGTGATTGTTTGCTATGTCTTTGTAGGATGAGGTTCCTATTTCACCTATTGGCTTCAGTTCAAGAACTCTTACCAATATCACTGCAGCTTGTGCGCGGGTTAGTTTTTCTTCGGGTGCAAAGGTTTGTGCGTCTTTTCCTTTTATCCAACCTTTTCGTTGGACGGATAAAATTGAATCATAGGCCCAATGCCCATTAATGTCGTTAAATGGATTAGTTGTATTTTCTGCTGGTTCCGGAATAGTTGAATCCTCTTGTTCAGTTGCTGCTGACACCGGAGTAGAATCTCCACGTAACCATACTGCATATTCATTCCATATAGCAGTATTTTCCTGACCTAAACTCCAACTTCCTGTTCCACGTAGACTATATTTATGAACTAATTCTAATTTTGCAGCGATGGATGCTTCATTTTCATACCAAATATGATATGTACCAGGTTTAAGAACCTTTCCTGCTATTATTGTTGGCTCATCAGTCGGAAGTATCGTGATAATAGCTTTTGGTGATTTTGCTACATCGTCATATACTACTTTTCCGCTATACTTTGATAACAATTCTTCTACCCTTACTTTTGATATTCCGGTACCACCTGTTGCCTCGCCCTCTATCCAATAGCGACCGAAAAATGGAACCCCTAATACAATCTTATCGCCTGGAACCCCTTCATTAAGTGCATATTGAATCGATCTTTCAACCCATGGATAACTTGCTACAGGACCTTGGGGACCGCCTGAATAACTTTCATCATATGCCATGATCATTAGGTAATCAGCGTATTTAGCAAGTTCATTATAATCGTACGAACCATGCCAGCCTTTGTTCCAACCATTAGGGTTTGCTGCTACAGCAACAGAAACTTCCTTATCTTTAGGGATTTTTTCACGGAGCAATCTTACAAGATCTGTGTAATCCTCTCGATCTACATCTGTTACATTTTCAATATCTACATTGACACCTTCAAGATTATTTTTTTCAATAGCTTCGGCAATTTGAGTTGCCAAACGTTCTCTATTCTGTAATGCAGAGCGTCCAAGATCACGATCCCAATGATTACTTAAAAAGGGGACCACTTTGATCCCACGGCTATGCATCTCATCAACAAAATTTTTATCTAGCTGTGACGTTAGTTTCAAACTACCGTCAGCATTAAGATCAAAATAACTAGGAGAAGCGACTGAAAGATTGCCCTGTGTTCGATCAACCTGTTTGATAAAATTTGCTGAACCTCCGAAATACAGATAGGACATGTTAAATCCCGGGTCGTGATGGGCCGAAGCTTTATCTAAATCAATCGTCGAAAATAATAAAGAACCTACTAGTATATTTGCGCCTATTATTTTCTTGTTAGGAAAGTGATCTTTAATATACTGTTTAACTCTTTTAGTAAGGTTTTCTTTTTTTTCGGTTTCATTTACAATATTTAATTCATTTGCAAACTCGTGATTGAACCGATTTACATAAAGCGTTAACATGTATCCGTTATCTACTTGTACTAGCTCATGCCTTAAAAATAAATCCATTTTAAAACCATCCTTAGTTCATTAATATCCTTATTTTCTACATTGTTCAGTTATATTATTAGGAATTTCGAACAGGCATCTAATTAATTAGGCAACAAAGTTTGAATATATGACGTTTTTTGTTATAGAAATAGCCCGTAAAACCACGCGGGCTTGCCCCGTGGATGTAAGGGCTTCGCTCAAGGATAGTCTTCGGACTGCCCTATTTGAGCGACTTTCTTTCAAAATATGTATTGAGAACATATATTCCTATGTGGTAAAATTCACATATAGAGTTTTAATTTTAAGATTTTAAGGTGAAAAATGAGCGAATACAATAGATTAAATCATTGTAAATTCCTTATCCAATACCATATTATATGGTGTCCAAAGTTTAGATTTAATGTGTTAAAAGGGAACGTAGAATC
>NZ_JARFVC010000017.1 GCF_029193815.1 Cytobacillus sp. S13-E01
TCATAAGTCCCTTCGAGGAGTTCCATTTTCATAGATTCCCAGTGTTCCAAGATGTGTTTCCGTAGGTTTTGTACGGACATTCCATCTACACCATGACTCCCTTTATTCCGTTCTACCCTTTTCAGGGCAGAGAGCAGATTTTCTCGTGATAGTATTCGTTCCATCAACATTGTTACGCCTCTTTCCGTGAACAACGGTTCTTCTTATGCCAGTTCTGCTCCACCATCTTGAGGTCCCCCGTGGAATTCACCACTTCCTCCATCAAGCATGCCATATCGGTTATCTGTGTTCTTCGCAGTTTACTGAATGCCAAGATGTTGTTCTCTCTAAATTGTTCAGCCCTTCCCATCCTTCTCGAGTTCGAATGGTACTATGGCTTCTGCTGACTTCTGATTGTTCAGCTATCCATCACTAGATAGGTTATCAAGTGTACTTGACGTATCAATCAGACCTCCCCAGGTAAGAGTACAGTCTTTCCCTCCATCTATCTGCTTCATTTACTCTGTATCACCTTTGGCAGAAAGGACTTTGTTTTGTATTGCAAACTCATCCAATGATACCTAGCCTTATATGAAGTTCGTGTTCCTCAGACCGGAGGTTTGCCGCTCGCTTCCTTCAGATTTTGCGTCACCGCAAACACCCTTGCGTTAAGCTACTGCTACTTCTGCCTTCACAGTTCGGGACTTTCACCCTATAGACTGCACCCATGCTGGGCGCACAATAAAAGCCAAATCACATGTTTGCGATTTGGCTTTTATAATGCGAATTTATTTAGTAATTTGGAAAAATCAACGCGATCACCAATTGTAGTCGGTTCTGGTTTAGCTAAGTATCGCTTATCATTTTCGACTAGCTTGAAGATGTTGTAAGTAGTTAAAGCATCATCTAAGGCACAGTGATGCTTTCCGGTACCTTCTTTTCCGTAATCTTGTACAGCCTTCCATAGCCCTGTTTGATTTTGGTCACCGAAAAACCGTTTGTATTCCATTGATAAATCACGTTGTTTTCCTGCGAACGGAAATGGAGTATTTGCTTTCATACAATTTTGACGCAGTACCTTCATATCCATATTTCCCCATGTAATTATCGTACTTGATTGACTAGTATCAAATTCCGATAACCGCTCAACTAGCTCTTTAAATGAAATCCCACCATTTACCTGATCTTGACTTATCGATAAAAATGATCTACAGCGGTCAGTTAAGATTGGGAATTTAACAGGTTTAACATATGAGGAAAATGTGTCGCATATTTTTTGACCTGTAACCGAAACTAAACCTACTTCTATGATCTCAGGATAAAAACCATATGGGTTGGCTCTATTTTCAGGCATTGTAAACTCAAAATCTATAAATAAGTATTGTTGCTTTTCATCCATTTTCCCTTCCCCCTTATTCACCTCAGGTCACGAACTTATATATTTAAATTTATTATACCATGAGAATACCTTGCGTTTATGTCTTTTTTTTCAGAATATAATAAAAATATACAAAAAATTCAATATAGTCAACTGGAAATCAAAACACTTTTAAAATTGGCAATATTATTCTATAATATTTAGGAAAACGAAATATTATAAACAAGAAGGTGTAGACAATTTCTATTGCAAAACGAAACTTACTCATTATGTGGTTTGCGAACTTTGGGGTTGCGGCAAGTGCAACTATGATTATGCCTTTTTTATCATTATTTATCGAAACGTTTGGCAATTACTCTAATGATTATGTACAAAAGTGGTCTGGTTTCGTTTTTGGCGTTACTTTTCTAACTGCCTTTCTAATTTCTCCATTATGGGGACGGTTTGCGGATAAACATGGGTATAAAAAAATATTACTAATCACTGGATCTGGTATTGCTTTAAGTATTTTCTTTATGGGATTTGTTTCTTCTGTTGAGGAACTTTTCATTCTTCGACTTTTTATGGGACTTGTAACCGGTTTTATACCAACCTCACTTGCATTAATTTCAGCACAAACACCTAAAGAAACGGCTGGCAGGACACTTGGAACGCTGCAAATGGGTACGGTTTCGGGTGGTTTGTTCGGCCCACTCATTGGTGGTGCCCTAGCTGATGCAGTTGGTTTTCAGTATACATTTATACTTACTTCTGTAGTAATCGGAATTGCAACTTTATTAGTAGCTGTAGGAATAAAGGAAATTATAGTAAAGAAGGATCCAAAAGATCAAAAGCAATATACTCGAAGAGAGGTCCTTGTTCATATTTTTCAAAATCCAGTTCTATTAACAATCATGGTTATTTCACTGTTGGTTCAAACAGCAAATTTTAGTATTCAACCTCTTTTGGCCTTATACGTAAGTGAGTTAAATGGATCTTCAAATATTGCGTTCTTTGCAGGCTTAGCTTTTTCAGCAACAGGCTTTGGTAATTTGCTTGCAACTCGTAGCTGGGGGAAACTTGGTGATAGAATTGGGCATGAACGGGTCTTAATGGTACTTATTGTATTTGCAGCCCTGATGTTTATTCCTCAAGGCTTTGCAACATCCTTATGGCAACTAGTTTTATTCCGTTTTTTATTTGGCATTTCAGTTGGTGGTTTAATTCCTTGTATGACTGCTTACATTCGTCAGGTTGCACCACTTTCGATTCAAGGTGAGGTTCTAGGCTATAATGTGAGTTTTAGGTTTCTTGGTAATGTGATTGGACCAGTAATGGGAGGGGTCGTAAGCGGTTATTTTGGTATCTCTTCTGTCTTCTTTGTCACTAGTGGGATCTTTCTAGTCAGTGCATTTATCCTATGGGGAAGCATCTATCGCCAAAATACTACAATAAAAAGACATGCAGATGCCTAAGAACAGATGGTTACAAACTGTCTGTTTTTTTCCGTTTTCGTTTCTTTTGTAATTGTTAATCTCTTTACACTATAATTAATCTATAGGACAGTATTAGTTACTGTTAGCGCTTTCAAGAATAATAATGAGGCACATTTCTTTTTAAAAATGCACCTAATCATTTGGATGGTTTACTGTGTACCCTGATATATTCTCTAGCTTTAAAGGGTTTATATAATGTCGGTCCACCATTAGTGTCGACATTTACAGACTGGATTTCAAAAGTACTGTTATAGGGATCAACTTGTTCAATATCCACATATTCACGCTTTGTTTGTTCATTTAGCCACCAAGCGCTAACAAGTAGAATTACAAAAATTGATACTGCAACCATAATCTCTTTTATAAACATAGAACCACCTCTTTTTATAGCTTTCGTCAAAGTTAAAGAATCTATACAAAAAAAATTCATAAAAATTTTTAAGGTAATTTTTACGTGTTTCTTCTTATTTAATAACTTTTGTAATTTTAACGAATACTACAATTGAATGGGCATGCAAGAAAAATATCTTTAGTATATAATTTGTCTTAGCTAGAACTATATAACTATAAATTTTAATAGAAAGAGGGGGTACTACTTTGTCATTGTTACACTTAGCCATTTTGTCTCCTTTTATACTGACTGTGTTCATTCCATTCTTTTATAAATATGCTCGTCAAATACATACTGGTTGGTTTGTGCTATTCCTACCTGTTTTGTTATTCGGCTATTTCCTTCAATTTATTAACGGAAATATGAATGGAGAGTCCGTAACGAAGACCTTAAAATGGATTCCATCACTTGGGATTGATTTCACAGTGTATGTTGATGGCTTAGGCCTTTTATTTGCACTACTAATTACAGGGATTGGGGCCCTTGTCGTTTTATACTCGATTTATTACTTATCGAAAGAAAAAGAAATTTTACATACGTTTTACATCTATTTATTGCTATTCATGGGAGCAATGTTAGGTGTTGTTTTATCTGATAACCTAATTGTCCTTTATACTTTTTGGGAGCTAACAAGCTTATCATCATTCCTTTTAATTGGATATTGGTATGATAGGGAAAAATCCCGCTATGGTGCTCAAAAATCAATGTTAATCACTGTTTTTGGCGGACTTTCTATGCTAGCAGGTTTTATCCTGCTGGGAATTATGGCAGATACCTTTAGTGTCCGGGAATTAATTGCTCAAGCTAATACATTACCTGATCACCCATTATTTATTCCAGCATTACTACTTGTCCTGTTGGGGGCATTTACAAAATCAGCACAATTCCCCTTCCATATCTGGTTACCAGATGCAATGGAAGCTCCAACACCAGTTAGTGCTTATTTACACTCCGCTACAATGGTAAAAGCAGGGATCTATTTAGTAGCAAGAATGAGTCCTATTTTTGCGGGTTCCGCTGAATGGTTATGGTTAGTAGCTGGATTTGGAATTGTAACTTTATTTTGGGGATCTTTTTTAGCTGTTAAGCAAACTGATTTAAAATCAATCTTAGCTTTTTCAACTGTCAGTCAACTTGGGTTAATCATGTCACTACTAGGAATAGGTGCAGCTGCACTCCATTATGATTTTCTTGATGACAATATCTATCTCACAGCCACTACAGCAGCTGTATTCCATTTAATAAACCACGCTACGTTTAAAGGTAGTTTGTTCATGGTGGTTGGTATAGTTGATCATGAAACAGGCACTCGTGATATTAGAAAACTAGGTGGCTTAATGTCATTTATGCCGATAACGTTTACCTTAGCAATTATTGGCACTTTCTCAATGGCTGGATTGCCACCATTTAATGGTTTTCTAAGTAAAGAGATGTTTTTTACAGCAATGGTTCGTGCAGCTAGCTTGGATATTTTCAACATGGAAACCTGGGGAATCCTTTTCCCTGTTCTCGCTTGGGTTGCGAGTGTATTCACATTTCTTTATAGCATGATCATAGTTTTCAAAACGTTTACAGGAAAATACAAACCAGAAGAGCTAGATAAAAAACCACATGAAGCACCAATTGGAATGTTAATTTCACCAATTATTTTAGCTTCGCTTGTAATTATCATTGGTTTCTTCCCTAATCTTATTGCCCAAAGCTTAATTGAACCAGCAATAGCTTCAATTCACCCTATGCTTGGTGATTCCTTCCTTGTCAACATTTATTTTTGGCATGGATGGACAATAGAGGTATATATGACTTTAGGAGTTATACTTGTTGGACTAGTATTATTTTTTACACTGGCAAAATGGTCCAATATCTACAATTGGTTTCCTAAGCGTTTAACCTTGAACAATTTATATGATAATGGCCTTATCACGATGGAAAGGTCTGCCTATAAATTTAACAATTTATACATGACCGGTTCTATTCGTAACTATCTTGTATTCATTTTCGGTTTCTTAATAGTGTCACTTGGGGGAACGTTAATTGTTAAAAACGCATTCTCTTTTGACATATCTGCTGGTGCACCCATTGGTTTATATGAAGTAGTATTAGTGCTCGCGATGATTGCTGGAACAGTTACTATCCTTTTCGCTAAATCACGCTTAACTGCGATTATCGCTTTAGGTGCTGTAGGATACTCGGTTTCACTATTCTATGTACTATTTAGGGCGCCCGATCTAGCTCTAACACAATTATTAGTAGAAACTGTTTCTGTAGCTCTATTTCTACTTTGTTTTTACCATTTACCTGAATATACAAAAAAACAGAAGCGTCTAACATTCAGATTAACAAACCTAATTATCTCATTAGGTGTCGGAACTATAGTCACTTTAATAGCACTCTCAGCCAACAGTACTCGGATGTTTAATTCAATCTCTAGCTATTTTATTGAGAATAGTTACACAGAAGCTGGTGGAAAAAATATGGTTAATGTCATTCTTGTTGATTTTAGAGGATTTGACACATTATTTGAAATAACAGTTCTAGGGATTGCAGCTCTTGGTATTTATGCCATGATCAAACTCCGTCTAACAAGGGGGAGAGAAGGATGAAGACAAATGATTTAATTTTACAAACGATGACAAAAATAATTGTGTTCATCATCTTTGCTTATTCCATTAATCTATTCTTAGCGGGTCACTATACACCTGGTGGTGGATTTATAGGGGGATTAATGGCGGCTGGTGCATTGGTATTGCTATTATTAGCTTTTGATATGAAGACTGTTCGTAAAATACTCCCTGTAAATTATATAAGCATGACTGCCTTGGGTTTACTAATTGCCGTAAGCACAGGGATTGGTTCTTTCTTTTTTGATGTTCCATTTTTAACACATACTTTTGGTTATTTTGACTTACCTATCCTAGGGAAAACTGGGCTCGCTACGGCCGTATTATTTGATATCGGGGTTTTCCTTGTGGTTGTTGGAGTTGCGATGACCATTATTCAAACAATTGGGGAGGATGAATAATGGAAATATTAATGTCTATTGTTATCGGCATCTTATTTACAGCTGCTACCTACCTCATTTTATCCAAGAGTTTGTTACGAATCATTATCGGAACGGGTCTATTAAGTCATGGTGCCCATTTATTAATCCTTACAATGGGTGGTTTAAAAAAAGGAGCGGCACCTTTACTTGGAGAAGATGCGGAGGTATATGTAGACCCACTTCCACAAGCTCTTATTTTAACTGCTATTGTAATTAGCTTTGGGGTAACATCTTTCTTCCTTGTAATGGCATATCGGTCATACCAGGAGCTTGGTACAGACAACATGGACAAATTGAGGGGAAATGATAGCAATGAATAATTTAGTTATATTACCGGTACTTATTCCTTTGCTCACTGGGATTATTCTTATCTTTTTCAGCAAATATGTCCCATTACAAAGAATCATAAGTACAATTGCAAGTTTACTTACAGTTTTCGCTTCCGGATATCTTGTCCAATATGTATTCAATAATGGCATACAGGTATTACAAATAGGGAGCTGGCAAGCGCCGTTTGGTATAGTCTTAGTAGCAGATATGCTTTCTGCTTTACTAGTTTTTACAACATCAATTGTTTCGCTTGCTTGTTTGCTTTATTCCTTTAAGGCAATTGGTGCTGCGAGAGAAAAATTTTATTACTATTCAGTTGTTCAATTTTTAATTGTAGGGGTAGCAGGAGCTTTTTTAACTGGAGATATATTCAACCTATTCGTCTTTTTTGAAGTAATGTTAATGTCATCTTACGTACTTATCGTATTAGGGGGCACAAAAATACAACTGAGAGAATCCATCAAATATATTTTAGTAAACATTGTTTCATCTGCATTATTTGTTGTTGCTGTCGCCTATCTTTATGCTGTAACCGGAACATTAAACATGGCGGATTTATCAGTTCGTATAAGTGAGGTAGGTGATGAAGGGATAATAACTGTTATTTCTATCCTATTTTTAATTGTGTTCGGCATGAAGGGAGCGATTTTTCCATTATTCTTTTGGTTACCTGGTTCATACCAAGCACCACCTACACCTGTTACCGCACTATTTGGGGCTCTTTTAACAAAGGTGGGAGTCTATTCAATCATTCGCGTATTCACCTTGATTTTTAATCAAGACGTAGCTTTTACACATCAGTTTATTGGGGTACTAGCCGGTTTGACGATTATCATTGGTGTCATCGGTGCAGTTTCATACTGGGATGTCAAAAAAATCATTATCTATAACATCATGACCGCTGTTGGAGTTATTTTAGCAGGCTTAGCTGCATTTTCAACAACAGCTTTAGCTGGATCGATTTTTTACATCGTACATGACATGATCATAAAAGGCGCACTATTCCTTCTAGTAGGAGTTATGATCGTTATAACTGGAACAAGCAACCTAAGGCAAATGGGTGGCTTGATAAAGCACCATCCGTTCCTTGGCTGGATGTTCTTTGTCGCCGCCATTGCACTTGCTGGAATCCCACCTTTAAGTGGGTTTGTTGGAAAATTACTAATCGTAACAGGCGGGTTTGAAAGTGAAGACTATTGGTTATCCGGCCTTGTCCTGTTATCAAGCTTACTCGTTCTGTACTCAGTATTTAAGATTTTTATGAATGGATTCTGGGGTGAAACTAAACTTCAAAAATCAGAAGAAAAAGGCTCAACTAAAGGTTTATTGTTTCCATGTGCACTTTTACTGGTTCTATCAATAGTTCTTGGAGTGGGTGCAGATTGGTTCTATCCTTATTTCTATCTAGCTGCTGAAACAATAATGAACCCTTCTATCTATATTCAAGCAGTATTAGGGGGGATATAGAAAATGGCTTTGCAAATTTTACTAAATATTTTTATAGCCTTTACGTGGATGTTCTTAGCTAACTCATATGATTTTGCCTCTTTTTTTGGAGGATTCATTATAGGCCTATTTATGATTTTAGTACTAAGACGATTTTTCGACCACCGCTTCTATTTGTGGAATGTCTATGCTGTACTAAAACTGTTCCTTTTATTTATAAAAGAGCTAATATTATCAAACCTTGAGATACTTAAAATCATCATAAAGCCAAAGTTAGATGTAAAACCTGGAATCTTTGCCCTACCGATAGATGTCAAAAAGGATTGGGAAATCACTGTATTAGCAAATTTAATTACCCTTACACCTGGTACCCTTGTCATTGATATTTCCGATGATCACAAGCTATTATATGTCCATGCCATGGATATTACTGATGTAGATGATGCCATTGATTCTATTAAGAATTCATTCGAAAAAGCGATTAAGGAGGTGAGCCGATAATGGTAGATATACTTTTAAATATTGCTTTGCTGATATTATCGGTTGCCACTCTTGGTTGTATATACCGTGTTGTAAAGGGTCCCTCTGTTCCAGATCGCGTAATTGCACTTGACGCTATCGGTATCAATTTAATTGGAATTACAGCGATTACATCGATAATTTTAAAAACAGAAGCTTTTTTAGAAGTTATTTTATTGATTGGAATACTTTTATTCATTGGTACGGTAGCTTTTTCAAAGTATCTAGAGAAGGGAGTTATCGTTGAACATGATCGAGGAGACTCTTAAAATAATATTTGCAATTGTGATTCTATCAGGTTCACTTTTAAGCCTAGCTAGTACAATTGGTTT
The DNA here is from genome assembly GCF_029193815.1 of Cytobacillus sp. S13-E01. Taxonomy (GTDB): domain Bacteria; phylum Bacillota; class Bacilli; order Bacillales; family Bacillaceae_L; genus Bacillus_BV. The sequence continues at coordinate 8,894 of NZ_JARFVC010000017.1, forward strand.
AATAAGGCTACCGGACGTTTATACTCGTAACCATGCAGCATCTAAAAGTGCAACACTTGGTGTACTCTCCATTTTATTTGGTGCTTTTTTATTCTTTTGGCTTGAAAATGGTTATATGAATTCAAGAATAATCTTAGGAGCTGTTTTTGTATTCATGACTGCTCCTGTTGCAGGACACTTAATTAGCAGAGCAGCATACAATTCAAAGGTACCACTATGGGAGCATAGTGTTCAAGATGATTTAAAAATGAAAGTGAAAGTGAAATCGAAGGATTAACAAAAGCGCAGGGCGCTCTGACCTAGACACCAAAACTAGGTAGAATTTAATCTTATCTTTTAAAAAAGCTTTTAAAAACCCGAAATGTCAATGTTAGACATATCGGGTTTTTATTACTTTCTCAATTTTAATATCGCCATTGTACAACGGGAAATACAAATTAGATTTTCCTCTTCGTCGACAATTTTTATATCCCATACCATCGTTGTACGACCTTTATGCAAGGGCGTACCTATTGCAGTTACGACTCCGTCTTTCTTTGATTTAATATGATTAGCATTAATTTCTAAGCCGGCACAAGCTTCTGTTTTCTGATCGACTAAATTGTAAGTTCCAACACTAGCAACCGTTTCAGCTAAAGCAACTGATGCACCACCATGTAATATTCCAAACGGCTGACGCGTTTTGTCATTAACAGGCATGGTTGCGACTACCCGCTCAGGTGATAGTTCAGTGAACTCAATTCCTAGGGCTTCAACTAACGTGTTTTCTCTATTCATATTAAGTTCCATTAATCATTCCCCCTTAAATTCCTCTAGTCCTATTTTAAAACACTTTTTAATAATTTCCAATTTTTAAACTCCAATTACTATTTTTCCATTCAGAAAATCAACGCAGGTGGCAGACTAATAATCTGTGAGGGGGTTACTGGCCTAATAATATTGATAGATAGTATTTTAGGTTAATGCAGACATCAATTACACTAACCATTTTTATTTACTCTAAATGAAACTTAATCATTTTGTCATCATCTTCCTGTGGATCACCACGTCCATCACGATTATTTGTAAGTGCATAAAGGGTACTATTTTGAATATAGATATCCCGCATTCTTCCACCCTGCAAAAAAACAACAGTTATTTTCTTTGTTGTCAGATCAAAACTTCTAATCCGTCTATCCCTAAGTGTGGCTACATAAAGCTTTCCATTGTAGTACCCCATTCCAGAAGGTGCCCATGTATAGTCTCCTGTGTGAAAAAGTGGCTTTTCCATTCCATCTCTTACTTGATCACCCTGTATAACCGGCCAGCCATAATTTTTACCTGGCTTTATAAGATTGATTTCATCATGTGCACTTTGACCATGCTCTGAACTGTACAAGTTATTGTTTTCATCCCACACTAAACCTTGGGGATTTCTATGACCAAATGAATAGACAAATGAGTTTTCAAAAGGATTATCCTTTGGTATATCTCCATTTATTTGCATTCTTAATATTTTACCGCCCAAGTTATCTAGGCTCTGGGCGATTTCAGGCCGACCAGCATCACCTGTAGTAATATATAAATTCTGATCAGGTCCGATTTCTAATCTACCTGCATTATGAATTCGTCCACCAGGAATGTTTTCAAGTAACGGTCTTACCTCTCTCCACATATCTCCACTTTTTTCAATAAGTACGACACGATTTAATATTTGATTGTCTTCTTGATAGGTATAATAGATAACTGCTTCGTTCGTAGTTTCAAAATTAGGTGCTAGCACAAAGCCTAATAATCCGCCTTCACCTATATGATAGACATCTTTCTTCACTTTTAGGTTATTGGTTGTTACCTTATTGGTTTCTTCATCTATCCTAAGAATCGTCCCTTTCCTCTCTGTTACATAAAAGGTGTTACCCGCTTTTTCAATTGACCAAGGTATATCAAGATTCTTCGCTAAAACCTCTGGTGAAGCGGATACCACAGCTTCAATTGAGTCTTCCTCTACCATACTCTCACCGTTATTTAGGTAGGAGCATCCTCCAGTTAATATTATTAAACCTACTATTACAGTTATTAGCCATCTCACGTTTAGAGCACCCTTTCCTTATAGCTTCTTATCCATATAATAACAGTTACTGAACAAAATAATAAATATGTAAGAAAGAAAGGTCATAATAATCAAAATGTAAATTGTACTTTTACCTAAATACAGTAAACTAGAGTTAGATCACCCACTTTCAGGAGGTTTCTATGAAAAAAAAGACTGCAGTTATTACAGGCGCTTCTAGTGGATTTGGTTTCCTTACTACAATCGAACTTGCTAAGGAAGGCTTTTATGTACTTGCAACAATGAGAGATTTATCAAAGAGAGAGAAGTTAGTAGAAACTCTTACAGATCTCGGATTACAAGACTATGTAGATTTTCAAAGATTAGACGTAACAAAAGAACAATCTATTCAAGAATTCGGAAGTATTTTAGAAGGTTTTGAACAAATTACTCTACTAGTAAATAATGCTGGTTTTGCGTTAGGTGGGTTTGCTGAAGAGGTTACAGTGGAAGAATACCGTAAACAATTTGATACAAACTTTTTTGGGTTAATAGCAGTAACAAAAGCAGTGCTCCCACATATGAGGAAGCAACAATACGGCAAAATCATTAACATTGGTAGCATAAGTGGACAAATTGGATTTCCTGGATTATCACCCTATGTATCTTCTAAGTACGCATTAGAGGGATTTAGCGAGTGTTTACGGTTAGAAGTGAATCCTTTTGGAATAGATGTTGTTTTAATAGAACCAGGATCCTATAATACAAATATTTGGACAACCGGTAAACAAATTGCTCAAAAATCCTTACACATAGAATCTCCCTATAATCCAATGATGGAAAAAGTAGAAAGAGAAATAGCAAAAGGACAAAGTTCATTGGGAGACCCAATGGATGTCGTAAGGTTAATTTGTTCGATTGCAACGAAAAAATCTAAAACCACAAAGCTTAGGTATTCAATTGGAAAAGGAGTTAAAGCATCTATATTTTTAAAGAATTGCCTACCTTGGAGGCTATGGGAAATCATCGTGTTAAAACGTCTGTTTAAATAGGTACAATAGGATTATTTCATCATTTATTAAAGGGATAAGCCTCACTGAAAATAGCTTTGGAATGATTAGGAACTAGTAGTGGGGACGATAGAGGCTTTTGATGGCCGTAAATCAAAAAATAGTACTTGTACGGTAACCTTAGTTGGCCGTTTATCCACTTTAATTTAGTAAAATATCAAAATGTTATAACAAAGTCCTAACTAAAAATAAAAGAGATATTTTTTCAAGTATCTCTTTTAAAAAAACTACGATATTGGGTAAAACTCAACTTCAATAATTCCAACACTTGCTTGTGAACCTAATGCTTCAAATGCCTTTTTGTGTAAATTTAATTTTGTTGGTGCGTATCCTTTAACTTCATCAACAACTATTACGAGTACTTCCTTCGGTTTGTCAATCGAGATATTTTTAACTAATAGCACTTGACCACATTTGTATGGGCTCTTGTCACTAACAGCTACAGTCATGTGATTATTGTGTTCCCATGACGTTCCACATTTTGTTGTTTTCCCGCCCTCAGTCCATGTGGCTATACCATATTTTGGCTTTTTTACGTTAAACATATTTCCTAACCAACTGGGCACTTAAACCCCTCCATTCTAAGATAGCCTACAATAGTGTATGCGCAATCTAGGTGTTGGTAACAGGGGCAAATGCGTATTTCAACGACAAAGGAATTATACCTGTTTTTTTAATGGCCTTTTCATTTAATAACCAGTCACTTTGATAGGCCTATGTTCATATAGTGTAGTGAGTTTTGAAAGGGAGGGACAAAGATTGTACCAACGTCCATATTTTATACAGAACCCGAGGAAATATCCTACAACCTATACAACACATAATTATGCATCACAACAACCAATGCCATTACCCTATATTCCATATTCACAACAAATCAATTATCAGGGGATATATTATCCGGTTCAAAGACAGTATCCTGAGGTAGACCCAACATTGTTCAATGAATCTGCAAGACAAATGCAAATTCTTATGAATGAAGCAAGTATTGTATTAAAAAGGATAGCGGAATCAAAGTCTTTTGCAAAAAAGGTTATGTCTGCAGCACAGGATTCACAATTAGAAGAAGTAGAAAGGTTGATTAAGACTACTGGCATTACATCCAAGGTAGAAACAGCATTTAACCCTGATGGCATCAATATGAAACTTACCTCTAAGATTGACGACACAGAGTGCTGTCAATTGACAATAGCTTTAAAATGGCGTAATTTTTAAGGTATGTCGATTATGAATGTTAAGAAAAGCGCAGGGCGCCCGCCTATCGGCGCGTCGATTAAAACGCGCCACGTCCTGTGGCGAACATCGACATCAGCACATCCTGTGCACGTCAAGCATAAGACGAGCCCTGGCTGAAGGCGTTTTTTGCCTTCGGGAAGGGATTGGCTTATGACCTCAGGTCCGATGGCGCCCGGAGCTAGACACTAAAACTATGTACAAACTTTTATCCTTTCTTATCTTTTAAGAAAGGATGCAATAAACAATCATTTGCATCCTTTCTTTTCCCTATCTCTTTCTAGGGGTAAGTTTTGGTTTTTGGTGTTGCTGTCTTATTTCAGAATTTGCTCCGTAGGTTGAAGAAGATAAATTATTATTCATTGCTCCTTCTTCATTGAGTTTCTCACCTCTTGCCACTTCATTCACTCCTTCTCACTATGCGTTCGTATTATCATCAATTTTTTGTTTCCCGGGCCTATGGATTAAACCATTTCTTAAATCATATCCCTCATCAAACTTACTGACGTGAAGAATATCCTCATCTGCACCCTTTTTGCTTGCTTCTTTTACTTCATCTATTTCTATATCATTTATTCTTCTCATTTTCCCTCCAAAGATACACAGTCCTCTTCATCTTCGCCGCTTTGAGTTAAATAATGATTTTCACCCGTAGCAAAATTTATATTGCGTAGATCCAATTCAGGATCTAAATCAATTCTATGCTTATTACGTTTATCTTCTATGCTTTCATACATTTTTTTACCTCCCTGTTAGGTATTATAATTACCTATAACGCAACCTTTTCATTCCTTTAAAAAAGTGTGTAATGTTGGAAGTATAAGAAAAGCGCAAGGTGCCCGCCTTTCGGCGCGTCTATTAAAACCCGCCACGTCCTGTGGCGAACATCGACATCAGCACATCCTGTGCACGTCAAGCATAAGACAAGCCGGCTGGAAGGTTGTTCTTTAACCTTCCGGACGGATTGCCCGAAATGCATAAGCGCCAGTTTCCAATCTTTTAGATATGGAAATCGGCAGAAGTATAATTTCACTTCTCCACACCTTAAATAGTCCACAATAACCTCAAAATAACGGGGTGTTTCTTTTGTTAATGGGTTCCGTTTTGAGGTGCAAATCCTATAAATTACAATGAAAAAGGCGTGCAATCTGACAACAGATTTGACACCTCTTTGACACCCATAAATAAAAATATAGAGCGAACCCTCAAGGACCAAGAGATGAGGGAATCAGCATGGTTTAATAAATAAGCGGAGAAATTTCTCTTAATTACGAAATAGCACTTAAAATCGCTTAAATAGACGGAAGAATTCCGACTATTTACACAAAAAACGTCAAAATGGATCATTTGGCATTGCTTAAGCGGAAAACCTCCGCTTATATACCCCGAACCAAGCCTTATTACGCAGTTTAACCGGAAAATCTCCTCTTATTTTAACGAACGATCACTGGTTACTAAATTTAGGAGATGACTTCTGATGTATAAGGGATAAATCGCGTTGTTGCTAGATGCGAAACTCAAGTTATAATTCCCTAAACAATAAAAAATGAGATGACATATAGTCATCCCACCTAATAAATCAACTTAATTCCGCTCATTAAAATGATAATGCCTATTATAGTCCGGAGGGGCTTTACAGGTACTTTAGCCGATAATGTACTGCCAATAATAACTCCTGGTATCGATCCAATTAAAAGATTGGCCACTAACATGAAATCAACATTGCCAAGTCCTATATGAAAGATACCACTTACTGTAACTAAAATAAACGCATGAGCGATATCTGTCCCAACCAATTCCGAAGCCTTTAGGCTATATAAATATAACATTGCCAAAGCAAATAATGAGCCCGATCCGACTGAGGTTAATCCGACAATGAAACCTAATAATGCACCTAGCATAATTGTAATAGGAATCTTTTGCTCTAACGATTTTTCGATATAAGAGTTTTTTTTATATCGATCCCCAAATAATGTTTTCATAATAGTGGCTATTGCTACAAATATTAATACATAACCTAAGGTAAGTTTTATGATCTCTCCTTGGAGATACTGTGAACCTCCAAAGTACATGAGTAAAGTAACAGCAATTATAGCACTTGGTACACTTCCAATTGCTAAGTATTTAACCAACTTTAGATTTATTGTTTTTTGACGAAAGTGTTGAACAGATCCAAAAAACTTTGTTATTGAGTTATAAACAAAATCTGTACCTACTGCAACTACTGGATTGATGCCTAGTAAGATTAAAAATGGGGTTAAAAGAGCTGCACCTCCAACACCTGTTAAGCCGACCAAAAAACCTACAAAAAGGCCCATTAATAATATTCCAATGCTCACATTCCGACACACTCCCTAAATACCCGGATATGGGCATTATATTGTCGGAACATTGTTTCTGACACAATTAAACAAGCGATAACAACTATTTGGGCATTTATACTACTGAGTGTTTAATTACTTACTTAACTTTTAGTACTCTTTGTTCTTACTTTCACCCCAAATTTAACATAATACAAATATCATACCTCATAATTGTAAATGCTAAGATTACACACTATTCTAATGGGGGCTTGATCATGTCAACTAATGATACAAAAAATACAAAATCATTTTGCGCGAGTGAGTATGGTGTTCTAGAGCGTGTTATTCTATGTGAACCAAAACATATGACGATTCGTGATGTTATCAATGAGACACAAAAACATTTTAAGAACGAAGGTATACATATTAAAAAGGCGATGGAGCAACATAAGCAATTTGTTGAAACATTACAAGAACATGGAGTTGATGTCATTTTATTACCCACACAAGAGAAATACCACGAGCAGGTATTTACCCGAGACATTGGATTTACTCTAGGCCAAACGATTTTTGTTGCTGAAATGGCTAGTGATGTACGTAAAGGTGAAGAAGATGTATTAAAAGAGTGGCTTGAACAAGAGGAGATCTCCTATTACAACTTAATTGGAGATCATATTGAAGGCGGAGATGTGATTATTGACCGTAACACAATCTATATCGGCTTAAGTAATAGAACGAATCAACAATCAATTGACCATATGCAAAGCCTTATTTCGGACTTTGAAGTTATTGGCGTCCCATTTAAAGAAAAGTATCTACATTTGGATTGTGTGTTTAACATTCTTTCTCCCGATTTGGCACTATTCTTCCCTGAAGCTTTTACAGAAAAGGAAAAGTCCATACTTGATTCCAGATACGAGTTGATTGAGGTAAGCAATGAAGAACAATTTACCCTCGGGACTAATGTACTCTCGATTGGAAATAAAAAAATAATCAGCTTACCGGTTAATAAAGGGGTTAATGCACAGCTCCGATCAAGAGGCTTTGAAGTAATAGAAGTTGATATTACTGAAATTATTAAGTCTGGAGGATCATTCCGGTGCTGTACGCTTCCTCTACTCCGGGAAAGCAATTAAAAAGAAGTCCCTTTAACTAGGGGCTTCAGATTTTAGTTCCATTATTTTATTTAGATGATAATTAAGCTGTTTTTCAAGTTTTATTTTTAACTTTTGGTCTAAACAAGATTCGAATAATGCATTGAAATACCTTGCTCTAACAAAGTGCCATCTTAGTACAATTCCGGTGAATATTGACATAAGGTGTCCTCCTTTGCTAATAAAATTTCTATCATTACCTATCTTCTATACAATTTCGATCTCAACCGAATTTATATGGGGGTAAAGTAAATAGTTCTAAATTACTAATATTTATAAATTTCGGGCTATTACTTAAAGATTTGTGTCTTTTTTAATGTCAACCTATTATGATATAAGGTTGACATTAACCTCAATTTGCTATACTATTTTGTTAACATCATATATTAGGAGGTTTACATAGTTTATGTCTACAATATCTAAACCAAGATTTCGTGCAGTTGATATTACCTTTGTTGGAATGTTTGCAGCGTTAATGGCGTTTGGTGCAAATATAACTTCATGGGCACCATTTTTACAAGTAGCTAACATACCTTTATCAATGCAACCATTTTTTGCAATTCTAGCTGGCCTTCTTTTAGGAAGCAGACTAGGGGCAATCTCAATGACAGTCTATATGTTAATTGGAATGGCTGGGGCGCCCGTATTCGCTCAGTTTAGTGCAGGAATTAGTCCAATCTTTGGTGGATCTGGTGGATTTATATTATCTTATATTGCTACAGCTTTTATAGTAGGAAAAATTGTTGAATCTAAAAGTAAACCAGCACTGACTACCTTCATGATTGCTTCATTTGCTGGAATCACAACAATCTATTTCATCGGAACAAACTATATGTATTTTGCTTATAATCTATGGTTAGACTTTGATATGGGTTATGCAACTGCATGGAAGGTAATGGCTTGGTTTGCAGTAAAAGACATTATGTTTACAATCTTTGGAGCATTGATTGCCCCGCGAATCTATCATACTATAAAAAGAACGTCCCGTATTAGCTCTATTCAGACAAAAGCTTCATAGGAATTAGCCAAGCTGGTTAAAGGACCGCAGCTTGGCTTTTTTATTACTCTTTAAATGGGGATACCTGTGTACCAACGTACTTAGAAATAACTTAATATAATATCACGAGAACTGCAATTATACTGCACTCATCTATTTTCTAAAACACCTTAACTAAGAAAAGCGCAGGGCGCCCGCCTATCGGCGACAAGCATAAGACAAGCCGGCTGGAAGGTTGTTCTTTACCTTCCGGACGGATTGGCTTATGACCTCGAGTCGATGGCGCCCGGAGCTAGACACTAAAACTTGGTACAAATTTTTATACTTTCTTATCTTTTAAAAAAAGAAACTTCCCTCAGTGGGGGTTTATTGACTTTTTAACATTAGGAGCGAGCTCATCAATCACTGCATGCCTTACTTGCAATTCATGTGCTTCGCGGTCTTTTTCGGGCTAAATGTTTATCTACCTTATTTTTCACTTTTAAATCTTTCAACTAAAGTAGCAAGAGTTCGAACCATTACCCCAGTAGCTCCAGATGGGCCTAAATCATAGTCACTTGATGTAGTTGCTGTGCCTGCAATATCAAGATGTACCCAAGGGGTATCCTCTGCAAATTCTCCAATAAATGTACCTGCAAATATCGCATGGCCGTCTCTACCTGGAGAGTTATTTAAATCAGCGACCTTACTTTTACGAACACGTTCTTTGTGTTTATCATTAATTGGAAGACGCCATATTGCCTCCCCAGTTTCATTTGAAGCTTCTAATACTTGTTCAAAAAGCTCCTCATTATTGGTCATAGCACCCGTTATATCATTACCTAAAGCAACAATCACACCACCAGTAAGTGTTGCTACATCTACTAAATAGCTAGCTCCATGATGTTTCGCATACGTTACTCCGTCAGCTAATGCAAGACGCCCCTCTGCATCGGTGTTTAAGATCTCAATAGTTTTTCCACTCATTGCAGTAATAACATCATCAGGCTTAAATGCATCACCACTGATCATATTATCTGTTGAAGGGATAACAGCCACTACATTTTGTTCAGGCTTAAGTTCTCCGATTACCTCCATCGCACCTAATACAGCAGCAGCACCACCCATATCAGATTTCATACCGACTATTCCGTCTTTTGGTTTGATCGAGTAGCCACCCGTATCAAAAGTAATCCCTTTTCCAACAAGTCCGATAACATCGTCCCAGCTTTCTCTACCTTGGTACTTCAACACAATCATTTTTGGTGGCTCAACAGATCCTTTATTTACTGCTAAAAGTGCACCCATCCCCAGTTTTTCCATCTCTTCTTTTTCAAGAATTTCTAGTTCGAATTGGTATTTTTCTGCAAGCTCTGTTGCATAATTAGCCATATCTGTCGCTGTTAGCATATTCCCTGGTAGGTTAACTAGCGTACGTGCAGAGTTAACTCCTTTTGCATGTGCATACCCAACAGTTAGCCCAGCTTCAATTTCCTCTGAGTCACCATTACTGTAAACAATTACAGTGTTAATTTCTTTTTCTGGCGTGTTAGATTTTTGCTTATAATCAGCAAATGTATAGGTAGCAAGTGGCAGCGCCTCACCTAAAGCATGTGCTGATTCGTTAAAATCAATCGTCTCTGTTACAAACGAATCCATTGCGATTGCAACTTCCTCAAACTTCGCAGCTTTTAACGTTTTAAATAATTTTCCATAAGTATCACGCAAAATTTCAAAAGTTAACTTATCTTCTTTTCCTAACCCAACAAAATAGATGCGTTTTGTACTTAGTTTTCCTAGAGTATGTATTTTAGTTAGTGACTTTATCTTTGCCGAAATATCTCCATCTTTTAGCAACTCAGTAATTTGTCCTTCTAAAACTGAATCTAATTTTTCAGCTAGGCCTTCTACCTTTTTACTTTTTTCGAAAAGTCCAATCACAAGAACTTCATGTGCTCTAGTTAGATCTAAATCTGTTTTTACGGTAAACAATTCAAGCACCTCCGTTTATCATAGTGCGGCTAAAAATTACTAACCATTAAGGGTAACACTTTCTATTATAAGTGAAACTAGAGAATAATTCGAGTTTCTAATCTTCTTCTAGATATAGTAAAAGATTAGGTAGCTTGGGTAATGTTTCAACGTCTTCAAACGGAACATGGTCAATATGTTGTGGTATAATGGAAAGACATGTTTCGATGAAACTGTTAACTGTCTCTAGTTCAAGCCCCCAATAATTCGGGCGGTATTTTTGAATATAAAGGTGTCCAGCATTCATCATTAAGCGCGCACCCTTTACGTTCCCGTATTCGTAATGATAGATGGCGACAGACATTTGTAAGAGTCCTTTTAAGAACAGGTTACTTTTTTCCGTTAACCACATTTCTTCAAGAAGGTCATGACAGGTATAATAATCACCTTCATTAAAATGAATAAAAAACTGATAATACTCCATTGGGTACTTGCTCATTTTAGGCACCCCATTTAATAAGTATTTGTTACCATAAAAGCATATCAAGCATAATGATGCTAGTTACTATCTTACACTATTATTGTTGAAAGGACGTTATTTATGGACTTATTCTCAAATTTCCCGCTTTGGGCTGCATTAGCCGGCATTGGCTTTGCACAATTTATTAAAGTACCTATTCAATTTATTGCTACTCGAAAAGTTGAATGGTCACTTTTAACAAGTACCGGTGGTATGCCTAGTTCACATTCGGCCGCCGTTACCGCTCTTACTACGGGAATCGGGATAGAGCATGGACTTGGTTCTCCCTTTTTTGCAATATCAACTGTGTTTGCAATTATAGTTATGTTTGATGCAACAGGGGTAAGACGTCACGCCGGGGAACAAGCAACCGTATTAAACCGGTTAGTTATTGATTTCAACAAGTTTGTTGCAGAAGCCAAAATGTGGCCAACTATGAACGAAAATGAAAAGCGAAAAGAACTAAAAGAATTATTAGGACATCAACCAATCGAGGTATTTTTCGGTGGTCTTTCGGGGATTTTACTAGCCCTACTGTTACATTATTTATTAGTAATTATGTAGGAAGGTGGAAGGGTTAATGAAATTGATTTCAATTTGCCCAAGCAATACTGAGCTACTAGCTTATTTAGGCTTAATTGACGAATTAATAGCCGTTGATGATTTTTCTGATTGGCCTGAATCGGTTTCTAGTTTACCAAAACTTGGTCCTGATCTTTCAATCGATATGGATAAGGTAGAACAATTTGCGCCTGACCTGGTTCTGGCCTCTCTAAGTGTGCCTGGTATGGAAAAAAATGTAGCCGAACTTAAAAGGCGAGGAATTCCTCATATTGTCTTAAATCCTAACTCTTTAGACGAGATTGCTGATGATCTTTTAAAAGTTGCTAAAATAACGGCTACAGAAGTAAAAGCACGATATATTATAACCAAATATACTCATTTTATTAATGAGTACAAAAGTATTGCAAATACCATTCAAAAGAAGCCGACACTGTATTGGGAATGGTGGCCAAAACCAGTTTTTACACCTGGGCAATTAAATTGGCTCACTTATATTAGCCAACTTTCTGGCGCCGTTAACCTTTTCAAAGATATTGAGCTTGCAAGTATTCAAACGGATTGGGAAGATGTACGAAAAAGAAATCCCGATCACATTTGCCTAGCTTGGGTTGGTGTTAAACAAGAAAAAATGAAGCCCGAACTAATACGAAAAAGACCTGACTGGCATGAGCTTGATGCCATTAAATATGAACGAATTCATATACTAGAGGAACCGCTATATTGTCGTCCATCACCTAGATTATTACTCGGTCTAAAAAAACTCGCTGCCCTGATTCATCCTGGGACATACCCAGCAGATGATGGGATAGATCCATTACTTTAAATACCCGGGGCACCGGCTACCTGCGATTCTGGACGGATTGGCGTATGACCTCAAGTCCGATGGCGCCCGGAGCTAAACACCAATACTTTGTTCACATTTTCTCACCCTTTAAAAAAGAAGCCTAGGAATTCACACCTAAGGCTTCTTTTGGTTACGAGCTCTTCCTACCAATATATTGTTGACGGAATACTTGCATTGACTCATCTTCATTTAACAATGCTAGTTCTTCCTCTGAAATTTTCCCTTTACCCATCTTCACAACATAAACCTCTACCTTCTTTTTACCCCATTGATCATAAACATCAGCAACTGTTTCATAATACAAATCGATTTTATTACCTTTAATCGCTCCACCCTTATCAGCTACCACGCCATATCCGTAGCCAGGAATAAATAAAATTGTTCCTAGTGGAAATACATTTAGATCTGCTGCAACTGTTGAATATAGATCACGCTTTACCTTTATCCCTGAATACGTAATACCGTACTGTGGGTGGGATGCTGACTTCCCAGTGGATTCTACACCTGCTGTATAACCTGTAGCTACAACTGTTCTTTTAGGGTATTTCGTCCAATCAATTGCATCCTCTAACGTCATAGAGCTTTCTACTGATCCACTGGATGAAATAGAAGTTGTTACAACGTTTGAACGCTTTATAAATTTATAAAATAGATTTAACCGTTTTTTTGTATTGTCTTGATAGCTTAAACCACCTTGTTCTTGCTGTGTTAATCGACTCCTATAATCATCAATCCACTCTGATAAGTCCTTTGCTTCTACACCTGAAATTGATTGAAATGTTGTAAAGAATGCTAAAACAAAAAGAATTGACATTACTGTACGCCTAGTTATTGTTTTTATGTTACTCATTTTTTTCCACTCCTCTCACGAATCTATTTCTTTCCAAAATGCAAAGAAATTATTCGTGAAGCGGAAAAAATAATTTATAATTTTTAAAATATTTATGAATTCAATGTATTATTGTCTATTTAACATTCAAAAAGACCCCTACCTAAAAAGTAAGAGTCTAGTGATTATTCCTAAAACATTTGATAGCCCTTTGATCTTAGCCAACGAATGACAATACCAGAAAAAAATGCACCTATCAATCCACTCAGTAATATCAATACATCAGCTAAAGCAAGTGCAGCCAACTTATCTTGTAATCCACTAAATGAAGAACCAGGAGATCTAATATATTGAATCAATTTTATATCGTCAATGATAAATATTGAAATGATTGGATAAATAATTGCCATGATCCAAGACATTCGTAGAAGCATATTTAAAAGGAAGCCAATCCCAAAAAACAAAACAAAAAATAATAGCATTGAAATTAATAAAACAGGAATGCTCATTGGCATATCAACGTTCACCTCCAGTACAACTCAATGAATAGTGTACTAAAGTAATGAACAGCTAGTCAATCTAAATAGCTATTAAAAAACCTGATATAGTTTCAATTTTATTTTTTGCCACTTCCTTGGCAGGAATTACACGTTTCAGATCCTCCCAACACTAATTGAAAATACCCTTTACCTGAGCAATATGCGCATTCTACCATTTCCTCTTGCTTACTATTCATTGAACCATCTCTCCTTTTAAAAATTAATTTAATTTTCTGATAATATATCAATTTTTCATCAAAAAGGAAAGACCTAAATATCGTAAAATCAGCCAGTGTAAGCGAATACATACACCATTTTCTATCATTCTCTCTTTTTTTCATACTTTTCTAAAAACTTTTTTAGCCAAAACTATCCAAAATGAATAGCCGACAAAGATCAGATTTTAAAAAAACAGTTTATATGACGTATATCCAAATTGATTACCTGGATCGACATCATGATGTGGTCTTTGTAAATTAGATACCCCTATTTCTAATAAGTATTTAATAATGACTGAGGATGAAGTATCTTGTAACAGTTCCTTCGGATGAACAAAACTCGCTTCTAGTAATTCCGATTCCTGCGCAATAATTTCGTCTTGTTTTATAGCTTGTAATGAAAAAATAATCATATTGTCACTAATTTCATTTCGAATAACCCCAGATCTTACGCCAATAACCCCTTGTACCATACAACTAACACCTGTTTCTTCCTTCACTTCACGAATAACTGCTTGATCCACTGTTTCATCTGGTTCAACAAATCCAGCAGGTAAGGACCACTTTCCTTTTAACCCACCATACCTTTTCTTGACAACCAGCCACTCACCTTCATCTGAAATAACTAAGCCAGCAACAGCAAGCCAAACATTTCCCCTTTTACTGTTCATAGTAACCACCTTTACTCGTTTTTATTATTTTACCATTATGAAGAAAAGCGAAAGGCGCGCCCGCCTTTCGGCGTGTCGATTAAAACCCGCCACGTCCTGTGGCGAACATCGACATCAGCACATCCTGTGCAAGTCAAGCATAAAAGACGAGCCCTGACTGAAGGCGTTTTTTGCCTTCGGGAAGGGCTTGGCTTATACCATAGAGCCGATAGCGCCTGGAGCTAGACGTAGATAGACAGAGACACGAAATTATACACAACCTTACAATTTTATAAATTCCTAAACAACAAAAAAATAGAGCGATGATTTTAGTCATGGCTCTACTTCAAATGTAGATTATAGTAGATTAAATTTTCCTTTTTTCAATACAGTTGAGGCTCCACCAATCATGAACAGTGCACGATTATCAATCATTTTTTTCATGAATGATGCTTTAGCACCCCAAACTTTTTTGCCAAATACTACACCAATCGCATCATCTTCACCTAATGAACATACAGTTCCTTTTAGGTCAGGTGTAAATGTTTCTAGCTCACCCTGGCCTCTAACAAGTACTGCAAGGTTCTTTGCACATATTACTCCTTGTTGCATAGCAATTTGTGCTGTTGGTGGGTATGGTCGATTAATTTCTTCGTTAATAATTAGCGCACAGTCTCCAACGATAAATACATCTTCATGACCTGGGGCACGTAACTCCGGGTCAACCTTTACACGTCCGCGCATTGAGTCGAATCCAGCTTGTTCAATGACACTATTACCACGAACACCAGCTGCCCATACGACAGTTCCTGCATTAATTTCTTCAACCTGATCATCTTTTGCAACAATAATACCATCTGGAGTAGCTTCTTTAATAGCTGTACCAATTTTGAATTCGATACCTTTTCGTTCTAAATGACCTACAGCATATTCAACTAATTCAGGATCAAATCCTGGCAATACCATTGGAGCTGCTTCAACACAAATTACGCGTACTTTGTCACGGTCAACGTCATATTCACGGCATAGTTCTGGAATACGGTTTCCTAACTCTCCTAGGAATTCAATTCCAGTAAAACCTGCCCCACCAACAACAATTGTTAAACGTGAATCATTTTTCTCAAGCTCTGTGTTATAAGTAGCAAATTGATATTCAATATGCTCGCGAATTTGACGTGCTGCATTAATATTTGTAATTGAAAATGCGTATTCCTTTAAACCTTTAATACCAAATGTTTCAGATTCTCCACCTAATGAAACCACTAAATAATCGTAAGCATATTCGCCTTCTTCAAGAACAACGCGCTTTTCTTCACGATTAATCGTAATAACAGTTCCTTTAACAAAGTTAACCTTAGTTCTATCTATTACATCAGTAATGTTATAGCGCGCACGATCATGATGTAACGTTCCTGCTGACGCTTCATGTAACCATGTAGTCTCATAATGATATTCATTTTTATTAATTAGAGTAATTTCAGCTTCATTTACACCTAATGCTTTTTGCAAACTTACAGCCGTCATTAAACCACCATAACCTGCACCTAAAATAACAACCTTTGGCTTCCTCAACCGTATCACATCCACCTTTAATAATTTGTTTTTACGATAGATAATTCTATATAACCTTATCATCCACCGAAATACTATTTTTATTTGTAAGAAAAACTTCGGTTTCTCTTCTTCTGGTATAAATTATTCCCAGAAAGTTTGTGATATTTTTCACTAATAACATCACAATTTTGTAAAAAAATTGTACGAAAATATTCATAAAAAATTAATATTATATCTACAATACATATTATTCTTTTTAGGTTGGTTTTTCAAGCATAATCACCACTTTCCAAAACTTAAGAATATTAAAAAAACAACAGTGGTTTTCTATTTTTCACAAAAATTTAATAATATTCCTTTGTTTAGTTTGAAAATTTGGCACAAATAACAAGATTCACAATATTTCTCCAAAGAGGAGTGAGATATTATTTTTAATATATGATAATATATGTATTATAAGGAAATTATGGAGCTAATTGTCTTCATTCATCCAAGAAATTTAATAATACACACGGGGGGGATTACAGTGAGAGAAGATCAAAATGTATATGACATTACAATTATCGGTGGAGGACCTACTGGGTTATTTACTGCTTTTTATGGTGGGATGAGACAGGCAAGTGTAAAAATCATTGAAAGCCTTCCACAATTAGGTGGGCAATTATCGGCACTATATCCTGAAAAATACATATATGATGTAGCTGGCTTTCCAAAGATTCGTGCACAGGAATTGATTGATAATTTAAAGGAACAAATGGAAAAATTTAACCCAACTGTATCACTTGAACAATCCGTAGATAAAGTTGAAAAGCAGCCAGATGGACTATTCAAAATAACAACAAATCGCGAAGTACATTATTCTAAAACGATTATTATCACAGCTGGAAATGGTGCATTCCAACCTCGTCGCCTCGAGCTTGAGAGCGCTGTCAACTATGAGGGTAAAAATCTTCACTACTTCATTGATGACCTAAACAAATTTGCTGATAAAAAAGTTGTTGTTTTCGGTGGTGGAGATTCAGCAGTAGATTGGGCATTAATGCTAGAACCTATCGCAGAAAAGGTGATGCTAGTTCACAGACGTGATAAATTTCGTGCACATGAACACAGTGTTGAAAATTTAATGAACTCAAAAGTAGAAGTTAAAACTCCATTCGTACCTGTAGAACTTGTTGGGGATGACAAAATTACTCAAGTCCTACTAGCACAACCAAAAGGTGATGCTAAAGAAACGGTTGATGTTGATGCAGTTATCGTGAACTACGGCTTTGTTTCATCGCTTGGTCCTATTAAAGAATGGGGGCTTGATATTGAGAAAAATTCGATTGTTGTAAACTCAAAAATGGAGACCAACATTAAAGGTATCTATGCAGCAGGAGATATTTGCACATATGATGGAAAAGTAAAATTAATTGCTTCTGGCTTTGGGGAAGCTCCAACAGCCGTCAATAACGCTAAAGCGTACATTGATCCGAAAGCAAAACTACAGCCACTTCATAGCTCAAGTATGTTTTAAAGAAAAGCACTGGGCGCCCGCTTACCTGAGCGTCGATTAAAATCCGCCACGTCCTGTGGCAACATCAACATACCAAGGCGGCCGTCCGGATGGTTGTGCTTTAACCTTTCGAACGGATGGGCTTATGCCCTCAGGTCCGATGACGCATGGAACTAGGGTACTAAAAACTAAAAAGAGTTGAGGTATCCACATTAGGCCTCAACTCTTTTTCAAATTAAATTAACATTCCTCAGGCTGCCCAACATTTGAAGCGGTTCTAAAAGAAGATCCACACCCACAGCCTGCAATCGCATTTGGATTATCGATGGTAAACCCGCCGCCCATCATTGATTGTTTAAAGTCTATGACAACACCTTTTAAGATTGGTTCACTTTCTTTATCAACTAATACTTTGATTCCATGCTGCTCAAACATAGTGTCATTTTCTGTTTTATCTTGTTCGAAGCCCATACCATATGAAAGGCCACTACAACCTCCTCCTTTTACGGCTACACGTAGAAAAGATCCTTCTTCTCCACTTTCTTTGATCATATCGTGTATTTGATAGCCAGCAGCTTCAGTTATTGTTAAAATATCAGTCATGTTACTTCCCTCCTTCTAAGTCATTGGTAATTACTATTATTATAAATGTTATATTGTTAACACTCAAATATTCAAACTTTAAAAAGTAAAACTTCAATCACCGTGGGTTTTCTTATCCCCTATTTATAGAGAGGTAAACTTAGATAGCTAGAGGTAAGGGTCTTACTGCCCCTTTAGCAATGGTAAAAGTTAGTAGAAATAGTTCCCCGTACAAATAAGCTCCGCCGGACCGGTCATTAATACATGACCTTCAGCAGTCCATGTGATATCAAGATCTCCACCAGCTAGATGAACAACCGTTTTTTCATTACGTTTTGTTTTTCCATTTAATACAGATGCAACTACTGCAGCACATGCTCCTGTTCCACAAGCCTGAGTAATACCTGAGCCCCGTTCCCATACTCTGAAGTTGATTTCATGTTCGTTTATAATCTCCAAAAACTCAACATTTACTCCTTCAGGAAAACGCTTATCTTTTTCAATTACTGGACCCAGTGTTGTAAGCGGAGCATCGTCTATAGAATCAACATAAAAGATTGCATGTGGGTTTCCCATTGACACTCCAGTCATTCTAAGCTTTTGACCTAAGAATTCAACCGGTTCATTCACAATTTGGTTCACTTCTTCACCAACCATTGGCAGTTCACTTCTTTTTAACCGAGGATTCCCCATATTAATCGTAATACTGCTTACTATTCCATTGTTTACGTGTATTTCAGCCTCAACCAAACCTGATAGTGTTTCAATTTTAAAGATCTTATTTTTTACTATTTTATGCTCATAGACATACTTTGCGACGCAGCGTAATCCATTTCCACAGTTTTTCCCTTCTGATCCATCATTATTAAAAATCCTCATTTTTACAGGGGCTAACTCGGATGGGCAAATTAAAATCATACCATCAGATCCTATCCCTGTATTAACATTCGATACTTTAATTGCTATGTCTGCTAAAAGGTCTTCTTGCAGATTTTCTTCAAACATATTTACATATATATAATTATTCCCTAAGGCATGCATTTTGGTGAAAGAAAAAGTGTTCATGTATTCCTCCAAAAAAATTAGTTTCACTAAGTATAAAATGATTTAATTTTGAACACAATGAAAACATCCCCCGTTTTTCTTATTATAGAGCTCCTCATGGAAATCATGAGGAGTTTTTATATGCAAACACATCGATATCTACTAAAGCTATAGTGTATATCTATGTATTATCCCGAAAATTAAAGCAGATCGAATCAGTTAAAAAGGGAATAAATCAAATGGCTCGAGACGTTGGCAGGACATTCGCGAGGAACAGAGAAACATCAAATTAAAGAGTGCACTCGGAGAAAGTGAGTGCACTCTTCTATATTTAAAACATTGGATTTTCATCTAAATAGACATAAATATTTTCGACAAGTTGATCAGGATCATCTCCGGTCACAACTTCGCCATTTACTAGTGCAAACAAGGTACTAGCACACTTTCCACAATAACTTAAACACCCGTACTCGATAATATCGAGATTTGGATCTTTCTCTAACTTTTCAAGCGCTTCTTGTGCCCCGCTGGCTAAGTTACTAATACAGAACTCAATAATTGGCTTCATTGCTTTCACCTCTACTAAATTTATAGCCTACCTTTTTTTAGTGGAAACGTCAATAAGCATGAATCTATTTTTAATTTATTTATCATATTAATGTTGTTATTTTGCCACAATTTCGCTATACTTTTAATGTTATTTTGATTTGCACACGATTGCAACTGATGCTAGCTATACCTTTTAATGCGGCATTATATAAAGGGAACTTCTCACAGTGGGGGTTTTCTTCATTCTTTACTGTGGGTCAATTGAACCTATAACACTAGGAGAGAAGCATGTCCTGTGCTTCGGCCGAGCTTTTACAGGCAGTTTCCTCGTTCTAACGATCGCTCTAATCCTCTTCCCTAGAAAGTGCTCGTAAGAACCCATTTCCTCTCGGTTTCCCATACTTAAACTTCTTCGAATTCCCAAAGTCAGGAAGTGGGGAGGGATCTTACTGCCCGTTCATAGGATTGACTATTACAAAGCTGTTTGGCGGATAAACGCCACCACATTTAGACGGCGTACCAAGCAAAAAAACTACTTAATAGGGTTGGTGGAGAGATAAGGGTTACAGGTCCTATAAAGCCTGTATAATAGATTGATGCTCCGCCCCCTTACTTCATACAAAAAAAGGAGAAATCCGTAATGAAAAATCTAGTTATACTTGGTGGAGGCTATGGTGGAATGCGATTGCTTCAACGTCTTCTACCAAATCAGCTACCAGAAGATATTGAGATCACGCTTATTGACAGAATACCATATCATTGCTTAAAAACGGAGTATTATGCACTTGCTGCTGGAACGATTTCTGACCAACATGTTCGCGTATCTTTTCCTGAACATCCTCGCTTACGAGTGAAATATGGCGAGGTTACTGATATTAGCTTAGAAGCTAAGCTTATCTACCTGAAAGACCAAGATCCTATTGTCTACGATGACTTAGTAATCGGTCTTGGTTGCGAGGATAAATACCACAATATACCAGGTGCTGAGGAATTTACATACAGTATACAATCGATCGATAAATCTCGTTCTACGTACCAGAAATTGAACAATCTTGGGCCTGGGTCCACGGTTGCAATTGTTGGTGGAGGTTTAAGTGGTGTAGAATTAGCAAGCGAGCTAAATGAGAGCCGTCCAGATTTACAGGTAAAACTATTTGATCGCGGAGATCATATTCTCTCAATGTTCCCTGAACGCCTTAGTAATTATGTTGAAAATTGGTTCCACACACATGGAGTTGAAATCATCAACGGAGCGAACATCACCAAAGTAGAGGAAAATGTCCTATACAACCAGGATGATGCAATCCCTTTTGATGTCATTGTTTGGACCGCTGGAATACAACCAAGCAAAGTAATCCGACATCTAGACGTTGAAAAAGATGGACAAGGTCGCGTCGTATTAACTCCTCAGCATAATTTACCAACTGACGAACATGTATATGTAGTTGGTGACGGTGCAAGCCTACCACATGCACCAAGTGCACAACTGGCTGAAGGACAGGCAGAACAAATTGTTCAAGTATTGGTAAAGCGTTGGAATAACGAAGAGCCACCAAGTGAATTTCCAGCAATTAAACTAAAAGGTGTACTAGGCTCACTAGGTAAAAAGCATGGTTTCGGCCTAGTAGCAGACCGTGCAATTACGGGGAGAGTTCCTCGTTTATTGAAGTCTGGAGTACTTTGGATGTATAAATATCATAATGGGTGAAGTTTTAGGAGATGGACAGGTTTTTCACCTGTCTTTTTCATTGTTTATGAATTTATAAAATTGTAAGGTTATGTATAACTTCGTGTCTTTTGTCTATCTACGTCTAGCTCCAGGCGCCATCGGACCTGAGGTCATAACCATTACCTTTAAGAAGGAAAAATCGATTTAAAGATATTGATAATCGTTTTAATGATTTTGATAATCGTTTTAATGATTTTGAACAAAAGACAAATAACCATTTTAGTGTTCTAAATGTAAAAATAGACAAGCTATCTGAGATAATAACGGCTCATCAGGTAGAAAATATAGATAATCTATTTGCTAAAGTTCAATTCCTTAGAGCAAGTGTGGCTTTTGTAAATCGAAAGGTTGCGGATGCTGAGCTAGAAATAAACTTCTTAAAACAAAAGCAATAAAAAGCAGTCCAAATTTATGGACTACTTTTTTCATTTAGATTTAAAGCCGTATTTTTCTAATTCAGCATAAACTGTTTTCAGTTTAGGATTTCCTTCGCCTGCTATCACGCCTTCTATTACAACTACAGGATAAAACATATCCTCTTCAACAACACGAATAGCAAATTCCTTTTTGCTATTTTCTACCGGTGGATTATAAATATCGACATAGGCAATCGTAAATGGCTGCTCTGGATATTTTCTACTAATCGCAGCATCTAACCACTCATACGTTTCTCGTGATGAAGGAAGATTAACACAACTTGGACATAAAACCTCTGCACCATAAACAACGATTTCTACACTTTTATTTGACATAATATGGTCTCCTTAACAAAGCTTATTATATTCCATTTTACATAAACTATGGTAGAATAGACAATATAAATACCTAAATAATTTCACAATACATTGCACAATCATCTTGAATGGATTTTTCATACAATAGTGATTATAATAGGTATAAGGAAAGGAGCCGATTAAAATGACTGTAGAAACAAATATTACTGAACAAGTTCAAGAAGTATTAGATAAACTTCGCCCATTTTTATTACGTGATGGTGGAGACTGTGAGTTAGTTGATGTAGAAGATGGAGTTGTAAAATTGCGCCTTCTTGGAGCTTGCGGAAGCTGCCCAAGTTCAACAATCACATTAAAAGCTGGTATCGAGCGCGCACTTTTAGAGGAAGTACCAGGAATTGTAGAAGTAGAGCAAGTGTTTTAATTCTACAACTAGTAAAAGCGACTTCACGGGAAGTCGCTTTTTTTTGGCTTATCAGAATTTATATCCATAAATTTTGATAAGCATAAGGGCAACTACGCCTCTGTCTTCACCCTTCAAGCTTGCGATTCGGCGAGTTTTCTTTAAAAGATAAGAAAGTATAAAAGTTTGTACATAGTTTTAGTGTCTAGCTCCGGGCGCCCTGCGCTTTTCTATAATTACATTTGCTCTTGAAATTCATTCTTTGTAACAACACTGCCTTTATTATCTATTGAAAGCTCTTCAATTTGAAAATGAGGAAAGTCATTAATCAGTTTCTTTTTAACTTGCGGTCCTTTCCCTTTTTCCGCAAAGCAAATGACTGTAGGTCCCGCTCCACTTATAGCAACGCCAAATGCAGCAGAGTTAAGTGCACTTGAACGAATCGCTTCTATTTCGGGAATAAGTGGTAATCTAAATGGTTGGTGAAACAGATCCTTTTCCATCATCTTTCCAGCCAGTTTCCATTGTTTTGTGAGTAAAGCAGCGACTAACATATTGCTAATAGCACTAGCTTCCACAGCATACTCTCTGGTAAAAGTAGTGGGAAGGACTTTTCTTGCATCCTTGGTTTTGATCTCATAGATTGGGATAACGACAACTATATCTATATCTAAATTTTGCACATGGATAACATCAGTGTCATCTGCACGATGGCTGCCGATTACCAATCCACCCATTATTGATGCACCCACATTGTCAGGATGACCTTCATAAAGACTTGCGAGGCGAACTTTTTCTTGTGCAGTCATCCCTAAGCATAACAAAGCATCCGCTAATTCAATGCCTGCTGAAATGGCAGCAGCACTACTACCAAGCCCTCTTGCAAGAGGAATATTACTCCAAACATCAACAGAGCAAGCTGGTAATGCTTTGCGATAGTGATCAGCAACTTTCTCAGCTGTTTGATACACTAAATTATCTTTACCAGACGGTATTTCCGCAACATCCTTAGAAAGTGGTCGGAATATCCATTTATCACTTAATTTTACATCTAATGTGAGATAACGATTGACCGCCAACCCAACAGAATCAAAACCAGGCCCAAGATTTGCAGTACTACCTGGTACGGTTATTCTCAGCATTGTGGAACGACTCCCCTAATATGTTCAAACACCACTTTCTCATCATTTGGCAGTACAAGCGGCTTAATTTCATTCGATTCAATCGCAACATTTGGATCCTTCAATCCATTACCAGTTAATACAGCAACTACCTTACTACCCTTGCTAATTTCACCACTTTGAAGTTGTTTTATAATACCTGCGACAGATGCACATGATGCAGGTTCAGCAAATACCCCTTCTGCTCTAGCTAATAATTTATAAGCTTCGAGTATTTCTTGGTCAGTTACTTCATCAATTTTTCCACCTGAAGTCTTTGCTGCATTAACAGCTTTGTCCCAACTAGCTGGATTTCCAATTCTAATCGCTGTTGCAATGGTTTCAGGGTTTTCAATGATCCTATTTCTTACGATTGCAGCTGAACCTTCTGCTTCAAAGCCATGCATTTTCGGCAATCCTGTACCACGCTCTTGGTGATATTCCTTAAACCCTTTCCAATATGCAGAGATATTTCCTGCATTTCCAACTGGAATAGCTAATACGTCTGGTGCTTGTCCTAATTGATCTACAATTTCAAATGCAGCCGTCTTTTGCCCTTCAAGACGATATGGATTCACAGAGTTAACTAGTGTGATCGGCTCAGTTTTGCTAATACTTCTCACCATTTTTAGTGCTTGGTCGAAATTTCCCTCAATTGCAAAAATTTCCGCACCATACATTACAGCTTGAGCTAGTTTTCCCATTGCAATTTTCCCATCAGGAATAACAATAATACTTTTCATTCCTGCTCTTGCAGCATAAGCAGCTGCAGCTGCGGAAGTATTACCTGTCGATGCGCAAATGACAGTGTTACTGCCTTCCTCTTTTGCCTTCGCAACAGCCATAACCATACCTCTATCTTTAAACGAACCTGTTGGGTTTGATCCCTCTGTTTTCACATATAACTCAATTCCAAGCTTGTTTGATAGATTGTGCAAAGGAATTAACGGTGTATTCCCTTCGTTTAACGATAGTAAAGGTGTATTTTCTGTAATTGGTAGGTATTCACGGTATTCCTGTAACAAGCCTTTCCACATCATTGCATTTCATCTCCCTCAACTCTGTATGAGCTTTTCACTTGTTTAACTACTTCTAAGCTTTCAAGCTGCCCGAGGATTTCCTCGTAATCTTTTAGTGACGCTCTATGTGTAACTATTACAATTTCGGCAACATTACTTTTATTTAGTGGAAGCTGAAGGATTTTCTCAAAGCTTACACCATGTTCAGAGAAAATTGTGGTAATTTTTGCAAATGCCCCCACTTGATCTTGAACATGTATTCTTAGGAAGTATTTTGAATACCTTTCAGAGTCTAATTTTAATTTCTTCTCATATTGAGGTGAAACTGCACTTAAACCATTTACACCCAACCTCATATTTTTCATTACTCCTACTAAATCGGACATCACCGCCGTTGCAGTTGGAAGTCCTCCGGCACCTGGTCCATAGAACATCGTTTCTCCAACAGCTTCACCACATACATACACTGCGTTGTATTCATCATTAACCGCTGCTAACGGATGATTTTCTGATAGAAGTGTAGGCTGGACGCTCACTTCAACCTTCTCACCATCTCTATGCGCTATCCCGATCAGCTTCATTGTATATCCTAAGCGCTTACTGTAATCTAAGTCTTCCTCTGTAATGGTAGTTATACCTTGCGTTCTAACATCCTGTAAATCAATATTCATTGAAAAGCCTAGTGTAGCTAATATTGTCATTTTTCTTGCTGCATCCAGACCTTCTACATCTGCTGTAGGATCAGATTCTGCATATCCAAGGTGCTGCGCCTCAGCCAAAACATCTTCATATGCACGTTTATCTTTACTCATTTTAGTTAGAATGAAATTAGTTGTCCCATTTACGATTCCCATCATTTTTGTAATTCTATCAGAAGCTAATCCGTCCACTAAGCTTCTTAAAATTGGAATACCTCCGGCTACACTTGCTTCATAAAATAAATCACAGCCGTTTTCTGAAGCCTCTAAAAGTAACTCTGAACCGTACAAAGCCATCAAATCTTTATTTGCTGTTACAACATGTTTCTTATTTCTTAAAGCAGCCAAGATATACTTACGTGTCTCTTCAACACCACCCATTACTTCAATAACAACATCTATCTCTGGATCATTAATTACCTCATCAACATTTTTTGTTAGCAAGGACTGATCCACTTCGACACTTCTCTCCTTATGTAGGTCCTGGACAACTACTTTTTTAAGCTCAATAGGACAGCCCACTTGGTGCATTAACTTATCCTGATGATTAGTTAAGATTGTTACTACACCGCTACCAACCGTTCCTAACCCTAATAAACCTATAGAAATTTTTTTCATTGATATCCCCGCCTTCATTGTTGTATTCCTAAAAAATACATATGTTTATATATAATGGACATTATAGATTGTTATCACATGTTTGACAATACCCTATTTTTAGTAAATTTAAATGTAAACGCTTAACTTACTGTCGTAAATACTTTTTTAAATTTTCGAACCGCAGAACGATATTAAATAAAAGAAATGTGCGGGGCGTCTGGATGGAGCTAGACACTAAAACTAGGTACAAACCTTTATACTTTCTTTTCTTTTAAGAAAACCACAGTATTATACCGTGGCATCTACACTTAATTAATTTACTCCCGACTGCTTCCACTCTTTATTTACTATCGTTTGCGGTATGTTATTTGTTAATACCGCTTCAATATTGTCACAACATAACCTCATCATGGTGATTCTAGTTTCAGTACTAGAACTTCCAATATGAGGAAGAGCAACCACATTTTTTAGAGTTAAAAGTGGGTGATCAGCGTTTATTGGCTCTACTTCAAATACGTCCAAACCAGCCCCAGCAATTTCCCCTGTCACAAGAGCATTATAAAGCGCTTTTTCATCAACTACTGGACCACGAGAGGCATTTATAAAAATAGCACTTCGTTTCATCTTTTTGAAAGTGGCAGCATTAAATAAATTTCTTGTTTCAGTTGTTAACGGTGTTAAACAGACAATAAAATCAGCCGTCTCAATTAAATCATCAAAACTACAGTATTTCGCACCTAACTGATTTTCTGCCTCACTATTTCGGGAGCGATTATGATATAAAATATCCATTTCAAAGCCTGTTGCTCTTTTGGCTACAGTTTCACCAATTTTGCCCATACCAACAATACCAATCGTTTTGTGGTGAATATCCTGGCCAGCTAGTAGTAGAGGGCTCCAACTTTTCCATTTGCCTTCCCTCACTAAATCAGCAGCCTCGATTAATCTTCTAGAAGTAGCCATTAATAGTCCAAATGTCAGATCTGCTGTAGTATCTGTCAAGACATCTGGCGTATTACATACAGCTATGTTTTTTTCTGTAGCATATTCAACATCGATATTATCAAAACCTACTGCTAGATTTGCAACTACTTTTAAATTGGGAGCATTATCGATTATAGTTGAATCAATTTTATCCGAAAGCATAGTTAATAATGCATCACACTTTCTTGCTTCCTCTAGCAGAATATCCCTAGGTACTGCTACATCTTCTTTTGGCCACATTTTTAATTCAACAAGTTGTTGTAGTTGACCTATTGCTTTTTTTGGTAATGTTCTTGTAACGAATACATATGGTTTCTTCATCCTTTGACACCTCATACATTATGTAATAATAGTAACTGTTTTACCTATATTATCACAAAATGCGTATGTATCCCTACTTTTACAATTCAATTAGCCAATTCACCTTTGGAATACTAATACTACGATTAGAATGTTGCATTATCTTGGTAAACTCGCTCAGGAAGGCTTCATATTCTGATGAGGACGCCAAATAAGAACTAAGCCTATTCTCCTGTTGCTTTTGTACTTCTACTGATTCAGTTAAGTAGTATCCTTCAATACACTCAAAATAATGGATTGGAAACAATAAACGTGAATACATTAATCTCCATGCGAAAGAGGATAATCGTGTTACCCGTTCATAATCTCTAATATTAGTAGAAATAGTAGTATAATCGATTCGTTGTTGTTCTAAAAATAGATGCCTTACCCATTCAGCTAAATCGCGACTACAATGATCCAAGACCCAATTAATTGGTGTCTTTACATGTTGATCACGTGGCCAAGTAGTAGCGTTGAAACGGTGATGACATATCGTAGCAGAATCAATAGGACTTGGGCGATCGTCTATTTCGGTATCCACTAAATATTGAATTGCATTTTCAGTTAATCCAATATAATAAGGGAATGACTCGACAAATAACTTTTCAAAATAGTTTTCAGGATGCTGACGAACCTTGTCATTCCAAAAAAGCTCCATTTGATCTACCCTTTGTTCCCATAAGTTCTTCCATTGTCCGATTCTGTTATTTTTTACGATTCGGTATGGAAAAGTTCGTCCTTTTTCATGAAAATTTGCCAACTCATAGCCTAATGAGTAGGATTTCCTTGTCTGATTATAAGGATAACGAAGCACAACCACCTTTTGTTCTTTAACTGTACCAAACAGCTTATTTTCCTTTGTTAAGACAAACGATGCAATACTTAAATCACCCTTACTAATTAAATAATCACTCATCTGTTTATATTCATATACTTCCTCTTGTTCCATATTCACTACAGGCACAATAGTATATAGTATATTTCGGCATTGAAATGCTTCATAATTACCACCAGTGACTTTTTTATCTATTGTGAGCCCATACTGCTCATAGAGGTGCTGATTCACGATTAGTCCCCCTTTAATTAAATCGATCTATAATCATCTATATGAGATCATTTATGGTAACTTGTGTTAAACTTGAGAAAAACTGAATAAACTCATGTTTGTCGGTAAATAAGAAGAGATAGTGGTTATAGACTTAACTATCTAATACACACAGAATTGGGTGAATGCTTATGACAGAACAACGACCAGTTAGTGAAATTGAGAAAAAGGCAAGGCAATGGTTAAAAGAACGTGGGGTTACGATTCAAGACATCGCAGACCTTGTCTTCTTTCTTCAGGAAAAATACCATCCTAGTCTTAAGATGGAAGATTGCTTAGAAAATGTTGACAGAGTATTATCAAAGCGGGAAGTTCAAAATGCCGTTCTTACAGGGATTCAACTTGATATTCTTACAGAAAAGGGGATGCTTGAGGAACCATTACTTTCTACATTGAAAGCTGATGAAGGTTTGTATGGAGTCGACGAGGTTTTAGCGTTTTCTATCGTGAATGTATATGGCTCAATCGGTTTTACTAATTACGGTTACATTGACAAATTGAAACCAGGTATTCTTGAGAGATTAAATAATAAAGACTCTGGAGAATGTCATACATTCCTTGATGACATTGTTGGAGCCATTGCTGCAGCGGCATCAAGTCGTCTAGCACATAGTGCAGCTCATGTAGAGTAATATAATCCATTTGAGTGTGAGACCAGTTGGCCTCACACTCTTCTTAATTTAAGTAAGCAAATTGTGCTGAAGTTTGGTGACCTCCAAATTTTGATTATAATTTATCTATCCACTCTTGTAGTGAATCAATTACATATGTAGGTTTACGGTTGTAGTTTACCAAATGTTCTTTTGTTGTCACACCAGTATGAACTAGCAAGGTATCTAGGCCGGTATTCATACCAGCTAAAATATCAGTATCGTAATTGTCTCCAACCATAAGCGTATCTTCTATCGGAGTACCAAGTACTTTAAGAGCTTGCTCCATGATAATTTTTTCTGGCTTTCCGATAAATAGAGGGTTAACTGTTGTTGACACAGTAATAACGGACGTTAATGACCCATTACCAGGCAACAATCCACGTTCTGTAGGAATTGCAATGTCGCCGTTGGTAGAAATAAAGGTCGCTCCACTTCTAACTGCTAAACAGGCCTTAGCAAGTTTCTCATAGGTTATTGATTGGTCTAGCCCCACTACTACAAAGTCAGGATTCTCATCCACAAGCTGTAAACCTCGTTCCATTAGCGCATGACGTATTCCATCTCCACCTATCATATAAATAGAGGCATTTGGCTGTTGCTCAAAAATATAATTAGCGGTTGCAAGGCTAGTTGTAAATACTTGATCTTCAGAGACCGGGATATCAAATTCTTCAAGCTTCTCAGCAACCTGGGATGGCATTTTTGAAGAGTTATTTGTAACAAATAAATAAGGGAGTCTCTTTTCTTGTAATGCTTTAACAAAGTCACTTGCAGCTTCAATACGTTCTTTCCCTCTATACATGGTTCCGTCTAGGTCAATTAAATAACCTTTATATTTTTTTACCATTGATTTATAACCTCCACAAAAATATCTTATTGTTTTAAAATATCATTTACTATTTAATTAAAAAATCCCAGCACTTTATCTCTTGAAGTGTTGAGATCTTCATAAGCTATTTTTTAAAAGCTGAAACTGGACCAAGCTCATTTTCTAAATACGTTCTAACTGATGTTGAAAACAAATTGATTGCTGCTATATTTTCAGTCATCGCTAGCGAAATTTCATTATGATTAATCTCTAAATAATCTTGGACTATATCTTTTCGTAACTTAACTATGTTCTTTAATCGGATCGCATGTTCACTTATAACTACTTTCTCATCCTCTAAAATATCTATAATGTCTTCATAGCTTCCAGGGTCACGCATGATAAATCCATCAATCATGTCATTGCCTACATCTAATATTGCTTCAATCGAGATATGTACAATTCGCTCTAAAGCTTTTTTTTCAATTATACTATCCCACTTAGAATGATTATTAAATAGTGTTAGTAGATCCTCAAGGCAAACTAACGTCTTTTCGATTTTTTCTCTATCTACAAAATACATTGACTTATCCCTCCATATTAGGATGGTATTTTACCAATAAGATTCATGTCCCCTGGTTTTGCATAAAAATAGCCTTGTGCAAGGTCAACCTTGTTCCTACTTAGGACAGCAGCTTCACCTTCGTTCTCAATTCCCTCAGCAACTACTAAAGAGCCTGTTTCTTTTGCAATCAAAAGTAAGCCCTTCAACATTGATTCTTTTACTTTGTTTGTATCGATATCCTGTATTACAGATCTATCGATTTTAATAATATCAGGCATAATCTTATTTATAGTGTGCAGGCTAGCATATCCAGCTCCAGTATCATCGATTGCAATTTTAAATCCAAAGGAACGTAGCTTTTTAATGTTTCCAATGAAAAACATGACTTCATCGATTGAATCTCTTTCTGTTATTTCAAAAATAATCCTGTTTGGATTAATTTCACTATATTTTAATAACATTCGATTTATTGCCTTGATAAACCTAGGATTTCCTAATGTCATAGGCGTAAAATTGATAAAAACCCTTTGCTGACAGCCTGTTTCAACAATTTGTTTAAATGCTTTTTCTAACACAATCAATTCCAAATCGAAAAGCATTCCTGTCTGCCTAGCAACCGAAAACAAGGGTAATGGACTTTCAAGTGCAGTTCCCACAGGACCCCGTGATAACATTTCCCACGCTTTAATTTCATTTGAAGACACATCAATAATAGGCTGTGCTAACAGTCTAACACCCTTTTCTTCAATAATTTTACCCATTTCAAATAGCATATCATTATATTCCGTCGTAACTCGTTTATCTGCCATTGCAATAGCTTGATGTTGTGCTTTAAGCAATGCTTCATCAACATCCCTGCTATTTTTTTCCACGAACATATAGCCAGTATGAAAATCAATCCTGAGCTGTGGATACTGTTCGACTAGGATGGCGTTGACGGACGCTTTCATTTTTCTAATGAGTAGTTCAATTTCTGATACACCCGTTTTTTTAGAGTCGATTTTGACTAAAAATGCTAACCCTTCACTATAGTAATTATATAAAGCAATAATATCGTTATCATCCACAGATTTTTGAAAAACATCCTTAAAAATCTCTCTTATCGTTTGTTTACATTTATTAATTTGTTTAGAACCTAATAAATCAGTTAATTCATTTACATTTGCTAAATTAAAGGCTATTACAGCAACTTGAAAGTCCTCTTTAAAGGCTTGTCTAACACCAGATACTATTGGATTTCTTACAGTAAAGACGGGTGGATAAAAACGCAAAAACCGTTGTGGTAGTAGCAGTTTACTCCACTTACTAAATGTCTCTTTCTTAAATGTCCACGGTCCAAACATGGATTAAGCCACCCCTTCGACTAACGACAATTTTCCTTTTCCCTATTTTAACATAAAATGAGCAATTTCGATTTTTTCAAACAGAAAATTTTTACAAATTCGTTTTTTTCTTTTATAACCTAGATAAAGATATAATAATTTCTATTTTTAAAATCCTTTGTTATGATAAAAGAGTAGATTTTCAATTTGAGATTGAGGTAATTAAACTAAACATTTTCTACTTACAACCAAAAACTAATTTGCTAAATACGGTAAAAGGAGACAAATTTATGGCAGAACGTTTTTTCTTATACGATGATACGGTTGAAACACAAACGAGATTTATAAGCTTCATGGGGGATAACCAACGCTTTGATTTAGCAATAATTAAATCTGATCGTTATTATGGAAAGCAGCTGATTCTTGATATACAAAGTAGCCGCTTCGCAATCATTGGCAGAGATGATTTAGACGAACCTGGATATATCGAACATGCCTATAATTTAAGCGAAGATGAAGCAGAAGAGCTTCGTTCATTTTTATATGAAGTTGTTTAGAAACGGATAAAAATAACAGTAAATAATAACCTCCTTCTCGGGAAAACTATCACAAACCTGAGATAGGAGGTGTTTTGCTTTGTCTAGAAGAGATAAAGAAGAAGAAACTTATACTGATGTTTCAAATGTTGAAACGATGCGTAATTTTTTAACTTTCGAGGAATTCGGAGAAGGTCCTTATGGAGCACCCGAAGGTAAAGTTGAGCCTGTTGAAAATAAGAGCACCCCGTGGAAAGAAGGACAGCGTTTCTACACACCTTTTAACTATGAGGTTAAATCCTTTCACCAAGATCTACCACGGCAATTCCCAGGTGCCCACCCAACACATGATGATCCAGATGTAGAAGTAGAACCACCTTATACAGAAGGAAACCAAAAATAAGCGCAGGGTTCCCACTTGCGAGGAACGTCAACTAAAACCCGCCACGTCCTTTGGAGAACATCGACATCAGCAAAGAAAAGCGCAGGGCGCCCGCCTATCGGCGACAAGCATAAGACTAGCCGGCTGGAAGGTTGTTCTTTACCTTACGGACGGATTGGCTTATATCATAGAGTCGATGGCGCCCGGAGATAGACACTAAAACTTGGTACAAAATTTTTATACTTTCTTATCTTTGAACAAAAGCGCAGGGCGCCCGTATTGAGGAACGTCGATTAAAACGTCTTTTGATTACCGTTTTCTATTTTTTGCAGAGTTTCGGGCATCAGACTGCCCTTTTGGTTACCGTTTTTTATTTTTTTCAAGATTTCGGGCATCAGACTGCCCTTTTGATTACCGTTTTTTATTTTTTGCAGAGTTTCGGGCATCAGACTGCCCTTTTGGTTACCGTTTTTTATTTTTTTCAAGATTTCGGGCATCAGACTGCCCTTTTGGTTACCGTTTTTTATTTTTTTCAAGATTTCGGGCATCAGATTGCCCTTTTGGTTACCGTTTTTTATTTTTTTCAAGATTTCGGGCATCAGATTGCCCTTTTGGTTACCGTTTTCTATTTTTTGCAGAGTTTCGGGCACCAGATTGCCCTATTGGTTACCGTTTTTTATTTTTTGCGGAGTTATATTTTTTATACCCTACTCCTTTAGAAATCACCGATACCAAGGTATCTTGTGCCAGGATTTTTGATCTATTATGCCGTTTAAAGTCTAAAAGGATCAACATATTAAGTCTGATAGTATACGAAAAGCGCAAGGGCACTTAGAGCTAGACACCACCAAAACTAGGGAACAAAAGCGCAAGGCGCGCGCCCGCCCATCGGCGCGTCGATTAAAACCCGCCACGACAGGTAGCGACAATCGAAGTTAGACACAAATACCAGGTAAAAAAATTATACTTTCTTACCCTTGAACAAATGCGCAAGGCGCAAGCCTTTCGGCGACAAGCATAGGACACGCCGGCTGGAAGGTTGGTCTTTAACCTTCCGGACGGATTGGCTTATACCATAGAGCCGATGGCGCCTGGAGCTGGACGTAGATAGACAAAGACACGAAGTTATACACAACCTCACAATTTTATAAATTCCTTAACAATAAAAAACTGATGCGAGGCAAAATTAAGATTTCTGCCTGCATCAGTTTTTATTTTTTTATTCGTCGCAATACGAAATAGGAACAGCCAAAATTACAATACTCATAAAGATACTCAGATAATGTACTTATCTTAGTATCATATGTTGCCTTTTGATTTTGATCATCATAAAATCCCCGCAGTCTTAACTGACTATAACCCCAATCACCAACGATATAATCATACTTATTAAGAATATCACTAAATCTTGCGCGAAATGCTTCTTCATTAAAACCATTTCTTTCGTCTTCAACTATTTCGTAGCTGAAATTATTAATCATTATCATCTGAGATCACCTCTTCTCGGGTAGTTCTACTAGTAAAAACAGTTTGTCAATAATTTTAACAACCTCTTTTTTTTACTTTACCATAAATTATAGCCAATTCACCATCAATTACTAAGAGAAAAAATCTAATTATCGGCCATTCTAATAATGAGGAGGTGCTTATGGTGAAAAAGACATTAATCATTACTGGAATTTGCTGTATGGCAGCATTGACAGGATGTATGAATCCAAATGAAGCTGAAGTTTATGAGGAAAGTGGAAACACAATAAATGTGCTTGATCGAAACGAAATCTACAATGATGATGGTATACGAAATAATGGGGATAAACAATCCAATTTTGGGTTTGTTAGACATCAAAAAAGCCCACTTCCTGGTGATAAAACGGCTTATGATAATATGCCAACCCTTAATCGAGAAGTCGTTGCTGATTTAATTAGTAAAATGTCTACACAACTTCCTAATGTAAATGATGTAGCTACATTAGTAACTGATGAAGACGTATTAATTGTATATCAAACAGATTCTAACGACCGTTTTGAAACAGCAGACCAAGTTAAAAAGACAGGCTTATCTGTTGTCCCTAGATGGTATCATGTATACGTCTCAGATAATCCAATACTAATAAGAGAAGTTGAGGGCTTTGGTAACCTCGACACAAACGCTCGAAATGTTGATCAAATACTCGAATCAACGATTAAGCGTATGCTAAAGTCCCCACAAGGACGTAAAATTAGCAATGGAGAAAATGAAAATGGAGAAACATATGGCGGCATGAATGATGAATACGAGATTCGGATGGGGGAAGAGGATGCTGACAAGCATCAAATCATGAATAGAAACAATGACAGAAATAAAAACAACAACGACGGTGAAGAACACTTAATTGATCAAGGCCACAGGACTCCACAAGGATTAGATGGATTAGGGGAATATGATCTGAGTAAACCTACCCAAGATGGAAACGATCTAACAAGACCAAATGATAACAGGTCTTAAATCCAAAGAGGGACATTGTCCCTCTTTTTTGATTAGGCTTCTTTAGCTTGTTGTTGTTTTTTTGCGGCATTTACTTGTTCGTCTGCATGGTAGGATGAACGAACTAGAGGTCCTGCCTCACAGTGACTAAAGCCTTTAGAAAGGGCAATTTCTTTTAGTTTGGCAAACTCATCTGGATGGTAATATTTTTGAACCTTTAAATGTTTTTTAGAAGGCTGTAAATATTGTCCAATTGTAATAATATCTACATTATTTGCACGTAAGTCATCCATTGTTTCAATAACTTCTTCTTTCGTCTCTCCTAAACCAATCATAATACTGGATTTAGTTGGTATATCACTATACAGTTCCTTAGCGCGTCTTAAAAGTTCTAATGATCGGTCATATTTCGCTCTTGCTCTAACACGGTCAGAAAGATTACGAACGGTTTCAATATTATGGTTAAGAATATCAGGTTTAGCATCCATTAGCATTTTAAGGTTTTCAAATACCCCTCCCATATCTGACGGAAGAACCTCAATTGATGTAAACGGACTTTTTCTTCGGATAGCTCGGACAGTTTCAGCAAACACTGCGGCACCACCATCCTTTAAATCATCACGAGCTACTGCAGTTATCACGGCATGCTTTAAACCCATTAGACTGACAGAATCTGCAACACGTTCTGGCTCCTGCCAATCTAACTCTGATGGAAGGCCTGTTTTAACAGCACAGAAACGACAAGCACGGGTACAAACATCTCCAAGGATCATAAATGTAGCTGTTTTTCGTACAGCCCAACATTCATGTATATTTGGACATTTTGCTTCTTCACATACAGTATGTAAATTCTTTTCTCTCATCATTTTTTTAAGGCCAGTGTAATTCTCGTTCGTGTTTAATTTTATTTTAAGCCATTCAGGTTTGCGTAAGTATTCTTCTTTTTTTGCCAAATTTATCAACTCCACATAAAAAGTCTTACCTATATTATATCGATAAAATACATTTAATCCAATATTGTTACTTCCCAACTGTCACTTTAACATAGCAAAACTATCTATACAAGAACTTGAATCAAGTTAATTACCATCATTTGATATTTATTAAATTGGTTCGATTCAACAAACTAACAATATGAAACCATCTGAAAGGAGTTCTTTATGTGCGAAAAATTCTATTCATTACCTTTATCATAACATTTCTACTACCAACTTCACATAGTAACGCAGAAGATAATAAAAATCCCGAGCAAATATATGAAGAGCGTATGTTTTTATATAAAAAAGTGGAAGTAATAACACAGATTCCTTGGTATTATTTTGCAGCGATTGATCAATATGAGAGAAGCTTACGCCGCTCCCGAAAAGACTTACCTAAAGCCGAGGGGCTCACTGGTATATATTTTAACCCCACATTTTGGGCAGGTAGCTTAAATCCTAATAAAGAAGATACTAATCAGGTAAGCATTGGTTTATTTGGTGGTATGGGTCTAGATGGTAACGGTGATGGCAAAGCAGAAAGTACAAATGATGAAGACGTACTCTTTACACTCGCCGACTACATTAGCGGTTATGGCTATGACGATGAGAATATCAAGATTGCTCTCTGGGATTATTATCAACGTGATAAAACGGTAGACATTATCATGGGTAAAGTTAAACTATATAAAGCATATGATACACTTGATTTAGATAAGCATGCATTTCCTCTTCCGCTCCGATTTAACTATAGCTTTAAGAATACTTGGGGAGATGCAAGAGGTTGGGGAGGTCGCCGCATCCATGAAGGTACTGATATCTTTGCGAACTACGGAACCCCAGTTCGTTCAACATGCTATGGTGTGGTTGAAATAAAAGGTTGGAATCGGTATGGAGGGTGGCGAGTAGGCATTCGTGATATCAATAACACATACCACTACTTCGCCCACCTAAACGGTTTTACAGAAATTAAAGAAGGTCAAATTGTTGAACCTGGAATGGTAATTGGCTCTGTTGGTAGCTCTGGCTATGGGCCACCAGGCACTGCAGGAAAATTCCCTCCACATCTCCATTATGGAATGTATAAAGATAATGGATACACTGAGTGGTCCTTTGACCCGTTTCCACATTTAAAATCATGGGAGCGTGCAGAAAGAAGGAGCAAAAAATAAGAAAAAGCTATAAATTAAAAATGGTGGTCAGAATATGAATCTGACCACCAAAATATTTATGCTTTACTTTGTTCAGCTTTACTTTGCTTCGATTTTTTCACTGCATGTAGAATACTTGCAGCTAAACCGCCCCAAATTATAACCATACCAACTAGCATCATCGTCACAGCACTTGCATCCATTATTGTGATACCTCCTTATCAGTAGGCATATCTAATTTTCCTTTTTCCCATTTAACTAATGATAATAGCACTCCAACAATAATTGCACCAATCGCTACCGACCATCCGGTATATAGTAAGAATGAAGTAGGATATCCTTCATAATTTTCAGTAAGATTTGTCTTAATATTATCAAACATCATATACCCTAAAACTACTGGTGTTATCACACCTAAACATATCTTCCACCAGCCATGAAGCATAATGTCTGAAATTGAATTTGCATGATCTTTTAAATTGTTTAATTCTTTCATAAACCAGGCAACAGCCACAACTTGAACTAAACCAGAAAGTGCTACACCGAAGTTATTAATAAAATAATCAGCAGCATCTAGGAAGTATAAACCACCTTTTGTAGCAAATAGAATCGAAATTAAAGCTGATAAACCTCCACCAATTGCTACTGACATTGTTCTTGAAATCTTAAATTTATCTTGGACACCTGCAACAAAAGTTTCAACTATCGAAATTAATGATGATAACCCAGCTAGGACTAAGCATCCAAAGAATAAGAATCCAAAGAATTGGTTGAATGCCGGGAACTCATTAATAATTTGTGGGAATACCACAAAAGCAAGTCCTACACCTGCAGTCACTACTTCTGATACTGGAACTCCCTGCTGTGCAGCCATAAAACCTAATGCAGCGAATACTCCAATTCCTGCAAGAAGCTCAAACGCAGAGTTTCCAAACCCAGTAATAAATGCGTTATTTGTAATATCAGTCTTTTTCGGTAAATAACTTGAATAAGTAATCATAATAGCAAATGCAATAGATAAACTGAAGAATATTTGACCATATGCCGCTACCCAAACCTTACCACTAGAAATAGTTTCCCAATTCGGTTTGAAGAAGGCGTTTAGACCGTCCATTGCACCATCTAATGTTAGTGCACGAACTACGATAATGAAGAATAAGATTACAAGTGCTGGAATAAAAATTTTATTTGCAACCTCAATACCCTTTTTAACCCCTTTAAACAAAATACCTAATGCTATAACCCAAACTAATATTAATGGTAAAAATACTCCTGGAACTATTCCACCGAATTGTCCTGGCGCTTCTGCTAACTGCAAATATTCACCAAACAAGAATCCACTTGGATCGTCTCCCCATTTTAAATTTAACGCAAAAACTGAATAAGACATTGCCCATGCGATAATTACAGCATAATAAGTGGATATAACAAATGACACCGCTACTTGCCACCAACCAATCCATTCAGCCTTTTTATTCATACGTGCATATGATAATGGTGCTGATCCTTTATATTTGTGCCCCATCGTAAATTCAAGCACTAAAAGTGGAATACCTGCTGTTAGTAAGGCAAATAAATAAGGAATAAAAAATGCCCCTCCACCATTTTCATAAGCAACTGCTGGGAAACGCCAAATGTTTCCTAATCCAACCGCCGAACCAACTGCTGCTAAGATAAAACCTAATCGTGTACCCCATTGTGGACGATTATCCATAAAATGACCCCCTCTTAACTAATTTCATTCTTAGTGTATGAACAATGTCCTACATTAAGAATTCAAATGTTTTATATTTTCTGACTCTTTAGTCTAAGCATATTATAGCGAGTTTTGTCGAATATGTCAAAACATTATTTCGAATATAATTTTTCCGCAAAAAAGTAAAAGACAAAAGCTAGCCTTTGTCTTTTATTTTTAAGTTTTTTTACAATTATTTCTATCATTAATATTATCCAAATATCAATTTAAAGGCATATACCGTTGATTTATTTCTACTAACAAAGGATATCTAATTAATGTCAATAGTACCATTCGTCAATTTCTATTTTTAGGTAGTTGAATGGAAGGTGGTGAATTTCCCCCACCGTTATTATAGTAGTCTGGGACATCTCCTTGAATTATCTGTGTAACAATTGGAAAAGTACCGGTCGCCTGAATTTCTTCAGTTGCAAATGGGACAATTACTTGTACTGTTACATCTATAACGATGCTAATTTCAATTACCATATTGTTTATGCCTGCGGGTTTTATATTTGTTATTATGTCAGGCATTACGTCCCCAATCATATGAAAACGTATAGGTACCCTTGGCCCTAAGTTACCTAGTAAAGCATTATTAGTCGCTGCACCAAGTGGAACTTCAAAATAAAATCCTGCATTTCTTGAATTTTCATCAACTTCAATTTCTACTTCTGGAATTTCAAGGGCATTTACATTTCCTTTATCTACATATCTTAAGTACTGTTCAACTTTATCAGTGGTTAAAGTTGATATCCGGTTTATAATGTTATTATTATAATAAACACCCTGTATTTTTCCAGATTCATCCTCTTGAATATTTATAATTTCATTCACATTTAATTCTTCTTCAGTTATCTGTTTATTTACCGCATTTTTAATTACTAAAGTAGCAATTCGTCTTGTTTCGTTTTCAGCATATGCCATAAGCACAGGCTCAATCCCCTTATTCACAACCCAAAGCCCCGCAACAGTTGAAAAAATAAAAAACACAAATGTAAGTAAAAATACGTAGCGAAAAGGCAATGGTCCTCTTCGGGGTAGGCCACCTCGAAATTTCGCCAAATAAATCCCCCCTTTACAAGCTATGTTTATGCTGTAAAGAGGAGGTCTAGGCCAACTTATTTAAGTTTAACTGGTAAGTCTCCACCAACTAGGGTAGTATCACATTTTGAAATGATTAAATCTAACTTTAGCTTTAAATCAACCTCATATGGAATCTCGAGTTCTTGTTCGTTTTCTTCAAGAATTCTAATGACCGGTCGTTCGCTCAATCCTTGATTTTGCTTTGAGACAACACCTTTTCTTCCATCATTTAGATACACGGTTAAACCTACAGGATAAATCACAACTGCTCTTCTAAAAGCTTCAACTATTTTTGTATCAAACAAGGTCCCAACACCAGAATACAAAATTTCTAAACCTTCATGTGGTAGCATTGCACGTCGGTATACTCGGTTGGATGTCACCGCATCAAATACATCTGCAACAGCTAATACTTTTGCAAAATGGTGAATCTCTTCTCCCGTAATTCCTCTCGGATAGCCAGAACCATCAATACGTTCATGATGCTGATAGGCACAATGCGCTGCAACTAGCGGAACGGTTGATACATTCCTTAATAATTGAAAACCATATTCTGTGTGTCTTTTTACTTCAATATATTCATCATCTGTCAGTCTTCCCGGCTTCAATAATATCTCAACTGGCACATTCATTTTACCAACATCGTGTAAAATTGCTCCTAAGCCTAAGATTTCTAATTGTTTCTCTGTCAATTTAAGCTCAGAACCAATTGCTAACGTATACAACGTAACATGTAATGAATGTGTAAAGATATAGTTATCATATGTATAAACATCTGACAAAAGTGTTATAAGTTCTTTACTATTTTTCACTTCAAATAAGACCGATCGAATGAGTTTAGTTAAATGTCTCGTTGTTTTTTCAACAACGAAGGATTTCGACAATATTTTTTCATTTTGGAAATCGACAAACATATTTTCGATTGTTTCAATGGCCATTGATCTTAGCTTGCTAGAAATAGGTTGGCTTGGCTCAATATCATTTGTCCGACCGTCTTGAATATAAACGAACGTTATTCCCAGTTCATTTAGTCTTTTGATCATCCGTTCTGTTAAAGGAACGCCTTCGCTAATTAATGTCTGTCCATTATCATTAAAAACCGACTTTGCCAATTTTTTACCTGGCTTAAGTGAGTTTGTGGAAACTAATATCATATAGTACCGCCCTTATCTACATGTCTCTATCTTAGGTTATCGTATAATGAAAATTAACTTTTGTAAAACAAATATTTTATGAACAAAGCATAAACCTGTCAAACATCTGTTTAACAGGTTGTATTTTACTTATATCATTTTTAAAAGGGCGTCCTTCCCTTTCATCCCAATTATAATTCCTATATTTTCCGCCTCAATTGTAACAGACTCAAGCGGTGCTTCAAGTAGCTGTTCAATTGTCCGAACTCCTACTGCCCTTGCCGCAATAATGCCTCGATCCTTAAGCTTTTCATTTAAGAGTGCAACATCCAATGCACCGCACATGATATAGCCCTTTTCGTTTGTCACCGCCATAAAGTTTGTCTTAGGTAGCTTGACGGTAATGGCTGTAAATTGATGTTTACCTATTAGAATTGGAGTCATTGTAACCATAACTACCACCACCCCTTTCTCTAATCAATTTATGAAATGAGAACAATTTTGTGTATGGAATTGAGATGGGTTATGGCCCTTTTTTAAAAAGATAAGAAAGGACAAAAGTTTTTTCCTAGTTATGGTGTCTAGATCTAGGTGTCTTGAGCTTTTCTAATTAGCAATACAATCACCTGAAAATTTTACAGCATCATAAAGCTTATTGAGTGAATTGTGAGATAAAGTTATCCCTTCATTATTTCCGATTGTTACATTGTTATAGCCAGTTTATTTAGAAAACCCACATTCCTTTTCCAACCGTAACTTCAGAAATTGCATTGAATCTGTCAACATGATCTCCTATATCGAATAGTAACATCTATTCATCTTTCTGTTTGTGTACTAGTCTCATAGAATTTATATATTGAACAACTTTTGGCCAATTTTTTCAAAATGGGTATGTAGATCATTAGTATGGTAAATATGAATGGTTTCGTTCAAAAAAATCACTCCTCACAGAGTCAGGTAAGTCCTTGATATATTAAACGTAATCCAATTATGATTAAAATTACTCTTAGTAGTGTAATTACAGTATGCCCTTTTAGCCTTGTATTAATTTTAGCACCAAATGCCCCACCAAACCATGCACCAGGTACTAAAACTAATGTTAATAGCCAATGAACATTCCCTAAGCTGATATGTGCAACAGAACTTGTAACGGCTGATAAAAAAATCATAAACATTGATGTTGCAACTGCAATATGTGGCGGAAACATGAAAAGTAAAATCATTGCTGGTACCATTAACGAGCCACCACCAACCCCAAATAGTCCCGAAATAAGACCAACCACAAAAGAGATAGGGAGAGCTACAAACGGATTAAAGCCATATGATGTTTCGAGACCATTTTCATTTGTATAATTACGCATATAATTGTATTTACTTCTTAGCTTTAAAGGCTTTATTTTTCCACGTACCATTAAAATAATTGAAACCAAAATCATAAATAGGCCAAAATATAAGGAAAAAGATTGCACATTCATCGATTTATTGATAAATGCACCAATAATGCTCCCTGGTCCACTACCAATAAAAAAGATTAATCCACTTTTATAATCCACTGTTTTATGTTTCATATATGCTAAAGTGGAGGATAAGCCTGTAAAAATAACAACGATTAAAGATGTACCAACAGCAACTTGCGGAGACAAATTATCTAAACCTGGTATAAACGAGCCAAGATAAATCAAAGCAGGAACAACAATTATTCCCC
Source organism: Cytobacillus sp. S13-E01 (assembly GCF_029193815.1). Lineage (GTDB taxonomy): Bacteria > Bacillota > Bacilli > Bacillales > Bacillaceae_L > Bacillus_BV. The sequence continues at coordinate 52,309 of NZ_JARFVC010000017.1, forward strand.
CACCTAAGCCAACCAAACTTCCAAGTGTACCTGCTGCCAAACCAACCAATAAAAGAAAAATCCATTCCATCTATGACAACTCCAATAAACCCATTGTGTTTATATACCACCAAAGAAATCTAGTTGCCTTGGTGCTAACCCTTTATATTCAATTCCAAGTAATTTAACAAACTGTTTTGCATTATCTGCAGCATCTCCACCGGAGTTATTATTGAATAACACATAAATAGCTTCTGAGTCTTTATTTAACTTACCTATATGTTGTGACCATTCTAATAGCTCCGCCTCATTATATCTGTAAAGATACCGTACTTCTCGCCAGTCCCCTGCACTAGGTTTTTGCCACCCATGGATATTACGCCCGTGAAATCTCACTAAAGTCTTCTCACTATTTGTTGGCTTTAAAACAGTAGGGACGGAGCCAAGTCCAGCTTGTGGTTCATCACATATACTATGTATCCAGTTTTCTTTTTCCATAAAAGAAAGAGTTTTATCATAGAACTTAGGTGAGAACCAAGATTGATGACGGAACTCAAGAGCTAAAGGTATACCTTGCATCTGATCTTTGCACCAACGTAGATAATCCACATTCTCTCGTTTACATTCAAACCATGGGGGGAATTGAAAGAGTACCATTGCAAGCTTATTTGCAGAGGAAAAGGGTACAATCGATTCTCTAAATACTCCAAACATCGCTTCCTTTGAGTCAAATGGGATTTCCCCTCGTTGATGTCCAGTCATACCTTGATATGCCTTTACAACAAATTGAAATGAAGCTGGGGTAACATTAACCCATTTTTCTACATTTTTTAGAGGTTGAATCGCATAAAAAGAAGAATCAACTTCGACAAGTGGAAAGTGTCCTGCATACTCTTTTAATTTATTGTTTGAGGCAATCCCTGATTGGTATAAGCTGTCTTGATCCCCCCAACCAGTTACACCGATATAAATCAATGTCAGTACTCCTTTACAACAATATTGTCCAATAACAAAATGTATTTTCATTATACTGTACATTGTGAAAAAATAGAAAAAAACTCGCTTGAGGTTCCCTCAAACGAGTTTTGTATTATGTTTATCCTATACTACCTTCCATTTCGAACTTGATAAGTCGGTTCATTTCGACTGCATATTCCATTGGAAGTTCTTTTGTAAATGGCTCGATGAAGCCCATTACGATCATTTCAGTTGCTTCTTGTTCAGAAATACCACGGCTCATTAGATAGAATAACTGTTCTTCTGACACTTTTGAAACTTTCGCTTCATGCTCTAATGAAATATTATCATTTAAAATTTCATTGTAAGGGATTGTATCTGAAGTAGATTGGTTATCCATAATTAATGTATCACATTCGATATTTGCACGTGCTCCGTCAGCTTTACGTCCGAAGTGAACGATACCACGATAGGTTACTTTACCACCATGTTTAGAAATAGATTTCGAAACAATCGTGGATGAAGTATTTGGTGCTAAGTGAATCATTTTCGCTCCAGCGTCCTGGTGCTGACCTTTTCCGGCAATTGCAATAGAAAGCGTCATACCACGAGCACCTTCTCCTTTAAGGATTACAGCTGGGTACTTCATCGTTAACTTAGAACCGATATTACCATCAATCCATTCCATCGTTGCGTTTTGTTCAGCAACTGCACGTTTTGTAACTAAGTTAAATACGTTGTTTGCCCAGTTTTGAATCGTAGTATAACGGCAATACGCATCTTTTTTGATGATAATTTCAACTACAGCACTGTGTAGTGAGTTAGTTGTATATACTGGTGCTGTACAACCTTCTACATAGTGAACATGTGCACCTTCATCAACAATGATTAAAGTACGTTCGAATTGTCCCATGTTCTCAGAGTTGATCCGGAAATAAGCTTGAAGTGGTGTATCAACTTTAATCCCTTTTGGAACATAAATGAAAGATCCACCTGACCATACTGCTGAATTTAATGCAGAAAACTTATTGTCAGTGTTAGGAATAACCTTACCAAAATGCTCGCGGAAAATATCTTCATTTTCCTTTAAAGCAGTATCAGTGTCTTTAAAAACGATACCTAGATCTTGAAGATCTTGTTTCATGTTGTGATAAACAACCTCTGATTCATACTGTGCAGAGACCCCTGCAAGGTACTTTTGTTCTGCTTCAGGAATACCTAATTTATCAAATGTTGCTTTAATCTCTTCAGGTACCTCATCCCAAGAACGCTCAGACTTTTCTGATGGTTTTACATAATACGTAATCTCATCAAAATTTAAACTCGCCATATCTCCGCCCCACTGTGGCATTGGCATATTATAAAAATGCTCTAGTGATTTTAGACGGTAGTCCAGCATCCATTGTGGTTCACTTTTCATACGAGAGATTTCTTCAACTATCTCTTTCGTTAAACCACGTTTCGAACGGAAAATCGAAACGTCTTTATCTGCAAAGCCATACTTGTAATCGCCGATATCAGGCATTTTCTTTGCCATCCGTTATTCACTCCTTCATAAGGGTTAATTGAATAGAAGTAGATACTAATTATCTACCCTGTTAATCCTATTTTTTAAACCCTTTATTGTTTTTGGCTATCTAAACCTTTTTCCATAGCCTTCCAAGCAAGTGTTGCACATTTTATTCGAGCCGGAAATTTTGATACACCTTGAAGTGCCTCTATATCCCCTAAATCAATGCTGTCGTCATACTCTTTTCCAAGCATCATTTCTGAAAAAATGTGAGAAAGTTTAATAGCATTTTCAATGGTTTGGCCTTTTATTGCCTGTGTCATCATTGAAGCAGATGACATTGAAATAGAACAACCTTCGCCATCAAACTTAGCTTCAGTTACCTTGCCATCTTCTACCTTCATACTTAATTGTATGCGGTCACCACATGTTGGATTATTCATATCTATAGTTAATGATTCATTTTCTAAAACACCACGATTACGCGGATTTTTATAATGGTCCATAATCACTTGTCGATATAAAGTATCTAAATTGTTATTAAAAGCCATTGCTGAAATACTCCTTTGTTTTGATGAGTCCTTCAACTAGTTTATCAATTTCTTCTTCAGTATTATAGAGGTAAAAACTTGCACGAGCAGTAGCCGACACCTTTAACCATTTCATCAATGGTTGTGCGCAGTGATGACCAGCACGCACGGCAATACCTTCTGCATCTAGTACTGTTGCAACATCATGTGGGTGTACATCTTCAATATTAAAAGTGACAAGTCCCGCTCGCTGTTTTGGACCAAAGATTGTTAAACCTTCGATTTCCGACATACGGTTCATTGCATATTCTGCTAATTTATGTTCATGTGCTTCAATGTTTTCAAGACCTATTTCGTTTAGAAAGTCGATGGCTGTCCCTAAACCAATTGCACCTGCAATGACTGGAGTACCAGCTTCGAATTTCCAAGGTAATTCCTTCCAGGTCGATTCATAAAGATTAACAAAATCAATCATTTCGCCACCTGTTTCAACTGGCTCCATGTTTTCTAGCAATTGTTTTTTGCCATATAAAACGCCAATACCTGTAGGTCCACACATTTTATGACCTGAGAATGCAAAGAAATCACAATCTAAGTCTTGTACATCTATCCTCATATGGGGTGCAGCCTGCGCACCATCGACAATCATGATTGCTCCATTTTTGTGGGCAATATTAGCTATTTCTTTAACTGGATTGATAGCACCTAAAACATTCGATACTTGCATAACAGAGACGATCTTTGTATTTTCAGTAATCGTTTCCTCAGCGTCTGTTATCGAAATAGAGCCATCCTCTAGAAGTGGGATGTATTTCAGGATAGCACCAGTCTGTTTTGCAAGTTGTTGCCATGGAATAATATTTGCATGGTGTTCCATATAAGTAATTACAATTTCATCACCTTGTTTAAGGTTATCTCGTCCATAGCTTGCAGCTATTGTATTAATCGCTGTTGTTGTACCTCTTGTAAATATTACTTCTTCAATCGAATTGGCATTAATAAACTTACGTACCTTTTCTCGTGCTCCTTCATACCCATCGGTCGCTCTCGTACCAAGAGTATGAACACCACGGTGAACATTTGAGTTATATTCACGGTAGTAACGATCAATAGTCTCAATTACTTGAACTGGCTTCTGTGACGTAGCAGCACTATCAAGGTAGACAAGTGGTCTACCATTGACTTCTTGGTGGAGAATAGGGAACAGTTCTCGAATACCTTGAATATTCATTATTTTACTTTCCTTTCAATTACCTCAACTAGCTGCTTTTTAACGCCTTCAATTGGAAGCACATTTACAACTGGAGCTAAAAATCCGTGGATAACAAGTCGTTCAGCCTCAGTTCTTGAAATCCCGCGACTCATTAAATAGTAAAGCTGAAGTGGGTCAACTCGACCTACTGAAGCCGCATGTCCTGCCGTAACATCATCTTCATCAATAAGAAGTATTGGGTTTGCGTCTCCACGAGCTTTTTCACTTAGCATTAATACCCGTGATTCTTGTTCAGCATTGGATTTTGATGCACCATGCTCAATTTTTCCAATTCCATTAAAAATTGAGCTTGCACTATCCTTCATAACACCATGCTTTAAAATGTAACCTTCAGAGTTTTTACCAAAATGAACAACACTTGTTGTAAAGTTTTGTTTTTGGTCCCCGCGACCAACTACAACTGTTTTCGTATCTCCAATTGAACCATCGCCCATTAGGTTAGTAATGTTTTCAGAGATTGTATCTCCATCGTTCATTAAACCTAATGCCCACTCAATTTTGCTATCACGACCAGCAACACCGCGGCGATTTACGTAGGTAGTAACACCCTTTGCAAGTGTATCTACAGCACCATAGGTAATTTTTGCGTTATTATTAGCAATTACCTCAGAAACAATATTTACCACAGCATTATCTACGTCAGTAGTAGAGATATAGTTTTCAACATATGTTACTGAACTATTATCATCCGCAACCACAATAACGTGATTAAAAAGTGTTGCCTCTGGGTTCTCATGTATATAAATAGCTTGGATTGGAGCTGTTACTTCAACATTTTTCGGTACATACAGGAATGCTCCACCATTCACTAATGCTGCATGTAATGCCGTTAAACGATGCTCATCAACTTTAACGCCATTTTTCATAAAATAGCTCTGTAATAGGTCCCCATGCTTACTTGCAGCAGTATGAATATCAGTGAAAATTACACCTTTTTCTTTTAACTCTTCAGAAAGAGACAGGTACGCTGGTGTATTATCACGTTGTATATATAAACTTTTATTTTCTTCATTTAAATCGACCAACGATTTTACTTCTTCTGGAAGTTCATCTAAAGATGTAAATGGAGCACTTTTAACAGTGTGGTTTTTGAACTCTGTAAAATTCCACTTGTCAATTTTCGTTTTATCTGGTCTTGGCATTGGTAGTTCTTCTACTTTAGCAAGTGCTTGTAAGCGAAGGTCTAGCAGCCATCCAGGTTCTCCTAGTTCTTTAGAAAAGTTGCTGACATAATCCTGATCGAATAGTTTCGTATCAATTGTCATGTTAATCCCCCTAACGCTTATGCTTCTTGCCCTACAGTTTCATCTTCAATGCCAAGTTCTTGCTTAATCCAGTCATAGCCTTCAGCTTCTAGACGGTGTGCTAATTCAGGTCCACCTGATTTAACTACTCGTCCCTGCATCATTACATGAACTTTATCAGGCGTAATATAGTTAAGTAGACGTTGGTAGTGAGTAATAATTAAACAGCCAAAGTCTTCACCACGTTTTTCATTAATACCTTTAGAAACAACTTTTAATGCATCTATATCTAATCCAGAGTCAATCTCATCTAAAATAGCAATTTTCGGATCGATCATCATTAATTGTAGAATCTCATTACGTTTCTTTTCTCCACCAGAGAAGCCTTCATTTAAATAACGTTGTGCCATATCTGGATCCATTTCAAGGAATTCCATACTTTTATCCATTGTACGGATAAATTTCATTAATGAAATTTCGTCACCTTCAGCGCGACCGGCATTCATTGCTGAACGCAAAAAATCAGCATTTGTTACCCCACTAATTTCACTTGGGTATTGCATTGCTAGAAACAGACCTGCACGAGCACGCTCGTCTACTTCCATTTCTAAAACATCTTCGCCGTCAAGAGTAATTGAACCACTTGTTACTTCATATTTAGGATGACCCATGATCGCTGATGATAAAGTTGATTTACCAGTACCATTTGGTCCCATTATAGCGTGGATCTCTCCACCCTTTATCTCAAGATTAACACCTTTTAATATTTCTTTACCTTCAATTGAAACATGAAGATCTTTAATTGTTAACGTTGAACCTGCCATTACAATACCTCCATTTTTACAAAAAAAAATTTGTGTAGTCTCGACTTTTTCAGCCAATACCTTATTCTCATTTTATTCTCATTTTATTCTCATTCTCATCTTATAACAAATGAAAAGTGATAGCAACCTTTTGAACTTTTTTAAGTTTATTATATTAGATAAAATACGACGTGATTTTTAAAGGTTTTTGCAATTCCAAAAAACACTTTCAGTATGTAGGTTTCCTTATTTTTCACTTAAACTTGAAAACAATTCGTTCTTATATATAATTTTCATTTTAACATTATTTTTAACTAATTCAAAAAGCATATTTTAGACGAATGGTAATAAGAAAAGCGCAGGGCTCCCGCCTTTCGGCGACAAGCATAAGACGAGCCGTCTGGAAGGTTGTTCTTTGACCTTCCAGACGGATTGGCTTATGACCTCGAGCCGATTGCGCCCGGAGCTAGACACTAAAACTAGGTTCAAATTTTTATACTTTCTTATCTTTGAACAAAAGCGCAGGGCGCCCGCTTATCGGCGACAAGCATAAGACGGTTCCTTTAAGAAGGTGGTTTTTCCTTCTTAAAGGAACTGGCTTATGACCACAGTTTGGTATCACACTGTTAATAGTAACACCTTCTGAATTTTTGAACAAATTACGTAACACCGCAAATGTATTTGTTATCTTACATAAAAGCGTGCAAGAAACACTGACATAGCTAAATAGTAAAAAATACTGAGAATACCTTTATCATCCTTCTAGATATTCAATTTTCATTGTAATTATAGTTAAGACGTCTAGAGTTGACAAAAATATTCTATAGATGAAAAGAGGACCTCCTCTTTTAGAGAGCAAGCCCTATGTACTTCTTTTAAATTATTGTGTTAGTTCATTTAATTCGACAATACACTCTTGGACTAGAGTAACCGCTTGACTCATAGCAGCCCCACCACCAAATGCTGCTGCTACACCTACAGATTCTAGAATCTCTTCTTCAGAAGCACCTTGATCTAAACAGCCTTTTGTATGATAGATAATGCAATATTCGTCCTGTGAATAAAGACTAATCCCCAGCGCAATTAATTGTTTTTGCTTTTGCGATAGCTTCCCCTCTTTAAAGCAGGCTTCCGTAAAGGCATTATAATGGCTAGCGATTTCGGGCATTTTTTGAGTGAATGTTCCCAAACCTACCTTATAATCATGTAATGCTTCTTCGGTAGAATTACGAGGTTCAAATTCCATTTTACATACAACTCCATTCTGATATTTTTCAGAATTAGTATGCTATAGAATGGTGATTGTATACATATAGAAAATGATGCCCGACATTTGTCTGGCACCACTTTTTTTAAACATTATTTCACAGTAATTACTGCACCTTGATATTTCTCTTGAATAAAGCTTTGAATTTCTTCAGATTTCAAGACCTCAACCAGTGCTTTGATTTCTTCTCTATTTTCGTCACCTGAACGAACAACGATAAGGTTCGCTGGTACGACATCGCTACCTTCAAATGCGATTCCATCTTCTTCAATGTTAACTCCGCCCTCTAGAGCATAGTTTGTATTGATGGCAACAGCGTCACCTTCGCCATTTTCAAAAGATGATGCTAATAATCTCGCTTCAATTAATGTAGAGAAATCTAAGTTCTTAGGGTTTTCTATAATATCCTCGATTCTTGCTGAAGCACCTACACCTTCTTTTAGCTTAATTACGCCTTCTCTTTCAAAAATAGGTAAAATACGACCGTGATCACTGAATGAGTCACTCAAAATAATTTTAGCCCCATCTGGAAGATCAGCTAGGCTATCATATTCTTTCGAATAAATACCAATTGGTTCTTGGTGAATTTCACCGACACTTACAAAATCATAATCTTTATTTTCTTCCATTTGAAGCTCTAAGTAACCAGGTGTTTGGAAGTAGTTTGCATCAATTTCTTTATCCTTTAATGCTACGTTTGGTAAAACATAATCTGTAAATACTTGAACTTCTAGGTCAATTCCCTTTTCAGCAAGTAAACCTTTTGCTTCTTCAAGCACTTCAGCGTGTGGTACTGCTGATGCACCGACAACAAGCTTCACATTACCATCTTGACCTTCTGCGTTTTCTTCTCCACCACCACAAGCAGTAAGAGTTAGAGCAAATAATGCGACAATAATAAACCCAAATAATTTTTTCATAATGTTTTCTCTCCTTTTGTTATCTTTTATCTGTTTTATTTGTAAAATAATCACCAGTAAACTGAATGATAAATACCAATAGTAAAATTGCAATTGTTGCGACCAGGGTCACCATTGAATTAGTTCGTTGAAAGCCTTCTAAGTATGCAAAGTGACCTAACCCTCCAGCACCAATCACCCCAGCCATCGCTGTAAAACTTACTAGAGAAATAGAGGTAACTGTAATACCTGAAATTAAAGCAGGTAATGATTCAGGTATTAGCACTTTAAAGATGATATGACTGTGGGTAGAACCCATCGACTGTGAGGCCTCAATAACCCCTTTATCAATTTCTCTTAGTGCTATTTCAACCATTCTAGCGTAGAAGGGGGCTGCTCCAATAATAAGTGCAGGTAATGCAGCATTAGCCCCAAGCATCGTTCCTACTAATATTTTTGTGAAAGGTATCAGTAAAACAATTAATATAATGAAAGGAATAGAGCGAAAAATATTAACAAAACCAGCAACAACAATGTTAACCATTCGATTTTCCCACATATTCCCTTTATCAGTTAAAAAAAGCAGCAATCCCAGTAGTAGCCCTATTACAAAAGTTGCAAGGACTGAGATAGATGTCATATAAATTGTTTCTTGGGTAGCTTCCAGTAATCTATCCCATTTAATCATTTGAAACAACTCATCGTCCATGTTCAATCACCTCTACTCCTACCTGCTGACTACGAATATAATTAATTCCACTCTCGATTTCTGTTGACACACCATCAACATGGATAAAGAGTGATCCATACGATCCATTCTGTGTTTGTGAAATTTTCCCTTGTAGTATATTGACATTCAAGTTGAAATTACGAACTAAATTTGAAATGAGCGGTTGCTCGGCGGCTGCACCTACAAATGTAAGCTGAATAACCTTACCTTCCGGATATTGTTCAAGTAAATGGTCAGTGGTTTCTCTTGTTTCTTCAGGCTCAGTTACTTGTTTAACAAACCGCTGGGTAATAGGTTTTTCGGGATTACGGAAAACATTAAGCACTTCACCTTGCTCAACAATTTTGCCATCTTCCATTACTGCTACTCTGTGACATATTTTCCTGATAACGTGCATTTCATGTGTTATTAATACGATTGTAAGACCTAAGCGCTCATTAATATCAACTAGTAAATCAAGAATTGAATCTGTTGTTTGTGGATCTAATGCTGAAGTTGCTTCATCACATAAAAGAACCTTTGGATTACTCGCTAACGCTCGTGCAATACCTACCCTTTGTTTTTGGCCACCACTTAGTTGGGACGGGTACGCATTCTCTCTTCCTTCTAAGCCCACAAGCTTTACTAATTCATCCACTCGCTTTAGTCTTTCCCTTTTTGGTACTCTTATTATCTCCAGTGGAAAAGCGATATTATCTCTGACTGTCCGAGACCAAAGTAGATTAAAGTGCTGAAATATCATACTAATCTCTTGTCTTGCTTTTCGTAATCTACTTCCTTGTGCGATTGTTATTTCATGACCAGCTACAGTTACGTTTCCTTCAGTAGGAATCTCAAGGCCGTTCAACAGTCTAATTAACGTACTTTTTCCTGCGCCACTATAACCGATAATTCCAAAAATCTCTCCTTCGTTAATATCTAAATCAATCCCATCAACAGCTGTTACCGACCCTGTTTTTGACTTATAAACCTTTTTAACGCTGGATAACTTTATCATCTTCTCACCTTCTTATCCTGAAAAATACATATAGTCTTTATAGTCTGCTCTTTAAAGACAAAAAACATTAAAAGGACTCTTGTTCTTTACCGAGAGATATTCTCCATTATTTTAAAAGTGCTGCAACATTTTTAGGGAAACATTCACTTTTATACAAACAAAAAGCCTTTCTGCACAGATAAGCAGAAAGGCTTTATAAATAAGATCCTTTCTCTCATCTCCCAAAGCAAAAGCTTTGCGTGAATTGGCACCATTTCAACATTAAGTTGACGGTTGCCGGGTTTCATAGGGCACTTCCCTCCACCACTCTAAATAAGAGTTTGTATATCCTTTATTTAATTATCACTTTAAAAGAGTTAAGTATTATCGATTACGAAAGTGAGTATATCATGTGTAAGATTTTAGTGTCAATAATTATTTTATTAATTTTTTTACGTTTTTCTTAAGGCGGTTGTCATTTAACCAATCATTTTCTTCTCATCCCTATTACGGCTAAGAAAAAAGATGGATTCCACTAACAATGTATTACGATAGGTTGCCTTTATTTCTAATTCATCTTCGCTTAGCAATTGACCTAGCATTTTTGAACCATTTAGTAAATTTCCCAAACTAGTAGTTCCTTTAATAGTTACTGCCTCAGAATCATTGCATTCTGCAGCTACTCTGCTCCCCTTACTCGACAACGCTAAAAATATGTAACGCTCTTCATATACAAATTTTATTATGAGTTCATATGTTGGCAATAAAGGAGTTAAATGATTCATAGCCTCTAATCTTATCAGAAAATCCTCAAGTAATTGTTCAAATGCCATTGTAATCCTCCTCGGATTAAACTTCTATAGATAACATTCAACTAATAACTCTCGTTTCCTTTACGATTCATTCGACAAATTATAAGTAAATTTATCAAAATAAATGAATTTATATTAAAATAACTGCCTTATTGACGTATTTCCCGAGAAATATGTCGTTATTAGGTTGTTTTTGCCATTGTTTTTTGAACTTTGACAAAAGGGACACCTTTGAATACCAAATAGAAATAAGTTGATCCTACTAAATATAAGCCTGCGGTAACAGTAAATACATAGGCATAACCCCAATATGAGCCATAAATTAAAACAAATGAAGTGGATACAGGCCCCATTACAGCCCAACCTAAATTAAAGACCATTTGGTTTACCGAGTTTGCTAGTCCTTTCATAGAATCATCTACCCTTTCCATCATCAATGACATTTGAATAGGGTTTCCTGCATTCATGAGTGCCTGACGAAAAAGAAAGCCAATCGCAGCTATCCATAAATTTTCGGTATAGGCTGTTATCAGTAGAAATGGTAAGGATGAAAGCTGTAAGATAACTACCGCTCTCACTTCACCAACCTTTTTCACTACAATTGGTCCAATAATCATTGCTACTGCAGTTGCTGCTTGGCCAAGGGACAAAACAATACCTATGATACTATTATTTGCTTGAAAACGGTCAGCAAAGTATAAGTTTAAATAAGGGACTACAAGGCCAGATCCAAAACCAATTAATAATTGTGCTATCGCAAAAAGGACAATTAGCTTAAATTGTGATTTATTTCTTATAAACATCTTTCGTAGAGGAACCTTTTGCTTTATTTCTACCCTTGGCTTTCTCTTTTCTTCCATTTTAAGGATGGGCAAAAGTCCTAGTAAAAATATTACTCCTGCAATAATCAAAGTAAGTCTAACACTCCAAAGTGAACTCATTTGAAAAGCATATAAAAAGATATCGGTAAGAAATCCACCTGTTAAATTTCCAATTACATTAGCAGCCATCATGATTGCAAAATGAAAACTAAATAAATGAACCCTTTGTGCTTGCGTTGAATTTTCAGCTAACCAAGGGATAGCCGATACCTGTATAAATGCCATTGAAATGCCCATTAAAAAGGCAGAACCTACCAAAAGTGACTCTAATTCTAATAAACTTCTAGAAAACAGCATGATGGTTGTGATAACAATGCCAATACCCATGATTTTTTTCCGTCCCAGCCTATCACTTATAATTCCTGCTGGAACTAAAATAATTGCGGATGCGAGAGCCGTCATAGCAATAATATTTCCGTTCACTTGCTCTGAATATCCAAGCTCTCTAATATAGAAATTATAGATAATCATGAATATACCCATTGCTATTTGTGTGCTGATATTTGTCATAATAAAAAGCTTTATATTTCGATTATAAGTTAAGTACTGACTTTTCCACTCACTCATGATGTTTTCCATTATTTTTGCACCCCAAAGTATTTCGCTTCCCTAAACATCATACTCTATTCATAAAAAAATGCAAGAAAAAAAACACCATCATTTGACAGTGTTATTTTTTCATTATTCCTTTATTAAGCTCTCTTGGATAAGGGTGTACAGGTATTCAACTGATCTAAAAGCATAAATCCGCTTATCAATTATTCCATCATTGAAAATTAACAAACAAGGTACACTTTCAACTATCCATTCCTTCGCTTTTGCCGGCATATAGTTCAGATCACATTTACCAATAGTCACATTTGGTGTAAGTTCTTTAACAACTGTTAGCATTTTACTAGCGACCTGACAGGTACCACAAAGTGGTGTGTATAGATAGAGACAAAATGGTGTATTTGATTGCATCATTTCGTTTATTTGTTGCTCTGTCCATTCATTCATAATTACTTTCGCCATTCCTTTGTTTTTAACCAATTATCTCGTAAAAACTGGTAATATGTCCACCTTTATCCCGCATGGAAGTTTCCTTTATAATAGATATTCTGTATGCACATCAATATTGGCACTTAATAACACTGTGGCTATATGCTGTTCAGGTGCAGTTGCTACTTCACGATACATCTTATCGATATACAAGTGCTCTGCTTCTGGAAACTCCCTCTTAAACTGTTTTCTTAGCTTTTCACCAGCATCATCGGCATCAACTAAAATATAAACGTCTTTATTGAATAAATGCTCAATAAGCTCATCTAGCTTTGAAAGACTTATTGTTCCGTTTGTGCAAATAATTTCAATTTGCTCATTTATAACATTTAACACTTTCTTTTTATCCGATTTCCCTTCAACAATAATAACTTTTTCTACAATACCTAGTGTCATTCCCCATCACCTTAATTTCATTGTACAAAAGAAATATTACTATTATTCTCTTTTGTTTATATTTGCTTATCATTATTGTATGAAAACGAGTTCAATTTGCTTGAAATTATTGAACATTTTTAACAACAAAGTGAAAATTCAAGCAGGAGATAACAAAATTATTGAACTTTTAGGTATGGAAAAAGCAGCGGAAAAAACCACTGCCTCTAAAGTTAACACCAGCCATTTTCAGCATCACAATCCACATACTTTTGATCTGGTTCGGTTGTGACATCTGCATATTTATATATTTTATTTTCGTCCTGCTCAAATCCTTCTTTTAACTCATATTGGTTGCCTTGATTTGTAAAGACAATTCGACCAATAAGATTATCTTCTTCATAAAGGTTCATTTGATTCTCAGAAAGTTTCCCCACGATGCGATCAGTAACATCTAACCGTTTTTTCTCTAATACCAATGCAAGCACCCTTTCTTATTTTTTATAAGTTTAGGTTGTCCATTTGGCAGAAAAGTTACTCAGGAAGAGAAAAGGAGCATAAAGAAAAGCGCATGGCGCCCGCCTATCGGCGACAAGCATAAGACGAGCCGGCTGGAAGGTTGTTCTTTAACCTTCCGGACGGATTGGCTTATACCATAGAGCCGATGGCGCCTGGAGCTAGACACTAAAACTAGGTACAAACTTTTATACTTTCTTATCTTTTAAGAAAAAGGAATTAGCTATGCTAATTCCTAGTTATGAAACGATTAGTCTTCCTTAACCATTTCTTCATATTGTTCCGCAGTCATTAGGCTATCAACTTCACTTGCGTCTGTTGGCTCAACCACGATCATCCACGCTTTTTCATAAGGTGATTCGTTAACGAACTCTGGGCTATCATCTAGGTCTTCGTTAATTGCTACAACCTTCCCACTGATTGGCGCATATAGTTCTGAAACTGTTTTTACAGATTCAACACTACCAAAAGGCTCGTCCGCAGAAATTTCATCTCCAACTTCTGGTAACTCTACAAATACAATGTCACCTAACTCTGACTGTGCGAAATCAGTAATTCCAATACGGACTTGATTTCCTTCAACCTTTACCCACTCATGTTCTTCTGAATAACGTAATTCCTTTGGTGTATTCATTCTACTATTCCCTCCATAAACTCACTAATTTTTATACTATAAAAGATTTCCCAATTAGGGTTCTTCTAACCCACTTTTTTTACTTCCACGTTTCTTCGAAAGTCTGCTCATTAAAACCAACTGTCGCCTTTGCACCGTCTGTTACAAGCGGTCGTTTGATCAGCATACCGTCAGATGCCAATAAATCAAGTAGCTCCTCATCAGACGCGGTTTTAATTTTATCTTTTAAACCTAACTCCCGATATTTCTGACCACTTGTGTTAAAAAATTTCTTTAACTCGAGCCCACTCTTTTTAAACAGACTTTCAAGGACTTCTTTTGATGGTGGATTTTCTACAATATGTACTTCCTCAAAAGATATATTATGTTGTTCTAACCATTTTTTTGCATTTCTGCATGTACCACATTTGGGGTACCAATAAAAAGTTAATGCCAAACTGTATTCACCACCGTCCATAAAAAAGTATGAATTCAATTCAATACTTTATTTTACCATAAAGGGTTAGTGAATTAACAACCGCAGCTTCCAACACACCTTTATTTCGACTAATTTTTTTAAAATCCTGCATACCTTAAATAATTAATTTTTATTTTGACAACTTTTTCT
The DNA here is from genome assembly GCF_029193815.1 of Cytobacillus sp. S13-E01. GTDB lineage: Bacteria > Bacillota > Bacilli > Bacillales > Bacillaceae_L > Bacillus_BV. Next base: position 67,343 of record NZ_JARFVC010000017.1, read on the forward strand.
CACATTGATCAGCAATAAAACCCCCACTGAGGGAAGTTCCTTTATAATCATACTACGCTTTTTAATGTGAAAAGCCCCTACAAGAGGAGCTCTTCAATCAATCAAAGTGTCGCTTTTAAATTATAATGTATAACGCTCTGCATCAATTAGTGAAGCTGCAATTTCACGTTTTTTCGCAATAACATTAATTGGTGTATAACGTGTAAACTTACGAAGTGCTGATAACATCATTCTTAATGAATCACCTTGCTCAGCAGCAATAAGCGTTTCTTTTGCATGTGCTTCAATTTCATTGAACGCTTCTTGACAGAACACTTGAGTATAAAGAAGCTTTTGATTATTCTTTTCAAGACCAGTTTTGTTGATAGCCTTTTCAGTACGAAGAACAGCTGATTCCATTGCATAGACATTGCTTACGATATCTGCAATATTAGCTAGAATTTCTTGCTCTTTTTCAAGTGCTTTACCAAACTTTTGAGCAGCCAAACCGGCAATTAATAAGCCGATTTTCTTAGCATTACGGACTAGGTATTTTTCTTGCTCTAGAACACCATCGCCTACTTCTTCAGGCATTAACATCATTAACTCTTCTTGTAGTGCTTGTGCTTTTTGGAATAAAGGTAATTCGCCTTTAAATGCCTTACGGATATATGTGCCTGGCACTAATAGACGGTTGATTTCGTTTGTTCCTTCAAAGATACGATTAATACGAGAATTTCTATAAGCTCGTTCTACTTCGTATTCAGCCATGAAGCCATAACCACCGTGGATTTGAACTGCTTCATCAACAGTGTAGTCTAGAACCTCTGAAGCGAAAAACTTGTTTATTGAACATTCAATTGCATATTCTGCAATTGCAGAAGCAACTGATTTACCGTCTTTTAATTGCTCGTCAGTAAGCTTGCCTTGATGATCTTCATACAAACCAACAGTACGGTATACAGAGCTTTCCACCGCATATGTTTTTGTAGCCATGTTTGCTAATTTTTCTTGGATTAATGAGAAATTAGCAATTGGTGTTTTAAATTGTTGACGTTGGTTTGCATATTGTACCGCTACATCAACCATACGCTTTGACCCACCGATTGTACCAACTGCTAATTTATAACGACCAATATTTAAAATATTGAATGCAATTACATGCCCTTTCCCTAATTCGCCTAATAGGTTTTCCTTAGGAACCTGAACATCTTCTAATATTAATGTACGTGTAGAAGATCCTTTAATCCCCATTTTCTTTTCTTCAGCACCCGTTGAAACGCCAGGATATTCACGCTCAACGATAAATGCTGTGAAGTGTTCACCATCTACTTTAGCGTAAACAACAAAGACGTCTGCAAAGCCTGCGTTTGTAATCCATTGTTTTTCACCATTTAATACATAGTGTGTTCCTTCTGCATTTAGTTTTGCAGTTGTTTTAGCACCTAACGCATCAGAACCTGAACCTGGCTCTGTTAGTGCATACGCAGCTAATTTTTCTCCACTTGCAAGGTATGGAAGGTATTTGTGTTTTTGTTCTTCATTACCAAATAAAACGATTGGTAATGAACCAATTCCTACGTGAGCTCCATATGAAAGCGAGAAGCTTCCAGCTCTTGAGAATTTTTCTGTAATTACTGCAGAACTGATTTTATCAAGACCAAGTCCACCGTATTCTTCAGGAACATCAACCGCTAATAAGCCTAGCTCACCAGCTTTTTTCAACAATGCTACCGATTTATCAAAATGATGTTCTTCGATTTCTTCCATTTCCGGAAGAACTTCATTTACAACGAAGTCTTCTGTTGTTTTACCCATTAATTTATGTTCTTCTGTGAAATCCTCGGGTGTGAAGATTTGATCAGCTGTTATATCTTCAATTAAAAATGCTCCACCTTTAATTAAGCTATCAGTTGCTTTTGTCATTTCGGTTTTCCCCCTAAAATTAAATTTATAAAAGATGTTTTGTCAATTTTTCTTATAGAAGTTCAAATACTCCAGCAGCGCCCATTCCGCCACCGATACACATTGTAACAACACCAAATTGTTTGTTTTGACGCTTTAACTCATGAAGTAATGTAAGTGTTAATTTAGCTCCTGAGCATCCTAGTGGGTGTCCTAATGCAATTGCACCACCATTTACATTTACTTTTTCTTCATCCAATCCTAACTCACGAATAACTTGTATCGATTGAGATGCAAACGCCTCATTCAATTCAAACAAATCGATATCAGAGACCTGAAGTCCAGCTAGCTTTAAGGCTTTAGGCACTGCTGCAACAGGTCCTATTCCCATAATTTCTGGAGGAACGCCCGCTACTGCAAACGATCGGAATTTCGCTAAAGGCTTTAAGCCTAATGATTCAGCTTTTTCTCTATCCATAACCATTACCGCCGCTGCACCATCACTTGTTTGTGATGAGTTACCAGCAGTAACTGTTCCTCTAACATTAAAGGCTGGTCGAAGTTTTGATAGTACTTCAACTGTTGTTCCCGCACGAACACCTTCATCTTGAGCAAATAAAAGTTGTTGTTCTCTAATTTTCATGTCATCGCCGACACTACGATTTGTTACTTCTACTGGTACAATTTCATCTACGAATTTCCCCGCAGAAATTGCAGCAGCGGCACGTTCGTGGCTTCGTACAGCAAAAGCATCTTGTTCTTCACGGCTTATTCCATACTTCAATGCGACTTGTTCAGCTGTATGGCCCATACCCATATAATATTCTGGCGCATTTTCCGCCAGCTTTAAATTAGGTCTAACAGTATGACCCATCATAGGTACTAGACTCATAGACTCAGCTCCACCTGCAAGCACTGTATCAGAGTGACCAAGCATAATCCGCTCAGCCCCATAAGCAATAGCTTGAAGTCCTGAAGAACAATACCTATTAATTGTAATTGCTGGCACAGAATGATCTAATCCAGCTAAAGCCCCAATGTTTCGTGCCATATTTAATCCTTGCTCTGCCTCAGGCATAGCGCACCCAATAATAAGATCATCAATATTACCTTCATAATTACCAGCTCGTTTTAGCGTCTCTTTAACAACTAGAGCACCTAAATCATCTGGACGTACATTTGCAAGTGTACCTTTTTTAGATTTTCCGACTGGAGTTCTTGCTCCTGCTACTATGACCGCTTCTCTCACAAAATTCCCCCCATTTCAATTTCCACATACATTTTTTGTTACTTTAAACCCGACTAGGGCCCCAAAACTAGGTCAGCCCTTAGTTGAATTTTATCTATATAATTTAAACCTTTTATTAATTACGTAATGGTTTACCTTTTACTAGCATGTGTTGCATTCGTTGTTGTGATTTAGGTTCACCAATTAAGCTCAAGAATGCTTCTCGCTCTAAGTCTAATAAATATTGTTCATCGACTTCAGTTCCATAAGGCACACTACCACCAGCAATTACATAAGCGACCTTTTTAGCGATTGTTAAGTCATGCTCTGAAATGTATCCAGAGTAAAGCATTGCTTGTGCTCCTAGTAGAAGCGTTGCATATCCTGATTCTCCAACCACAGGCACTTTTTTGCGAACTGGCGCTTTATAACCTTTCTCATGAAGAGACAGTACCGCTTGCTTAGCATCATATAATAAGTGATCGCCATTAAAGCTCACACCATCTGAATTATTTAAGAAGTTATTTTCACGTGCTTCATGTACTGAAGTTGATACTTTAGCCATTGCAATTGACTCAAAAACCTTGTTCGCAACCTTTTGAAGATCAAATTCCACTCCATTAGGGATGTTTTCAAGATGCTTAATATAAAGCTCTTTGTTTCCGCCTCCACCAGGAAGTAAACCAACGCCAACTTCTACTAATCCCATATACGTTTCACTAGATGCTTGGATATGGCTTGATGGTAAGCAAAGCTCCGCCCCGCCACCAAGTGTCATTCCAAATGGTGCTGTCACGACTGGTTTAGAACTATATTTAACCTTCATCATGGCTTGTTGGAATTGACGAACGACCATATCAAGTTCAAAGAAATTGTCATCTTGAGCTTCCATAAGCATCATGGCAAGGTTGGCACCAACGCAGAAATTCTTACCTTGGTTTCCAATTACAAGACCGTTAAAGTTACGGTTAACCTCATCAATTGAGTAATTAATCATTTGAATAACATCTAACCCTATAGAGTTATTCGGAGAGTGGAATTCAAGTAAGGCAACACCATCACCTAAGTCTATTAAACTAGCTCCACTGTTTTTCTTAATAACTCCATTTTTCTCTTTTAGACTTTTGATGTTGATATTTTTAGGGTTTTCTTCTATTATTTTATACTCGCCATTGGTATAGAAGCTACGTGTCCCATTTTCGTTTTTATAAAATGAGGTAAAGCCATTTTCAATCATATCTATAACCCATTTCGGAACTATTGTACCTTCTGCTTCTAGTTTTCTAATAGAGTCCTCTAACCCGATAGCATCCCACGTTTCAAATGGACCTAGTTCCCAACCAAATCCCCATTTCATCGCTTGATCAATCGCAACAATATCGTCAGCAATTTCACCTAATAAATTGGCTGAATAGATAAGTGCTGGGCTCGTTATATTCCATAATAGCTTTCCTGCGCGGTCATCTGCGTACACCAAAGCTTTTAATTTTTCAGGTAGTTTTTTTGCTTGCTTACTCATTTCAGTAGCAGCAGTTTTTAATTTCTTTCTTGGTCCGTATTCTAGCGTTTCTGGATCTAATTCTAGAATCTCTTTTCCTTGCTTTAGGAAAAACCCTTGCCCTGACTTACTTCCTAACCAGCCTTTTTCCAGCATTGTTTTCATAAATGCCGGTACCTCAAAAACTTCCTTTTCTTTGCCTTCTACCTGCTCATATACATTATTAGCGACATGGACAAACGTATCTAATCCCACTACATCAAGTGTACGGAATGTTGCACTTTTAGGACGACCTACCATTGGTCCTGTTACAGAATCTACTTCTCCGACACTATAACCGCCTTTAAGCATTTCTTGAACTGTTACAAGAAGACCATATGTTCCAATACGGTTAGCAATAAAATTTGGTGTGTCCTTTGCTTCTACCACACCTTTACCAAGTACATCTTCAGCGAATTCCTTCACGAAAGCTAGAACTCCAGGACTTGTATGCTTAGTTGGTATAACTTCTAGTAATTTCAAGTAGCGCGGTGGGTTAAAGAAATGCGTTCCTAAGAAATGTTTTTGCAAATCCTCTGAACGTCCTTCAATCATGGCCTCTACTGAAATTCCAGATGTATTTGAGCTTACAATACTTCCTGGTTTTCTCACCTCATCAATACGAGCGAAAACTTTTTTCTTTATATCAAGATTCTCAACAACGACCTCAATAATCCAATCTACTTCTGATAAACGTTCCATATCATCTTCCATGTTACCTGCCTCAAGAAGCGCCAGATTACCTTTTGATGTTAATGGAGCTGGTTTTTGTTTTAATAGTTTTTGAAGGGCACCATTACTTAAGCGGTTACGCACCTGCTTATCCTCTAATGTAAGCCCTTTCTTTTCCTCGTCTTTTGAAAGTTCACGAGGAACAATATCCAATAATAAAGTAGGTATCCCAATGTTTGCTAAGTGTGCTGCAATCCCAGATCCCATTACACCTGAGCCAAGAACAGCAGCCTTTTTAATACTTTGGATCATTCATAGCTTCCCCCTTTGCACTTTTGAATGAATGCTCATTCATTTTTATTCCAAAAAAATATCCGTTAATTAGAATGAGTTCTTATCTCTAAATATAGCGGATTTTTACTTTTTTCGCAATACATAAGTGTAACAAATTCAAATTTTTAAAAAATTTATACCGAAAAGCGTAAGGTTCCCGCTTATCGGTGACAAGCATAAGACGAGCGGGCTTCTTTACCTTCTAGACGGATTGGCTTATGGCCTCGAGCCGATGGCGCCTAGAGCTAGACACCCAAACTAAATTCTAATTTTAAATACTGCTTATATTTTCGAAAAGCGCAGGGTACCCGCTCAGCGACAGGTTATGAATATTATTTTGCATTGAAAATCTTGAATTTGGTAATTCTAAGCAAGGAGGTGATTACAAGCAATGGCTAAAAGAGAAAAGAGTCCTTCAAAACGTGGTGTTAGTGCTGCAAGTGTGAAAGGAAATGCTGGACCTAAGCCTGAAAAAAGATTTGGTTCTACGCAATCAACTAATCAACAATATGGTGCAGATAACACACAAGATGAACTCTGACCCACTCCACGGGGCAAGCCCACGTGGGTTCTCACATATAGATTCTCGCAAGCGTACATGGAGTCGAACTCCCATCGGCGTTACGCACTAACTACAGGGGTGAAAACCAACAGACAAGCGATCCACCGACCACATTGGCGTCTGTTTTCTCTTCATGTGAAGACAGAGGCGAAGTCAAACCCCTGTTTTTAAAATCAAGATACGACTTTGTTTATTTTAATTCCACTATTTAAAACAACTACACGGTTGTTTCTTATTTGTTCAATACAGTGTTGATGTTTATCGTAAAAAGAATTAAATTCTTGTAGACATTTATTTCTATTTGGTTTTTCTAAGGTATCTTCAGAACAATAAAGCAGAAACGCTGAGTA